>CACHBB010000001.1 GCA_902577945.1 uncultured Alphaproteobacteria bacterium
TAGTTTTTGACCTTATTATTTTAGATAGAATGATGCCATCAGGTGATGGGATAGAATTGGTTGAGTTTATTAAAAATAATTCAAACTCACCAATAATTATGTTAACTGCTATGTCAGAGGATAAAAATAAAATTGATGGCCTAAAAATAGGTGCAGATGATTATTTAGCAAAACCTTTTGAGCCTGAAGAATTATTTTTAAGAATTAATAATCTTTTAAAATTATATCAAAATATTTCAAACAAAAATACGATAGTAAAATTTGGTGATTTTATTTTTGATATATCTTCATTGAATTTAAAACAAAATAATGATTTAGTTTATTTAACTGAAGCTGAAAGTGATTTGCTTTTAAAATTAGTTTTGAAAAGAAATGACATTGTGATGAGAGAAGAATTAGCAGATCAAGAATTTGATGAATCAGAATTAAGAAAAATTGATGTTAGAATTACCAGACTAAGACAAAAAATTGAAAAAAATGCTAAGCAACCTCAGTATATTAAAACTATTAGAGGAAAAGGATATAAATTAATGTGTGATGAATTATAATGATTAAAAAGATAATTCCATCAACCCTCATAGGAAGATCTATAATAATAATATTTGTTCCAATAATAACAATAGTATTAATTACAGCTTTTGTATTTTATCAAACATCTTGGAATATTATCTCAAAAAGATTAGCCGAGTCCGTGGTTGCTGATATTAATGTTCTTGTAAAATTAATAGATGATAATCTCAATAATTATGCAAAAAATATTGCAGAAGAAGATTTTAAAATGAATTTTAAAATAGCAAATGACCAAACATTAAGTGGACAATTAATTCAAAATAATAGAGGAATTTTATCAAAGCGACTTAAGCAATCTTTACTAAATTTGGATAAACCTTTTATATTTGACTTAAGCAACATAGAAAAAGGTGTATTAATAAAAATAGAGTTAGATCAAGGTTTACTTATAGTAAATGTAAATAAAGATAGATTATATAGTGAAACTGCGTTTGTTTTTTTATTATGGATGATTTTTGCATCATTAATATTATTAATTATGTCTTATTTCCTTATGAGCAAACAATTAAAACCTCTTAAGAGACTGGCTATAATTGCAGAAACATTTGGGAGAGGCTTAGATGCACCTAAATTAACAAGTGCTGGAGCTTATGAAATACGTCAAACATCTCAAGCTTTTAATCAAATGAGAACAAGGATAAAAAGATTTTTGAAGCAAAGAACTGAGATGCTAGCAGGTGTAAGTCATGACTTAAGGACTCCTTTAACTAGAATGAAACTTCAACTAACACTCTTAAAAGAAGAGAAAGCTAAAAAAGAACTTGAGCTTGATATTAGAGAAATGACTGCAATGTTAGATAGTTATGTAAGTTTTGTAAAAACAGAGTCTCCAGAGACTATTGAAAATATTTCACTTAATGAAGTTATAAAAGATTGTATAAAAAATATTGATAAGAAAAAATATGATATTTTTATTAATGAGAAAGATAAGGTCCAAACATCTGGTAGGCCTATTCAGCTAAAAAGAGCTTTCCAAAATGTAATTGATAATTCTAAGCGTTACGCAACTAAAATAGCTATTACCATTTGTATTAATGATGATGGATGTAACATCATAATAAGTGATAATGGTCAAGGAATTCCAAAAGATAACTATGAGGATGTATTTAAACCTTTTTTTACTCTTGACCCTTCTAGAAACAAACTTAAAGGTGAAAGTGGTCTAGGCTTAACAATTACAAGAGATATTATTAGATCTCATGGTGGTGAAATAAAACTAGATAAATCAGAATATGGTGGATTAAAATTAAAAATAATACTACCTTTATAATACTAGTATAATTTTATTCCATTCTTTAGTTTTATTTTTGGAGATAATAAAATTGGTTCATTATTTTCATCAGGTAAACCTAAAACTAGCACTTCTGAAAAGATTTTACCAATTTGCTTAGGTTCAAAATTGACAACAGCTATAACTTGTTTGTTTATTAATTGTGAAGCTTTATAATTTTGTTGTAACTGAGCAGAACTTTTTTTTATTCCTATATCTTTTCCAAAATCAATTTTTAGTAATATAGAAGGTTTGCGTAATTCATTGTATTCACGCGAATCAATTATCGTCCCCAATCTAATATCTATTTTTTGAAAATCTAAATAATTAATTTTATTGTTTTTCATTACAGATAATTAGCAAATTTATTTATTGAACTTAAATATTTATCCAAAGTTGTCATAGTTTTTTCTAGAGAAACTGTTTCGTCATTATTCCAGGTAAAAATTATTAGTAAATATAAAATAAAAATACCCTTTATTTTTGTGCCACCTTTAATACCGTTTACATCAATATTTGCTAATGTAGCCATTAAAATAATTGTTTCTAAAAATGATGGTATTAACTTTAAAACTTCTTGCGGTTTAGATAATAAATAATTTATCAATTTTTTGATCTGCAATCTATACTTATTAAGAATGTCGAGTCTAGCCATCAGCACTTCAAAAAGCATATCTTTAGAATTTGACTTCTCTAATGTTTTTAAATCTTCCTTTAATAAATAATCAAAAAAATTATTAATATTGACTAAAAGATCAATTTTTTTTTTTATAAATTCACTGTTATTCTTATTAATTATTGTGGTTAATTTAATACTTTCAAAAGATTGATTTTCTAAAATCTTTAAGGTTTTTTTTGCAACAGAAATCTTATTTTTTTCCATTTATGCTCCCTTGGTGTTTTGCTTTTTTATAAGAAGCATTAGTTAAATCAACGAAGATTTTATGAATTTTATTTTTCTTCATTATTTTTAGACCAGCCTCAGTTGTTCCACCCTTTGTAGCAACTGTATTAACTAATTGTTGAGCAGTCATTTTACTTTTTGAAAATAAATTAATAGATCCTTTGAATGTTTCCAAGACCAATATTCTTGCAGTTTGTTGTTTAAAACCCAATCTAATTGCTGCTTTCTCCATTGCATCTATAAGATTAAATATGAAACCTGGTCCACTTCCAGATATTGCTGTCGTCATGTCGATTTCATTCTCATTTTTTAAAAAAATAGATCTACCTGACAAAGAAAATAATTTAAAAATATCCTTTTTTTTGGATGAATTTGCTTCTTTATTAAAAACTATACAGTTCATACTTTCACCAATTGAAGCAGGCATGTTGGGCATAACTCGGAAATAATTAGAGATATTTGAGAAATATTTTCTATAAATATTTATTTTTTTTCCCGCAACAACACTTACTAATGACGTCTTTTTGTTAAATTTTATTTTTGATAATTCTTTTAAAACATTTGTTAAATCAATTGGTCTAACAGCTATTACAATAAAATGAAATTTTGAAGCATTTTCTATTTTTGATATAGTTTGCACAATTTTAATTTTCTTAATTTTTTTATATTTTTTATTTAAAAAATTAATTTTTAAAGGATCAATTAAGGTTATATGGTACTGTTTAGAATCTATCCATGATGTAAGTAGTGCGCTACCCATATGACCACATCCTATAAGCAATATATTTTTCATAAAATTAAAAGTTTATATTAATATTATATATTAAGCTCTACCAATTATTTCAAATTTTGAGAACTGAATTGCTTCTTTTGGCGATGTATCTTCAAAAAGAACCTGCTGAAAACTAGGATAAAACTTTTCACATTCATAAATTGCTATGTCAACAACGTCTTCAAATTTCTTATGTAAAATTTCAGTTTCAGAATTTGATAAAATTGTATGTCTAAACGCAGGTATCCCATTTCTACTAGTTATATCAAAATGACCAATCCATAAATTTTCGTTGATAAGTCCTAATAATTCATAAGCTGTATTTAATTTTGTTTCTGGGAACCTAATGTCGAAAGTTATAGATAAACTTAATGCATTAATATTCTCAGACCAGGTAAAATAAAGCCTGTAAGCACACCATTGAGATGATATTTCTGCAACAAGCTCATGATCAGCAGCTCTACTAAAGTTCCATTTTTTTTGATGAATTACATCTTCAACAATATCTATTGGATTAAGCATTAAATTTTCATTATCCATACGCTATTTAGTACGTTATATTAAATTGTACTACTATATATTGATTACTAAAATTTTACGTTGTTTTGCAAGGTTATTTGATTAATTTTTATAAAATTTGTGAATAATTCAATTTTTTTTATGATTTTCTTGTTTTTTTCTTAATTTTTTTCTTTTTGATAGCTTTTTTCTTAGGCATTTTTTGATTTTTATTTAACTTCTCATTTTCAATTAGCAGCTTTTGTACTGTACCTTTTAGTGCTTCAAATTCATCTTTTTTGACTAAATTCATTTTTTTAATAACTTTATTAACTCTTAAAGACACTATTGTTTCTATTTCTTCTTTTAAACCAGAGAATGTACTCATAGCATCTACTGCAAATTTTGATAAATCTGAAAAAATTTTGTTTCTATTAGCCATAGTTTATTTATTAGTTAATCTATATGAATTTTATTCAACCTTCAATAGATCCTGTAATTTTCTCTTTAAGTTTTGTTGAGATAAGATGGTACAGTTTATCTTATATTTTTGGTCTAATTCTTGGGTTAATTCTTATAAAAAAATTAAACAAAAATAAAGGGAATTTAATTAAAGTTCACAAATTAGATAATTTTTTTATCTGGGCTGTTTTGGGTGTAATTCTAGGTGGGAGAACTGGATATGTTTTATTTTATCAAACAGAGATTTTCCTTAATAACCCAACTTATATTTTTGAAATATGGAATGGCGGAATGTCATTTCATGGAGGATTGTTAGGAGTAATAATTAGTATCTATTTATTTTCTAAGTTTAATAATATTAAATTTTTATATTTATCTGATTTGGTATCTGTTGTTGCACCAATAGGATTGTTTTTAGGAAGAATTGCAAATTTTATAAATACAGAATTAATAGGAAGGCCAACTGAATTTTACATATCTGTAATTTATCCATCAGTTGATAATATTCCAAGGCACCCATCTCAATTGTATGAAGCATTTTTTGAGGGATTGGTTTTGTTTATTATTTTATTTTTTTATTTTAATAAAAAAAATAGCTTAAGCAAATTTGGCTATACAAGCGGCTTATTTTTAAGTTTATATGCATTATTTCGTTTCTTTATAGAATTTGTCAGAGAACCTGATGTACACATAGGTTTATTTTATAATTTTTTTTCTATGGGACAAATATTAAGTATACCTATATTTATTTTTGGAATATTGATAATGCAAAATGTTAAGCAAAAGAAAAATTAATAAAATAAAAATTCTTAACAATAAAAAAAATTTTCGTTTAGATAAATTTATAGAATTCGCTCTTTTCACAAGTAATGGTTATTATTTAAGAAAAAAACCCATAGGGAGAAAATTTGACTTTGTTACATCTCCAGAAATTTCACAAATGTTTGGTGAAATTATTGGAGTGTATTTACTTTATCATTGGAAAGAAAAAATTAACTCAAAATTTAATTTAGTAGAGTTAGGTCCAGGAAATGGAACCTTGTTTAAAGATATTGAAAGAACTGCACGGATACTTCCTAACTTTTTTGAAAATGCTGATGTTAATTTAATAGAAATAAATAAAGAATTAAGAGAAATACAAAAAAAGAATTTAAATTATTTTAGACAATCAAAAATTAAATGGTCTAAAGTTTTAAATTTCAGATCTAAACTGCCTGCTATAATATATTCAAATGAATTTTTTGACTGTTTTCCTGTAAGGCAATTTTTAAATGATAATAATCATTGGTTTGAAAAATATGTAAAATTTAATGAAAAGGAAAATAGATATTATTCTATAAATAAACAAGTAATTAGTAAAAAAATGTTAGACTATTTAAGCAAATACAAAAAACAAAAAATTTATGAAGTTTCTTATTCAAGAAATAAATACTTTGAGCAAATTTGTAAATATCTAAAAAAAAACAGGGGTATATGTATTTTAATCGATTATGGATACAATGAGAAAATAAAAAACTTTACGTTACAAGCAATATATAATCATAAAAAAACAAATATATTTGAAAATATAGGGCAACAAGACATTTCAAGTCATGTAAATTTCAATGAATTAATTGAAATAGCAAAACAAAACAAATTAAAAATAAATGAATTTATTTCACAAAGAGATTTTTTAATAAAATATGGAATATTAGAAAGAAAGAAAAAATTGCTAACTAAAAATTCAAAATTAAATAAAAATTTGTTAGATGAAGAAGTCGATAGATTAATTAATGTTGATAGGATGGGAAACTTATTTAAGTGTCTTGTTGTTTCTAGCTTATGATTACTAAAAATTATTTTTCACATGCAAAAATTAAGTCTTTTGTTAAAGCTGGTTTTTTTACAAGATATGGTGGAGTATCAAAAAAAGAAAACTATTCATTAAACTGTAGCTTAAACAACAAAGATGCTGAAATAAATGTAAAAAAAAATATAAATATTTGTCTGAAAAATTTAAATATTAAAAAAAAGGTCAAATTTATTAATCAAATACACTCCAACAAAATCATCATAATTAATAAAAAAAATATAAATAAAAAATATTCTGGGGATGGGTTAATTACAAATAATAAAGAAATTGCTTTAGCAGTTTTAACTGCAGATTGCTGTCCAATTTTTATTTTTGATAAAAGTAAAAAATATATTTGCGCTCTTCATTCAGGCTGGAAAGGTGCATTAAAAAATATAGCTGCTAAAGGTGTAGAATACTTTGTTAAACAAAAAATAATTAAAAAAAATATTGTTGTTCTTATTGGTCCATGTTTGAGTTTCAAAAACTTTGAAGTATCAAAAGATTTTAAAAACAAGTTTATAAGCAAAAATAAAAAATACTCTATTTTCTTCAAATACAAAAATAAAGACAAAGATTTATTTAATTTAAGAAGATTGATTAACTATCAATTTAAGGAATTAGGTATTAAAAATATACATAATATTAATAGAGATACCTTTTCTAATAAGAGAGTTTTTTTTAGCTATCGGAGGGAATCACAGAAATTTAGAGATACTGGAAGAATGCTTAATATCATTGCATTTAATGATTAATTTTAGTTGATCTATTGTAATACTAATATAGTAGTAAATTTGATTATATGAAAATAATCGCCTGTAATAGTAGTAAATCTTTAGCTGAAAAAATTTCTCAACATATTGATGTTCCATTAGCAGATGCATCTGTTAGAACTTTTAATGATAGAGAAATATTTGTTGAAATAAATGAAAATATTAGAGGTGAAGATGTTTTTATTATTCAATCTACATCACATCCAGCTAATGACCATTTAATGGAACTTTTAATTACAATAGATGCTGCAAGAAGAGGATCAGCAAAACGGATTACTGCTGTTATCCCATATTATGGATACGCAAGACAAGATAGAAAGACTGGACCAAGAACACCAATCACTGCCAAACTTGTTGCAAATTTAATTACATCCGCAGGTGCTGATAGGGTTTTAACAATGGATTTGCATGCTGGTCAAATTCAAGGTTTTTTTGACATTCCTTTAGATAATATTTTTTCTGTAAGACCAATAATCGATGATGTTAAACAAAGATTTAATGTAAACAAAGATTTAGTTGTTACTTCACCTGATGTTGGTGGAGTTGTTAGGGCGAGAGCTTTTGCTAAGAGGTTAGAGGCTGGACTAGCAATTGCTGATAAAAGAAGAGAAAAGGCTGGTGAGTCTGAAGTAATGAATATTATTGGAGATGTAAAAGATAAAACTTGTATCTTACTAGATGATATAGCTGATTCTGCAGGTACACTATGTAATGCGGCTGAAGCTCTAAGTAAAAATGGCGCTAAAGAAATTTATTCTTATATTGTGCATGGAGTATTATCTGGAAATGCACTTAAAAAGATTGAAAATTCAAGCATAAAAGAATTGGTATTAACAGACACAATTGAGCCTTCTAAAGAGGTAAAAAGCACAAAAAACATTAGACATATTAGTATTGCTCCTTTAATGGGTGATGCGATTAAAAGGATTAACACTGATACTTCAGTGTCTGCCCTTTTCGATTAAATTTTTTTTATGAGTGATTTTAAAGCGATTGAAAGAAACAAAGATATTGGTTCAAATCATAGTCTTTTAACTAAAGGATTGGTCCCAGGCATTATTTATGGCAAGGGAACTGAGCCTAAGAAAATTGCTCTAGAAGATAAAATACTCAAAAAGTTAATGGGTACTGGTTCTTTTTATTCTACTATCATCGATCTTGATGTTGATGGAAAGAAAGAAAAAATACTTCCCAAACAATTACAATATCATCCTGTAAGTGATCGACTTATACATTTTGATTTTCTAAGAGTTCAAGAAAATACAAAAGTAAACGTTGAAATTCCTGTTGAGTTTTTAAATCAAGATAAATGTCCTGGTTTGAAAAAAGGAGGAGTTTTAAATACTGTTAGAAGACTTGTTGAACTAACATGTAATGCAAATAATATACCTAGCAAACTAGAATTTGATTTAATTGAAAGCGAAATAGGTGATGCAGTTAAAATTAGTAATATTCAACTACCTGAGGGAGTTGCTCCTACTATATCAGACAGAGATTTCGTAATTGCTACTTTAGTTCCGCCAACTGTAGAAGTTGAAACTAAAACTGAAGAAACAACTGAAGAAGGTGCGGCAGAAGGTGGTGAAGAGAAATCAGAAGAAAAGAAGGAAGAATCATCTGATAATAAAGAAGAAAATAAAGAATCTAAGTAACTTTACTTTATATTTCACTATATGTTTTTAATTTGTGGACTTGGGAACCCAGGTGTAAATTATAAAAATACCAGACATAATGTAGGTTTCCATTTAGCAGATAATATAATATCACATTATAATTTTGATAAAATCAAAGAAGATAAAATAAAAGAATTATATACAGGTCTAATTAATAATCAAAAAATCTTTGTGTTAAAACCTCTTACATTCATGAATTTATCTGGAAAAGCTATTTCAGAAATTGTAAATTTTTATAAAATAAAATTAGAACATACTTTTGTTATACATGATGATCTTGATTTAGAATTATCGAAAGTAAAAATAAAACAAGGTGGCGGAAACGGAGGTCATAATGGATTGGAAAGCATTGATCAATTTATAGGGGAAAATTATTTTAGAATACGTATTGGAATTGATCATCCTGGACATAAAGATTTAGTTTCAAGTTATGTTTTAAATAAATTTTTAAAATCTGAAGAAGAAGTAATAAATAAAAAGGTTGATAAAATGGTTAATAATATAGAACTAATATTTTCAGATATTCCTCTATTTTTAACAAAAATAAGTGAGCAAAATTAATTATGGGATTTAAGTGTGGGATAGTTGGATTACCAAATGTTGGCAAATCTACTTTATTCAATGCCCTTACCCAATCAAATAAAGCAGAGGCTGCTAATTATCCATTTGCAACTATAGAACCAAATATAGGAAGAGTTGCAGTACCTGATGATAGATTAAATAAATTAGCAATCATTGGAAAAAGTGAAAAAATAATCCCTTCTTTCATGGATTTTGTTGATATCGCAGGATTAGTAAAAGGAGCCTCACAAGGAGAAGGTCTAGGAAATAAATTCTTAGGACATGTGAGAGAAGTTGATGCAATAGCACATGTTGTTAGATGTTTTGAAGATACTAATATTACTCATGTATCATCAAAAATTGATCCACTAGATGATATTGAAACAATTAATTTAGAATTACAATTAGCTGATCTTGAGAGCTTAAATAATAAAAAAACTAGTTTAGAAAAAAAATTAAAAGCAATTGATAAAGAAGCTAAAATTCAATTTGATATAATAAATAAAATCTTACAAATGCTAGATTCTAATAGGATATTAAAAATTGATGAATTTGCTAGTAATGAAATTGACTTTGTAAATAGCCTTAACTTAATTAGTCTAAAACCTACTATGTACATATGTAATGTAGATGAAGAATCTATTCATACTGGAAACGAATTATCAAAAAAAGTTATCGAGCTTGCTAAAAAAAATAATCATTCTGTAGTTTTAATCTCTGCATCAATTGAAGCACAAATAGCAGAATTAGATAATGAGGAAGAAAAACTTGAATTTCTTAAAGAGCTTAATTTAGATCAAACAACATTAAATAAAGTAATAAAGTCAGGATATGATCTTTTGGGTTTAATTAACTATTTTACTTGTGGCCCAAAAGAAACAAGATCTTGGACAATAAAAGGGGGAACATTTGCACCACAAGCTGCAGGAAAAATTCACACTGATTTTGAAAAAGGATTTATTAGAGCAGAGACTGTCTCTTATGACGACTATATAGAAAATAATGGTGATGCTGGAAGTAGAGATTCAGGAAAATTAAGACAAGAAGGTAAAGATTATATCGTTAAAGATGGCGATGTAATGAACTTTTTATTTAATGTCTAAGTAACGTCTCTCCATAGTCTATTTTTTGCTAAATAAACAATTGTTCCTAAAATAATAAAGAATAAAATTACTTTAATTCCTAAATTTTTTCTTTGTTCCATTTCAGGCTCTGCAGCCCAATGAAGAAAATGTGTTACATCTTCTGATAATTGTTGCGCATTATTATCTGTACCATCATCATAATCAACACTTCCATCAGCAATTGGTGCTGGCATAGCTATTTGATTTCCAGCCATCCATTTATTGTAATACATTCCATTACCAACCTCCATCCCTTTAGGAGGTTCAACATAACCTAAAAGCAAATTATAAATATAATCTACACCATATTTTCTTGCTTTTGTAATTACACTTAAATCCGGAGGATAAGCCCCATTATTATTTGCTCTTGCTTCATTATCATTGGCGTATGGATTGACAAATCTATCAGCTGGTCTAGCAGGTCTTTCAAACATTTCACCATCATCATTTGGCCCATCTAAAACAGTATATTCAGAAGCAATTACCTTTACTTGAGCTTCTGAAAAACCAATATCAATTAAATCTCTATAATATAGCAATCTCATTGAATGACATCCTGCACATACTTCTCTATAGACTTTATAACCTCTTTGAATTGCTGCTCTATCAAAAGTTCCAGTTGCACCTTTAAATGACCAATCATGTTTTGGCATTTTTTCAGTACTCATTTCTGCAGCAAATATATGTGAAGATAAGAATAGAAGAATAATAAGTAATAGGCGCATTATAGATTTGTATCTTTTTGCATTGCTGGTGAAGGTATTCCTTTTTCACCTCCTCCAATTTTTTGTGATATGTTTTTTGCATATACATCACTAATACTAAGTGGAAGTTTGTTTGGTTTTTCTATCCAACCAACAAATGGAGTAATAATAAAGAAAAAACCAAAATAATAAAGTAAACCAACTCTTGCAATTAAAAGATATAAACCCTCAGCAGGCAACATTCCAACGTACCCTAGTACAAAAAAGTTAACAAAAAATCCCATCATAAACCATTTATATATTGGTCTGTAATTACAGCTTCTTACTTTTGATCTATCAAGCCATGGTAACACAAATAAAATTGCTATAGCACCAAACATTAAAAGAACTCCACCTAATTTATCAGGTACTGCTCTTAAAATTGCATAAAAAGGTGCAAGATACCAGTTAGGAACAATATGAGCTGGAGTAACAAGTGGATCTGCTGGTATATAATTGTCAACCTCAGCCATAAGATTTGGTCCAAAAAAAATTACTGTAGAAATTGCAACTCCAAAAGCACACATCGCAATTGTATCTTTAATCAACATGTATGGAAAAAAGTTTACTGAGTCGTTTTTAGTTTTAATATCAATCCCATCGGGGTTATTTGAGCCATGAACATGAACAGCAGCGACGTGAAGACCTACAACACCAAAAATAACAAAAGGTAAAACATAATGAAGAGCGAAGAAGCGATTTAAGGTTGCATTTCCAACATTGTAATCACCAAGAAGCCATGTTTTTAATCCCTCACCTATGATTGGTATCGCACTAAATAGATTAGTTATAACTGTTGCACCCCAGTAGGACATTTGTCCCCATGGCAAGGTATATCCAAGAAAGGAAGTTGCCATCATTAGAAGGAATATGAATACTCCTAAAATCCAATTTAATTCTCTTGGGTATTTATAGGAACCGAAATACATTGCTCTTACAATATGTATGTAAACAATAATGAAGAAAAAAGCTGCTCCATTTGAGTGAATATAACGCATCAACCAACCATAATTTACATCTCTCATGATTCTTTCAACACTATCAAATGCCATCTCTGTGTGAGGTGTGTAATTCATTGCTAGAAAAATACCACTAACTATCATTGTAACTAGAGTTATTGTAGCTAGAGCTCCAAAACTCCAAAAATAGTTACAGTTTTTTGGCATCGGGTAATCACCATATTCTTTTTTAAAATAAGAAATTATAGGTAAACGAAATTCTATCCAATTAAGAACAGGATTTTTAAATTTGTGTACTTTTCTATTTTGGTCCATAATTATCCAATCTTTATTGTAGTATCATTTAAAAAGGAATATGGCGGGACGTCCAAATTTTTTGGAGCAGGTCCTTTTCTAATTCTTCCAGATGTGTCGTAATGAGAGCCGTGGCATGGACAATACCAACCATCATATTCACCTTTCATATCTGAAATTTTTTGACCAAGTGGTACACAGCCTAAGTGCGTACATACACCAACTAAAACTAACCATTCTTCTTTCTGAACTCTTTCTGCATCATCCTGTGGGTCTCTTAAATCTGAAGCCTGAACCATTTTTGCTGCGTCAATTTCTTGTTTAGTTCTTTTCTTTATGAAAACTGGCTTACCTCTCCATTTTATTGTAATACTTTGCCCTTCTTCTATTGTACTTATATCTACTTCTGTTGAGCCAGCGGCTAAAGTATCTTCTGCAGGACTCATACTTTTTAAAAAAGGCCATATAAATGCTGCTGTTCCAACAGCTCCAAGTGTTACAGTGCTTAACTGTAAGAAATCGCGTCTCTTATTATCTGGTTTTTTTGCCATTTATTATGATTTTCTTTATATCTTAATTAATAAAAAAAATACCTATTATTTATGTGCCAGCGTGACGCAAGGTCTTAGATAATGTAATTAAAATATATGAGAATTGCTCTATTTGAACCTGATATTCCTCAAAATACTGGAAATGTATTTAGGCTTGGCGCTTGTCTCGGTATACCAGTCGATATCATAGAACCAACTGGTTTCATTATAGATGATAAAAGACTTAAAAGAGCATCGATGGATTATTATAATTATCTTGATCTAAAAAAACATTTAAGTTGGGAAAAATTTTATAATTGGTCAATTAAAAATAAATATCGATTAATCTTATTAACAACAAAGAGTAATAAAAGTTGTTATAACTATGTCTTTAGACCAAATGACATAATTTTATTTGGCAGGGAAAGTGCTGGCGTTCCTCAGTCTGTGCATGACTCTGTCGATGATAGATTAAAAATACCCATGGTAAAAGGGCCCAGGTCAATAAATCTAAGTAGTTCAGTGGCTATAGTTGCTGGTGAAATGTTACGCCAATTAAAATTAAGCTAGAGTACCCATCTTTCCATCTTGATAATCTATCATAGCTTGTTTAATTTCTCCCTCAGAATTAGCAACAAAAGGACCGTATCTGGCAATAGGCTCTTGAATTGGCTTACCTGCTAAAACTAAATACGAACCTTTATTAGATATTGATGTAAGTTGAAGTTCATCACTTGACTGATCAAAATAAATCATATCCCCCTTGTTTGCAATTTTATTAGAGTCAGAGAACTTTAATTGACCATCAATTAAATAGATCATTAGATTTTGTTCTTTATCAACTTTAAACTTGATTTTATCTTGTCTTAAAAATCTAATATCAAAAATAGAAACAGGCGAATAAGTTTGAATTTTTGATTTTACTCCTTTTACTTCACCAACAAGAACTTTAAATTCTATATTGTTATTTTCCAGTAAAGTGGGAATTGTATTTTTTTTAATGTGTTGATACCAAGGTTTAACTTTTTTATATTTTTGAGGTAGATTTACCCAAATCTGTAAACCCTGCATAACTCCCCCGGACTTTTTAAATTTTTCTGTAACTAACTCAGAATGAATTAAACCAGAACCCGTAGTCATCCACTGAACATCACCAGTTTCTATATCTGCTTGCCCACCCCATGAGTCTCGATGTTCTACCTCACCCCCTAACATATATGTAATGGCCTCAAAACCACAATGAGGATGAGCAGGAACACCTGTGGCTCCACCAGGTTGATAATTTATTGGCCCAAAGTGATCAAAAAGAAGAAAAGGATCATTTTCTCTCATTCCAGGAATAGGGAAGGCTCTGGTAACAGGAATACCGTCACCCTCAAAAGTTTTCATGCATTTTTTTATTTGCAAAATTTTTCTAGACATTAATTATTAAGTGGTATTTTTAATTGATTTTTCAATGAATAATAAATTTTTTAAATTTAATTTATTATATTATCAATCCTATTTAAACATTTTTTTAAACCAACTTCAAATTTAGTTCTTATAAAATGTTCTTTTATTATTTCCACCCACTTAAATTTTATTTGGTCTTTGTAAGCATTATAAAAGCAATTTAATGGATATGGCATATTAAACATTTTCAAAATTTCTTGTCTAACAACTTCATTTGTTAATACTGATAAAGATTCATGAATATATTTTTCGACTGTTTTTTGTTCACTTAAAATAATATTAGGTATTTCAAATAGACCAAGAAATCTAAAATAACGATAGATTCGAAGATAATCTTCTTTAATTCTTTCTTCTGTTTCACCTATAAACCTAATTTTCTTTTCTTTAAGGTCATTTATTCCATTGTAATAATCATATATTTTATTATTACTTCCAAGAAACATAGCATTAAATGAAAAATCTCTCCTCGCTGCATCCCTTTCCCAATTTGTTGTATAAATCACATTAGTATGTCTTCCAATTTGATTTACGTCCTCACGTAAAGTCGTAATTTGTACTTTTTTATCCATGGGATAAGCAATTATAGATCCATATTGTATAGCAAAATCGTCATATTCAATATTGTTACTATTTAGTATTTCCAAAACTTTGTTTGGCTCTACAACTGTTGCGGCATCAATATCCTTACTTACCTTGTTAAGAAATAAATCTCTTATACACCCGCCAACTAAACGAATTTTGGCATTATTATTTTCAAAAATAGAAAATAAATATTTTATATGGTCTTTATTTAATAATTCAGCAGTTATATTATTGTTCATTATATAGATATTTCTTAAAAAAAATTTATATTACAGTAATGATGTCGACTTCTTCAAAAGAAAATACAGAAGAAATATTTAGGGATATTAAAAGAAATTTAACTAGAGGTGTTAAAGATAGAAAACATAACTTCCATACTCCGGTATTTTCTAATTTAAATGGTGATGGTGAAATAGATTCTAGGGTTGTAGTTTTAAGAAACTTCGATCCTTTAAAAATGATTCTTAACTTTCATACTGATTTTAGATCTCCAAAAGCAATTGATTTAAAACACAATAATAATTCTTTATTTGTGTTTTATGATCATAAATTAAAAATTCAGCTTAGAGTCAAAACAACATCAATTCTCAATAATCAAAATGGAATTGCAGAAGAAATGTGGGAGAAAACTAGACTGTTCAGCAGAAAATGTTACCTAACTACAAAAATTCCAAGTTCCATTACTGCACTACCTGAAGATGGAATTCCTAATCATCTTGTAGGTAAAGAGCCAAATTTAGAAGAGAGTGAAAAAGGTTTTAAAAATTTTACAGTTGTGGAAAATAAAATTAATGAAATTGACTGGTTATATTTAGAAATCTCTGGTCATCGAAGATTAAAATTAATTTTTAAAGAACAAAAACCTGAATATCATTGGATAATACCTTAGTGTAATTTAAAATTATCAATAATTCTTATATTTCCAATGAAAACAGCAACGAATAATCTTGCCTTATTATAATCATTGGTAATCTCTAAATTATTTTCATCACGTATTTCTAAATAATCAATTTTATTAATTTTGATTTTTGAAAGGTCATTTTTAAATTCTTTAAAGTTTAATTTAAGATTTTTTTCTTTTAAATTGTTTACAAATAGATTTATTTTTTTTGCAAGATTTTGGAAGATTTCAAATTGATGTGGAGTAAAATTAGAATTCCTAGATGATAAGCTCATTCCATTTTTATCCCTAATAGAAGTGCAAGGAACAATATTAATATTAAGTTTTTTTAATTTCACCAATTCATCAATTAATTTAATTTGTTGATAATCTTTTTCACCAAAATAACTGTTTTTAGGTTTGATTATATTAAAAAAGGTATTCACTACAGTTGTGACACCATCAAAGTGGCCCGGTCTTGTAATATCACATAGAATATTCCTATATTTTAAAACACTTTTTACTTTGACTAATCCTTCTGGATAAATCTCATCTATGGATGGTAAATATAGTAGATCACAGCTAGAAGATTTTAACTTTGCAATATCTTGATCTATAGTTTTAGGGTATGAATTATAATCATCATCATTATTAAATTGTGTGGGATTTACAAATATTGATGTGATGACAAAATCATTATTATTTTTTGCTTCTTTTATCAAAGATAAGTGTCCAGCATGGATATTACCCATTGTAAGAACCAATCCAATTGATACTGATGAAGAAGCAAGTGAATCTAATAAATTCTGTAATTCTTTAGTTTTTGTTATAATTTTCATTAAAACTTTAAGTAAATAATTGACTTATATATGATGAATTCGTATTAGGCCCAATATTTATTATGAAAAGAACATATCAACCATCTAGAGTGATTAGAAAAAGAAGACACGGTTTTAGAGCTAGAATGGCTACAAAAGCTGGTCGTCAGATAATTAATAGACGTCGTGCAAAAGGAAGAGCTCAACTAAGTGCTTAAAAGGCCTTATGGCCCCCAAACTATTTACAATTAAAAAAAGATCAACTTTCCTGATGGTGCGAAATGAAGGATTTTATATTAAAGGTAAAAATATTAATGTACAGATATTACACAATCAAAAGCTAGAAAAATCTATAGGTGTTGGCTACACAGCTTCAAAGAAAATTGGAAATGCAGTAAAAAGAAATAAAGCAAAAAGAATAATGAGAGAATTAGCAAGAAAAATTATTATTAATGGTAAAATAAATTCATATTATGTGTTAATAGCTAAATCGTCATTGCTAGACGAAAAGTTTAGCAATTTAATAGTTGAGCTTAAAGAAAAAATAAATGATAAATAGAATTCTTATATTTCCACTAATAGTATTTATAAGAATCTATCAATTAGTTATATCTCCAATTATTGGTCAAAATTGTAGATTCCAACCTACCTGCTCTGAATATGCTGCTAGTTGTTTTAAACAATTTGGATTAATTAAAGGAATTTTTTTATCTTTAAAAAGAATAGCTAAATGTCATCCTTGGGGAAAGCACGGATATGACCCGATCCCTAGTAAGTTAGAAGAAAAATAATGAACGAGCAAAAAAATTTATATTTGGCAATCGGAATATCAATAGCGATAATTATTTTTTTTCAAATACTTTTGCCTACTCAGCCGATTGAACCACCCCCACTTAATGAAGAGGAAAGTTTAGAACCTGCCACTTCAATCGATGGAAATAATAAACAATTTGTAGAGGAAATTAAATCAAAAGAAGATGTATTAAATACAACTAAAAGAGTTTCTTTTAAGAATTCATCAGTTGAAGGATCAATTAACTTAACGGGGGGAATAATTGATGATCTAATTTTATCAAAATATAAAACTAGTCTTGCTCCTGACTCTAAGAATATTCAATTATTATTGCCTAATGGAACCGCAAACCCTTATTATATTGAAACTGGTTGGAAAGAACTTAAAGATACAACAATCGATTTACCAAATTTAGAAACAGAATGGCAAAGTGATAGTTTTAATTTAACACCTACAAATCCAGTCAACTTAACTTGGACAAATAAGCAAAATATTACTTTCAAAGTTAATTATAAGATTGATGATGAATATATGTTTTCTATTACACAAGAAATAATTAACAATAGCAATAAAACAGTTGAAGTTTTTCCCTACCGTTTGATAAAGAGAATAAATACACCAGATACAATTAATTTTTTTATACTCCATGAGGGTTTAATCAGTCTGTTAAATGATGAGCTTTTAGAAAAAAATTATGATGATATAGCTGAAGATTGCTCATCTTCACTTCAAACAAAAAAATCTTTTTGTGATAACAAGTCAAAAGGTGGTTGGTTAGGATTTACTGATAAATATTGGATGTCTGCTTTAATACCAGATGCAGAACAGTCAATTAATGTAAATTATAGACATAGTAATAATGGAAGAGATAATTATAGGGCTGGTTATGTTGGTCAAATTTATGAAATTAAACCGAGTAATAATTTGACATATGGTGGTAAATTATTTGTAGGTGCAAAAAAATTAGATATTTTAAGTAATTATGATGAAAGCTTATCAATTACCAGATTTACAGATGCAATAGACTGGGGTTGGTTTAGTTTTTTAACTAAACCTGTGTCATATGCAATTAATTGGTTCTTTGGGTATGTTGGTAATTTTGGTTTGGCAATTATCGCATTTACAATTTTGATGAGATTAATACTATTTCCACTTGCACAGGCTTCTTTTAAATCAATGGCAAAAATGAAAAAATTACAGCCTGATATGCAAAGACTAAAAGAGACCTATCCAAATGATAGACAGAAAATGCAACAAGAACTAATGGCTTTATATAAAAGAGAGGGGGCAAATCCAGTTGCTGGATGTCTTCCAATACTTGTTCAAATACCAATATTTTTTTCATTATATAAAGTTTTATTTGTAACAATAGAAATGTATCATGCTCCTTTTTATGGATGGATACATGATTTATCTGCGCCTGATCCTCTAGGATTAATGACACTTTTTGGAATAGTTCCTTGGAATGTTCCACCATTATTATCTATCATTGATATAGGAATTCTTCCTATATTTATGGGTTTTACAATGTGGCTTCAACAAAAACTTAATCCAGCTCCAGCTGATCCAACACAAGCTAGGATTTTTGCTATTTTGCCTTTTGTATTCACTTTCGTGCTTGCAGGATTTGCGGCAGGTTTAGTATTATATTGGTCGGTAAATAATATACTTTCCATTGCTCAACAATGGTTTATTCAGAGAAGAATTTTAGCCAAAGATGGCTGATACAAATAGAAGCTTAAACAGTTTTTTTAATGTTAATAGGTTTGTCGGATCTTTTAATTCTTATGAAAAAATTCCCTATACTGAAGTTAAAAAAGAATGCTGTTTTATTGGAAGATCTAATGTTGGTAAATCAAGCTTATTGAATGCCGTTACAAAAACTAAAAAACTTGCCAAAACTAGTAAAACGCCGGGCAGAACACAGTCCATAAATGTTTTTGAAATCAATAATAAAATAAATATTATTGATTTACCAGGCTATGGCTTTGCAAAAGTTTCAAAAGTTATAAGAGAGAATCTAATAGTTTTAATAGAAGAATACATTCAATACAGAAAGGGTTTAGATCACGTGTTTTTATTAATTGATGCAAAAGTCGGTATAAAGAATACTGATATAGACATGATGGATTATATTGACAATTGTTCTAAAAACTTTTCATTGGTTTTAACAAAAATAGATAAAATTTCTTCCACTCAAAGAGAGTTTCAAAAAAAATCTGTATTAAGTATTATGAAAAATTATAAAAAGACATTTCAAAATATTTATTTATCTGAAACAAAAAAAAATAATGGTATTAATGAAATACAAAAAACAATATATGGATTATTAAAATAAAATGAAATTTGATTTTTTATCTGAAAGTGATCAAGCATATTTCATTCATAAAGCATCTACACTCGTTGAAGCGCTACCATATATACGTCAACACAGTGGTGATATAATTGTCATAAAATATGGAGGACATGCTATGGGTGATAAAAAACTTTCATCTAGTTTTGCAAAGGATATAGGTCTTCTAAAAGAAATTGGCGTTTCTCCTGTTATTGTTCATGGTGGTGGCCCACAAATTGGTGAAAGACTAAAAAGCAAAAATATATCTTCAAACTTTGTCGATGGTTTAAGAGTAACTGATATAGAAACAATAAAAGTAGTAGAAGAAGTGTTATCAAAAGATATTAATTCTGAGATTGTAAATTCAATATCTTCTACCGGTGGTAAGCCAATTGGTATTGCGGGAAATACAGATAATTTGATTGAAGCAACAAAATTAAATATTGAAGTTAAAGATAGTGATTCTAATATTGAAAAAGTTGTTGATATAGGTTTTGTTGGTAATCCAGTAAATTTAAAAAGTGATATTATTTTAAATCATATTAATAATGGAGAAATTCCTGTTATTGCTCCCCTTGGGATTGATAAGGAAAATTTTACCTATAATATTAATGCAGATACAGCAGCAGGATTTATAGCGGGCAAACTTAAAGCAAGCAAATTACTATTACTTACTGATGTATCAGGAATTTTAGATAATAACAAAAAACTCATATCTTCTTTAAGTTTAAATGAAGCGAAAAAAATAATGTCAGAGGATTTTATATCTGGAGGTATGAAGCCAAAAATAAAAACATGTATTGAAGCGATGGAGCAAGGTGTTAAAAAATCAACAATATTAGATGGCAGAATTCCTCATTCAGTTATACTGGAATTATTTACCGAACATGGTATTGGAACTCAATTAGTATCTAGTTAAATGAAATTTAAAGAGAAAATAAATACATGGATTTTTGATTTAGATAATACTCTATATTCTGCAGATAGTGGAATTTTTCAACAAGTTCATCAATTAATGGGTGAATTTATCTCAAAAAATTTGAATATGGATATGTCTGATGCAAAAAAACTTCAGTCAAAGTATTACAAACAACATGGTACGACTCTTAGAGGTTTAATGGATAATCATGGAATAGATCCAGATCATTTTCTTGATGAAGTTCATCGATTAGACTACTCTATTGTTGGTTCAAATAAAACTCTAAATGAAGAATTACATAAACTAGAAGGAAGAAAAATTATATACACTAATGCAAATAAAAAACACGTAATAGATGTTCTTGATAGAATAGATCTTAGTAATTTTTTTGATGAAATATTCGATATTAAAATGGCAAACTACATTCCTAAACCTGAATTAAAACCATATGAGCAAATAATTAATTTATTTAATATTGAACCAAAATCCTCTGCAATGTTTGATGATATTGCTAAAAATCTGGTGCCTGCTAAAAAGGTTAATTTTACTTCAGTTTGGATTGATGCTGGTTATGAAAATTTTAGTGATGATATCAAAGCTTCCAAAGAATATCTTGATTTTAGCACAAGAGATTTGAGTTTATTTTTAAAAGATGTAAATGAAGGAAAAATATGAGTAGTTTAGAAAATATAATTAATAAAGCTTTTGATGACAGAGATAACATTAATGTCAATACAAGTGGTGAAATACGTGATGCAGTTGATAACACACTTAATCAATTAGATAATGGAACAATTAGAGTTTGTGAAAAATTAGATAATAAATGGGTAGTAAATCAATGGATTAAGAAAGCAATATTATTAAGTTTTAGACTGAATGATAATGATATTATTAAAGCCTCTCATGCTACCTGGTTTGATAAAGTAGAAAGTAAAACTACAAATTGGACTAAAGATGATCATCTTAAAGCTGGATTTAGATATGTGCCTGATGCGGTTGTAAGAAAGTCCGCATTTATAGCTAAAGGTGTAGTATTGATGCCCTCTTTCGTAAATTTAGGTGCCTATGTTGATGAAGGTACTATGATTGATACATGGGCTACAGTTGGATCATGTGCCCAAATTGGAAAAAATTGTCATATTTCTGGAGGAGCTGGTATTGGCGGTGTATTAGAACCACTTCAAGCAAATCCTGTTATTATTGAAGACAATTGTTTCATTGGAGCAAGAAGTGAAGTAGCTGAAGGTGTTATTGTTTGTGAAGGTGCAGTTTTATCAATGGGTGTTTTTATTGGTGCGTCTACAAAAATAGTCGATCGAACAAGTGGAGAAATTCATATGGGAAAAGTTCCTGCTTATTCAGTTGTTGTGCCTGGTACTTTACCTGGAAAAAAAGAGAGCGGTATTAATCCTTCTTTATACTGTGCCGTTATTGTTAAAAAAGTTGACGAAAAAACTAGAAGTAAGACATCTATAAATGATTTGTTAAGAGATTAATGTCAGAAATTAATTTTGATCCAGTTAGTCTAACACAATCTTTAGTTCAATGTGCAAGTGTTACACCAAAGGACGAAGGTGCCTTAAAAGTAGTTGAAGAGCATCTAAAAGCTATAGGATGTGATTGCCATCCATTAACTTTCTCTGGGAACAACTCTTACGAAGTAAAAAATTTATTTGCAACATTAGGCAATAAAGGGAAGCATTTTGCTTATGCTGGTCATACAGATGTAGTTCCAGTGGGAAATGAAAATTCATGGAAATACTCCCCATTTTCTGGAAAAATAGATGGTGGTAAACTCTATGGAAGAGGAAGTGAAGATATGAAAAGTAGTGTTGCTTGTTTCATAAGTGCTTCAAAAAGATTTATTGATAAATATAAAAATTTTCCAGGTAAAATTTCATTTATCATTACAGGTGATGAAGAAAGAGATTCTGTAAATGGTACACCAAGAATTCTAGAATGGGCAAGTAAACAAAATTATAAATTTGATCATTGTCTTGTCGGTGAACCAACTTCTAAAAATGAGGTCGGTGATAAAGTTAAGATTGGGAGAAGAGGGTCAGTAAGTTTCTTTTTTCAGGTTAAAGGTATCCAAGGACACACTGCAAATTCTCATTTAGCTGAAAATTCCTCACATCACCTAGTGAATTTATTAAATAGTATATTAGAAGAGCCACTAGACAAAGGTAATGAAAACTTTTTGCCAACATCAGTTCAAATTGCTACTATTGATATTGGTAATCCGGTTCAAAACGTAATTCCAGAATTATCAAAAGCAACAGTTAATATTAGATTTAATGATATGCACTCATCTGAGTCACTTATAAAATGGATTGATAATAAAATAGAAAAGATTTTCTCTAAGTTAGAAAATGCTAGTTGTACTTATACATATGATGCAACAGCTGAGTCTTTTCTTAATAAAGCAGGAAATTTATATAATATTATTTCACAATCTATTTCAGATGTGACAGGAAGAAATAGTCCACCTGAACAAGCAACTGATGGTGGTACATCTGATGCAAGATATATAAAAAACTATTGTGAAGTAGTAGAGTTAGGTCTTAGAAATCAAACTTTACACAAAGTAGATGAATATGTCTTTGTTGAAGATATTATTAAACTAGAAAATATTTATTTTAGAATTTTAGAAAATTATTTTGATCTAAACTAATATCCATTGGATAGATTGACATCCGACTTTACTTTTTTATTTATTTTTAATTTTTTATATATTGAGTACATATATCTTACTGATGGCTCTATAGCAGTTACACCTGCTACATGTGGTGTAATTGTTACATTTGGAAGCTTCCAAAATTGACTACTTGATTTTAAAGGTTCATTTTTAAATACATCTAAATAAGCAAAAAAATTTTTATTTTTCTTGAGATGATTTAGTAGGTCTTTTTCTTCTATAGTATTACCTCTTCCAATATTTATTAAACATGAATTTTTTTTCATCGTCGTTAAAAACTTTTTATTTATCATATTATTAGTTTGAGGTGTTGATGGTAGAATAGAAATAATAACATCAGAGTTTTTAATAAATCTTAAAATATTTTTACCAGTATATATTTTTATATTTTTTACTTTTGTTGGAGATTTTTTATACGCAATCACATTGTAATCTAATTTACACAGTAATCTTGCAATATGATTACCAAGAAAGCCCAAACCAAGAATACCTACTGTTAAGTTTTTATTATCAATTGGCGTTCTTTCGCCAGACCAATATCGTTTGTTTTGAGAATTTTGAAAAATTTTAAAATTTAATTGATAGTTTAGCAGTTGAGCTAAAGAGTAATTAGCAATTCTCTCGCCCATTAGAGTATCTTTTATTCTGATTATAGGAATTTTCTTGTTATAATTATTTAGTTTCAAAATATGATCTACTCCAGCCCCCATAGAAAAAATAACTTTAAGATTTTTTAACTTTGGAAGAACCTCATCCGGTAAGTTCCAAACAATAGCATATTTTACAGCATTAAATTTTTTGTAATCTTTTATAGAAATTATATTTTCATTTTTAAAATATTTTTTTATTGTTTTTTTCCAGACATCAATTTTATCAAAAGTTGTATTATGAAATAATAAGGTCATTGGAAGTCACTTATCAACTTATTGTATTTTTCTATCTGGATTTCCCAGTTTAATTCATTATCTGCTCTGATTTTCGCATTTTGCCCCAATTCAGTAGTATATTGTTTATTCTCTATTAGTTTCTTAATTGAATCATCTAGTTCATTAAAATTGTTAATAATTAAACCTGTTTTGTTATGCAAAACTGCTTCAGGCGTACCTCCTACATTTGAGGCAATTGAAGGAATCCCATATTGTGCTGCTTCAATATATACAATGCCAAAACCTTCAATAGAATTTGCATGGGTTTCGTCTAAAGTTGGCATGATCATAATATCAGTTTTAGAAAAGATATATTTTTTTTGATTTTCATTTATCGTACCAACTAACTTTACATTTGATTCAAGTTTATAATTTTTTACTTCATACTTGATATTTTCTAACTCATCTCCTTCGCCAGCAATTATGTATTGAATGTTAGGATAAATTTTTTTTAAATTAAATATAGATTTAAGAATTAATAAATGTCCTTTTCTTTTTTCAAGTCTGGCGAGAGTGAGCAAGGTTGGATAACCATTATTTAAATCTATACATTGTTCCATAATATCTTGAGTTGATTTTACCCCTGGATAAATGACTTCAATATGTTGAAAGTTTTCACTTATTTTTGAAAGTAAAATTTTAGTGTATGATGAATTAACCACTAATACGTTTGCTGATGCTAAAACTTTCTTAATTCGGTTATGATGATTAACGTTTTTAATTATTATTTCATTGCCATGAACAAGACTAATAATTGGTATATTTTTTTCTTTCAAAAAATTAATTGGCAACTCAAGACTTTTCCAGCTATCAGTAATAATTGCATGAATTTTATTAGAAGAACAAATTTTTTTTAATTCATTAAATTTCTTCCTTTTTCTTAAAAATTTTAAACCACTGAATCTTAATATTGAAAAATTATTATTATTTTTATCAAATTTTAAATCTTTTGAAGCATCATGTTGATCAGCCAACACTTTTACTTCGTGCTTAATGCTTAAATTTGATGCTATATCATACATCAATGTCTCAATTCCCCCTACTCTTGATGGAAAGCATTGTGTTAAAATTATTATCATTGAAAGTTATAATATTATAAAATTTATGAAGTATTAATGTACAAAGTCAATCAGGAACAATTAAATTTAATCATTATTAAATAATTTAGGTTTTTTTTTGTATATTCTCATATATGCATTTTTTGCATATTAATATTAATATTTTTATACTTTGATTGCATAGAATAAGTACTATTTAATTATAAAGGAATAGATAATGATTAATGTTTTCAGCTTTTTTAATAGATTTTACAAGGATTTAGGTGATAAAAATTATAATTATGACAAAGATTTGGTTAAATATTTCAAATCTGAGTACGGATCCAGTTGGAAATTAGAATTAGATAAGTACCTTATAAAAGAAGAGAATAATGTTAAAAAAGTTGCTTAATTTAATATTTCAAGAATCATCACACAGCAATTACGCAAAACATGAGTACTTTTTAAGTAAATCATCAGACCATTATGATCTTGATTACAGAATTAAACTTATAGACGAAAAAATATCTAGATTGGGCTAGTTGCGCTTTTCAGCCAATCTAATTCTTCAATCGATAACTCTTTTTTATATATATCATAAACTTTAAGATGATATTTATTAATCCATTTAATTTCTATTTCATTTAACAGATCTCTATTAATTAAATCTTTGTCAATTGGGCACCATGAAATATTTTCAAAATAGAGATTATTATTTATATCTTCTTTAACAAGTATTAAATTTTCTATTCTTATTCCATATTCATTAAGTTTATAATAACCTGGCTCATTTGATAGAATCATACCTGGTATTAACTCAACACTTTCAAACATTGTTTTTTTTGCGATTCTTTGAGGGGCTTCATGTACACTTAAAAAACTACCTATACCGTGTCCTGTTCCATGATCATAGTCACAGCCAATTTCATGTAAACTTTCTCTAGCTAAATAATCTATATCTGTTCCTTTTGTGCCTTTTTTAAAAATATGATTTGATAATGAAATATGACCCTTTAGCACTCGTGTAAACATTTCTTTTTGTTCTAAAGAAGCTTTACCTAAAATTATTGTCCTAGTTATATCAGTAGTACCGTCATAATATTGCGCACCAGAATCAACTAAATATATTTTATTATTTGAGAAATTAGTATTACTATCCTCAGTAACACGATAATGTGGAAGTGCTGCATTTTTTCCAATTGCAGATATGGTATCAAATGAAAGTGAGTGAAATAATTTGTTTTCATACCTTAAGCTTTTTAAATGTTTAGCTACAGATATTTCATTATTATTATTAATATCCATTTTATTTTTTAACCAATAAATATATTTAGTAACACTAAGACCATCTCTTATATTTGCTTTCATTGCTCCATCTTGCTCAATTTCATTTTTGATAGCTTTTAATAAAATACATGGATTATTTAAATTTTTATAATTTATTTTTCGTTTGTCTAAAAGGTCCAGAAAGTAATATGTTGTAAAATTAAAATCTAAACCAATTGATTCAGATAAATTAATGTTGTTAAAAATTAATCCGATGTTTTCAATATTATTAATGTTTATTAAAGTTTGGATTTCCCTTTTTAGTTTTTCTGATATTGCAGACTCTTTAATATATAAAGAGTGTTTATTATTTTTTGAAATTAGAAGATAAGAATAAAGCAGCGGTGTATACTTAATATCATCTGCTCTTAAATTTAATACCCAAGCAATATTATCAAGCCCAGAAACAAAATAATGATCAATTTCATTTTCATCTAAAAATTTTTTTAAAATATCTAATTTTTCATGTCTGCTCTGACCAGCAAAACTTGTTGGGTGATCAAATATATCTGTATACTGAATATTAGGCTGATTTTCCCAAATTAAATCAACAAAATTTTTATGAATTAGTAGTAGTTGAGATTTTGAGTTTTCTAAAATTTTTTGAACTTTTTTAATTTCAATTATTGAATGAAGAATTGGATCTAATGCAATTTTTGATTTTTTTTCTAACAAAATTTTCTCTAAATCTTGCCAAAAGCTATTTAAGTGCCTTGCTTTAATTTCTTTTACATTAATTTGTTTATTAGCTTGAAAAGTATATCTTCCATCAACATACAAGAATGCATCTGTTGGTGTTATAATTGCTCTTCCTGCCGAACCAGAAAAGTTTGTTATAAAATTTAATCTTTCAGCATTTGGAGAAATATATTCATTTAAAAATTCATCACTTCTATTAATAACAAAAATATCGACGTTTTTTTCTTTTAATAGATTTTGTAATTTTTTTAAATTTGATTGATTGATCATAACTTATTAAATAAACTTAAATCAATATTACCACCAGAAATCATAACTATAATTTTTTTATTTTTAACATCAATTTTATTATTTAATACTGCTGCAGCTGCGACTGCTCCTCCTGGTTCCACAACTATTTTAAGTTGTTCAGCTAGTAAAATTATTGCCTTTGTAACTTCTTCATCAGAAACACTTAATCCTCCTTCCAGATTATTTGAATTAATTTGAAAGGTAATATTTCCAGGTTGAGGTGCTAGAAGTGCGTCACAAAAAGATTTAGCATTTTTTTTATTTTCTATAATTTTTCCAGCTTCTAAAGATCTTTTTGTATCATCAAATTCGTCAGGCTCTACAGAATATGATTTTATATTTGGGTAAATATGTTTTAAGTATGTTGATGTTCCTGCAATAAGCCCTCCACCTCCACAACAACATAAATACAGATCAGGTTCAATTGATTGCTCTTTCAAATCATTTACAATTTCTATAGCAGCAGTTCCCTGACCAGCAATTATATCTTCATCATCATAGGGTTTAATTAGAGCTCTATTATCCTTCTTTTGAATTTCATTTCCTATCTCTTCTCTACTTTGAAAGTAAGTGTCATATAATATTACCTCTGCTCCATATTTTTTTGTATTTTCAATTTTTATTTGAGGTGCAGTTTTAGGCATTATTATTTTTGCACTAATGCTATTAATCATAGATGCATAAGCAACAGCTTGTGCATGATTACCTGATGAATATGCCACTACACCTGAGTCTTTTACACTTTCTATTAATTTTGTAATTTTATGTGTAGCTCCACGTAGTTTAAATGATCCAGTATTTTGTAAATTTTCAAGTTTAAAATAAATTTCTGCCTCTAAAAGATTATTTATGTAATCATTAGTTACCAAAGGAGTTTTTGATACCTTTTGATTGATTAATTTATAAGCATTATCTACATTTAAATAGCTAAAATCAGTCATAATTTTAAAGTTTTACATCGTTTTAATGGAATAAACTAAAAAAAAATATATGTATATTATCATGGAACAGAACAAAGTAACTTCGCCTTGCATTAGTGTATGTAAAACTGACCCAATCTCAGGTTATTGCTATGGTTGTGGGAGAACCAATGAAGAGAAAGATATTTGGAAAGATGAAAATACTTCAAATGAATGGAAACAAAATAATTTATCTGAACTAAAATCTAGATTTTCTGATTGGCAGTTAAAGGCATTTGAAGAATCGTATAAATCTAAAGTTGAAACGGGTTTATCTCTTATTAAAAAAAAATTAGCAGAAAATCGTAAAAGTTGAAAAGTTTAATAATTTTTGTTTTTATTTTATTTTTTTCATTCAATCTTCAATCTCAGAATAAAATGATACTTGATAACTTAGAAACACCCGGGATTTCTTCTCAAGGTCAAAATTGGGCTTTTTTTACCGATGGAGTAATGGGTGGATTATCCCAGGGTAAAGCGATCATATCAAAAGTTAATGATATTAATTGTTATCATATGACAGGAAATGTCACGACTGAAAATAACGGCGGCTTTATACAAATAAGAAATCAATTAAAACCTTCAATATCAACAGAAGAGTTTGAGGGTGTTTATTTTAGGGTGTTTGGTAATAATGAAGAGTATTCAATTCATATAAGAACAGCTCTGACGATGGCTCCATGGCAATATTATAAATATAGTTTTAAAACTAATTCTGAATGGACAGTAATAAAAGCTC
Source organism: uncultured Alphaproteobacteria bacterium (assembly GCA_902577945.1). Lineage (GTDB taxonomy): Bacteria > Pseudomonadota > Alphaproteobacteria > HIMB59 > CACPNW01. Next base: position 29,419 of record CACHBB010000001.1, read on the forward strand.
CATTTAGTGAATTTGAAAAATCTAACGTCTATCAGCCAAAAAAACTTGTAGGTCAGAAGATTAAATCATTAGGACTTGTTGCTGGATTTAAAGACTTTCAAGCAGATATATGTTTATCGGAAATTGGATTTTATTAATAATCTATTTTGATCAAATATAATCCTTCAGGTGGTGCAGTGACACCGGCATATTCTCTTTTTCTTGATTGAATAATTTCTTTGATAGATTTGTCTATTTTTTTTAATCCAATATCGACTAGTGTACCAACCATAATTCTTACTTGAGAATGTAAAAAAGATTTAGCTGATATTAAAAAACTTATTTCATCATTATTAAATTTTATATCTAATGAATTAATTGATTTAATTGCTGATTTAGATTGGCAGTTTATTGATCTAAATGCAGATAAATCAAATTTACCTATAAATTGTTGTGATTGATCTTGAATTATTTTTACATCAATTTTTTTATGAACACACCAGACTTTGTTTTGCTCTAACGTGATTGGCGATCTTCTATTTAATATCTTGTACTCATACCACCTTAATTTAGCTGAAAATCTAGAATTAAAATCTTTATCAACTTCTTCAGCATGTAAAATAGAAATTGGTTGAGGTCTTAGATAATGATTAATGCCATCTCTAATAGTGTCAGTATCGAAATGTTGTTCTATTTCAAAATTGGCCACTTGCCCTCTTGCGTGAACACCTGCATCTGTTCGACCAGCTCCAAATAATATTATTTTTTGTTTTGATAGTTTTTCTATTGCCTCTTCAACCAATTGCTGAATAGAAGGGCCATTTTCTTGACGTTGCCAGCCAACATAGTTAGTCCCATCATATTCTAATGTTATCTTATAGTTAGGCATTTATTATTTCATTAATCTTAAAGCTATAACCACGAAGAAAATCATCTTTAGTAATAATATTTTTACCTTCTCTTTGTAAAATTAGTGGCTCAATACTTCCGTCGTTACAGCCAATATCAAAACTATAATTAATAATTGTTGATGGATTACCATTAGAATTTGATTTTCTAGCTTTTATAATCTTAATTCTTTCATTTTGTATAGTAAACCAAGCCCCAGGTTTAGGTGAATGAGCTCTTATAAGATTTAAAACTTCATTTACTGGTTTATTAAAATCAATTTTTCTATCTTCTGAAGAAATTTTATTTGCATAAGTAGCATAATTATCATCCTGATTTGAATAAGATATATTTTTATCAAAAATTAGTGAGATAGTTTTAACTAATAATTTTATTCCAACTTTTGTTAATTTTTCACTTAATGAATTTTTGTTATCATCATGTTCTATATCTACTTTTTTTTGGTTTATAATTGGTCCAGCATCTAATTTTTCTATTATTTTTATTATTGATATACCAGTCCTTTTATCTCCATTCATTAGAGAATGTTCTATTGGAGCTGCACCTCTCCATCTTGGCAATAGAGATACGTGAATATTAATACATCCAAATGATGGAATATCTAAAATTTCTTTTGGTAGTATTTTGCCATATGCCATAACAATAATAAGATCAGGATTTAAATTTTTAATTATCTGAATAGTATTTTTATCAAAAGTGTTTGGACAAAAAACTTCAATATTATTTTTGTCTGCAAGTTGATGGACCTCAGACTCAATTATCTTCATACCTCTAGATTTTTTTTTTGGAGGTTGAGAAAATACAGCAGAAATAACAAAATTATTTTTAATTAAGACTTCAAGATAATCAGAAGCTATTTTTGGTGAACCCATAAAAATTATTTTTTTATCATTCATTTTTTTTTATTCTTTAAAAATTTTTGTACTTTTTTAATCATTATATTCCTTTTTAATGAAGAAAGATAATCAACAAATAACTTCCCGGAAAGATGATCGATTTCATGTTGTAAAATTCTTGACTCTACACCACTAACTTCTTTTTTTATTAATTTGTTATTTTCATCTAAATATTCAACTACAATATTTTGAGGTCTTTCTATTTCTGCAAATTGTTCGGGTAGTGATAAACAACCCTCTTCCATAATTATTTTTTCTTCAGAATAATAAGTGATATTAGGATTAAACAATGTATAATTTATCTCTTTTTTAGTTTCTTGATCTACAAAAAAAATTGTTACTATTTGTTTTAGAATTCCAATTTGATTAGCTGCAAGACCAACTCCTGGTGCTTTTAACATTATTTGCATCATTGTTTTGGCAATTTCTTTTTCAGCAGTACCAACAGATTGAATTTTATCAGCTTTTTGACGCAAAAGTGGATCAGGAACATAAATAAGATTTTGCATGCTTGTTAAATTATTTTTTTTCTGGATTTGAATGCCGTGTTTAAAGTATTCTCATCAAGATAATGTACTTCACCACCCATTGGTATTCCTTGTGCTAAACGTGTAACATTTAAATCTTTAAATTTTTCAAGTTTATCAGCGATTACAAAAGAAGTGGTTTGTCCTTCAATCGTAGTGCTTAATGCTAGTATTATTTCTTTAACATGATTTTTTTCAATTCTATTTAGTAACTTTTGTATTCTTAATTCATCTGTTCCTATTCCTTGTATAGCAGAAAGAGTACCGCCTAGCACATGATATAAGCCTTTATAAATACCAATCTTTTCGAATGTCCATAAATCTGAGACATCTTCTATTATACAAATCATGCTTTGATCCCTTGAATTCTTAGAACATATATTACATGGGTCCTCCATATCTATATTACCGCAGTTACTGCATTCTTTTATTTTTTCATATGAAAGTTTTAGGCTGTTAATTAAGGATGATAAATTTTTATTTTTATTTTTTAATAAAAATAATGCTATTCTTTGGGCTGATCGCCTGCCTAGCCCAGGAAGTTTAGAAATATCATTAATCAATTTATCTAGAGGAGATTGTTCCATAGATCAAAATGGAAATTTCATTCCAGGAGGCATGGGTAACCCTCCTGTTAGAGATTTCATTTCTTCATTAGCAGCTGTTTCTCCTTTTTCTTTTGCATCATTTATTGCAGCAGTTATTAAATCTTCGAGTATTTCTTTCTCATCCAATTTTACTAAACTATCATCGATAGATATTCTTTTAAAAGATCCTTTAGCCGTAGCAATTACTTTGACTAACCCGCCACCAGATTCGCCTTCTACTTCAATATCATTTAATTTTTGTTGAGCTTCAGCCATTTTTTTTTGTAATTGCTGAGCTTGTTTCATCATATTTCCAATGTTTACCATTATTTCTCCCTTTTTAGATTTAAATCAATTTTGTCATCAATACTATTAACATCTGCTAATTCTGTAATAGAATGAATTTTACTTTCAGGAAATTCTTTAAGAATTCTTTTTATGTTTGGGTTATTTTTCATAATTTCAATCTCTTTCTGTTGCAAAATAATATCTTCTTCATATAAACTTTTTCCAATATTGCTATTAGAAGATTTTATTTGCCATATTCTACCTGTCCAAGTTGAAATCATTTTGCCTACATTTCTGTTAAAAGATTTATCATGAATATTATCTGTATTCAAAACTACTTCCCCCTGCTTAAAAGATATTAATTTAACATCATTGTACAATTTTGTGTGAAGAAGCCCTTCTCTATTTTTAAAAAATAATTCAACAAAATGTCTATAATTTTTTATATCTTTATGTTTATTTAATTGCTTATTATGATCTTCTACACTTGGATCTTTCTGAAAGTTCAATACTTTATTTGAATTATCTTTATCACTAGAGTGATCAAAACTTTGTTCTTTTGTTGATTCATTTTGCTCTTTTTTTGTAATATTTTTTAATAAATCATCAGGACTAGAACCATCAAATAAGTAAATTATTCTTAGAATCAACATTTCACCATGTTGATACAAATGAAAGCCATTTTGCAATTCTTGAAAACCCTTAAATAGTATTTGCCATATAATATTCAAATTATTTAAACTTAAATTAGCAGACATTTCTACACCCCTTGATCTTTCAAGCTCAGGTATATAAATATCATCTCTTAGGTTTGGTGCAATTTTCATTTGAGTTAAAAAATGAACTACATTTATGAGCTCATCAAAAATCATAGTTACATCGGCTCCAAGATCATAAAGCTCTTTGTATAAATTTAATGATTCTAAAGATTGGCCTTTTAAAATACTTTCTAATAAATCAAAAATTTTTTCTCTTTCTGCAAGACCTAACATTTTTATTATTGCTTTGGCATCAATTTTCATATCTCTGTTTGTTATAGCTTGATCAAGAAGGCTTAAACCATCTCTAATAGATCCATCTGCAGATCGTACAATTAAAGATATTGCATCTTTTTCAATATCTATTTCTTCTTTAGAAGCTATATTTATTAAATGCTCGGTAAGAGCTTTATTTTCAATTCTTAATAAATCAAATCTTTGACATCTTGATAAAACAGTAATTGGTATTTTTTTTACTTCGGTTGTAGCAAAAATAAATTTTACATGGTCCGGGGGTTCTTCTAAAGTTTTCAAGAGTGCGTTAAATGCACTTTTTGAAAGCATATGTACTTCATCTATTATAAAAATTTTGTATTTACCTATAATAGGTTTATATTTTATATTATCTATAATCTCTCTAACATCATCAACGCCTGTGTTGGAAGCTGCATCCATTTCAATTACGTCTAAATTACTGTCTACTCCTGTAGACATACAAGAGTCACACTTTCCACATGGTTCACAGCTATTTGTTTCTCTGTCTTGACAATTAATACTCATTGCAATTAACCTTGCAGTAGATGTTTTTCCAACACCTCTAACACCTGTTAAAATATAAGCGTGTGCTAACCGATCATTATTTATAGCACTTGATAGAATTTGAACTAGCACATCCTGACCAATTAAATCTTTAAATTTCTGTGGTCTGTATTTTCTAGCTAAAACTTTATATTCTATATTTTCATTCATAATAATTTGTGGAAGGTTATAGACCCGAATAATATTGTTACAGCTGCTTCTTTTCAGATCTGACTGGATTGGCAAGTTATTCGCCCCAAACCTTCCTCGACTAATATAACACTATTGTAGAGAAAACATAAATAGACTTTTTAAATAAGACTATTTTTTTCTGAATTTTGATTTTTTATAAACACCAAGGATTTTTAGCTGTTTACAAAAAAATTTCATTTCTTCTAAAGCTAATTTTACAGAAGAATTCTCTGGATGCCCTTCAAAATCAATATAAAATTGCGCAACATCGAAACCTTGAGGATGAACATAACTTTCTAATTTTGTAATATTTACACCATTACTAGCAAAGCCACCTAAACATTTATAAAGAGCAGCAGGTATACTTCTAACATTAAAGACTAAAGTGGTTAAAATTTGATTAGAGTTAGGGTCAATTTCATTTAAATTTTTTTGCATTATTAAAAACCTAGTAACATTATTACTCAAATCTTGAAAATTTGTTTGCAATATATCTAAATTATATATTTTTGCGGCAAGTTCAGAGGCAATTGCAGCATCCTCAATGTTATTTAAATCTGAAACCATTTTTGCTGAACCAGCTGTATCAGCTTCTATAACCATTTGTTTTTTTAACTCTATAATTTTATTCCTACATTGTGCTATTCCTTGCTCATGACTGTGTATTCTTTTAATATCGGAAATTTTTGAACCCCTAATGCCCATTAAGTTATGATTAACTTCAAGAAAGTACTCTGAAGTTATTTTAAGATTAGATTCTGGAATAAGTCTTTGAGTATCTGCAACCCTGCCAGCTAAAGAATTTTCTATTGGAACCATAGCTGCATCAACGTTTCCCAATCGTACTTGTTCAAACATTTCTTCAAAAGTTGAACACGGTAAACTTACTGCTTCAGGATACAAATTTTTACCAGCTAACTCACTGTATGCCCCTTTGACCCCTTGGAAAGAAAATGAATTAATTTTATTCATTATTTGCTCTTATAATACTTTCAACATTTATTAAATCTTCTTTTGTATCTATACTTGGAGCTACATCTGGAACATAAGTTACTCCAATGGTTAATCCTGCATCAAGGGCTCTGTACTGTTCAAGTTGCAAGTAATTTTCATTTTTTGACTTTGGTAGATTAACAAATTTTGACAAAGAATTAATTGAATAGCTATAAATTCCGACATGATGAAATACATTTTTACTTATGTTATTTTTTTGTCTGAAAAATTCTTTTGCTCGTCCAAATTTATTATCTACCCATTCTATCTCTGCCTTAGTTATGTTTGGGTTGTTTATTTCATCCTCCTTAAGTGTAGTTACTAAAGATCCTATTGAATAATCTTTTTGTAATGGTTCAATTACATTTTTGATATGATTAGGTTTAATAATTGGCATATCTCCCTGTAAATTAATAATATATTTAATGTCTGAAGAGTTCTCTATTTGTTGAAAAGCAGCAAAGATCCTATCTGTGCCAGAAGGAAGCTTTGGATCTGTTAAAATAGCTTTACCTCCTCTTTCACTAATAAGATCGTAAACCTCATTTTCGGAACAGGCTACATATACTTCTCCAATTTTTGCAGCTATAGCTTGCTCCCAAACTCTTTGTACCATTGGAATACCAGCAATTTTGACCATCGGTTTCCCTGGAAAACGAGTTGAAGCCATTCTTGATGGAATAATAATTATAGTTTTCATAATTATGCGACAATTAGGCTATAAGTTTTAAATTTCGTTCTAATTACTAGTGTATTCATTCGATAAAAAAAACTGTATATACGTTTATACATGTCTGGACTTGAAGTTAATAAAATAATAGCATCAATAATATTTGCAGTGCTCATAGTAACGTTAATTGGGCATTTTGGCGACTTAATAATCAATATTGATCACCACGATGATAAAGAAACAGCCTATAAAATTGATGTCGATGAAGCACCGACAGGTGATGGTATTTCATTAAAAAAAGAAGAAGTTATTGAGCCTATCTCAGCTTTATTGGCAAGTGCATCCATGGAAAACGGTGAAAAATTATTTAAAAAATGCTCTACATGTCATAATTATGAAAAAGGTGGTGCTAACAAAGTTGGTCCACAGTTATGGAATTTGATCAATCGTCCTAAAGCTAATGTTGAAGGTTTTGCTTATTCAAAAGCCCTTGCAGAATATGGTGGTGAGTGGGGGTACGAAGAATTAGCCGAATTTCTTTATAAGCCTAAAAAGTATATCAAGGGTACAAAAATGAATTTTGCTGGATTAAAAAAAGTAAAAGATCGTGCTGATTTAGTTTATTTTTTAAGAGCGCAATCTGATAATCCAGTCCCACTTCCCTAATTTTATAATGGTATCTAATATCAATGAGTTTGTTAGCTTTGCTAACCAATTGGCTGATGAGGCCTCAGAAACATCAATGAAGTATTTTAGAAAAAAATTAAATATAGAAAATAAAATTGATGAAAGTCCAGTTACAATTGCTGATAAAGAAACGGAAGAGGTTATTAGAAATAAAATTAGAAGAAGTTTTCCAAATCATGGAATTTTGGGTGAAGAATATGAGAACGAAAAATTAGACTCAGAATTTGTTTGGGTTATAGATCCAATTGATGGAACACGTAGTTATATTGCTGGGCATAAAGACTTTGGTAATTTAATATCTTTACTTCACAACAATCAACCAATAATTGGAATTATTAATTGCCCTGCTCATAATGAAAGATGGGTTGGAGTTAAGAAGACCAATACTACTTGTAATGGTAAGAAAGTTTCAACCTCTAATATCAGTAAAATTAAAGATGCTTATCTATTTACTTCAGGCATATATTTTCATGAACCATTTTTTAGAAATGGATTTGAAATTATAAAAGAAAATTCAAAATATTTTAGACTTGGTGGAGATTGTTATATGTATGGAATGCTCACAAATGGTCTTATTGATATAGTTATTGAGGATACACTTAAAGCACATGATTACATGGCACTTGTAAATGTTGTTGAAGGAGCAGGTGGAAAAATAAGTGATAAATATGGAAAACCAATAACTTTAAGCTCAGATGGAAGCTTGGTGGCTTCAAGTACACATAAATTGCACGAAGAAATAATAAAAATTATTAATAATTAAAATTTCATTTTTTAAAAAATACAATTATATTAATTGAATATGAAAATAAAACTCATATTGTTTTTAATAGTTATAGCCACCTCCTTTAATGTATATTCTAAAAATAGAATTTCTCATGGTATTGCCATGCATGGTGAACCCAAATATAATGATAATTTCTTAAATGTAGATTACATTGATTTAAATTCTCTTAAAGGTGGAGCCATAGTTAGAAGTGCTATTGGTAGTTATGATTCATTTAATCCTTTTATACTAAAAGGCACTTCAGCTGCAGGTATAGGTAGCTTATATGAAACTTTAACAACAGGTTCAAGCGATGAAGCTTTTACAGAATATGGATTGATTGCAAAAACTATTGAATGGCCTGAAGACAGATCTTGGGTATCATACGTAATAAGAGAAGAAGCTATGTGGCATGACGGAAAAAAAATAACTGCAGATGATGTAGTTTGGACTTTTAATACCCTAATGGAAAAAGGGCATCCATTTTATAAATACTACTATAGTGATGTAAGTGAAGTAATAAAAGAATCGGATAAAAAAGTTAGATTTAATTTTAAAACTAATACTAATAAAGAGCTTGTTTTAATCATTGGTCAACTTCCTGTATTACCAAAGCATTATTGGAAAAATAAAAATTTTGATGAAACATCCCTAGAAGTTCCAATAGGAAGTGGTCCATACAAAATAAAACAGTTTGATAGTGGCAGATCAATTACCTATGAATTAAATAAAGACTATTGGGGTTTTAAAAGCAACAACCCTATTAAAGTTGGCAAAGATAACTTTGGAACAATAAGATATGATTATTATAAAGATAGGGGAATTGAAAGAGAAGCATTTAAGTCCGGAGAAATAGATTTTTTTAGTGAAAATTCCTCAAAAGAGTGGGCAACTTCTTATGACATATCTGCTGTAAAAAAGGGTTTAATAAAAAAAGAATTAATACAACACGAAAACCCTCAAGGTATGCAAGGATTTGCTTTCAATATTAGAAAGGAGAAATTTAAAGATAGAAGGGTTAGAAAAGCTCTTTCCTATGCATTTGATTTTGAGTGGTCAAATAAAAATTTATTTTTTGATGCATATAAAAGAACCGATAGTTATTTTGAAAATTCAGAATTAGCGTCCAGTGGCCTACCATCAGTAGAAGAATTAAGTTTTTTAAACCCATATTTTGATATTTTGCCAAAAGAAATATTTACAAAAAATTACAAAAATCCTGTTACCGATGGCTCTGGTTATATGCGAGAACAGCTTCAAGAAGCATCAAAACTTCTTAAAGATGCTGGATGGGAACTTGTTGAAGGAAATCTGATTAATTCTTCTACAAAGGAAATATTTGAATTTGAAATTCTACTAAATTCACCAGCTTTTGAAAGAATAGTTTTTCCTTTCAAAGACAACCTTGAAAAATTAGGAATAAGAGTTGAAGTTAGAACTATTGACACAGCACAATATCAAAAAAGAATGGAAACGTTTGACTTTGATATGGTTGTTCAAACATTTTCGCAATCATTGTCTCCTGGTAATGAACAAAGAAATTTTTGGGGTTCAAATGCGGCTGATACAAATGGTTCAAGAAATGTAATTGGTATTAAAAATTATGCAATAGATGGTTTAATAGATAGTTTAATTAATGCAAGGGACAGAGAAGAATTGATCACTATAACTAAAGCTTTGGATAGAGTCTTGCTTTGGAATTATTATGTTATTCCACAATGGCATATTTCTTCATATAGAGTTCTATATTGGGACTTTTTTAATCAACCTCCAATTAAACCAAAATATTCACTTGGTTTTGATACGTGGTGGATTAATCAAAATAAGTTCAAAAAAATTCAATCTAATAGAACTGCAAACTAATTATTAAAAATTTAAAATAAATAATATAAAATACCTGAATAATGGGGGCTTACCTAATTAAAAGACTTTTGCTTATAATCCCAACACTTTTTGGGATAATGCTAATTAATTTTGCTATTGTTCAAATTGTTCCTGGTGGACCAGTAGAGCAAATGATTGCGCAGATGACAGGTACCGCCGTAGAATCTACCGCTAGATTTTCAGGAGGGAGTGACAGTGAGACAATAGAATTTAATAATAATGATACAATAAATGATATTAAGTATAGAGGTGCTCAGGGATTAGATCCAGATGTTATAGCAGAAATTGAAAAAATGTATGGTATGGATAAACCAGCACATCAGCGTTTTTTAAAGATGTTAAAAGATTATCTAACTTTTGATTTTGGGGAAAGTTTTTTTAGGGATGAAAAAGTAACATCTTTAGTTTTGGATAAAATGCCCGTATCTGTTTCTTTAGGTTTATGGACAACCCTTTTAGTTTACTTGATATCAATACCACTAGGCATTCGAAAAGCAATTAAAGATGGTACAAAATTTGATATTATCTCAAGTTCTATTGTTACAATTGGGTACGCTATACCAAACTTTTTGTTTGCAGTAATTTTAATAGTTTTTTTTGCCGGAGGAAGATTTTATGATATTTTTCCACTAAGGGGATTATTTTCTGAAAATTTTAATGAATTAAATTTATTCCAACAGATAATTGATTACTTTTGGCACTTAGCTTTGCCACTTACGGCAATGCTGGTTAGTGGTTTTGCGGGCTTAACATTCTTAACTAAAAATTCATTTCTTGACCAAGTTAATCAACAGTATGTTATTACAGCAAGATCAAAAGGATTAAGTGAAAGTAAAGTACTTTATGGTCATGTATTTAGGAATGCAATGCTTATTGTTATTGCAGGTTTTCCCTCAGCTTTTATAGGAATACTTTTTTCAAGTTCATTGTTCATAGAAGTAATATTTTCATTAGATGGTTTAGGATTGCTTGGTTATGAAGCAGCTCTTACTAGAGATTATCCAGTAATTTTTGCTACACTTTATTTCTTTTCACTATTAGGATTGATAATGGGAATTATAGGTGATTTTATGTATTCAATAATTGATCCACGCATTGATTTTGAGTCTAGATAAATGAATTTATCTAAACTGAATCAAAGAAGGCTTAATAATTTTAAAAATAACAAAAGAGGGTATTATTCATTTTGGATATTTACTTTTTTATTTATTGTTACTTTATTTGCAGATTTTATAGCTAATGAAAAACCCTTATTGGTAAAATTTAATTCAAATTATTATTATCCAATTTTTTCTTATTATTCAGAAACAACTTTTGGAGGTGATTTTGAAACTGAGGCTGATTACAAAGATCCATATGTTATAAATTTGATTAATGAAAAAGGTTGGATAATTATGCCTATAATACCTTATTCATATAATACAATAATTAGAGATCTTAATTCTCCAGCACCTTCTCCTCCATCAACACAAAACTGGTTAGGAACTGATGATCAAGCAAGAGATGTCCTTTCAAGATTAATTTATGGTTTCAGAATTTCTGTATTATTTGGTTTCACACTTACTTTATTTTCAATGATTATTGGTGTTTCCGCAGGAGCTATTCAAGGTTACTTCGGTGGTAAAACAGATCTTTTTTTTCAAAGATTTATGGAAATCTGGTCAGCAATTCCAACTCTTTACGTTTTAATAATCTTAGCCAGTGTTATTCAACCAAATTTTTGGTGGCTTTTAATCATCTTATTGCTTTTTAGTTGGATGGGATATGTAGGAGTAGTTAGGGCTGAATTTTTAAGGGCAAGAAACTTTGATTACATAAGAGCTGCTAAAGCTTTAGGCGTATCTAATACAACAATAATGTTTAGACATATGTTACCCAATGCAACTATTGCAACTATTACTTTTCTTCCCTTTAGTTTAAGTGCATCAGTTACGGCTTTGTCAGGTTTAGATTTTTTAGGTTTTGGTTTGCCTCCAGGATCAGCTTCACTAGGGGAAATGGTAAATCAAGGTAGAAACAATTTACAAGCTCCTTGGCTTGGTTTAACCAGTTTCTTTACTTTAGGACTAATGCTAGGTCTTCTAGTTTTTGTAGGAGAGGCAGTAAGAGATTCTCTAGATCCGAGAAAGACTTTTTTTTGAAATGAATAATTTAATATCAATTAAAAGTTTAGATATTTCATTTAATAAAAATAATGTTTTAAATAATGTAAATATTGATATTGTTAATGGAAAAACTACAGCCATAGTTGGAGAGTCAGGCTCTGGAAAAACATTATCTGCATTAAGTATTCTTAAATTACTTCCTAATAGTGCTAAAATAAATAAGGGTAAAATTTATTTTAAGAATAAAAATATTTTAGATTTACCTGATAATGAGATTCAAAAAATAAGAGGTAATGAGATAACAACTATTTTTCAAGAACCTATGACAAGTTTAAATCCTCTTCATACAATAAATAAACAAATTGAAGAAATTATTCTTACACACAATAAATTGAGCGATAAAGAGGTTAAGGATCAAACAAAAAATCTATTAAATGAAGTTGGTTTAAGTAAAATTGCTACAAGGCAAAAAGTATATCCATTTGAATTATCAGGAGGTCAAAGACAAAGAATAATGATAGCAATGAGTATAGCTAATAATCCCGATTTAATAATAGCCGATGAACCAACTACTGCACTTGATGTTACAATTCAAATGCAGATTTTAGAATTGTTATCAAATCTTCAAAATAAATTTGGTATGACTATGCTTTTTATTAGTCATGATATTTCTGTTGTAAAAAAAATAGCTGATTATGTTTACGTAATGAAAGAAGGAAAAGTTATAGAAAAGGGAACGAAAGAAGAAATTTTTAATAGTCCTTCTGAAGAATATACAAAAAAATTAATTCTATCTCAAACTAAAGCAAAAAATAATATTAATTTAACTTCAACCGAAATATTGAAAATAGAAAATTTAAAAGTATGGTATCCGATAAAGAAGGGTTTACTTCGAAAGACTATTGATCATGTTAAGGCTATAGATGGTGTTAGCTTTAAATTACATGAAGGGGAGAGTGTTGGTATCGTAGGTGAGTCAGGCTCAGGGAAAACAACTCTTATGTTGGCAATATTAAAATTGATTAATTCAGAAGGTAAAATTTTAATAAACAATAAAAATATTAACCAGCTTGATAAACAAAAAATACTAAATTTAAGAAAAGAAATTCAAATAGTTTTTCAAGATCCTTTTTCATCATTAAGTCCTAGAATGAATATTGAAGAGATTATATGCGAAGGACTTGATGTTCATTATCCAGATATCTCAAAAACTATAAGAAAAACTAGATTAAAAAATGTTTTAACTCAGGTAGGCTTAAATTATTTTGAAACTATAGAAAAATATCCTCATGAATTTTCTGGAGGTCAAAGACAAAGAATAGCAATAGCTAGAGCATTAATATTAGAGCCAAAAATATTAATATTGGATGAGCCAACTTCGGCACTAGATATTACAATTCAAAATCAAATAATTGATTTATTAAATGAATTACAAAATAAATTATCTCTGAGCTACATTTTTATAAGTCATGATATGAAAGTTATTCGTTCAGTTTCAGATAAAGTAATTGTGCTCAAAAACGGTGTAATTGTTGAGTCTAATACAGCTGAAGAAATTTTTAGAAATCCAAAATCTAATTATACAAATAATTTGATTAGATCAGTGTTGTAAACTTTAGATGAACTATGAACCAGATAAAAAAATAGCTGAAGAATTATTAAGTTACTTCAATTTAAAAAGATATTCTGAACTAATAAATAAAATTACAATTATACAACTGAAATTTCCACAATCTGTTTTTTTATTAAATATTTTAGGAAGTACATATTTTGAGTTAGGGAATAATGAAAAAGCAATTAAATCCTTTGAAAAAATAATTAAAATTAACCCTAGCTTTGCAGATGCATATTATAATTTGGGAATTATTTATAAAGTTACTGGTAACACAGATAAATCATTCGATTGTTATATTAAATGTATTAATTTAAATCCTAAAAAATTTGAAGCTTATAATAATTTGGGTAATATTTACAGAGATAGAAATAATTTAGAAAAAGCAATTGAATATTATTTTGATTCTTTAAAAATTAATCCAAAATATTCTGTAGCACTACAAAACTTTGGTGTTTGCTTGCAGAATTATAAATTTAATAAAAGATCAGAGCTGATTGATAATCATATTGTAACTTTACTAGAGAGTAATAAAATATTAAGACCTGTAGATGTTGTTCATAATTTAATAGACTATCTTTACTTAGATCCAAATTTTAAATTGATAATTGATGACAAAAAAGATTTAAAAAATAATAGGAATTTAGATCAAATCATTAAAAAAATTTTAGATTTTAAAATTTTAATTACTTTATTAAAAATTACCCCTATTACTAATATCAAAATTGAATTTTTTTTAAGAAATTTGAGATACAAAATTTTAATAAATTTATTTGAAATTAAAAATAAAAAAGATGCATTAATACTTATGAAAACTATGGCAACGCAGTGCTTTATAAATGAATATATATACCCTGTGAAAATAGAAGAAAAAGAATTATTAAAAAGTATTGAAAATAAATTGCTTACTTATTTAGAAACTAATAAAAAGAATGACATTGAGCTAATTATTGCTTGTCTAGCAGCATACAAAACTCTAGGTTTATATAAATGGTCTGACCGAATAATTAATTTAGAGGAAATTAGTGAATTAGTGACACAGCAGATTACTGAACCAAACAAAGAAAGAATATTAAAAAAACAATTAATATCTAAAAATATTAATAACTCTATTTCCTTAAATGTAATGAAACAATATGAAAAAAATCCTTACCCTAGATGGAGCAAAATAGCATTAAATAGGCAGCAGAAAAATATAATTGAATTTTTTCAAAATCTTAATTTAAAATTTGAAAAAGCAAAACTAAAAGAATTGAAAAATATAAATGTGCTCGTAGCCGGTTGTGGAACAGGTCAACATGCGCTAACAACAGCTAGGAAATATGAAAATTCATTTATTACTGCATTAGATTTAAGTCTCAGTAGTTTAAGTTACGCAAAAAGAAAAGCAGATGAATTACAAATTAATAATATTGAGTTTATTCAAATGGACATATTAGATATACAAAAACTTAATAAAACATTTGATATTATTGAAAGTGTAGGTGTACTTCATCATATGGAAAACCCCTTATTAGGATGGGAAAATTTATATAAAGTATTAAACCAAGATGGATTAATGATGATTGGGCTTTATAGTGAAATTGCTAGAAAACATATAAAAAAAATTAGAGATAAAATTAAGGTTAATTATTTAAATTTGACAGATGAAGATATAAAAAATTTAAGAGATGAAATTATTAAATCAAAAAATAAAGACAAAAAAATATTAACCTATAGTTCAGACTTTTACTCACTAAGTACAATTAGAGATTTGTTATTACATGTTAAAGAGCATACATTTAATATTAATCAAATAAAAAATATATTAAAAAAATTGAATTTACAGTTTTGCGGCTTTGAAGATAGAGAATTAATTAATTTGTTTAATAAATACTATAATGGGAAAGAAGATATATATAACTTGGAAATTTGGAATGATTTTGAATTAAAAAATCCCAGAATTTTTGCAAATATGTACCAGTTTTGGTGTCAAAAAACTTAAATTAAATGTTGGAGATAAAGGGATTCGAACCCTCGAAAGTATTGCTACTTTACACGCTTTCCAAGCGTGCTGATTAGAAAAGAGTTAAGAAATTACAAAGAGTTTTTTACAATTAAATATTAATTTTTGATGTAAATAGTTTGTCATATATGTGTCTAACATTGTATATAGTATTCAGATGAAATTTCTTATAGGTATTTTTAGTAATGAAAATATTTGTTAAAAATCTTATTCTTGTTTTTATATTTTTCCTATCTAATCAAAACATAGCTTATGGAGAGAAATATCTAGAGGTTTTAAAATTATATGATTTATATTCTCAAGAAATTTTAGATATTGACCAACTAAATTCCAGCTTTGAGAAAATGAATCTAAATAGTGAAAATATAAAAAATTTAATTTCTCTAAGAAAAAGTGATATTGTTTCAGAAGATGATTTTATAAATGGTATAAAGAAAATTTTGGAAGAAGTTTCTAGTTTAGAAAATGAATTAAAAGAAAATAAAAAGGATAATATTGAAGTAGATACAACTAAATATGAGTTTCAAGTTGGAATTACAAATATACATGCCGCTGTAGTTTCTGATTTCAATTACGGAGATATATGGAACCATAAATTTGAAATTATTGATAATGAAATTTCTAAAATTTCTTTTAAAAATTCTAAAAATATTGATTTATTAAAATTTTCAAAACCAAAAATAAAATTTTTGAAGGATAATAACTTTTCTATTCGTTCTAGTGTCATCTATTTACCAGAACCGTCTGTAAGTGTTAGGTATGATTTTAAAGGAAAATTTATAGATAGCAATGTTGAAGGTGAGGTCATAATAACTTACACTGGACATGAAGAGGCGGGATTAGTTTTATTAAAAGCAAAAACAAATTAAGTTTTTGACTTGAATTAAGTGTGTCGTATGTTTGTCAAAATACAGTTTTTTCGAATAAACTTAATTACGCCTAAATTAAATGGCGGAGAGAGAGGGATTCGAACCCTCGGTAGTATTGCTACTACACACGCTTTCCAAGCGTGCTGATTAAACCGCTCTCACATCTCTCCTTTTTTAATTAAGTATTATATTAAATATTTATTATGAAAAGTATGATAAAAATAACTATCACTATTTTTGTGGCTATTATTTGAGTTATTATTTATTTTTCCATTTTTAAATCTTTTAATATAAATGTATGCTACATATAAGATAATCTGATCTATATGCCATCTGATTTTTTTATTATTTATTAAGTAGCTAACATAGTTGGTATAGAATTTTAAAAAAATTTTTGAATTGTTAGTATTGATAAATAAAGATTGATTAGCTGTAATAGACGTTTGGAAGTATCTAAGCTCTTCCTTTATGTGTAAGGTCATATCGAAATTTTTATTCATTTCTAAATATTGATTTAAATCTTTGCAAATAATACTATCAGCATCAAAAATAAACACTGGTTCGTTATATTTTTTCATTAATTCATCTACTAAAAGATATCTCCTAGCTGTGTAGTAAGATTTTGTTTCAATATTATCAAAATTAAATGATTTACTATTTTCAAAGATTAATGAAAAATTTGTAATATTCAAATGTTCTATTTCAGAGCAAATTTTTTTTATTTCTTGTTCGCTAGCATCGTGGATCAAAATAGAGATTAAATAACTTTTAGAATTTTTCTTCAAAGAATTTAAGAATCTTAATATTTCATTATTAAATATTTCATAGGTTCCAGAAACAACTACTATATAATTATATAAAGATTCTATTTTATTTTTTTGATAAACTATTTCATGTTTAATTGGTGAATTATTATCTAGAATAAAATCAAAATTTTTCTTATCGATAAAAAAATAGTCTAAATTTTTATAATAATCTCTTCTATTTAATTTTAAATCACCTAAAATCTTTTCAGCTGCTTCAAATTGATCTGTTTCCAATAAATGGTGAAAATATTCAAACTGAATAAATAATATTTTTTTAATACCTGATTCTAGTGCTTCATAAAATATTTTAAATTCATGATTTTTTTTAAATTCTCTTAATAATTTTAAATTAAGATAATATAATTCATTTGTTAGTGGTGTTTTTTTATCTTTATTTAAACCAAATTTAATTAAGGAATCAATTAATTTGAATTTTAATTTCTTATTTTGTAAAAAATTTTTTTTTGTTGAAATAAAAGCAATATCTATCAAATTAGGTATCACTCTTAAATCATTAAATTTTCTATAAATAGATTTATAAAGCTGATATGATTCTATAAATTTCTGTGCTTTGTAAAAATCTTTTGCTTTAATAACAATCGATTGTATTTCTTGAATATTTTGATTTTCATTTGTTAAAGTCATCTCTTGTTAATATTATTTTATAGTTTTAAATATAAATTAAAATAGTAATTAATATAAATAAAGTTGCAAAAATATTAATTATTAAAAAGTAATTCTGTAAGATTAATGAAATTGGATTTTCGCCATCCGTTGACCTTATTGCAATCAAATAATATCGATAGATAAACATAAAAATAAATGGAAAGGTTAAAATTAAAAAAAATGATGTACTGTAAGTATAAATAAAAACAAGTATAAAAAAAGTAATTATCATTAGTATTGTTATATTTTTAAGAGTAGTAATATTATAGAAATTTAAAACAGATCTTGTTTGTATAAATTCATTATCCTTCAATAAATTAAGCTCGCCTATTCTCTTTAGTAAGATAAAAAAAATAGATATTATCAATGTTGTAAGTAACATTAAGTTTGTACTTTCAACATTTATCACTAATGATCCTGTATCTATCCTAATTAAATATAGTGATGATAAAATAAGTAATTCTAGGAATGGTATTTTTTTAAAAAATAAAATATATGTGCAAGATGTCACTAGATATATTAAAATATGAATAAATATTGTTTTTTGGAATATTAAAAATATTAATCCAACAAATACTAAGGATATTAAAATATAAATAGACTCTTTAATTGATATCTTATTTGAAGCTAAAGGACGGGATTTTTTAATTGGGTGTTTTTTATCATTGTTCAAATCAATTATATCATTAAGTATATAAACAATTGAAGATGTAATAGAAAATATTATAAAACTTATTATTAAATCAAAATAGTTATTTAATTCTAAAAACTTTACAGAAAAAATAATGGGAAAAAATATAATTAAATTTTTAAACCAATCTTTAATTCTTAACAATTGTAGTATATTTGTATACTTCATTATATGATTTTTAGTTTTACATTAAAATCAATATTTTTAATATTTTTAATTATAATTTTAAAACCGCCGTTAAATAATTATATTGATCTAATATTCTTTTCACTGGGTATATTTGTAGTTTTTTGTTTTGAAACAAAAATTAAAAAAAAAATAAACAATTATTTAATTACGTTTATTTTTTTTGTAATTTTAATATTAAATTTCTTTACAAATACAAATAGTATTAAAGAAATTCATTCAACTTTTTTTTCAGATAAAGATATTGAAACAATTTCCAAAATTTTACCTAAAAATATAATAAATAAAATATTGATTGATTATGAAAAATTTAATCTTTCAAGGGCATTAGAATCACATGATGGAAGTGAATTTCAATCTGAAGAAAACTTTAAGAATTTTTCATTTATTGAGATACCTAATAAATTTTCAGCTGATAATTTTTTTTATGATAAAGCTTATACAAGATCTATCAATAATATTAACTTTTCTAATAGAGAAGAATTAAGGATAAGCCAAATTAATAATTTAAAATATAATTTAGTTTTTGATAAAGAATTTAGAAGAGAAATACCTTATTTTGTCATATTTGATATTCCAAAAAAATATAAAAATTCAAAAATATGTGGTTATGGAAATATTTTTTATAGTTATAATTTTAAAGATATAAATGAGTTGCAAGACACAACTTTCAAAATAAAAAAGAATAATTGTTTAGTTTTTGATAATGATAAGGACCTAAAAATTTTAGGGTATTCAATAAATAAAGATAAAGATCTTTCAATAAAGTTAAATAAAAATTTTATAAATATTTTATTAGATACCCTTAAATATTACTTAGCTTCTTTAATTATATTAATTTTCATATTTAATTTTTTTAGCCTTAAGAGATTTAGCAACAAAGAAATAATCATCATAACAACATCAGTTTTATCATCTATTCTTTTTATCCTACTTAAGGATCATAATATGATCTTTGGACTTAGATATTTTAGAGGTGGAGCAGATGGTCTTGTATATGAAAATCATGCAGTACTAATGCTACATTATTTAAAAAACCTTGATGTTTTAGAATTTTTAAGAGGTCAGGAAAATGTTTATTATTTTATGCCTGGATTAAGATATTTTTTAGCAATAACAAAAATTATATTTGGTGATACTAGTTATGGATATTTAATTTTAAGTTTTCTCATACCAATAAGTTTATTTTATTTATTTAAAAATATAATTTCTGAAAAAATTGCATTTTATTTGATTATTTCATTTACATTATTGCCTATTTTTGAAAACATGGGTTTTGGGCATTATAACTATATCCATCAAATAGTTAGGAATCACGCAGAAACTTTATCAATTTCTATTATTATTTTTTGTTTTGCTAAATTTACTAATCCAAATTTTGAAGATAATATTAATTATTTAAAAGTATTTTTTTATTGTTTAATTTTGGCGATAGCTACATTTTGCCGACCTAATTTTTTCCCAGCAACGTCAATTCTCTTTATATATTTATTTTTTATCTCTGTAAAAAGAAGTTATATGTTGTCTGTGAGTGCGGTATTGGGATTTTCTTTGGTGTTTGTTTCACTATTTCATAATTATTATTTTGGTAATGATATTTCATTATTTACAAAGTCAGATATTCATTTTGTATTTAACGATGCATTTGCTAATTTAAATTTACAAAAAATAGAGAACAATTTTGTTATAAATCAATTTATAAAATGGAATCCAATTTATAATATTCATAGAATATTTATATTGATTTTTATCATTTATTGTTTTTTTAGATTTGAAAAAAATAATATAAATATTCTTTTATTTTCATCAGCTATTAGTCAACATATCGTTTTACTGTTAACGCACCCTGATAGCAGATATGCTTATCTAGCGTGGTTGCTAACATTTATTTTGTTTGTTAACTATTTATTTAATTTTTATTTAAAAAAATTAAAATAATTTGCGAATACTATTTTTAAATATTTTTTTATTATAATATTTGAAGAGATTATCTACAACACGTTTTTTACTAAATTTATTTTTCTTAAATAATAAAAACTTATTTAATAAATCATCTAGATTTTTAGTTTCAAAAATATATCCATTTTTTGTTTTATTTATAATTGTTCTCACACCATTTATATCACTTGAAATTACAGGTACTCCATAACTCATTGCTTCAAGTTGAACGATACCAAATGCTTCAAATGAATTAATACTAGGCAATATAAATAAATCTATATTTTTATAGAAATACTCTTTTTGATTATTATCTAACTTCCCAACAAATTTAATAGATTTATTACTTGAACTTAATCTTTTTAATTTATGTATATACTTAATAAATCTTTTATCACCGATATCACCAGCAATTATTAATTCGTGGTTAATATTTTTATCTCTAAGAATATTACTAAGAGATATAAGATAGTTTAATCCCTTCTCTTCACAGATTCTTCCTAGAAAACCTATTCTTGTTTTATCTAACGAATTATCACTAAGAACTATATTTTTGTCTTCTACATATGGTGGTATTTCAATTATTTTATTAGGTAAATACTTATTAAATTTAATATTAATAAAATAATCTTTCGATAATACTACTATGTATTTTGAACATAAAGATGCAATAAAGCCAAAGAAAAAAAAATATAATTTAAATATTTTCAAAGGAAGTGGAAATTCAGGTAAACAATGATAATGTATAATTGTATTTTTTTTTCTAATAAATAATACTAATGGTAATATTTCTACAAGAGGTAAGTGGATATTTATATATTTATAATTTTTATAAATTTTTATAAATTTGAGTATTAGCGATAAACTAAAATAACCTCTAGATATTTTAAAAAGTGGCTTACATCTTATAATTTCAATATTACCGGAGGATTCAAGACTATCTAATTCACTACTATGCTTAGTTGTTAAAACCGTTATTTTATAATCATTTTCTAATATACCAATGAATTGATTAATATAAGTTACAATTCCACTAATGTGAGGCTTATAAAAATCAGTTACTATTAATATTTTTTGTTGCATTAAGTTTATCGATTAAATATTTATTTGTGGGAGCATGGGCAACATTATAATTAAATAGTTCGTAGTTTGAAGGCGAATATAACTGTTCAAGACTTTGGCCTAATGTTTTGCATTTTTTGACTAAATCTTTTCTAACAAAAAAAGCATTTGAACCAGTTATATTTGTTGCAACTAAATTATAACCTTTTTTATTCATCATTTCATTAATAGAAGCTAGAGAAGAACCCATATAATCGTTAAATTCCCACTTAAAGTTTTTATATTTATTAATTTCCAATTTTAAATTGTTTCTAAATTTAGAATTATATTCAATACATATTAGCCTAGGATCAATTACTTTTAAGAATTTTACACAATCTATGTCATAAGAATCAATATCGATACTAAAAAAATCAATTTCTTTATTAATAATATTTTTAATAATTTTCGAACTACCAATAACTTTATTAATATTATCTTTATCAATTTTATAAATTAATAAATCTAATAATTCTTGATCATGATTAATTTTTCCTTTTAATTTATTGATATATTTTGATTTTATATCAATCCATATACCCTTCCAGTTTTTTAATAATAAATAATGTGTATTGTTTTCTATACAATCACCAATGCCTATTTCACAAAATATTTTATTTTTAGTTCCTATGTCTTTAAATATATCTTCAATTATTCCATCTTCTTCATTCTGAGAGTAAACCTTGAAACCATTTAAAGCATATTGATTAATTGCTTGTGATCTTAATTTTTTATGAATTTCATTTACATATAACTTTGAAAGAAACTCATTATTTGTTTTATTTGTTAAAAAAAGTTTAAATTTTCTAATTAAATTATAATAAATTGTATATAGCATTAATAAATTTTAATTATTCTTTCATCTTAAGCGCATTTAAAAATGTATTTTGTGGAATATCCACTTTTCCAAATTGTCTCATTCTTTTTTTACCTTTTTTCTGCTTATCAAGAAGTTTATTTTTTCTTGTTACATCTCCACCATATAACTTTTGAGTAACATCTTTTCTGAATGAGGCAACTGTTTCTCTAGCTATTATTTTGCCTCCAATTGCTGCTTGAATTGCAACTTTAAATTGTTGCCTTGGTATTAAATCTTTTAATCTCTCGCATAATGCCCTTCCTCTTTGCTCAGATCTATCTTTATGCACTATTAATGAAAGAGCATCCACTGGATCTCCGTTTATTAATATACCAACTTTAACTAAATTATTAATTTCATACCCAGTAATTTCGTAATCAAAACTTGCATATCCTTTTGTCATAGATTTTAACCTATCATAAAAATCAAATACTACTTCATTCAATGGCAGTTTATATTCTACTAAAGGTCTATTACCTGCATAACTCATATTTAGTTGAATTCCTCTTTTTGATGTACATAATTCAAGAACAGATCCAAGATATTCTTCAGGTACAATTATTGTAGCTTTTATCCAAGGTTCAGAAATATTTTCTACTTTTACTGGATCAGGCATATCTGTAGGATTATGTAAATTTATTACAGACTCATCTTTCATTTTAATTTTATAAACAACTGAAGGCGCGGTAGTAACAAGTTCTAAATTAAACTCTCTTTCAAATCGATCTCGTATTATTTCTAAGTGTAATAACCCCAAAAAACCACATCTAAACCCATATCCAAGTGCTGGACTAACTTCTGGCTCATATGAAAAACTAGAATCATTTAAAGCAAGTTTAGCCATACTATCTCGCATATGCTCAAAATCATCAGAATCTACTGGAAACATTCCACAAAAAACAACAGGTTGAGAAGGTTTAAAACCAGGCAAAACTTCATCTGTTGGATATCTATCATCAGTTATTGTATCACCAACTTTACAGTCAGATACACTTTTAATACCTGAATTAATAAAACCAATTTCACCAGGTCCTAGTGTTTCCACCTCAGTGGCTTTGGGTGAAAATACACCTACTCTATCAATAGTATAAGTAGCTCCAGTAGCCATAAATCTAATTTTTTGATTTTTTTTTAAATTACCATTTACAACCCTTACCAATACGACAACACCTAAATAACTATCATACCAACTATCAACAAGCATGCACTTGAGAGGACTGTTTAAATCTCCAGAAGGAGAAGGAAGAGAAACAATAATTTTGTTCAATAAATCCTCAATTCCTAATCCTGTTTTTGCTGAGACTAGAGATGCATTCTCCGTATCTATACCTAAAACATCTTCAATCTGAGATTTGATTTTTTCAGGCTCTGAAGATGGTAAATCTATTTTATTAAGAACTGGCAAAATTTCATGATCATTATTTATTGCTTGGTATGCATTTGCAAGTGTTTGTGCTTCAACACCCTGAGTAGAATCTACAATTAGCAATGAACCTTCACAAGCTGCTAGAGATCTTGATACCTCATAGGAAAAATCAACATGACCTGGTGTATCCATAATATTTAAAATATATTCTTTTCCATCTTGTGATTTGTAAGTAAGTCTAACAGTTTGAGCCTTAATTGTTATCCCTCGTTCTCTCTCTAACTCCATTGAATCGAGAACTTGTTCTTTCATTTCTCTGTCAGTTAAACCTCCACAGAATTGTATAAGTCTATCAGCTAATGTAGATTTACCATGATCAATATGTGCTACAATAGAAAAATTTCTTATAGAACTAAGTTCCGTCATTAATTTCTAATAATAGCTTCAAATGACTTTGAGACCTGGTCAATAATTTGTTTTGATAAATTTTCTATATCTTCATCTTTAAAAGTTTTATCAGTAGGTTGTAATAAAACTCTAATTGCAATACTTTTTTTATTATCAGGTAATTTATCTCCCTCATAGACATCAAATATTGTTACTTTATTAATTATAATCTTATCAATTTTTTTAACTTTGTTAATAATTTCGTTTGCTTCAATTTCTTTTGGTAGCATAAATGCAAAATCTCTTTCAACCATTTGATATGGATTATTCGAAAACGATCCTCGAGATGAGGATTTATTTTCTTGAAATTGGTAAATATTATCTAAATATATTTCAAATCCATAAACTTTAATACTTATATCCATTGTTTTTAGTAGAATCGGATGAAGTTCTCCAAATTTTGCAACAACGTTTTTACCTAATCTTAATGTAGATGATTTACCAGGATGATAAATATTTCCTTCATTTTTATCATATAATAAATTATCAGTTGGAACATTTAAACGATTTAAGACACTAAATAGATCGGCTTTTGCACTAAAGACATCACTAAATTTTTTATTAGATAACCAATTCTCTTCGTCGATTGAACCATATGTAATAGCTGAAGCAACATTTTCTTGATAGTCATTTAGAGATTTAGAAAAGTTTGGACCAACTTCAAAGATCTTAGCTCTTGTAAACATACGAGATTTATTTTGATTAATTGCTTCTAAAAGATTAGGGATTGTTGAGGGTCTCATGGTATTTAAATCACTGCTAATAGGGTTTTGTAAATTAATGACATTATCAAATAATACTTTTGCTTTATTTCCATCCATAAAAGACCATGTAACTACTTCTGAATAACCTTCTGCAGCAATAATTTTTTTAACTTTGTGATATGTTTTAATCGAAGACTTTAAAATTTGTTTTTTATCTTCTTCATTAATTATTTTTTTAAGTGGAATTTTATCAAAGCCATAAATTCTTATTATTTCCTCTACTATATCAGCTTCTCCAACAATATCTGGTCTAAATGTTGGTATTTCAATTTCTAGAATTGATTTGTTTTCTTTCACTTTAAATCCAAGAGAGCTTAAAATTTTAAATTGATCTTTAACATCAATATTAACACCTCCAAATGATTTGGTTTTATTAGTATCATATTTTATTTTATTAATTTTCGTTTTGGTTATTTCTGTAGCAACAAATTCACTTGCTTCACCACCACATAATTCAAGTATCATTTGGCTTGCAGCTTCAACACCCCAATAAATTGATTCAGTGTCTATTCCTCTCTCAAAACGATATCTTGCGTCACTTTGTAAATTTATTTTTCTACCTGTCTTAGTAACTGATATAGGGTCAAATAAGGCCACCTCTAAAAAGACATTGTTTGTTTCCATACTACAACCACTATTAAAGCCTCCCATAACGCCGCCTATGCCATGAAGTTTTCTGTTATCATCAGATATAACAATCATATCTTCAGTACATTTATAATTTATTTCATTAAGTGCTAAACATTCTTCATCTTTTTCTGCTAATCTCATGGTTAGATTTCCAGAGACTTTATCAGCATCATAAACATGCAATGGGCGACCTAAATCAAATGTTATATAATTTGTAATATCAACCAAAGCTGATATCGGACGAAGCCCAATAGCTGTCAATCTATCTTGAAGCCATTTAGGACTTTCAACGTTTTTAACATTTTTAAAATATCTACCAGAGACTCCTGGACATAGATTTTGATTTTTGAAATCTTTTTTCCATTTAATTGGACTTTTAAATTTCTCGTTTATTTTTTTAATTTTTAAATCCTTAAGTTTTCCCAGTCCTGCAGCAGCTAAATCTCTTGCTATTCCTCTCACAGATAAACAGTCAGATCTATTGGGTGTTAAATTTATTTCTATAACAGGTTCACTAATCTTAAATATTTTATTAAATGATTCTCCTACTTTGTGTTTCGTATCTACTTCAATAATACCATCGTGCTCATCAGAAATACCCATCTCTCTTTCAGAAACTAGCATTCCACAAGACTCAACACCTCTAATTTTTGTTTTTTTTAGATGCAGTTCTGTACCTGGGATATAACTATTTTCAGGAGCAAAAATTCCTAGCATACCCTGTCGTGCGTTTGGAGCACCACATACAACTTGGAATTCTCCACTTTTTGTTTTTACCTGACATACTTTTAATTTATCTGCGTCTGGATGTTTTTCTGCTTTAATAACTTTTGCAACACTAAAATCTTTAAATTCCTCAGATTTATCTTCAACATTTTCTATCTCTAATCCAATATTTGTTAAAGTGTCAGTTATAGTAGTTAAATCTGCAGAAGTATCTAAATGATCTTTTAGCCAGTCTAAAGTGAATTTCATTTAAAGACCGGACCTTGTTTGATTATCTAATATACTAAAACCATAGTGATCTAACCATCTATAATTTAGATCAAAAAAACTTCTTAAATCTGAAATACCATATTTTAACATTGATAAACGTTCTATACCCATTCCAAATGCAAAGCCTTGGTAAACTCTCGAGTCAATCTTGCAATTATCTAACACTACTGGATTAACCATTCCACACCCTAAGATTTCTAACCAGTTGTTTCCCTCACCTATTTTTATTTTATTGTTAACTTTAGTGTAAGCTACGTCCATTTCTGCACTTGGCTCAGTAAATGGAAAATAACTAGGACGAAAACGATATTGTAAATTTTTAACTTCAAAAAATTCTTCAAGAAATGTGACTAATGTAGATTTCAAATCTACCATATTAGCATTTTGATTAACGACTAAACCTTCAACTTGATGAAACATTGGAGCATGTGTTGCATCAGAGTCACTTCTATAAGTCCTGCCAGGAACAATTATTTTTATTGGTGGTTTTTTTGTTAACATCGTTCTTACTTGAACTGGACTAGTATGTGTTCGAAGTACATTGTTTTCCTGATTACCCTCAAGATAAAATGTATCCTGCATTTCTCTAGCAGGATGATGCTCTGGAATATTTAATGCAGTAAAATTATTAAAGTCTGTTTCTATGTCTGGTCCTGTTTCAACTGAGTAATTTAGACTTCCAAATATTTCTATGATATTAAAAATTGTTTGACTAATTGGATGTATTTTACCAACTGTTTTAATATTAGGAGGCAAAGTAACATCAATGATTTCTTTATTAATTTTTTTTTCAATTTCAGATTTTTCTAGAATTGATTTTTGTTCTCTTAAATTTTCTTCAACAAATTTCTTGATTAGATTAATCTCCTGTCCTTTAGATTTTTTTTCTTCAATTGATAGTTTTGCTAAACCTTTAAGTGCTTCAGGGATGATCCCTTTTTTTCCTAAATAATATAGTCTTAATTTTTCTAAATCTTCAAAAGAATTTGAATTCCTTATTTTCTTTGAAATATCATTTTTATTTTCTACAAAAGCCATTTCTTTCTATTATATTTTATAAATAAAAATTATCTAGCAGATTGAGCTTTATCAACTAATGCTTTAAAAGCATCAGGTTGATTAACAGCTAGATCAGCTAAGATTTTTCTATCAATTTCAATAGAAGATTTTTTTAAACCTGAAATAAATTGAGAATAAGTGAGTCCATGCAATCTAACTCCAGCATTAATTCTCTGTATCCAAAGACCTCTAAAATCACTTTTTCTTTTTTTACGATCTCTGTATGCATATTGCATACCTCTCTCAACAGCTTGAACTGCAACTCTGAATACATTTTTTCTTCTACCGTAATAACCTTTTGCTCTTTTGATAACTTTTTTGTGTCTTGCTCTTGCTGTAACACCTCTTGATACTCTTGCCATAATTAATCTCCGCTACTTATTGTATGGTAACATATGATCAATCAAAGCAGAATCACCTGGTGACATAATTGCTGATCTTTTAGTGTTACGAATAAATTTGTTGGAACGTTTACTCATTCCATGTCTTTTTCCAGCAGGTTTAAATTTAATTTTTCCTGTTCCTGTTCTTGAAAATCTTTTTTTAAGACTACTCTTAGTTTTAAGCTTGGGCATTGAAATCTCCTTTATTAAAGTTTACCGTTAGGCTGCCCCGCAGGCCATAACAAGTTTTTTAGGCTTATACTTATAAATAGATTTTTTGCAATATTTAGAATTATTTAGCAACTTGAGGCACTAAAATCATCATTATTTGTTTACCCTCAAACTTAGGAGCTACCTCAACCTTTGCGTATTCTTCAACCTCTGAGGTAAGTTTTTTTAAGAGATCAAAGCCTAAATTTTGATGCTCCATCTCCCTGCCCTTAAAACGCATTGATACTTTAACCTTATTACCTCCCCCAATAAACTTTGAAAGAGCTTTTACTTTTACATTATAATCGTGTGTATCTATTCCAGGTCTCATTTTAATTTCTTTTACTTCAATTGTCTTTTGCTTTTTTTTAGCCTCTTTTTTACTTTTTTGTTCTCTATATTTTAATTTTCCATAATCAATAATCTTACAAACTGGAGGGTTTGCCTCTGGAGACACTTCAACTAGATCAAATCCCTCATCTTCAGCTTGAATAAGGGCTTCACGGATACTCAATATTCCCAATTGTTTCCCATTACTAGAAATTAGTCTAACCTCACTTGCAGTGATTTTCTCATTGATTCTTGGACCAAAATCTTTCTTTGTTTTGAAATTGACGGCCAAAATTATATAGAGATTATGTTATAGCTATTAATTAATAGCATATTAGGAAATTAAGTGTTTTGTCATATTTTGTTAGGATATAATCTCAAATGAAATTAAATTCAAGACCTGATTTTATAAAAAAATTAAATTGTCTTTGAATTATTAAATAGGATTATGAAAATCTGTATAGTTAGAACTGATAAAATGGGTGATATGATACTTACTCTTCCAATAATACAAGGATTGAAGGAGGTTAATGAAGCTTATCAAATTGATGTTGTGTGTTCTAGTATAAATCAAAAAGTTTGTAATAAATTTAAAAATATAAATAATATTTTTTTACTTCAAAATAATTTTTTTGGAATTTTCAAAACAATTACAACTTTAAGAAAAAATAAATATGATTATATTTTTACATTTAGCCCGGGAATTGTAAGTATATTAATATCTATTTTTTCTAATAGTAGAATAAAATCTCTATTGATTTTAAAATCCAGATATAAAAATAACTATAAAAATAAGTTAATTGAAAGAATTTTTGGTAAAATTTTTTTTAATCAATGCTTAATAATTGATCGACGGTTAAGATATTCACAAAATAACTCAATACATCAAACCAAAATTATGATGGAATTAGTTACTAAAAATGGATTAGACTTAAATGATGAGGCTGAAATAAAAAATATATTTGATTTGGATAAAATAAATTTTAGTTCTGAGAAACTATGCTTGATTCACTTATCCTCAAAATGGATAAATAAATATTTTTCAGAACATCAATTTATGAATCTATTAGAAAATTTAAAAAAATTAAATATTAATATTCTGATGACAACTGATAGTACATCTCAAGACGTATTTTTTGAGATCTTTGAAAAATACGCGATAGTAACCAATGGCAACTTAAAAAATCTTAATGGTATAAATAAAATTTTAATCTTAGATCAGTTGGATTTTAATAATTGGATATCAATAATTAATTCATCATCATATGTAATCACACCTGAATGTGGATGCACACATGTTGCGTCACTTTCTGAGGCTAAACTTTGCGTAATTTATGATTCTGATAATGCTCCAAACATGATTGCAAATGAATATGCGCCTTGGAAAAAAAATTATACTAAAATATTTTCAAATAACCAAAATTTAGAAAAAGAATTAATATCATTTATTAATTAATTTTTTATCATTTAAAAAATCTAAAACATAATTTACTGATATTGCCTCCATAGTATCACTTAAGATGTAGTGTCCATGCTTATATTCAGACAAATTTGATTTTGAGATAACATTATCTTGAGCTAAAAAAAGAATAGGTGATTTACTTAGAGCTGCTATGTGACCTGGACCAGTATCATTGCTGATCACAAATTTACTTTTTTTTGCTACTGAGTAGATAACTTCAGGAGGTGACTTATCTGTTAAATCTATAATTTGTTGGCAAGCACTACGTATGGTTGTTACTGTTTCTTTATCTGATTTTTGACCAACAACACAAATACGATAACCTTTTTTTTCTAGTAAACTTGCAAGTTTTGCAAAATTATTAGGCGACCATTGTTTATCTTTTCCTGATTTAGAAACGCCAGGTACCATTAAGATTATCTTATCTTCAATAATTGATGAAATATTTTTTAAAAGCCAATCTATATTTTGGTTAATTTTATTTATACCAATTAATTTTAATTGGTTGTATAACCCATTTTGAGGAGATTCAGTTCCTTGAGGAGGAATTACATATTTAATATCACAATTTGATCTAGATCCATTAATTTTTACCTTTGAAATAAGTTTTAATAATGCCCAGTAAAAATTTGTTCTTTTAGAATTCTGTAAATCTATTATTAGATCATATTTACTTAGATTAATTTTAAAAATCACCCTTAAAGATTCTATTATTCCTCTTCTATTATCTCGAATAATTGTTTTAAAATAATTAGAGCTTTTTAAAAAATTTATGTATTTTTCCTCAGTAAGTAAATCAATAGTTGCATTGCTAAAATTTTTTTTAATTGAAGCCATGGCAAATAGAGAAAAGGCAATATCACCAAGTGATCCATGCTTTACTACAAGTATATTATTAAATTGATTGTTGTTCATATAAATCAACGTAGCTTTTTATCATTTGAGATTTTGAAAATGATTTTGATATATACTCTTTACTTAGTGAAGAAAGATTAAAAAATTTTTCATCATCTAATTTTAAAATATTTTGAAGTTTTACAGGAATATCACTATATTTTAGAGGATCTACTTTGTAGATGTCATCTAACTTCTCTAATTGATCCCTAACTCCTCCATAGTTAAATGAGAGTATCTTTTTTTTCATTATCAATGCTTCACTTATAATTCTTCCAAATCCTTCAGCTTGTAAAGGAAAAGAGGCAATAATTGATGATAGATAGTATAAAATTTTTAAATCATCTCTAGACAGATTACCTATAATTTTGCAATTATGACTAAGGTTTAAGCTTTGAATTTTTTTCTGTAATTTTTCTGTATATGATTTATTTTTTGTGTCGCCTACAAAATACAATAAAAAATCATCATTTTTCATCTTATTAAATATTTCTAAAAACTCAATTTGTCCTTTCCAGCTAGTTAACCTTGCTGGATAAAGTATAAGTTTTTTAAAAGTATCAATTTGGAATTTATTAATCAATTTATCTATTTTAAAATCTAAAATCTGTTTTTCAAAATATTTAACATCAACTCCTCTGTTAATTACTTTAATTTTTTTTGAGTCTAAATTGTATTTTGTACAAATTTCATTTTTTACATAATTTGAAATTGCAACAATTTGATCAACTTTTGATAATTGCTTATTATAGATTTTTTTTAAATAAGAATTTCCACTATAAACATTATGGAATGTAGATATTGTTCTAAAGTTTTTATTTTTAATAAAACTTATAATCCATGCTGGCGCTCTTGATCGAACATGGACTATATTTACATTTTGATCTATAATTATTTTTTTTAATTTATTTGCAATTATTGGATACCTAAAAAAATTTTTTGAATGAACTGCTAGTTGAAAATGAGCAGTATAATTTTTATTAATTTCATTAATTAAACGTCCTCCATTAGAAATAATACTATTTTTAAGCTTTAACTCAGATAAATAACTGGAAACATCAAGAGCACCTCTTTCTGCACCACCAGATTCTAGGGATGGAATTATTTGAGCTACATTAAATGATGACATTTTATTAAAATATAAGTATTTGTATCAAAGATGGCCTACTTTATTAATAAGAAAAAAGAAAAAATACATTATAAATCTGTTAAGGGTAAATCTCCTGGCATCATTTTTATCCATGGATTAAATTCTGATATGAGTGGTCAAAAAGCAATATCTGTTGAAAAATATGCTAGGAAAAACAAGCTTCGTTTTATTCGTTTTGAGTGCCGAGGTCATGGTAAATCTAGTGGAAAATTTGAAGATTTTACAATCTCTGATTGGAAAAAAGATTTAATTGATATCATTGATAATATAGCTAAAGGTCCTCAAATACTTGTTGGAAGTAGCATGGGAGGATGGTTAATGTTCTTAGCAGC
Organism: uncultured Alphaproteobacteria bacterium; assembly: GCA_902577945.1. Classification (GTDB taxonomy): domain Bacteria; phylum Pseudomonadota; class Alphaproteobacteria; order HIMB59; genus CACPNW01. Next base: position 62,214 of record CACHBB010000001.1, read on the forward strand.
TAAGTCAAGATCATCACGAATAGCTGGTATGATAGGACTTGCAGCAGCTCCAGATTATATAGATGGATTTTACAATGATCTTACTACTAAGAAAAAAATAGAGTTGGGCAAAAAAGGATTTATTAGATATTCTTCTTATGGCTTTAGTTATCTTGTAAAAAAGAAATATATTATTGATGGAAGAAAAAATAAAATTTTAAATAAAGAATTTAAATGGAACAAACCCTTAATATTAATACAAGGTTTAAAAGATAATGTTGTTAAGCCAGATATTCCAGAAAAAATAGTTAAAAAAGTAAAAGGTAATCAAATTCAAATAAAGCTTTTAAAAAACAGTGATCATCGTTTGTCTGAGCCATTTGATCTAAAAGTAATTAATGAATCTATTGCTTCTGTAATTAAAAAAAATTAAGCTGATTTTTCTTCTTTAATTAAAACTGGTTGATCAAATTTATTAATCATTTCTTTTGGAACTATCTGCCAAAATAGTAATTTTTCATTATCCCAGTTATCTAATATATTTTGAGCATATTTAGAGTTTGTCTCTTTGACATGCTCTTCAATTTTTTGAATTAATATTTGTTCCCAATAGTTTGTCATTTGTTGTTGATAAAAAATGTCTTCAAGATTAATTCTTAGAGGAAGCGTACCCTCTTTGTCATAAACAAATGCCATACCACCTGTCATTCCTGCTCCAAAATTATTACCAACCTCTCCAAGAATAACAGCACTTCCACCCGTCATATATTCACAACCATTATCTCCACAGCCTTCTATAACCGCATGTGCCCCTGAATTTCTTACACCAAATCTGTCTCCTGCAGTTCCTGCAGCAAATAATTTTCCTCGTGTTGCACCATATAGAATTGTATTTCCTATAATTACGTTTTTATTTGTTGGTAGTGATGAAGCAGAACTTGGTTGAATAACAATCTTACCTCCAGATAGTCCTTTTGCAACATAATCATTTGCATCTCCATAAACTCTTAAGGTAGTTCCTTGTACACTCCATGCACCAAAAGATTGACCAGCCGACCCATGAAAGTTAACAGTAAAAAAATCTTCATCAAGAGTGTTCATACCTTTTGTAGTTGTAATTTCAGAAGCTAATCTGGTTCCGATCGCTCTATCTGTATTTTGAATATTATAGTTTAACTCAATTTTATTATTATTATCAAAAAATGACTTTGCATCATCTATTATTTTTAAATCTAAACTATCATTTACTTTGTTAATAGTATTCTTTTTACTATTAAAATCTCCTACAGCTGAATCTATTGTTTGAATGATTGGATTAAGATCAAGATCATCAAGATCTGAACTTCCTCTGCTTACTTGATAAAGAAGATCCGACCTTCCAACAACTTCATCTAGGGAATTAAAACCAAGGTTAGATAAAATTTCTCTAACTTCTTCGGCAATAAAGCTAAATAAATTAATAACTTTTTCAGGTGTGCCAGTAAACTTTTCTCTTAACTTTTCATCTTGAGAACATACTCCAACTGGGCAAGTATTAGAGTGACACTGTCTTACCATTATACAACCCATTGCAACTAAACTAGCTGTGCCAATACCGTATTCTTCCGCTCCAAGCATTGCAGCTATAACAATGTCTTTACCGGTTTTTAAACCACCGTCTGTTCTAAGAACTACTTTGTCTCTTAAGTTATTTAAAGATAAAACTTGATGAACTTCACTTAAACCTAACTCCCATGGAAGACCTGCGTATTTAATACTTGTTTGAGGACTTGCACCAGTTCCACCATTATGGCCTGAAATTAAAATAGTATCTGCTTTTGCTTTTGCTACACCAGCAGCTACAGTGCCAATTCCTGATTGCGCTACAAGTTTAACACAAACTTTTGCTTTTGGATTTATTTGTTTTAAATCATAAATAAGTTGTGCAAGATCTTCTATTGAATAAATATCATGATGAGGTGGTGGACTAATTAGAGTTACGCCTTCTGTTGAATGTCTTAGTTTTGCAATTAAACCTGTAACCTTACCTCCTGGTAATTGCCCACCCTCTCCAGGCTTTGCACCTTGAGCAACTTTAATTTCAATTTCTTCACAGTTGTTTAAATACTCAGCTGTTACTCCAAAACGTCCACTAGCAATTTGTTTAATTTTTGAAGATGCATTATCTCCATTTGCTTTAGGTTTAAATCTGATTGGATCCTCTCCACCTTCACCTGAATCTGATTTTGCACCAATTCTATTCATGGCTACAGATAATGTTTCATGTGCTTCTGGACTTAATGCACCAAGTGAAATACCTGGCGCTACTAATCTCTTTCTAATTTCTTGAGATGGTTCAACATTAATTGATAGATTTTTATTCTCTTTATTTTTTTTGAAATTTAAAAGATCGCGAATATTAATTGGATCCATGTCATCTACCATTAAAGAATATTTTTTAAATAAAGAATAGTTATTTGAAGAAACTGCAGTTTGTAGCATGTGAATGGAACGAGCTTCGAATGCATGTTTTTCTCCACCAAACCTGTATCTATAATTTCCGCCAATAGGTAAAGTAATAATATTTTCTTCATAAGCTTTATCGTGAGCCTCTCTTGATCTATTTTCAATGCCGCTGATACCTATTCCTGAAATTTTAGAACTCATGGATGGAAAATATTTATTCATTAAGTTTCTGCTTAGACCAATGGCCTCAAAGTTACACCCACCACGATATGAGTTAACAACAGAAATACCCATCTTACTCATTGTTTTCAACAGGCCGTTGTTTATTGAGTTAATAAATCTCTCAACACATTCTTCGTATGTTAAATTTTTAAATAATCCTTTTTTATGCCTATCAGCTATTGCTTGTTGAGCCATATAAGCATTTACACTAGTTGCCCCAACGCCAATAAGAACAGCAAAATAATGAACATCAAGACATTCAGCTGACTGAACATTAAGTGAAATAAAAGTTCTTAAGTTATTTTTAATTAAATAATGATGAACAGAACTTGTTACTAAAATCATAGGAAGCGCAATTCTTGTTTTAGACATTGCCTTGTCACTTAATATAATATGAACATAACCTTCTCTAACAGCTTTTTCAGCCTCTTTATTTATTCTTAAAATTTCGTTTTCAAAATTATTGTCTTCATTAGTTTTATCCATTGTCGTATCAATAATCTTAACTGTATCTTTCATATATTTTCTCATAGATTTAAATTGCTCTATAGATAAAACAGGTGAGTTTAATTGAAGGTGATCACACTGGTTTTCATTTTCATCAAGAATATTACTTAAATTTCCTATTCTCGTTCTAAGACTCATGACAACTCTTTCTCTTAGAGAATCTATTGGTGGGTTTGTTACTTGACTGAAATTTTGTCTAAAAAAGTGATGAAGCCCACGGTATTTATTTGAAAGCACAGCAAGAGGCGTATCATCTCCCATAGAGCCTGTTGCTTCTTTTCTTTCAGCAATCATAGGGTGGAGTATTAATTCAATATCTTCTACTGACCATGCAAAGCATGCCATTCTTTTTCTCAAATCACTTGAGTCTAAATCTCTAAATTCCTCATCAGCAGAATTGACAAGTTTATCAATATAAGAAATTTTCTTAGTCCAGTTTCCAAATGGTTTAGTATCTGATAAATACTTCTTAATTTCATTGTCTTTGTAAAATTTTTGTTCTTTAAAGTTTATTGCAATTAGTTGACCCGGACCTACTCTTCCCCTTTCAACAACATCTTGTTCATTAACTTTTACCATGCCTGTTTCGGAACCAGCAATCAATAAATTTTTTGTAAGAGTATAGCGAATTGGTCTTAAACCATTTCTATCCATACCAGCTATTGCCCAATCATCATGAGCTCCACATATAGCAGCTGGTCCATCCCAGGGCTCCATAACAGCACCACCATAAGCATATAAATCTTTTAATTTTTTTGGAAAATCTCTTCTGTGTGCCCACGCTTCAGGAATTGTCATTATTTTTGCCATTGGAAGAGAACGATTTGCTTTAACAAGTAATTCAACTGTTGAGTCTAATGCAGCTGAGTCAGAAGCATTTGAGTCTATGATTGGCTTTAAGTCATCAACGTTACTTCCAAAATTTTGATGTTGCATTCTAGGTTCATGGGCAGACATCCAGTTTTTATTCCCTTTTAGAGTATTGATTTCACCATTATGAGCAATTACTCTAAATGGTTGTGCAAGTGACCATGTAGGGAATGTGTTTGTAGAATATCTCTGATGATAGACAGCATACCTAGATACAAAATTTTCTTTTTGTATGTCAGGATAAAAATTTGAAAGCTGTTCAGCTAAAAACATTCCTTTGTAAACAATTGATTGGCAAGAAAGAGAACAGATATAAAAATCTGATATATTTTGTCGTCTTATTTCTTTCTCAATTCTTTTTCTAATAATATAAAGTTTGTTATCGAATTCTTTTTCATCTTGTATTTTTTCATTCGATATAAGTATTTGTTCTATTTCAGGTCTGGTAGCTTTAGCCTTATCACCAATAATCGAAGAATTAATTGGGACATGTCGCCAACCATATATTTTTAGACCTTCTCTAATTATTTCAGATTCTACTATTGTACGTGCATTTTCCTGTGCTACAAAATCAGTTCTTGGTAAAAAAATCATACCAACGCCAAAAGGATAATCATTTGGTTTGTGCCCTGTTCTTTCAATTTTTTCTTTAAAAAAATCTTTAGGAATAGATAATTGAATTCCAGCACCATCACCTGTTTTACCATCTGCATCGACAGCTCCTCTGTGATAGAGAACCTTGAGTGCTTGTACTCCTAACTCTACAATTTCTCGTGTTTCAGAGCCGTCCAAAGAAGCAATTAATCCAACCCCACATGATGAATGCTCATCTTTTTCATCATATATGTGATTATCTTCAAGAAATTTTTTATTCTTCTTATATTTTTCGATAAAATTTTTATGCATTTGCAACTTTCTTTTTCTCTCTGTTTTTTGAAAATTGCTTGAACTCTATATATTCTTTAATGTTTTTTGCAGCATCTCTGCCATCTTTGATACCCCATACTACAAGACTTGCACCTCTAACAATATCGCCTGCAGCAAAGACACCTTCTATTGATGTCATCATATTTTTATAATTAATTTTAAGAGTTCCCCATCTTGTTACTGTTAATTCGTGATTGTTAAAAAGTTTAGGTAAATTTTCAGGCTCAAAACCAAGAGCCTCTATAACTAGATCAACATTAAGTTCTTTCTCTGTTCCCTCTTTTGGCTCAGGTTTTCTTCTACCAGATTCATCTGGTTCACCAAGTTGCATAAGAACAGTTCTGACATTTTTTAAAGAACCGTTTCCAGAATATTGAGTTGGTAGAGTTAACCATTGAAAGTCAACTCCCTCTTCAATAGCATTTTGAACTTCTCTTTGTGATCCGGGCATATTATTTTTATCACGTCTGTATAAACACTTAACAGATTTCGCACCTTGCCTAACCGCAGTCCTAACACAATCCATCGCCGTATCACCGCCGCCTATAACTACAACATTTTTACCATGTGCATTTAATCTTCCATTTGTAAAGTCTTCAACGCTATCCTTCAAACCAGTCTTATTGCTTGCTATTAAAAAATCTAATGCTGGAACTACGTTATTAAAATTTGAAGTGTTAAGATTAATTTCTCTAAATTTGTAAACACCTGTGGCTATTAAAATTGCATCATGTTTATTTTTTATTTCTTCAAAAGTTATATCTTTTCCAATATTACAATTTAATTCAAACTTAATACCACTTTCTTTTAAACGCTCAGTTCTTCTAATGACTATATCTTTTTCTAATTTAAAATTAGGAATACCATAAATTAAAAGGCCACCTGGTCTATCATATCGATCGTATATAGTGATCTGAAATCCTTTTTTTCTAAGTTCTTCAGCTGCAGCCAAGCCAGCTGGACCTGAACCAATTATTCCAATGCTTTCTTTTTTTTCTTCTACCGGAATTATTTTTTTTACCCAACCTTCATCCCAAGCTTTATCAGTAATATACTTTTCAATTGAACCAATAGTAACTGTTCCGTGACCTGATTGTTCAATCACACAGTTACCTTCACACAGACGATCTTGAGGACAGATACGTCCACAAATTTCTGGCATATTATTTGTTGAACTTGAGATTTCAAATGCCTCTTTCATTCTATCTTCAGCTGTAAGTTTCAACCAATCAGGAATATTGTTGTGAAGCGGACAATGAACCTGACAGAATGGAACTCCACATTGAGAACACCTAGAAGCTTGCTCTTCCGCTTTCTCAGATGCATACTTGGCATAAATCTCATCAAAAGATTTTATCCTTTTTTCTGCAGTAATTTTGTTAGGATTTTCTTTATTTATTTTAACAAACTTTAACATTTAGGGCAGCATTGTTTACTAATTTATAAGGTAATAACCGAATATACTTATTAAAATTAAAAATAAACTAAAAAAATACTAATTTAGTCCCAGCTTTTTACTAAATTAATTAAAATGGCTAATTTTCAACAATATTTTTAACAATTTGAAGTGTATCTTGTGGATTAATATCTAAATTTTTAAAAGATTTGTCTATATTTTGAATAATATTATCTTTTTCAAATAGCAGTAACTGCTCTGAAGTTAAAGGCGAGAAAGGAGTTTTTTCAGCAAAACTTATTAATATTTTCATCAAATTTAAAGGTACAGGCACTAAAACTCTTGTTCTATTGAGACATTTCGAAACGTAGTTATAAAAATCTTTATATGTTAGAATTCTTGGACCAGCTAATTCATATATATTTTTGCCTGTAATTTGGTTACTTATTATTTTTTCCACTGCCAAAGACACATCATCAATAAAAACGGGTTGAAACTTTATCTTGCCGTCTCCAAACAAAGGGACAAAAAAAGACATTTTAAATATTGGTAATAATCTCTTAAGAAAGACATCTCCACCACCAATAATTATTCCTGGTCTAATAATTGAAGTATTATCAATCATTTTGAATGCCTCTTTTTCAGTCTTATGAATTGCAGTACTTCTTTGTGAATTTTTATCTGTATCCACCCCAAGACCTGAAAAGAATACAAATTGCTTTAAATCTTTATTAGATTTTAAAATCTTTATTAGTTTTTTATTAAAATTAAAAATTATCTCATTAAAAGGACCTTTTTTTTGATCATAAGTGGTTTTAAGATTTATACATATGTCAGTATTCATTAAAATAGATTGGAGTCTTTTGTCATTTAAAGTAGTGTATCTAAAAGGTATGATTTGGCCAGTAACTCCCAAAAGTCTAATTTTTGCCTCTTGTATTGATTTTTGATATGGCACAATAATTTTATAACCATTTTTAGCTAATCTTCTTAGAATATGTTTTCCTACAAAACCTGACCCCCCAAAAATAACTATTGATTTCATGACCTTTAAAAAAATAAATGATATAATATTAAAATATACATAGTATAGGCAAATATATCAAAATGAAAATAAATCTTTATGAAGGTGATTTACCAGAAAATATTCAGCTATCAAATTGTATTGCGTTAGATAGTGAAACAATGGGCTTAAACCCAAAAAGAGATAAATTATGCCTCATTCAGATATCAAATGGAGATGGTATATGCCACCTTGTAAAAATTGATCTAAAAGTTAAAAAACCTCATAATCTTATTAGAATTTTAAAAAACAATAAAATAAATAAAATCTTTCATTTTGCTAGATTTGATGTTGCTGTATTTAAACATAATTTTAAAATTAATATCAAAAATATCTACTGCACTAAAATAGCATCAAAATTAGTCAGAACCTATACAGATAAACATGGATATAAAGATCTTTGTGCTGAATTATTAAACAAACAAATATCTAAGACTGAGCAGTCTTCAGATTGGGGAGGAAATTTAACAAAAGAACAACAACAATATGCTGCTAATGATGTTTTATATCTTCATCAATTGAAAGAAAAATTAAACTTAATGCTGATTAGAGAAAATAGAAAAAAACTAGCAGATGCCTGTTTTAATTTTATTGAACATAGAACTAATTTGGATATTAATGGTTGGGCTGACATTGATATATTTAGACATTAACTATTATGAAGAACAAAATATTATTAAGTGCAAAAAGAACATTCGCTAAAGAATTAAAAAGTATTAAAACATTATCTTCAACATTTAATAATAATTTTTATAAGGCCGTAGAAACAATACATAACTTAAAGGGAAGAGTTATTGTTACTGGAATTGGAAAAAGTGCTCACATAGGAAATAAATTTTCAGCAACTCTTACTTCGACTGGCACACCATCATACTTTATCCACGCTACTGAAGCTAGTCATGGAGACTTAGGAAGTATTAGGAAAAATGATTGCGTAATAGCAATATCGAATTCAGGTGAAACATCTGAGTTAAATAACATTGTCCAATTTACGAAAAGATTTGATATAACTTTAATAAGTATTACTAGTAATCCAAAAAGCTCACTGCATAACAATGCTTCAATTGGAATATTATATAAAAAACCTACTGAAGCTTGTCCATTAAATTTAGCTCCTACTTCGTCTACAACTATGTCTCTAATTATTGGTGATTGTATTGCTATTGCTTTGCTAGAACTTAAGGGTTTTAAAAGTGATCAATTCAGAAGCTTACATCCAGGTGGGAATCTTGGGAAAGATTTAAAATATGTATCTGATATAATGCATCTAGGAAGTTCTGTTCCAATTGCAAAATTAGAAGATAAAATGTCCAAATCTTTAATAACAATGACAAAAAAAAGCTTCGGTTGCATAGGTGTAGTTGATAATAAAAAAAATATTGTTGGAATCATTACAGATGGTGATTTAAGAAGAAAGCTTAACTCAAAATTTTTTGAAAAAAAAGCAAAGGATATTATGACTAAAAATCCTACATTAGCAAACAAAGAAATGTTAGTTGGTGAAGCCATAAATATTATGAATTCAAAAAAAATTACAAGCTTATTTGTTTGTGAAGGTAAAAAACCAATAGGCATAATTCACATTCATGACTTATTAAGGCTTTCTAGTTAAATTGAATCATTTACTTTCATTTAATAAAAAATTAATAATTATTTTAGGTTTCATAATATGCAGTATTGCAATACTGTTTTATTCAATGAAGTATTTATCATTAGAAAATAATAAAATAGTAAATCAAATAAGCATATCAAATGTTGACATAACTGAGCCTAGGTTTTCTATAAATAGCTCTTCTCAAAAAATTTTAGTAACAGCAAAAGAAGGAAACTTTATTGAAGAAAATAAAATTCTATTGAAAAAAAATGTAAAATTTTCTTCAAATAATTTTAGTATTGAGTCAGATAATGTAACGTTTGACCGTGTAAAACAAACTGCATTTAGTGAACAAAAATCAGTATTTAAATCAAATAAAACAACAATTTCTTCAGAAGGTTTTAATATTTATGATAATGGAAATAAAATAAAATTTTTTGGTAATTCAGTGATTATTTTAAAATGAAAATATCTTTATTTATCTTGTTAACAGTTTTAATTACAATGAATATAGCTTCGGCAAGAAAAGTTGGAGAAACTGAAATAACTACTGATGATGGTATTGAAGTTTTTCAAAATGAAAAATATTACTTGTTAAATACAAATGTAAAAATTGTATCAGATAGTTTTAAATTATCTGGTGATAAAATTAAAATTTTCTTTAACAATGATCTTTACGATATAAATATTATTGATGGAGAGGGCAATATAAAATTAGAATCAGAAATCTATAAAATAAATGCAAGTAGTGAAAAATTAATATTTAAAGTAGAAAGTGAAGAAATTAATTTACAAGGTTTGAATTCAAGACTTATTACAGATGAAATTGAAATGTTTTCAGATGAAGAAATAAATGTAAATAATTCAAATGGAAACTTTTACATAAATGGTCTAAACTCAGCTCTAAAATCAGATACAGTTTTAATTCAAGGTAAAAAAATAGAGGGAGTTTTTGATAATAGCCAAGATACAAAAGAAATAATTATTCTTAATGTATTTGATGAAGATCTCGCTTACACTAAAACAAATAATACTGAAATGTATGCCAATATAATTAACTATAATAGAAAAAATTCTCTAATAGAATTAGAAAATAATGTAAAGATTATTAGAGATGGAGAAATTATTACTGGTGATTATGGAACACTTAATATGGAAACAAATTCATACAAAGTAAAATCAAAAGATTCAAAAAAAGTTAAGGTTATTATTTCTAATCAAGATGAGTAAGTTCAAAATTTTAGATAATGGTTTAATAATAGACAAAATCTCTAAAACCTATGGAAATAAAGAAATAATTAGAGACATAAGTATGACAATTAATAGAGGTCAAATTGTAGGGCTGTTAGGTCCAAACGGTGCTGGAAAAACAACTAGTTTTTATGTAATTGTAGGATTGATTAAAGCTGATAGAGGCTCAATTTTTTTAGATAAATCTGAAATTTCCAATCAGCCTATCTACGCAAGAGGAAAGTTAGGTATTAGTTACTTGCCTCAAGAAGCTTCTATTTTTAGGGGAATGAATGTCGAAGATAATTTACTGTCTATAATTGAAATAAATGAAAAAGATAAAAACAAACAAGATATTATTTTACAAAATCTCTTAAATGAATTTGATATAAATCATGTAAGAAAATCTAAAGCAATTGTACTATCTGGTGGTGAAAGAAGAAGATTAGAAATTGCAAGAACGTTGGCTTCAAATCCTAAATATTTGTTGCTTGATGAGCCACTTACAGGTATCGATCCTGTATCTATAGAAGAAATAAAGATTATTATAAGAAAGTTAAAAGATAAAAATATTGGTGTTCTTATTACAGACCACAATGTAAGAGAAACATTAAAAATTGTTGATAAGGTTTACATCGTTAATGAAGGAGCAATTTTTTTTGAAGGAAATCCTGAAGATGCAGTTGAAGATGAAAAAATCAAAAAATTTTATTTAGGATCTCAATTTAAGCTATAAATGAAAAGTTTAAAAATTAACACAGGTATTAATGGTAATCCTATTATCCCGGGAGACAAATCAATTTCACATCGATCCGTTATAATACCATCTATTTCAAATGGAGTAACAGAGGTTACAAATATATTAAAATCAGAAGATGTAATTCATACAATTAATGCATTCAAATCGATGGGTGTAAAAATTGAAGATAGTGGAAATAATATTGTAATTCATGGCAATGGATTAAATTCATTAGCTATGCCAAAAAAAGAATTGTATCTTGGTAATTCAGGAACTAGTGCTAGACTTCTAATTGGACTTTTATCTTCCCAGAGTTTTGACTCAAAAATTACAGGTGATAAATCTCTTTCATCTAGACCAATGAAAAGAATATCAGATCCATTAAGTAAAATGAATGCATCTATTAAAACAACAAGTGGATGTCTTCCAGTTTTTATTAAAGGTAAAGAATTGGTTAGTTCTAATATTGATATCAAAATACCATCAGCACAAATTAAATCAGGGATAATCTTTGCTGCCATTAATACTGAAGGTATTACTAAAATAATCGAACACAATATTACTAGAGATCATACTGAAATTATGCTTGAAGCGTTTGATGCAGGTATTTCTGTTAAGAAAGTTGATGAAAAATCTATAATTGAAATTACAGGTAAAAAAGAATTAGTTTCAAAAGATATAGATGTTCCATCAGACTTATCTAGTTCTGCTTTCTTTATTGTTGCAGCGTTAATACATAAAAATTCTAATATTATACTTCGTAACATAAATATAAATCCTACGAGAAATGGCTTAATCATAGCGCTTATGAAAATGGGTGCTAAAATTAATTTTTTTAATACTAGAACCAAAAATAACGAAGCAGTTTCTGATATAGAAATTGTAGACTCAAACTTAAATGGTTGTGAATTGGGTCCTGAAATTGCAAAATTAATGATTGATGAATATCCTATTTTGTCTGTAGCTGCATCTTTTGCAAATTCTCCCAGTATTTTTAGAGGCTTATCAGAACTAAGAGTAAAAGAAAGTGATAGATTAGAATTAATTAGATTGAACCTTACAAATTGCGGTATAGATTGTAAGGTTATAGATGATGATTTGTATATTAATCCTCTTAATAAAAAAAAAGTGGGAAATGTTGATATAGTTACAAATTATGATCATAGAATTGCAATGGCGTTTTCCATATTAGGATCAAAGTTATGTGCAGTTAATATAAATGACTCAAACTCAATAAAAACTAGCTTTCCTACTTTTGTTGATGAATTTAATAAAGTAGGTGGTAAAATAGTTTGAAAAAGACAATAATTACGATTGATGGTCCCGCAGCCTCAGGCAAGGAACACATAGCTAGATACATAAGTAAAAAATATAGTTTAAAGCATTTAGACTCAGGTATTTTATATAGGAAAATAGCACATTTATTACTCGAAAAAAAAATTAAGCTAGGCAATTTAAATGCTTTTAAAAGACTTATTAATAATTCACCTGTTATTACTTACAGAAAAAGTAAGTATCTAAGGTCTGAAAAAATTAGTAAAATGGCCTCAAAAATTGCAATATTTAAATTTGTAAGAGATTATGTAAATAAAACTCAAAGAGATTTTGTAAAAAATAATAAAATACATAAAGGGTTTGTAATTGATGGCAGAGACATAGGTTCTGTTGTTTTCAAAAATGCGGATTTAAAACTATATATAGAGGTAAATGAACAAAATAGAGCACAAAGAAGATATAAACAGTTGATTGATAGTGGTGAAAAGTCTATATACCAAAAAATTTTAAGGGAAATAAAATTGAGAGATAAAAAAGACAAAACTAGAAAAATTTCACCTTTAGTGATTCCCAAAGGTGCTATTGTTATAGACAACAATGGATCATTTAAAAATACAGTGAATCAAATAAGATTTTTTTTGGATAAATTATAGACATGAATCAAGAATATAACCAAAAAATTTCCAATTCTGAATATGACAACTTACTCTCAACATCTTTCAAAAATACCAACATAAAAGAAAAAACTATAGTTAAAGGGAAAATTGTTTCTATTGAAAACGATATAGTCACAATTGATGTAGGACTTAAAAGCGAAGGTAGAATTCCTCTAAGCGAATTTTCTAGGCCCGGTCATAAGCCAGAATTAAATATTGGAGATGAAGTTGATGTTTTTATAGAGGATGTAGATAACTCTTTTGGTGAAACATCTCTTTCTAGAGAAAAAGCTGTTAAACAAAAAGCTTGGCATGATTTGCAAGAAAGTTTTGATAACAATAAAATGGTGACTGGAACTCCATATAATAGAGTAAAAGGTGGAATGAGCGTTGATCTCAATGGAGTTACTGCTTTTTTACCTGGAAGCCAAATAGATACAAGACAAGTTTTAAAAGACACCAAGGAACTTTTAAATAAACCCTTGGAACTCCTAATTTTAAAAATGGATAAATATAGAGGAAACATTGTTGTATCTAGAAAAGCTATAACTGAAAACGAATTAAAAGAACAAAGAAAAGAGCTTTTAAACTCAATTGAAGAGGGTTCTGTCATTGAAGGTAAGGTTAAGAACCTAACTGATTATGGTGCATTCATAGATTTAGGTGGACTTGACGGTTTAGTGCACGTTACTGACATATCTTGGACTAAAATTAATAGTCCTGAAGATGTTTTAGAACTTAATCAAAAAATTAAAGTAAAAGTTTTAAAATTTGATGAAGAACTTTCAAGATTAAGTTTGGGTATAAAACAGTTATCTGAAAACCCTTGGACCTCTGTTAATGAAAACATTAAAGAAGGAGATATAATTACATCTAAGATTATTTCTGTAAATGACAGTAATGTTAATATTATTATAAAAGATATGTATGACGGACAAATATCTTTAAGTGAACTGACTTGGTTAAAAAAACCTCCTCATCCTAACAAAATTGTAAATATAAATGAGAATGTTGAAGTTAAAGTTCTTGATATAGATGAAGATAAAAAAAGGATCAATTGTAGTTTAAAGCAAATGCGAGATAATCCATGGAATAAACTTAAGGAAAACTATAATATTAATGACTCCTTTGAAACCGAAGTTGTAAATATTGTGGATTTTGGCATTTTTGTTAAAGTACAAGATGAAATAGATGGTATGGTTCATGTATCTGACCTAAGCTGGGATGAAAATGAATGTGCCAACATACTTAAAGATTTTAAAAAGGGAGATAAAGTTAAGGTTAAAATTCTTGATATAAATGTTGAAAAAGAAAGGATTAGCTTAGGCATTAAACACTTAGAAGACGATCCTGTTCAAGAATTTTTAAAATTAAAGCCTCTTAAATCAAAAATCACAGGCAAAATTGCTGAAGTAAATGAAAAAGGTATAAAAGTAGAACTGGATGCTGATAAAAATATATTTGGTTTTATTAAGAAAATGAACCTTTCAAGAGATAAAAATGAACAAAAAACAGAGAGATTTGCAGTAGGAGAAAATGTAGATTCGATCGTAACCTCAATAGACTCTAAAACAAGAATGTTAAATCTTTCTATAAAAGAAATTGAAATTCAAGATGAAAAAGAAGTATTATCAAAATATGGTTCAAGCGACTCAGGTGCTTCTTTAGGAGATATATTAGGTTCAGTTCTAAAAAAATAGAGCTAATGTTAAAATCACAAATTCTAGAAAAACTTCATAAAAAACATAATAACCTTAGTAGCGAAGATATTGAAAATCTTTTTGAAAATTTTATAAAAATTTTAGTAAATAATTTAAAAATTGGTAAAAACATAGAACTAAGAGGTTTTGGCACAATTAGTAAAAAAATAAATAAAGAGAAAATTGTTAGAAATCCAAAAACTAATGAAAGAATATTTAAAAAGAATTCATTTAAGCTGCATTATAAAATAGGAAAAACTTTACATAAAAAAATAAATGAAAATTTAAATAATGAGGCATAATAAAGTTATTGTAGCACTTGATAGTAGCAATCTTGTAAAAACTCTAGAATTAGTAAAAAAATTAAAAAAAGAAGTTTATGCTTTTAAAATTGGTTATGAGTTTTTTTTAAATTTTGGAATTAAGGGTTACAATGATGTAAAAAAAATTTGTCCAAATATTTTTCTTGATTTAAAACTTCATGATATACCAAACACTGTTAATAAGGGTATGCGAGCAATTAAAAACCTCTCTCCTCTTCTAACAACAATTCACATATCTGGGGGCGGCGAAATGATGAAGGCTAGTATTTTAAAAAATAGTAAAACAAAAGTTCTTGGAGTTTCAGTATTAACAAGTTTAGATAATAAAGAAGCTAAAAAATATTATAATGAGAATAGTATTGAAATTATTGTAAAGAAATTTGTAAAAGAAGCTAAAAAATATAACCTTGATGGTGTTGTTTGCAGTCCTCAAGAAATAAAACATATCAGAAAACTAGTTGGAAAAAAGTTTCTAATAGTTACACCAGGTATTAGAATAAAAATAAATAGAAATAGTGATGATCAAAAAAGAGTTTTATCACCAAATGATGCTATCAATTTAGGTGCTAATTATTTAGTAATTGGAAGACCCATTACTAAATCTAAGAATCCACTGAAGGAAATAGATATTATTAATAAAAGCCTAATTTGATATGGATATTAAAATATGTGGAATTAAAAATGAAGAAACACTCTTATGTTGTGAAGAGAACAAAGTAAACTATTTTGGAATGATATTTTATTCTAAGAGCCCAAGAAATATCAGTATTGAACAAGCAAAAAAATTACAGGAAATTTCTAGTCGCCTCAATATTGAAGGTGTGGGAGTTTTTGTAGATAAAGATATAAATACTTTAAGAGATTTTATAATAGAACTTAAATTAAAGTATGTTCAACTACATGGTAAAGAAAATAATTCCTATATAAAACAATTAAAAAATTTAGGCACTAAGATTATTAAAAAAATTTCTATAAATAACATTAAGGATTTAAGTAAATTAGATTATTATTCTGAAACTGATTTTTTTTTATTTGATTATAAACCTAATAAAAAAGAATTACCTGGTGGTAATGCAAAAAGTTTTGATTGGGATATAGTAAAAAATTTAGAAATTAATAAGCCATGGTTTCTCTCTGGTGGAGTTAATATAAACAATATTCAATTAATTAAATCACAAATTAAACCATTTGGAGTTGATTTATCATCAGGAGTAGAAAAAGAACTTGGCATTAAGGATAATCACATTATAAATAAATTTATGAGTGAGTTTAGTAATGCTTAAAAATACATATAAAAACTATCCTAATGATAAGGGTTATTTTGGACAATTTGGTGGAAGATACGTTTCTGAAACATTAATGCCATTAATACTTGAAGTTGAAAAAGAATACGAAAAAATAAAGAATGACAAAAGTTTTATTGATGAATTTAATTATTATTTAGAAACATATGTTGGAAGACCTAGTCCGCTTTTTTTTGCCAAAAGAATTTCAGATGATTTAGGAGGGCCGAGAATTTATTTCAAAAGAGATGAATTAAATCATACAGGCGCTCATAAAATTAACAATTGTATGGGGCAAATTTTGCTGGCGAAAAGAATGGGGAAAAAAAGAATAATTGCTGAAACAGGAGCAGGACAACATGGTGTTGCAACTGCAACAGTTTGCGCTCTTTTTGGTTTACCATGCATTGTTTATATGGGTGAAAAAGATATTGAAAGACAGTCTCCTAATGTTTTTAGAATGAAACTTCTTGGTGCTGAAATAAGAAGTGTTTCAACTGGTTCAAAATCATTAAAAGATGCAATGAATGAAGCTCTAAGAGATTGGGTAACAAATGTAGATGATACATTTTATATCATTGGAACAGCTGCCGGTCCTCATCCGTATCCTGCAATGGTAAGGGATTTTCAGTCAGTAATAGGCAGAGAGGTAAGAGAGCAACTTAAAAAACTAGAGGGTAAGTCTCCAGATCTACTTATGGCTTGTATAGGAGGAGGTTCAAATGCATTAGGACTATTCTATGAATTCCTTGATGACAGTGATGTAGAGATGATTGCAGTTGAAGCAGCAGGTCATGGCATAAAAACTGATAAGCATGCCGCAAGCCTTACGGGTGGAAAACCAGGAGTCTTACATGGAAATAAGACTTATTTATTACAATCTGATTCAGGTCAAATTAAAGAAGCACATTCCATATCAGCGGGTTTAGATTATCCTGGAATTGGACCTGAACATTCTTTTTTATTTGAAGAAAAAAGAGTTAAATATATGTCTGCTACTGATAAGGAAGCATTAGAAGCATTTCAATACTGTTGTAAGCTTGAAGGCATTATTCCAGCACTTGAGCCAGCACATGCATTATCGGTATTAAAAAAAATAGCTAAAAATTATAGCAAGGATAAAATAATTGTTATGAATATGTGTGGGAGAGGGGATAAAGATATTTTTACTATTGCTGATGAATTAAATATAAAAATATAATGAGTGAAATACTTAAAGCAGTTCTCAAGCTTAAAAATAAAAAGTTGGTAACTTTTATAACTGGAGGAGATCCAGACTTTAAAACAAGTAACCTAATATTAAATAAAATAATTAAAAATAAAATTGATATAATTGAAATTGGAATGCCATTTTCTGACCCTATGGCTGATGGTCCGACTATACAGCTATCTAGTAACAGGGCATTAAAAAATGGGATTGATTTAAATGATATTTTTAAATTAGCATCCAATGCAAAAAAGCTGAATAGCAAGTTACCTATTATACTAATGGGTTACTACAATGTGATTTTACACTATGGAATAAAAAACTTTGTAAAAAATTGCGTTAGTAATGGAGTAGATGGATTGATAATTGTAGATTTACAACCTGAGGAGGATGAAGATTTAATAAATGAATTAAAAGAAAATAATATTGATTTAATCAGGTTGATTACTCCAACTACTGATAAAGATAGACTCAAATTGATACTTAAGAATGCAAGTGGGTTTCTGTATTATGTAAGTGTAATGGGTACTACGGGGCAAAAATCAGCAAATATAAGCGAATTAGAGAAATCAGTAAGCTTTATTAAAAAATATACTAATATGCCTGTTATACCGGGTTTTGGTATAAAGAATGCTCAGGATGTAAATAATATTTGTAAAATTGCCGATGGTGCAGTTGTAGGCTCAAGTATTATAAAAATTATAGAAGAGAATATAAATAACAAAGATTTAATGCTAAAAAAAATTGATCATTTTACAAAGAATTTAAAACTAGGTACTAAAATATGAATTGGCTAACTAATTTCGTTAAACCAAAACTAACATCATTAGTAAAAAGACGTGATGTTCCTGAAAAATTATGGAACAATTGTGTATCTTGTGGCAATATGATCCACCATAAAGACCTAAATGATAACTTAAGAGTTTGTATGAACTGTGATTATCATTTTAGAATGTCAGCTGAAGACAGAATTAAATTATTTTTTAAAGAAAATGAATATGAGGAAATCGAATTAGATAGAATATCAGATGACCCTCTAAATTTTTCAGATAAAAAGAAATATAAAGATAGATTAAAAGAATATAGAAAGAAAACAAATAGAGAAGATGCATTTATTCTTCTGCAAGGTAAAATAGAAGAAAAAGAACTTATTCTAGGCTTAATGAATTTTGAATTTATGGGTGGCTCCATGGGAAGAGCTGTTGGGGGAGCTATAGTTAAAGGTGCTAAAGTATCAGTACAAAAAAACCTACCATTTGTTATTGTCACTTCCTCTGGAGGAGCAAGAATGCAAGAAGGCATAATTAGTCTAATGCAGATGCCCAGAACTATAGCTGCAGTAGATATGTTAAATGAAAATAAAGTTCCTTACATAGTGATTTTGACTGAACCTACAACAGGAGGTGTAACAGCATCTTTTGCAATGTTAGGAGATATAACAATTGCTGAGAAAGGAGCAACTATAGGTTTTGCTGGAAAAAGAGTTATTCAAGATACTATTAGAGAAGAATTACCAATTGACTTCCAGAAAGCAGAATATCTAAAAGAACATGGAATGGTTGATATAGTAGCTCATCGAAAAGAACTGAGGAAAACGTTACATAAAGTGTTACAACATATAAGTTAATAAGTGAAATCTAAAACAAATAAGTTATTAGATCAGCTATTAAAATTGCACCCTAAATATATTGATTTATCTCTAGATAGATTACAAATACTCTTAAAAAAACTTGGAGATCCTCACCTTGATTTACCTAAAACTATACATATTGCTGGAACAAATGGCAAAGGGTCAACTCAAAGTTTCATAAGAAGTATTCTAATTTCTAATGGTTATTCATGTGATGCTTATATATCTCCACATTTATCAGAATTTAATGAGAGAATTGTTCTAAATAACAAAAATGTAAGTACAAAAAAATTAAATGAAACTATTGAATTTGTAAAAAAAATTAATGATGATTATCCTATTACTTTTTTTGAAATAACTACAGCTGTAGCCTTTGTTTTATTTCAAAGATCAAATTCAGATTTTTTGATACTTGAAACTGGGCTAGGAGGAAGATTAGATGCAACAAATATTATTCCTAGAAAACTATGTAGTATAATTACACCAATTAGTTATGATCATGAGGAGTTTCTTGGAAAAACTATATATAAAATAACAAGAGAGAAATTGGGAATTATTAAAAATAATGATTTTGTAATTATAAGTAAGCAAAGAAACCAAGTTAAAGATTATATTAAAAAAAAATTATCAAAAATAAAAAATATTTACTATTATGGAACTCATTTTAAAATTAATAATCTTGAAAACAAATTTAAATTTAGTTTTAATAAAACTACAACAAGATTTATTGATCAACCAAAGTTACATGGTATACACCAAGTAGAAAATGCATCCATTGCTTTAGCTTTTTCAGAAATTATGAACAAAAAAAAATATAGAATAAGTTTTAATAAGATTAATAAAGCAATAAAAGAAACAAGATGGCCAGGAAGATTAGAAATGCTAAACTATCATAATAAAAAAATAATATTGGATGGATCTCATAATACTGATGGTGCAGTAAAATTAAAAGATTTTTTAGAACAAAAAAAAATTAAACCTGTAGTCGTATTTGGAATGCTTAATAATAAAAAAATAAATGTTTTTTTAAATACTATTAAAAACCAAATCAGAAATATTATAGCTATAGAAATTCCAAATGAAAAGAACACATTTAAATTAAATGAAATTGGCAAAAGTTGTAAATTGCTATCTATTGATTACTTAAAAATAAATAATGTTAATGAGTTAGTTAGATTTATAGAAAAATCTGAGGAAAGATTTTTTTTAATTACAGGCTCCTTGTATTTAGTTGGAAAAGTAAGAAATAGATTTTTATAAATTAGATTTAATCCAAGTTTCAAGTGCTGATTTAGGAATACTTCCTACTTTCGTATCAACTAACTTACCTTTATCAAAAAGCATAATCGTAGGTATTCCTCTTATTCCAAATTTCTGAGGTGTCATTGGGTTTTCATCAATATTTAATTTAAATATTTTTAATTTATCAATATTATCAGCTGCTATTTCCTCTAAAATTGGATCAAGTTGCTTGCATGGTCCGCACCATTCTGCTCCAAAATCAACTAATACTGGCACGCTTTGAGAAGAAATATCAGATTCAAAATTTTGATCATTAGTTTCAAAAGTTGACATAGTTATAATTTATGAACTTTAATATTTAAATCAAGGAAAAATGAATACTAAAATTGATCAAATGTGTTTTTATCCCCAATGTGTATAATGTTTGATCTCATAAAATCTCCAAATAATTTTTTTTCATTAATTAGATTGTTCCATACTTTATTCATAGAAAATATAGTTGGAGTTTGTTCAAAAATATTTTTTGAAACAATTTGTAAACCTGAATAAATAATAATTTTATTATCATTGGACCATTGTGATACCACGCCATTTTGAATATTAAAATCGCCTTGGTTTTTTTTCAATCCAAAAAAATTATTTTCATAAGATAAAAGTATTTTACAATGATCAACATCATTAAAATTATCAATGAAATTAAGAATATCTGACTTATTATGCATTTGCCAAAGTATATCTGAGTTAACTACACAAATTTTTTTATTTTTTGTATAATTAAATATATTCTTTACCCCACCACCAGTACCGAGAATTGTTGGTTCATAAATTAAATTAATTGGATAATTATTAAAATTATTATTTATATAATTTTCTATCCTGTAATGGAGATAATGTGTATTAATAAAAATCTCTTTAAAGCCAATTTCAGAAAAAAAATTAATTGCATTACCCAATAAGTTTTTATCTTTAACCTGTAATAAAGGTTTAGGTATATCTTTAGTGAGATTTAACATGCGCTTACCAAAGCCTGCGCATAAAATTAATAAAGAATAATTAGACATTAGATTTTAAAACTTTTAGATAAATATCTCTTAATTCGTCACTTTGTATATTACTTAAACATACGTTAATTCTTATTTGTGTAGTATTAATGTAATTTTTGTACTTCATTGTATTTTTTTCATTAAATAATTTTATCCATCTTCCAAGAAGTCTTGTCTGTCTTCCCAAATTTAATAAATAATATTGACTCCGGAATGTTTTAAAGTTCATACCCACATTAACATTGTTGTAAAAATATTTAATCAACTCTTCATTATATTTTCTTGGAAAATTTATTCTTGAATTTTCTAAAACCGAAAATAAATCCCAGCCTATAAAGCCTTTAAAAGCACTTTGAAAATCAATGATTCCACACTTAAAATGACATTTATTATTTTTTAAAAAAATTAAATTAATAAATTCATAATCTTTATGAGCAAAACTCGTAAAGTTAAATTTTTGAAAATTAAAAATATATTCCCAACAATTATAAAATTCATTTTTAGGAAAATCAGAAATACTCTTATAAGGTATAAAGTAATCAACAAATTCACTTATTTCAATTTTAAAATCACTATAAGAATATTGTTTCAATTGACATAAGTCATTTGAATTTAATGAATTATGTATAACAATTAGATTATCTACAGCAATTTTTAACAAATAAAATAAATCTTTCTCTTTATATATTTTGTCAAATCTATTATCCCCAAAGTCCTCCATTACAATTATTTTCTTATTTAAATCAACCTCATATATTTTTGGAATTGAAATATTAATTTTTTTAAGTATTTGATAAACTTTCAAAAAATTGAAAAATTCATTTTTATCATTGCTAAAGTCTATAAAAATTTTATTTAAATTTTTATCGATTTTTCTAAAAATTTTTTTCTTAGATAATCCACTCTCAATTTTTTGCATATTTTGAAAGTAATTATTCATATCTATATTTCATTATATGTAATATTTATTGTTCGCTTTGTATCTGAATACAGATCCATATTAATTAAGTAATATTTATGGTTTAATGGATAGTTAATTAATAATTCTGGCCACTCAATAAAAGTTATTGAATTATTAATATTTTCAAAAAAATCTAATTGTTCTAATTCTTTAATACTTTTAATTCTATATAGATCATAGTGGTAAATTTCGTAAGCAATTAGATCGTAGGTGAGTAATATTGGAAAGGTAGGACTATTAATAGAGTTTGGGTTAGAAAGATTGTTTAAAAAATAAAGGTTATTTATTAAAAATCTACAAAAAGTAGTTTTTCCAACACCTAAATCACCCTTTAATAGTACTACATCACCTACCTTAAGTTCTTTACTAAGATTTAAAGCAAGAGTTTGTATCGCAGAGATATCTAAATTCTGATTCTCTAAAGTCAGCAAATTTAATTACGCAATTCCTTTAAGAGCTTCAACTAGATCTGTTTTTTCCCAAGTAAAATGGCCTTCATTACTTGGCTCTCTTCCAAAATGTCCGTATGCTGATGTTGGTACATAAATCGCATTGGTAAGTTTTAAATGTTCTCTTATTCCCCTTGGACTTAAATCAAATAAATCCTGAACAGATTTTTCAATTTTCTCTTCATCAACTTTATTCGTCCCATTTGTATTTACATACACTGATAAAGGCTTTGAAACACCAATTGCATAAGATAATTGTATGGTGCATTGATCTGCAAGATCAGCTGCTACAATATTTTTAGCTAAATATCTAGCTGCATATGCAGCAGATCTATCAACTTTAGAAGGATCTTTTCCTGAAAAAGCTCCCCCTCCATGAGGTGCAGCACCACCATATGTATCAACAATAATTTTTCTACCTGTCAAACCTGAGTCACCATCTGGTCCACCAATTACAAAATTTCCTGTTGGGTTTACATAAAATTCTTCATCCTTTAGTCCTTCTAACAAATCATTAGGTATACATTCGTAAACATAGGGTTTAACAATTTCTTTAACATCCTCAGGAGATAAGCCTTCTTTGTGTTGAGAAGAAATTACTAGAGATGTAACTTTTCTTGGTTTTCCATTTTCATAAAGCATAGTGACTTGGCTTTTTGAGTCGGGTTCTAAACCAGATGCGGAGCCATCTTTTCTAGCTTGAGCCATTTTGTACAAAATTTGATGAGAATAATGAATCGGAGCAGGCATTAATGATTCAGTATCTTTGCAGGCAAAACCAAACATTATACCTTGATCTCCAGCACCTTCATCTTTGTTACTTCCAGAATCAACACCCATAGCAATATCAGCTGATTGTTGATGAAGAAAACTTTCAACATCACAATTCTGCCAATGAAAACCATCTTGTTCATAACCAATATCTTTTATACAGTCTCTAACCTGTGAAATAATCTGATCTTTAGAAACTGAAGGACCTCTTACTTCACCAGCTAGAACTACTTTATTTGTAGTTGTTAAAGTTTCGCAAGCTACTCGCGTTTGAGGATCACCAGATGATAGATAGGTATCAACAACCATATCGGATATTCTATCACATACTTTATCTGGATGGCCTTCAGAAACTGATTCGCTTGTAAATAAATAAGATCTGTTCATATTAACTCCTAATATCTATAGGTATTATCTTTAAATGGACCTTTCTTACTTACCCCAATATACTCAGCTTGTTTATCAGTTAATTCAGTAAGTTTTGCTCCAACTTTTTTTAAATGCAATGATGCAACTTTTTCATCTAGGTGTTTTGGTAAAACATAAACTTTATTTTCATAATTTTTAGAATTTTTCCAAAGTTCAAGTTGTGCTAACACCTGATTAGTAAATGATGCGCTCATAACAAAACTTGGATGCCCGGTAGCATTTCCTAGATTAACAAGTCTCCCCTCTGAAAGTAATAGAATTTTCTTACCGTCAGGAAATTCTACTTCTCTTACTTGTGGCTTAATTTCATCAGACTTATAATTCTGTAGAGCTTCTGTTTGTATTTCGTTATCAAAATGACCAATATTACAAACGATAGCACGATCCCTCATTTGCCTCATATGATCTTGAGTGATTACATCAAGATTACCTGTAGCAGTTACAAATATGTCACCATACTTACAAGCATCGTCCATTGTAACAACTTCGTATCCTTCCATTGCTGCTTGAAGCGCATTAATAGGATCTATTTCAGTTACACAAACACGTGCACCTGCGCCTCTTAGGCTAGCTGCTGAACCTTTTCCAACATCTCCATATCCAGCAACAACAGCTATTTTACCAGCCATCATTACATCTGTACCCCTTCTTATTCCATCGACTAGACTTTCCTTACAACCATATAAGTTATCAAATTTAGATTTAGTAACTGAGTCGTTAACATTTATTGCTGGTACTTTTAACAATCCATTTTTTTCCATTTCTTTAAGACGATGAACGCCAGTGGTAGTTTCTTCAGATAAACCTAAAATTTCTTCCAGCATTTTTGGATACTTTTCATGAATTATTTTAGTAGCATCTCCACCATCATCTAAAATCATATTTGGCTTCCACCCATCTGGACCTTCTAGCGTCTTCTCGATACACCACCAAAATTCTTCTTCTGTCATTCCTTTCCATGCAAATACTGGAATACCCTTTGCAGCTATGGCAGCAGCAGCGTGGTCTTGAGTAGAAAAAATATTACATGAGCTCCATCGTACTGTTGCTCCTAGATAAACAAGTGTCTCGATCAACACTGCAGTCTGAATAGTCATATGCAAGCATCCTACAATTCTTGCTCCATCAAGAGGTTTTGAATCCACATATTCTTCTCTTAATGCCATTAATCCAGGCATTTCTGTTTCAGCTATTTCAATTTCTTTATTACCAAAATCTGCTAAATTAATATCTTTAACCTTATAATCTTCGCTCATTATTAATTCCTATATTTGATCATTATTTAATTATTCTTAAAGGTAATTTAATCATAAAACAAGCGCCGCTAAAGCCTAAATTGTCACTTTTTGTTAATTCGATTGAACCATTGAATGAATTGATTATTTCATAAGATATTGAAAGGCCAAGACCTGAGTGTTGATCTCTTTCATAGGCTCTATCAGTATAAAACCTGTCAAAAATTTTATTTTTATCCTTTAAATCTATACCCTTGCCTTGATCATAAATTTTAATTTCAACAAAATTATCATTGTTCTTATTTGACTTAATTAAAATATTTGAGTTGTTTTCAGCAATTGATATACTATTATCAATTAAATTCAGAATTACCTGTAATAATTTATCTTTATTTAAAAGAACTAAACATGTGTTATTATCAGTCTCAAGTAAAAGTTTAATATTTTTTTTGTTCGTTAAATATTCTCCAAAATATTGTTTGAGAAAATTATTTATATTAACCACTTCGAAATTTTCTATTTCAATTTCTGCAATTGTTTTTGAAAAATGAGAGATATCAGAAATTAATTTATTCATTCTGTCGATATCTTTGTTAAAATTATCGATTAGTAATGATCTATTTTTTTCACTTATATTTTTATTAGTCAATAGTTCGATAGAAGATTTAATTGCAGTAAGTGGGTTTTTTAACTCGTGAGCAACATCAGAACTAAATTTTTCTAATTGATAAATTTGTGATTTTAATTCTTTTGACATAAGCTGTATTTGATTAGATAAAATACCAATTTCATCTAACCTTAAAGGATATATTAATTTTTTCTTATTTGTTTTATCTCTCTCTAAGACTGTAATTTTTGTTAGTTGTTTTAGAGGCGATATAAGACCTCTTAAAAAAATAAATGATAATAAAATTGTTACTAAAATAAATAAAAGAAAAAAATTAAAGAAATTTAATGATTGTCTAGCTAATTCATTGTTATTAATTATTAGTTTATACTTTATTAAAACTACTCCATAAACTTTATTGTCTTGAATGATTGGAGATGTTAAAATTCTAATTATACTATCTTCGTCTTTAAAAGTTTTAACGATTTGTTGCTTATTTTTAATGGTATCAATAATTAAAGTAATTTCATGAACATTTTTATCTAAATTTTTATTAAATTTATTTACAAGGATATAATTATTAATTTTATTAAAATTACTTATATAGATATTGTCAAAAAAGTTGGGAAAATTTGATATATTTTCATTTGTATCAGATAAGTTTATTTCTTGAACATCAGTACTTAAAAACAAATTTGATGAGTCTGCAATTTTTATCCAGTTTTCATTATAAATAGTTGTATTAAAATCCTTATCACCATAGTTTTGAAATATAAATTGTTCAGTTGTAAACTTTTCTAATTCCGGTTCTGACAATTCAATAGGATTACTGTTATCAGTTACATTACAACTCTCTCTATATGTGTCAATATCCTCAAGATATCTACAACGATAATCATACTGAAAAATTGGAACTCTTAAAATCGAGGTATTTTCCAAATATTTTGCAATATTTGATAAATTCACCTTTATTGCTTGATCTCTATTATCAATAAATTTGTTATTTTGAATTAAATTAAAGTTGAAATAGGATAAAAAAACTAATCCTAGGAAAAAGATAATTAAGTTAAGTATAACTAATTGAATTGTTAAATTATAACTAGATAAGATAAATAATTTCTTAATCACGCCAAGAATATCCAGAACCGTATCTTGTTCTTATTTGGTAAAAAGAATTATCATAAGATCTGAATTTTTTTCTTAATCTTTTTATGTGGCTATCAATAGTCCTATCATCAACATATATGGAGTCGCCATACATAGCATCCATTAATTGATTTCTATCTTTTACTACTCCAGGATACTGAGCAAGGGATTTAATTAAATTAAACTCGGCTACCGTAAGCTCTATTTCTATATCTTTCCAAAAGCATAATTGTTTATCTTCATCTAATATCAAATCACCTTTTATAAAATTTTGTTTTTTAATTTTTTTGTCATTATTTTCTTGAGTTCTATTACTGTGAATTCTTAAAACTGTTCTTACACGTTCATTTAATAATTTTTGTGAAAATGGTTTTTTTATATAATCTGAAGCCCCCATTCTTAACCCAATAATTTCATCTTGTTCGTGATCTTTTGATGTTAGAAAAATAATTGGCAGATCTTTTAATTTTTCAATCTTACTTGAACGTACTTTTGAAAGAAGCTCATTTCCATCCATTTTAGGCATTTTGATATCAAATAATCCCAAATCATAAGATTTGCTCTCGAGCGCCTCTAAGGCCTCAACTCCGTTAAGAAATGTATCTACTGTAAATCCCTCACTTTCAAGAGACAAAGAGACTGATGTGAGAATCGACTGCTCGTCATCGACTAACGCTATGGTAGACATATTGTTTTTTACTAATAATTTATGGCAGATTTAAGTTCAAAGGAAAAATGACTCAGTTAAAAAATTTAATAAAATGTGACTTAAGTTGATAAGTAAATGTAAATAATTCAATAACTTGTTTGGATATCGAAAATATGAATTAAGTAATTGATTGACATGATAAAAAAAATATTTATGTTCTTATTTTGTTCTTATTGCGATATTGACCAAATATTGTATTGTCCCTTTTCGGCGGCACTACATATTGTGTTTTTCGACAATAATTTTTTAAAAATGGATAGAATTTAAATGGCAGACAATCTACAGGTATCAGCAAAAATTTCGGAAGAAAAAAGTGTAAACATTTTAACATTAAGTGTCGTACGTCGAGACGGAGCTATTACTCCATTCAAATCAGAAAAAATTTCTAATGCAATTAAGAAAGCATTTTTGGCACAAACAAAAATTAGAAATGATAAAAATAAAGAAAAAGAACAACAAGACGGTATTCATAAAACAGTAGAAACTTTAACGCATAAAGTTGTCTCAGCACTTACGAGAAGGATTGCTGATGGAGACATGATTCATATAGAAGATATACAAGACCAAGTGGAACTAGCTCTCATGAGGGACGAGCATCATAAAGTAGCTAGAGCATATGTTTTGTATAGAGAACAACGAGCTGCATCAAGGTATCATACTAAAAAACTAAAAGAACAAGTTGGAGAGAAAGCTTCTTCAATGATGGTAACTAAAAGAGATGGAAGTAAGGAGCCAATTTCACTGGATAAAATAACCAATAGAGTCTCTGTTCTATCTACTGGTTTAAATATTGATCCAATTGTCGTTGTTCAAAAAGCTGTTCCAGGCTTATATAGTGACATTAGTTCTGTTGAAATTGATACTTATCTTGCTGAAACTGCTGCAGCTTTAACAGTTGAGCATCCTGATTATTCTTATCTTGCAGCAAGAATAAAAGTAAACTCACTACATAAAGAGACCCCCGGCTTCATAATTGCAACAAAAAATTTATACGATGATGGATTGTTAAGAGAAGATTATTATAAAAAGGTGATGGAGAATGCGGATTTAATAGAGTCAGTAATTGACTATGACAAAGATTATACATTTGATTATTTTGCTCTCACAACACTAATAAGAGCATATTTGTTAAAGTTCGATAATAAAACAATTGAAAGACCTCAGGATCTTTGGATGAGAGTGACTTTAACGGTTACCGGTAATGAGTTTAATTTAGATAAAATAAAAGAAACTTATAAAAGTTTATCAACTGGCATGTATACACATGCTACTCCAACATTGTTTAATAGTGGATTAAAAATGCAGCAATTATCTTCGTGTTTTTTAATAGGTATGGAGGATGACTCAATAGAAGGTATTTTTAATACTATAAAAGATTGTGCCCTAATATCTAAAACAGCTGGTGGTATTGGAATGCATGCTCACAATATCAGAGGTAGTGGAAGTAGAATAAAATCTACAAATGGTAAATCTAATGGTCTTATACCTTTTCTCAAAATTTTTAATGAAACTGCCAAATCTGTGGACCAAGGTGGTGGAAAAAGAAAGGGTTCTTTTGCGGTTTACTTAGAGCCTTGGCATGCTGATATAGAGAAATTTCTTGAGCTTAGAAAAAATACAGGTGCAGAAGAATTTAGGGCTAGAGATTTGTTCTATGCTTTGTGGATACCAGATTTATTCATGAAAAGAGTAGAAAACGATGAAGAATGGACACTTATGAGTGAGCATGAATGCCCGGGTCTTTCAGATGTGTATGGTGATGAGTTTGAAAAACTTTACACTAAATATGAAAACGAAATGAAGCATTTAGAAAAAATTAAAGCAAGAGATCTAATGTCTAAAATTATAGAGGCGCAGATAGAAACAGGGCAACCCTACATGCTTTATAAAGACTCCATCAATAATAAGTCTAATCAAAAAAATATTGGTGTCATAAAATCTTCAAACCTTTGTGCAGAAATAGTTGAATACTCTGATAAGAACGAAACATCTGTATGTAACTTGGCTTCTATAGCTTTGCCAAAATTTGTAAAAAAATCAGATAAAAAATTAATATATGACTATGATGCCCTTTACAAAACTGCAAAATTAGCTACAAAAAACTTGGATGAAGTAATTGATATTAATTTTTATCCAACTGATAAAACGGAAAGATCTAATAATAAGCATAGGCCTATAGGTTTAGGAATACAGGGTCTTGCAGATGTATACTTTAAGTTGGGAATAGCTTATGAATCTGAGGAGGCCAAAGAAATAAATAAATTAATTTTTGAGACAATTTACTTTGGAGCTTTAGAAGCTTCATGCGAGCTAGCAAAAGAAAAGGGAGCATACGAAACATTTAAAAATTCACCAATTTCCGAAGGTAAGTTTCAATTTGATCTGTGGAATGTTAATCCAACGTCAAAGTGGGATTGGGATTCGCTTAGAGCTAAAATTAAAGAGCACGGTGTAAGAAACTCTTTAACCACAGCTTGTATGCCAACTGCGTCAACAGGTATTATATTAGGTAATACTGAAACATTCCAAATACAAACATCTAATATATATAAGAGACAAACGCTCTCAGGTGAGTTCCTGCTTGTAAATAGATATTTAGTGAATGAACTTTCTCAAAGAGGATTATGGAATAAAGAAATGAGAGACAAAATAATCTTAGAAAATGGATCAGTAGAAAACATTAATGAAATTCCAACTGAACTAAAAGAGGTTTATAAAACAGTTTGGGAAGTATCACAAAAAACTGTAATTGATATGTCAGCAGATAGAGCGCCATTTATTGATCAAACACAATCAATGAACCTATGGCTTTCAACGCCTACATTTGGAAAAGTTAATTCAATGCATATGTATGCATGGAAAAAAGGTCTTAAAACAGGAATGTATTATCTAAGAAGTAGATCAGCTGTTGATGCTGTAAAAGTTACGGTTTCATCAGAAAAAGCAGCTAAAGATGCTTATATAAATACTACTATCAATCAAAACAATGAACCAGAAGATTGCGAAACTTGCAGTGCATAAAGAAGGAGTAATAGAATGATATCAAAAGGCGTAAAATCAATATTTCCAATAAAAAACCAAGAAATTTGGGATAGATATAAACAACATATTCAAGCCTTTTGGACAACAGAGGAAGTATCATTACAAGATGACTTAAGAGATCTTGAAACTTTAAATGATGGTGAAAAACACTTTATAAAACATGTGCTTGCTTATTTTGCTAACTCTGAGGCAATGATTAATGAAAACTTAGCAAGTAGGTTTTACAAAGAAATACTAATACCTGAAGCAAGATGCTTTATCTCAATGCAAATGTTAAATGAATCAATTCATGCAGAAATGTACGGTCTTCAAATAGAAGCTTATGTAAAAGATGCAAAAGAAAAAGATATGCTTTTTGATGCAATTCAAAATGTACCGTGCATTAACCATAAAGCACAATGGGTATCAAAATGGCTTAATGGTAGTCAAAATCTCCTAACCAGATTAATAGGTTTTGGATTAGTTGAAGGTTTGTTTTTTGCAGGCTCTTTCTGTGCCATATATTATTTTAGAAAAAGAGGGTTGTTACCTGGTTTAGCCTTATCTAACGATTGGATTGCAAGAGACGAAGGAATGCACTTTAGCTTCTCATCGTTAATGTTTAGGACTTTAAGAGACAAGTTTAACAATAAAACATTAACCGATGCAGATATTAGTGATTTATCTTTGATTCCTTCAGACGTGCCTCAATCACAGTTTGAGGAAATTGTTAGAGAAGCAGTAGCTTTTGAAAAAGAATTTGTAAAAGATGCGCTACCAGTAGATTTAATTGGTATGAATGCTGATTTAATGTGTCAATATATCGAAGCTGTTGCAGACAGAATTGCTGATCTATTTGAATTTGACAGAGTCTTTAAAACAGAGAATCCTTTTGATTTTATGAGAGCTTTGGATGTTCAAAACGTTACAAACTTTTTTGAAAAAAGAGTATCTGAGTATCAAAGACCTACTGATAGAGCTTTAAGTTTTGATGAAGCATTTTGATGGAAGCAGAGATATATTCTAAAACTAACTGTGGATATTGTGATAGAGCTAAACTACGGTTAGCTAAATATAATCCAAAGATTTATATGCTTGACACAGATTATACGAGAGAAGACTTTTTTGAAAAGTTCCCGAATGCAAAAACTTTCCCTCAAATAATTTTAAATGGTGAAAAAATTGGAGGGTATCATGAGCTTGAAAAATGGTTTGAAATGAATACCTTTGATGAAGAATTTTAAATAACCTTTTTTTTCCTTTTCTTGTGTAAGCTTTTTTATTTTTAACAATTCTTTGTTTATACTTAGGCAGCTTTAAATCTTGAGCAAAGGGATTTCTTTTCTTGATTTTTTTTTTTATTTCCATAAACTATGGTCTAATGTGCCTGTCCCCAATGATCACCAGCACCAAAATCAACTGTTAGTGGAACTGAAAAATCTTTATATTTTAAATGTACTGACTCCATAATCGTTTTTACATTACTTACTAAATTGTCATATTTTTTACTTTCTACTTCAAAAATTAGTTCATCATGTACTTGTAAAAGCATTTCAGCCTCAATATTTTTAAGTTTGATTTGCTTATGAATTTCAATCATTGCTAACTTAATAATGTCTGCTGCACTACCTTGAATTGGTGCATTAATGGCTTGTCTTTCAGCAAACCCTCTAACAGCAAAATTCTTATCAGCAATTCCCTTAATATTAATTTTTCTTTTAAAAATTGTTTCAACATATTGATTTGTTTTTGCGAAATCAATTTGATGATCCATATATTTTTTAATTTTTGGATATTTAATAAAATACTCATTTATATAATCTTTTGCTTCCGTATTGGAAATATCAAGTTGTTTAGCTAAGCCGTATGGGCTAATTCCATATAAAATGCCAAAATTAATTGCTTTTGCTTTTCTTCTATAATCATTGTTCATTTGACTATCATTTAAATTAAATATTTCTTTAGCAGTTGATGCGTGAATATCTTCATTGTTTTTAAAAGCTTTAATAAAATTTTTATCACTAGAAATTTCTGCAGCTAATCTGAGCTCTATTTGAGAATAATCAAAACTGACTAATTTTTTCCCTTTTCCACTAACAAAAGCTGTTCTTATTTTTTTTCCATTTTCAGTTCTAATTGGAATATTTTGAAGATTTGGATCTGTAGAGCTTAATCTACCAGTTAAAGTGTTAGCTAAACCAAATGATGTATGAACTCTACTTTTACCATCTGTTAATCTAATTAAAGCATCTGTATAAGTTGATTTAAGTTTTGTTAATTCCCTCCAATCAAGAACGAGTTGTGCAATTTCAAATCCATCTGAGGCTAGATTATTTAAAGTAGAAGAATCAGTAGAATATGTGCCTGATTTTGTTTTTTTACCACCAGGTATTTTAAGATTAACAAATAATATCTCTCCTAATTGTTTGGGTGAACCAATATTGAACTCTTCTTTAGAAAATTTATAAATATTCTTTTCAAGTTTTTTACTTTCATTTTCAAATTCATTACTTAGACTTGTTAAAAAATTTTTATTTACCTCTATGCCATTCGCTTCAATTGAAGATAATACCTCTACAAGAGGCAAATCAATGTTTTGATAAACAAAATTAGCCTTTTCTTTTATTAAACGAGGATAAAGATTTTGAAAAAGCCTGAATGTTAATAGAGAATCTTCAGCAGCATAATTAATTGCGTTATCAATAGTTACTTTATCAAAAGTAATTTCATTTTTTCCTGTACCAACAACTTCTTTATATTTAATTGTTGTATGATCTAAATGATTAAATGAAAGATCATCTAAATTATGCTTATAAATCCCATTATCAATTGAGTAGGAAATTAACATTGTGTCTGCAATTGAATTAAACGTTACTCCGTACTTATTTAAAATTCTAATATCATATTTTATGTTTTGACCAATTTTTAAGATTGATTCGTTTTTACAAATTTTATTAATATGATTAATTACATAATTTTCCTCTAATTGATTATCAATTTTTTTTGATCCATCTGAAGTAGTATGGTTTATAGGAATATAATAAGAAATGTTTTCACTATAACATATTGATATACCAACTAATTTAGCTTTTTCTACATTAAGTGAGTTAGTTTCAGTATCAATAGCGCATATACCTTTTTTTTCAATTTCGGTTAAAATCTTTTCAAGATTTTTCTTTGAATTAATTAATTGGTACTTTGGTTCTATTTCTTTTTTATGAATAATGTCATCATTATTACTAGATATAAAAGAATTGGATTTTAATCTTTCAGATGTTGATCTAAAGCCTTGCTCTTTAAGGAACTCAAAAATATTATTATTTTCATTTTTTAATTCATTATACGTTCTTATTTTGTTAATACTCTCAGGTATTTGCACATCATTTTTTAATGTTACAAGTTCTAAACTTAATCTAATATCATCTTCTGCTTCTGTTAAAATATTTCTTCTTTTTTCTTGTTTAATTTTACTTAAATTTATCATTAACCCATCAATATCATTAAATTCATTTATTAGTTGAGATGCTGTTTTAGGGCCAATACCTGGAGCACCTGGAATGTTATCTACTTTGTCTCCTGTTAGAGCTTGAATAAAAATAACTTTATCTGGTTGCACTCCAAATTTTTCCTCAACATCTTTAATTTCTATTTTTTTATTTTTCATTGGATCAAGCATTGTCACATTTTTACTGACAAGCTGCATTAAATCTTTATCTGAGGAAACTATGATCGTCTCAATTTTATCTTTTTCTGCTAAGTTTACATAAGTAGCAATTAAATCGTCAGCTTCGAATCCCTCTATTTCTAGTTGAGGTATATTAAAACTTTTTACACATTCTCTTATTAATGGAAATTGTGGAATTAGATCATCAGGGGCCTCACCTCTGTTAGCCTTATATTCAGGATAAATATTATTTCTAAAATTTTCCCTTGCAGCATCAAAAATGACTATCATTTTATCATCACTGTAGTCTTCAATAAGTTTAACAAGCATATTGGTAAACCCAAAAACAGCATTAATTGGTGTCCCATCGGCTCGGTTCATTGGTGGTAATCCATAATATGCTCTAAAAATGTATGCTGAACCATCAACTAATATCAATCTGCTCTTTTTATTCATAGTATTTTTAAATATATAAGATTCTAAAATAATGTCAGATTATAAATATTCAATTCAAGCAGAAAATGTAAATAAAATATTTTATAAAAATTCAATTATGGTTTCTGCCCTAAACGATTTTAATATTAATATTAAAAAAGGAAGTATTCACGGTTTATTAGGTCCAAATGGTGCTGGTAAATCTACTTTTATTAATATCTTAGGTGGCCTTGTAAAAAAAACTACAGGATCAATCAATATATGTGGTATTGATATCGATAAAAATTCAAAGTTAAGTAAGTTCAAAATTGGAATAGTACCTCAAGAATTAAATATTGACCCTTTTTTTTCTCCTGTAGAATTACTTGAGCTACAAGCGGGTTTATACGGAATTCCTAAGAAGAAGAGAAAAACTGATGAAATACTAGAAAATCTTAAATTGTCTGATCAAAGAAATTCATATGCAAGAACTTTGTCTGGTGGGATGAGAAGAAGATTATTAATTGCAAAAGCATTAGTTCATAGTCCTGAAATGTTAATACTCGATGAACCTACTGCAGGTGTTGACATAAATATTAGATCTTCTGTTTGGGATTATATTAAAAAAATTAACAAGAGTGGCACAACTATTTGTCTTACTACTCATTATTTAGAAGAAGCAGAAAATTTATGTAATCACATAACTATTTTAAATAAAGGCTATGTAGTTAAGGATGATAGTAAGATAAATTTACTTAATGTTATTTCTAAAAAAACTGTAAAATTTATTTTAGAAAAAGAAGTAAAGATACCAAAATCATTCGAGAAACTTGATGTTACAATCAAAAAAAATGAAATGTTTATTAATTATGATAAACAATTAACAACAATTGTAGAAATAATTAAAATTTTAAACAAAGAAAATATTAATTTTACAGAAATTGAAACATTTGAAAGTGATTTAGAAGATGTTTTTTTAAAACTTACAAATAATTAAATGTATAAATATTTCTCATTTAATAAAATTTATTATTTAATTTTCGTTTCTATATTTTTTTTTTTAATTACTGGTCCAGCTATACCTGATATTTTTTTAACTTTCCTTGTACTTGTAACATTATTTTTAAAAAGAGATATTTTTTTTGCGGATTATAATAAATGGTTTATTTTATATATCATTTTATGGTCATGTTTTATCATCTCTAGCTTGTTCGCATATAATGTTTATAGCTCATTAATAGAAACGGTCATTTTCATTCGATTTATTCTTTTTATTTTTATAAGTTATATACTTTTAAAGAATTTAGACTTCAAATTATTAAAATATCTTTTATATTTTATCTTTATTTGCTGTTTATTTGTTACAATTGACACTCTATTTCAATATTATAATTATACTTATACAAATGGATTTGGTGAAGATTTGTTTGGAAGAAAACCTGAAGGTCTTTATGGAAGATTAAGTGGTCCATTTAATGATCTTGTACCAGGATCATACTTATCAAGGTTATGTTTTTTTATATTAATAATATATTTAATAAATTTTAGTGAAAATAGAAAAAAAATAGAGTTAAATTTCTTCTTTATTTTATCCTTGGGATTAATTTTTAGCACAATATATTTTACAGGAGAAAGAATGTCAGTTGCTACAACACTTTTAGGCTTATTTTTATGTATTTTATTTGCAAGTAAATTAAGGAAAGTTTTGCTTCTATCATTCTTATTTTCATTAATATTTATTAGCTTAAATGTAAATTTTCACCCTCATTATAAAAATTATAAGATTTTAAAATCTAATTCTCAACATGAAGGTTTGATTATAGAAAGAGAAATTGCCTGTAATGACAATATGGTTTGTAGTAAAGAA
This sequence comes from uncultured Alphaproteobacteria bacterium, assembly GCA_902577945.1. Classification (GTDB taxonomy): domain Bacteria; phylum Pseudomonadota; class Alphaproteobacteria; order HIMB59; genus CACPNW01. Next base: position 98,818 of record CACHBB010000001.1, read on the forward strand.
TTCAAAGTACAACCAGAATTTATAAAGATATTAAAAGAATTTAATAAATCTGCTTATGGAGAAATATACCTTTCTGGATTACATATGTGGACAGACTTTAAGTTATTTGGAATTGGTTTAAATAATTTTTATAGAGTATGCATAAATGAGAAAAAATATAATAAATATAATACAAGTTTTGGTTGTACAACTCATCCTCATAATATGTATTTACAATCTCTTGTAGAAACTGGATTGATTGGTTTTTTAATTTTTTTATTTTTGATGGTTTTAATTATTATTAAAATAGTAAAAACTCATGAAAAAAATTTAAGGATTTTATTATTTTCAATATACTTAACAATTTTTTGGCCGATAATGTCGACTGGGAGCTTTCTTAAAAACTGGAATATGGTTTTTATAAGTTTAATAATAAGTTTGATATTGATTTTTTCAAATATAAAATTGGAAGATAATAAAATAGAAAAGAGTAAAATATAATTTTTTAAAAATTTAAAGTAGAATTATGATTTTCTAATCATATAATGAGTACCTTACAATACAATACATAGCAAGAATTCCATCAAACCATGATATTTTTTTTCCTTCAGAAAAACTTCTTCCATGATAATTTATTCCAACTTCATGAAAATCACATTTTATTTTTGCCAATTTAATTGTTATTTCAGGCTCTATTCCGAAACTATTTTCTTTAAGTTTAATTGATTTTAATTTTTTTGTTTTAATTGCTTTGAAACAAGTTTCTACATCTGTCAAATTTAAATTTGTTATTAAATTACAAAAACTTGTAATTAAATAATTACCAAATCTTTGTTTTAAGTTAATAAGTTTTGAAATACCTTTTCCAGTAAACCTTGATCCATACACAACATCTGCTTTACCATCTAAAATTGGTTGAATAACTCTTATATGTTCCGCAGGATCGTATTCTAGATCTGCATCTTGAATTATACATATATCACCGGATGCTAAATTTATAGCTTCTCTTAGGCAAAAACCCTTGCCCATATTTTTATCATTAAAAATTATCTTAAATAAATTATTATTCTTATATTTTTGGATAATATTCTTTGAATTGTCAGTTGAACAATCATCAATTACTATAATTTCTTTATTATTATAATTATTATTTATAACTCTATTTAAAATTGTTTCAATTGTGCTTTCTTCATTATAGCATGGTATTATAACACTTAATTTCATTGCAGTATTTTAATGAAAACATAACATACTATTATTCTCTTGGTGCATGTTTATTTAAAATTCTTTGAAGGGTTCTTCTATGCATTCTAAGTCTTCTTGCAGTCTCTGATACATTGCGATTACATTGTATAAATACTCTTTGTATATGTTCCCACCTTATTCTATCAGCAGTCATTGGGTTTTCAGGTGGAGGTGGAAGAACTTCTTTTGAGTTTGTCAATGCATCATATATTTGATCAATTTCTGCTGGTTTAGGCAAATAATCTATAGCCCCTGATTTTATAGCAGCTACTGCAGTAGCAATGTTTCCATAACCAGTTAGAAGTAAAGATTTAGTTTGTGGACTAATTTTTTGAATCTCTTTAACTAGTTCTAATCCAGATCCATCTTCTAAACGCATATCAACTATGGCAAAATCAAAATCATTTTCTTTAACCATTATAATTGAGTCTTTAAATGTTGGTGATGATTCAACAGAAAATCCTTTTTTTTCCATTGATCTACTAAGTCTTTCTCTAAACGGTAGATCATCATCTACTATTAATAATTTCATATTCATATCATTAAAATAGATTTATCGTAGCTAATTTCAACTACAGCAGTATTTTCTTTAGAATTATAAAATTTGATATTACCGCCCATATTTTCAATTAAATTTTTAGCAATAAATATTCCTAAACCCATACCTTCGCTATTTTTTGAAATATATGGCTCCCCTAATTTATCTAAAATATCTTTAGGAAAACCACTTTTATCATTTTCAATTTTTATTAAGACATTTTTTTTTTGATAAATTAATTCGACTAACACATTATCTTCAGAATATCTTATTGCGTTTTGAATTATATTTCCAAATGCATACATAATCTCGTCCTTAAAAATTATTTCTGGTTCATTATTTTCAAAATTTTCAATTAAATTTAGTTTTTTAGTTTTATTAAATTTATCAAAATTTATCTTTATTAAATCTGAAATTTTTACTTTATCTAAAAATTTGTCTTTAAGCTTTAGTGGATTTTTTGATAACTTTTGTAAGATCTCTTTACATCTCTCTGCTTGTGACTTTAACAATAAAATATCTTTAGTAATATTTTGATCTTTATTTAAATTTTTATCTTTAATTAAATCATTTATTATTAGAAAAATTGTATTTAAGGGTGTGCCCAATTCATGAGCAGTAGCAGCACTCAATGAACCAACCTCTGTTATTTTTTTTTGATTCAGAATTTGTAATTTAGAAACAGACAATGCATTTGATATTTTTCTAGAAGAACTTGCAAAAATATACGCATAGATTGCAATAAAAATTACTGTAATAATTAATGACGCTACTAAACCAAAATTATAAATATCTGGTAAAATAAAATTATTACCTAAATTAAGTGGAATAAAATAAAAACTCAATATTATTATTATAATAATTGAAATAAAAGATAATATTACTGTTAGAAGAGCTGGAAGATATGATGCTGAAGTAATCACTGGTGCTAAAATCAGAATTGAAAAAGGATTTATAATTCCTCCAGTTAAAAAGAGTAGGATCCCTAATTGTAAAGTGTCAAATAATAAATATAAAAATGCCTTTATATTGCTGATAGTTTTATTTTTTCTTTCTTCAATATAAGAATAAAAATTAATTATTAAAGAAAATAAAACAATTATTAAAGTTTCATAAAATGGTATTTGAATATTAAGAATAAAAAATACAAAAAATATTGCAATAAACTGACCAAAAATAGCAATCCATCTTATTTTAATTAGATTACTAAGCAAAATTGTATTCACTAGAAACTATATGTCTAAATTTGCAACTTTTAGAGAGTTCTCTGCAATAAATTTCTTTCTTGCATCAGTTTCACCTCCCATTAAATCTTCAAAAGCTTTGTTTGCAGCGTCAATTTCATTAATCTTTACTTGAAGTAAAATTCTTTCGTTTTTATCTAAAGTTGTTTCCCAGAGCTGTTCTGGGTTCATCTCGCCAAGACCCTTATATCTATTTATTTGAATACCTGATTTTCCTATTTCTAATATTTTATCAATTAAATTAAGTGGTCCAAATATATTATATTCTTCATTTTTATTTTGTATAGCTCCGCATCCATTTTCTTTTATTCTATAAAAATTTTCCATTAAAGAATCTCTTATTTCATTCAAAGCTTTAGCTTCAGGAGTTACTATAAAATTTTCATCAATTATAAATTTTTCTGTGAAACCACGTATAGTTCTTTCTAAAATAATTGAGCTATTATTATAATTTACCTTCCAATTTTTTTCCGAAATATTTGAAATAATATTTAATCTTTGCTGTAAATATTTTGCAATTTCTTTACCTATTTCTTGATTTTGAAGATTTCTTAAGTCTAGAGCTCTTACTATTGCTGCATGTTCAATAATATCACTGTTATCAATTCTTCTCATTAATGGAATTACTAGGCTTTTAGTTTTCTTAGAAAGATAAATAATTTCTTTTAATTGTTTTCCTCCTATTTGATCATTTTGAATGTTTCTTAAGGTTGTGTTTCTTAAACCTTCCTCAATCAAGTATTCTTCTAAATCTATTTCATCTTTTTTATAAACTGTTGAGTTACCTTTTTTTATTCGATAAAGTGGTGGTTGTGCTATGAAAAGACGCCCAGCATCTATAATAGGTTTCATATGCCTATAAAAAAATGTTAACAAAAGTGTTCTAATGTGACTGCCATCAACATCAGCGTCTGTCATTATTATTATCTTATGATATCTCATTTTATCTAAATCAAATTTTCCCTCTAATTTATTTTGCTGTGTATCATCAGTGGGATTGCCCACACCAGCACCTATAGCAGTTATTAATGTTCCAATTTCATTACTCGTTAATACTTGTTTTTCGTTGGCTCTCTCAACATTTAAAATTTTACCTCTTAATGGTAATATTGCTTGATTTTTTCTATCTCTTCCTTGCTTTGCAGATCCTCCGGCTGAGTCTCCTTCAACTATAAATAACTCAGAAAATTCTGGATTTTTCTCTTGGCAATCAGCAAGTTTACCAGGAAGAGAGGTGTTTTCTAATCCAGTTTTTCTTCTTGTTAATTCTCTTGCTTTTCTTGCAGCTTCTCTTGCATTTGAAGCTTCAATTATTTTATCAATCACTTTCTTTATTTCACTTGGATTTTCCTCTATCCATTGTTCGATTTTATCTAAACTAATTGACTCTATAACTGGTCTTACTTCAGAAGAGACAAGTTTATCTTTTGTTTGACTAGAAAACTTTGGATCAGGTAGCTTTGCAGATAATATACAGGTCAAACCCTCGCGAGCATCATCCCCTGTTATATTATTTGAATTTTTTGTGTTTTTGTTTATGTAATTTACAATAGACCTTGTTAATGCTCCTCTGAAGCCAGCTAGATGTGTGCCTCCATCTCTTTGAACTATATTATTTGTAAAGCATATTGTATTTTCATGATAACTGTCAGTCCATTGCAATGAACATTCAATCGAAATATTATTTTTTTCACCCTTAAAAGAAATTGGATTATTATGAATAACATTTTTTCCTTCATTTAAAAATTTAACATACTCTTTAATTCCACCATCAAATTTAAAATTTATATTTATTTCTTCTGATTTTCTTTTATCGATCAGATTAATACTTACACCGGTATTTAGAAATGCCAATTCTCTCAATCTTTTTTCAATTGTTTTAAAATTGAAGTCAATATTTTTAAAGATTTTTTCTGTAGGTAAAAAAGTTATTTTTGTTCCTGTAAAAAATTTTTCTTTATCTTTAGGTGAAACTCCAATTTCATTTAATTTTTTTGTTACAACACCATTATTAAATTCTAAATTATAGATTTTACCATCCCTATTTATTTCTAAAATTAAAAACTCAGAGAGAGCGTTTACAACTGAAACACCAACACCGTGTAGACCACCAGAAACTTTATAACTATTTTGATCAAATTTTCCTCCAGCATGCAATTCTGTCATTATTAACTCTGCAGCTGGAATTTTTTCTGTTTTGTGTAAATCAACAGGTATACCTCTTCCATTATCACTTATCGTGACAGTACCATCAGTATTCAATATTACATCTATTTTATCACAATAACCTGCTAAGGATTCGTCAATAGAGTTATCTAAAACCTCATAAATCATTTGATGTAATCCTGACCCATCATCTGTATCACCAATATACATACCAGGTCTTTTTCTAACTGCTTCAAGACCTTTTAAAACTTTTATTGAATCAGATGAATAATTATTATTCATAATTTACTTATATTATAAAAGTTTACATTTGTTGACATAAAAGAAAATAAACTTTTCTCAGTGCCAGTGAAAAAAAATTGAGCATCAAATTGTTTTGTTAAATCTAAAAGTATTTTACGGTTTATATCATCTAGATGAGAACAAATTTCATCAAATAAAAGTATTGGTTTTATGTTTTGATTGATTAAATATTTACATTGGGCAAATAATGTCATTAATATTAGTGTTTTTTGTTGACCAGTTGAGAGTTGTGAGGCGTTAGTTTGCTCATTTACAATTGCATATAAATCAGATTTATGAGGGCCAATTTTTGCACCCCCAATTTGACTATCAATATTTCTAGTACCTTCTAAAGACTTAGCATATTTTTGTTCATCAATTGTATTATTATAAAAATTGTCTTCAATTTCAAATTTTGCACTAAAAGGATAATTATTATATTTATTAAAATGTTCTAGTTCATCATTTAAAAGTGAAATTTGTTTATTTCTTAGCTTATAAATCTCTAGTCCGGTTTTGATAATTGCATTTTCGATTGTTTTTATCCAATTAAGATCATAAGTTGGTAAATTTAAAATTTTACTTCTTTCTATAATATTTCTTTTATAACTATTTATTAATTTATTATAATTTTTATTTTTTGAAAAAATTAATTTGTCTAAAAAATTTCTTCTATAAGTTGGAGATGAAAGAAATAATCTTTCCATTTCAGGAAGAAAATATAAAAATGAAAATGATGTTTCTATAAATTTATTTGTATCTTTGGTATTTTCATTGTCTAAATTTAAAATTTTTTTATATTTATTTTCAAAATATTCTGAATAGATTTTTAAATTATATTTATTTAAATTTTGTTCAATTTCACTTTCAACTAAGAAATTATTTTCGTTTTTATATATAAGATTTATTATATTTGCATTTCTAAACCCTCTACCTTTGCCCATAAGAGATATACTTTCTAGTATATTTGTCTTGCCAGTACCATTATTGCCATAAATTATATTAACATTTTCAAAGTTAGCTTTTAGTGATTTAAAGTTTCTATAATTTTTCAGAGTAATGTTATTTACTTTTACCAAATTTTTTAAACTCTCATTGGCATCAGTACATAAACTAAATTGGAATTAGACTTTTCTTGAGCAATAATTGGTGAAGATCCATCTTTAAATTTTATAGATATGATATCATCTTCAAGATTATTCACTATATCCATTACATATTTTGAATTAAATCCAATTTCAAACTCATCACCATCATATGATAGTTTTAAATCTTCAGTAGCAGTACTGTTTTCAGTGTTAATGGTATTTAAGTTGATTATATTTTTTAGTAATTTTATTTTAATTACAGGTGATTTTTCATTAGAAATAGTGCTAACTCTATCAACTGCTGATAGGAGCTTTTCTCTATGAACTTCTAATACGTTATTATTATCTTTAGGTATAACTCTTTTATAGTCAGGGAAACTGCCATCAATTAATTTAGAAATAAAAACCAGATTATCAATCAAAAATATAATTTTATTTGTGTTTATGAGTATTTCAATATCTTGATCTGTATCTGACAAAAGTTTTGATAACTCATAAATAGTTTTCTTAGGTATTATAACTCCTGATATCTGATTGATATTTTGGTCAATTATAGCACTAAATTTAGCAAGCCTGTGTCCATCTGTCCCAACTATTGTAACAGTTGAGTTATTATCCTCACTATGAACATTAAAATATAAACCATTGAGAAAATATCTTGTTTCTTCATTTGAAATAGCAAATTTTGTTTTATCAATTAATTTAAAAAGAATTTGAGAGTTAATTTTTAGAGTTGTGCCATCATTTTCAGTTTCAATAATAGGAAAGTCCTCTTTTGGTAAGGATGCTAAAGAAAATCTTGATCCATTTGCCCTAAGAGTTAATAATTTTCCATTATTTGAAATTATTTCTATTTCACAATCATCATCTAGTTTTCTTACAATATCATATAAAATTTGAGAATTTATAGTTGTGGCACCTTCTTCTTCAACATTGCATTTAATTTTTTCTACTATTGAAATATCCATGTCTGTAGAGGATAAAGTTAGATAATTACTTTGTGCTTCAATCAGAATATTTGAAAGAATAGGAAGCGTATTTTTTTTATCAACAATGCCTTGTAAATGAGAAAGTGTTTTAAATATTTCAATTTTTTTTACCTTAAACTTCATAAAGGTAGGTATAAAATAAAATAATTTAAGAATCTATAAGTCTTTTTAATAATTCTAGATCCTCGTTAAAATTAACATCAGAAAGTTTCAATTCTTCAATTTTTTTTACCGCATGCATAACAGTTGTATGGTCTCTTCCACCAAACTTTCTTCCAATTTCAGGTAAGGACCTTGAAGTAATTGATTTTGCTAAATACATGGCAATTTGTCTAGGCCGTGCCACTGATCTTGATCTTCTTGGAGAGTGCATATCAGTCAGCCTAATATTGAAGTGTTCAGCTACCTTTTTTTGAATTTCCTCAATAGTTATTTTCTTATTCGATGACTTGAGTAGATCCTGAAGCACTAATTGAGCAGTTTCAATTGAAATAGGGGTCCCAACGAGAGTTCCGTGGGCTACTAATCTATTCAATGCACCTTCCATTTCTCTTACATTTGAAATAATTCTATGAGATAAAAATTCTAAAACTTTTGAAGGTATTTCTACGCCTCTTTTTTGAGCTTTCTCTATTAATATACCAAGTCTTAATTCATATGTAGTTGGGTGTATATCAGCAACTAGACCGCATCCTAATCTGGACTTTAATCTTTCTTGCACACCATCTAAGTCAGTTGGTGATTTATCAGCAGAAATTACTATTTGCTTATTTTGTTCAATTAATGCATTAAATGTATGGAAGAATTCTTCTTGGGTATTATCCTTTCCACTTATAAATTGTACATCGTCGATCATTAAAACATCAATGGACCTAAATTGTTCTTTAAAGGCAGAAGTGTCTTTATATCTTAGTGCTCGAACAAACTGATACATAAACTTTTCAGCGGACAAATATATTACTTTTCTCTCAGGTTTTTTTTGTTTAATTTTCCATCCAATTGCATGCATCAAATGTGTTTTACCTAAACCCACACCTCCACATAGGAATAAAGGATTAAACGTAATTTTCTCTGCTTCTGATACTCTTTGAGAAGCCGCAAATGCTAATTCATTTGGTTTACCTACAACGAAATTATCAAAAGTGAATCTGGGATCTAAAGGTGCTCCAAACTCGTTTGGATAATTTGAAGTTTGATTAGATCTTACATCTAAACTTGATTTCCAATGATTATCGGTACTTTTAATAGTTCTTGTTGTACCAGGGACAATTCTTCCACCATTTGGTTTAACTACAAATTTAATAATATTAACAGAGTTTAAATATTTTTTTGCTTGGTTTTTAATTTTATCAGAGTAATTATTTACAATCCAATCTCTTAAAAATTTTGTTGGTACTGAGAAAGTAATTGTAGAGTCTACAATAGATACATAGTTTAAATGCTTAAGCCAATTGTTATAAGCAGTATCACCAACAGTTTTTTTTAGATCTTTTTTTAGCGAGGACCATTTATTGTCATCAAAACTATTGGATGTATTTTCCATTGTCCCCCTACAAAAACGGTTTTTGAATTTTTTAATCTTACGCACAAAAACCTAACGTCGTAAAATTTAATCACCAAATTAAATAGTTAATGAACACCCTTTAAGTATTTTTAGCAAGAAGAAAAGTAAAAAAAATTAAAAAAAATTTATTTTTTTGGAATTTGTTTTGATAAGGAGGATAACTTTCTGGATATGTATTCTTTTTTAAAAATACCTTTTTTTACTGCTTTTGCCATTATTGAGTTGACAGTACTTAGAGATTTTTGAATTTCTTGGTCATTTTTTGCTTCAACAGAGGATTGAAATTTATTTAGAGCTGATCTAAACTTAGATAGGTATTGGGAATTAACAGTATTTTTAACTTTATTCTGTCTAGATCTTTTTTTTGCTGAAGCATGATTTGCCATATGGCTGCTATAAATTTAAAATAAATTAAGTCAATTAATATTTATGAATAGACTACTTATTATTTTGTAATTTAGGACAATAAAATGTAGATCTGCCATATTGAACTATTTTAATTACCTTATCATTTTTAATATTTTTACCTTCTTTATTGTATACTTTGAAATTTGATTGGAAATTTCCTAAAGTTCCATCAGCGGAACGATAATCTCGTATACTTGATCCGCCAAATTTAATAGCTTTCTTTAAAATTTTTCTTATTGATCTAATTAGTTTCGAAATGAGACTAATTTTTAGATCTTTACCAGCTATAAGAGGTGAAATTTTTGCATCATATAAAATTTCAGAGGCATAAATATTGCCAATACCGGCAATAAGTTTTTGATTCAGTAATATTTGTTTTATAGGCACTTCAGATTTAGATATTTTGTTATAAATTATATGTGGTTTTAGATTTGAACTTAAAGCGTCAATACCTAAATTTTTAATATATTTTTTTTTATTTAAATATTTAGTCTTAGCAATGTCTATAAATCCAAACTTTCTAGGATCATTAAACACCAATTCTGATTTGTTCATAAATTTAAGGATAAAATGATCATGTTTCTGTATATTATTAATTGAAAAATTAGTTTTCAATCTTCCAGACATACCTAAATGTATGATAAGTGAATATTCATTGTCTAAATCTATAATAATATATTTTGCAATTCTTCTAATATTGGATATTTTAGAACTAACTAATATATTTTTAATACCAATAGGAATTTTAAAACGAAGCTTTTTTGTATGAATTTCAACTTTAGATATTTTTTGCTTCAATATAACGCTAAGGCCTATAATAGTGGTATGAACTTCAGGTAACTCAGGCATAATGAATAAAAAATATAATTTTGGTTATACAAAAGTAAACTCAAAACAAAAGACTAAACTTGTTCAGAATGTCTTTTCTAGTGTTGCTCCTAGTTACGATTTGATGAATGATTTAATGAGTTTAGGAATGCATCGATTATGGAAAAAAAGATTTATTGAAGTTGTTGATATTAAAAAAAATGATATTATTTTAGATGTTGGTTCTGGCTCAGGTGATATAGCTAATGAAATATTAAAATATAAATTATCAAACCAATTATATTTATTAGATCTAAATAAAGAAATGTTGGATCAAGGTAAAAAGAGGTTAGAAAAACACAAAAATATTAAATTTATTTTAAACAACGCTGAAAAGTTAAATTTTAAAAAAAATTTTTTTGATAAATATTTAATATCATTTTGTTTAAGAAATATTACTAATTACGAAAAATCAATTAAAGAAGCTTATCGTGTTTTAAAAAGTGGTGGTCAATATTATTGTTTAGAGTTTAGCACTCCCAAATCACCTCTAATTAGTGATACTTATAAGATTTATAAATCAAAAATTTTACCATTATTAGGTGAAATTATCGCAAACGATATTAACGCTTACAAATATTTAAGTGAAAGTATTGACCTTTTTCCTTCTCAAGAAGAATTATCGCACATATTAACTAATTGTGGTTTTGAATATGTAAAATCTATAAATTTATTTAATGGTATAGTTGCAATTCATTCTGGTTATAAAATATAATGAATAAAATTTTATTTGTTATTACAGGTTCTATTGCTGCTTCAAAATGCAAAGATATTATGGCATCACTTAATTTAAATAAATATCAAATTAGCTGTGTCTTAACTGAAGAAGCCAAAAAATATATTAAGATTAATGAATTAAAAAAATACTTAGGGAACAGATTATTTACAGATAAATCAGAAAAAAAAAATAAAATGCTACATATTAATCTCTCAAGAAATAATGATTTGATATTAGTCTGTCCTGCAACAGCTAATTCAATAGCAAAGATTGCAAATGGATATGGTGATAATTTAGCATCTAATATATTGCTGGCTGCAAACAAAAAAATAATCTTTGTTCCTGCTATGAATAGTCATATGTGGAGCAACAAAGCTAATCAAAAAAATGTAAAAATTTTAAAAAATAGAGGATTTGAGTTCGTTGGACCAATAATAGGTAATCTAAAATGTGGTGAATTTGGTTTAGGAAGAATAAGTAGTAGTAAACAAATCTCAAATATAATTAAGCGGAATTTCGAAAATTTAAATATATTTAAAAATAAAAAATGTCTAGTTACAGCCGGACCAACTATTGAGATGATTGACCCCGTAAGGTATATTTCAAATCAATCATCTGGAAGGCAAGGATATGAGTTAGCTTACCAACTATCTTTATATGGGGCAAAAGTAACTTTAATTTCAGGGCCAACTAATTTAGACCCACCTCCAAATCTGAATTTTATTAAAATAAAGTCTGCACAAGAAATGTATAAAAAAATCAAAAGTATTTCAAATATTGATATCGGATTTTTTGCTGCAGCTGTATCTGATTTTAAAAATAAAAAGATCAATAATAATAAAATTAAAAAAAATAAATATTTGGATTTAAAGCTAACTAAAAATATTGATATTTTGGAGAAAATAGGAAAAGATAAAAAACAAAGACCAAAGTTTTTAGTAGGATTTGCCGCTGAAACAGGAAATATATCAAATGCAAAGCAAAAACTAATTAATAAAAATTGTGACATGGTAATTTATAATAAAATAAATAAGGAAAATAAAATTTTTGGTTCTGAATATAATAAAATATCAATAGTAACAAAATTTCAAATTAAGAATTTTAAAAAAATGACAAAGTCTAATTGTGCAAAAGAAATAATAAATTATATTTATAAAAATAATTTAATTAATGAGTAATTATTCAGATAAAGAATATGAAATTTTTAGTAGATTATTTATTTTAAAAGAATTTACTGAAAAAAATTTAAAGAAATTATCAAATGTTAAAATTGGTATAATAGGAATGGGGGGCATAGGATGTCCACTTATTCAATATTTGGTTAGTTCTGGAATTAAAGACTTAATAATAGCAGATGGAGATATAGTCGAAAAAAGTAACTTAAACAGACAAACTCTATATAATTTAAAAGATGTTGGAAAAAAGAAAGTAGATGTTGCTAAAAAAAAATTAAATTTAATTAATAATAATTGTGCAATTAACATTATTGATGAAAGAATTAATATAAAAAATATTATTTCATTTTCTGAATGTTCAATAATAGTTGATGCAACTGATGACTGGGAAACTTCTAAACTTGTAAATGAATTTTGTGTTAAAAAATCTATTAATTTTTTATATTCGTCTGTTATTAGGCACGATTTGCAAATTATTTTATTTAAAAATAAAAAATATAGTCAGCATGTTTGTTTAAACTGTATTTTTCCAAATGAAACTGATATAGATCTTCCTAGATGTGACACAGTTGGCATCTCTGGAATATCAGCAGGATTAGCTGGATTGATTTCAGCACAAAAAATAATTAATTTTACTCTTAATTTAAAGGATGAAACAAATATAATGACAGTTTTTGACGGAAAAAAATTAGCCATTGATAATATTATTATTAAAAGTAAACATAATTGTCATTTAAATTAAATTTAAGTTAATTGATAATTATTAAAAAAAAGTTTAATCTAAACTATGAAACAAAATTCTTTTACTTATGAGCAGTTAATTGATTGTGCCAAGGGATTGCTCTTTGGAAAAGGTAATGCTCAACTTCCAATGCCTCCAATGTTAATGTTTGATAGAATTACATCTATAAATGAAACTGGTGGTATTTTTTCAAAAGGTGAAATAATTGCTGAATTAGATATTAAGGAGGATCTTTGGTTCTTTGATTGTCATTTTAAAGGTGATCCGGTAATGCCAGGTTGTTTAGGTTTAGATGCTATGTGGCAATTACTTGGTTTTTATTTAGGATGGCTTGGCCAACCAGGTAAGGGAAGGGCTCTTGGCGTAGGCGAAGTGAAGTTTACGGGTCAAGTATTACAAAAAGTTGAAAGAGTAACCTATCATATATCTCTTAAACGACTCATACTAAGAAAACTTATTCTTGGTGTTGGAGATGGCGTCTTAAAAGCTGATGGTGAAATAATTTACGAAGCTAAAGACATGAAGGTTGGTTTATTTTCACAAGAGAAATAATAAATGAATAGAGTTGTAGTTACTGGTTTAGGTATTGTATCATGTATTGGTAATAATCAATCAGATGTCATAGATAGCCTTAAAAATTTAAAACCTGGTATTACAAGTGCAGAAGAGTATGAAGAGTTTTCTTTTAGAAGTCTTGTGCACGGTAAACCAAATATAGATATTAGTAACAAAATAGATAGAAGATTATTAAGGTTTATGGGTGACGGAGCAGCCTATAACTATATTGCGATGAAAGATGCAATAGAAGACTCAGGGCTAGAGGATAGTTATATTTCAAATGAAATGACTGGTATAATTGTTGGTTCAGGCGGTCCATCTACACAAAATTTATTTAAGTCTTCTGAAATTGGGAAGAGCTCAGGTTCAAAAAAAATTGGACCATTTATGGTACCTAGAGCAATGTCTAGCACAAATTCAGCAACTCTTGCGACACCTTTTAAAATTAAAGGAGTTAACTATTCAATTACCTCAGCATGTTCTACAAGTTCACATTGTATTGGTAATGCGTACGAACTAATTCAGATGGGAAAACAAAATATTGTGTTTGCTGGTGGAGGTGAAGAACTCCATTGGACTTTATCAATTTTATTTGATGCTATGGGTGCTTTGTCATCAAAATATAATTCTACTCCTGATAAATCTTCAAGGGCATATGATGCAGATAGAGATGGTTTTGTAATTGCTGGTGGAGGTGGAACTTTAGTACTTGAAGAATTAGAGCATGCAAAAGCTAGAGGTGCTAAAATATATGGCGAAATAACAGGATATGGAGCAACCTCAGATGGATATGATATGGTACAGCCCTCTGGAGAAGGAGCAGAAAGATGTATGAAACAAGCATTAAAAAATATTGATGGTAAAATTGATTATATAAATACACATGGAACAAGTACTCCAATAGGAGATGTAAAAGAATTGGAAGCAATCAAAAATGTTTTTGGTTCAAATATTCCTAAAATGAGCTCAACAAAATCTTTGACTGGTCATTCTTTAGGGGCAACTGGTGTGCATGAAGCAATTTATAGTTTGTTGATGATGAAAAATAATTTTATTAGTGGTTCTGCTAATATTGATAAACTCGATAATAATGCCAAGGATTGTAATATACTTCTAAAAACAGAAAATGATGTTGAAATTGAGCATGTTATGTCGAATAGTTTTGGTTTTGGTGGTACAAATGCAACATTAGTATTTTCAAAATATCATGCTTAAAAATAAAAGAGGGATAGTATTTGGTATTGCAAATAATCATTCAATTGCATGGGGAATTGCAAAACAACTAGCAGAAAATGGTGCTGAAATAGCCATTGGTTATCAAAACGAAATATTATTGAAGAGAGTGAAACCACTTTCTGAAGAAATTAATTCAAAAATATTAATAGAATGTGATTTTAATAATAATGACTCAATTAACAAATCTGTAGAAATTATAAAAAAAGAATGGGGTACAATTGATTTTATAATTCATGCTGTTGCATTTGCAGATAAATCAGAGTTAAATGGTAGATATGTTGATACTACGAAGGATAATTTTATTAATTGTTTAGAAATATCATGTTTTTCATTAACTAGTCTTGCTAGAAGTTTTGAATCTATAATGAATGATGGAGGAAGTATTCTCACCCTTACTTTTTATGGATCGAATAAAGTCATACCAAATTACAATTTAATGGGAATTGCAAAAGCTGCTTTAGAAACAAGTGTAAAATATTTGAGTGTGGATTTAGGCACAAAGAATATTCGCGTTAATGCAATATCAGCAGGACCTATGAGAACAATTGCTGGTGCAGCAATAAATAATGCTAGAGAAGTGTTTAAATTTACAGAGGAACATTCAGCATTAAAACGAAATGCACAATTAGATGAAATTGGTAAATCTGCTTTATACTTTGTTAGTGATTTATCTTCTGCAGTTACTGGTGAAGTACATTATGTTGACTGTGGTTACAATATTATTGGAATGCCTAATAAGTTCTAAAATTTTCCCAATAAACCTATGGGATTATCAACAAAAATACTATCTACGCCTATGGAAAAAATATCATTTGCACTGGATAAATTTATATTTTTATCTGAATAAACGGTAATTGAAATATTAGATTTTTTAATTTTTTTTAAAATATCAGCTGTAACAAGATTTATATTTAATCCACAAATTTTTAAGTCATTATTTGTTGATATGTTAATTAAATCATCAATATTATATTGTTTAAAATCATCTAATAAAAAACTACGCATAGATTGGGGGTAAAGTTTTGAAATTTCTAGAATAGAAATCATATCAAATGATGAGAAAAAAATATCAATTTGATTAATATTTTTTGTAAGTTTATAAATCTGATAAGTATTTTCTTTTTCAAAATTTTTATTAGGTTTTAATTCAATATTTAAATTACCATTATTATTAGTACACAGACTTAAAACATCTTCTAACTTTGGAATAAATATATTTGTGTTTTTTTTATAAAAAAATTTTCCCGCATCAAGTTTTTTTATGTTCTCATAATCATAATCACTTGCAAGTCCACTTCCATTAGTAGTTCTATCTAAAGTGTCGTCATGTAATAAAATTGGGACTTTATCTTTGGAAATCTTAACATCTATCTCTACGAAATTTAAACCTATTTCAAATGCGCTAGCAATTGATTCTAAAGTGTTTTCTGGACACAGGTCTTTTACACCTCTGTGCCCAATAAATTTAGGTAATTTAAGCGTTTTCTTCTGCGTCAACTGCTTTCATAGAAAGTTTTATTTTTCCTCTTGAATCGATATCCAGTACTTTTACTTTAACTATATCTCCTTCGCTAATAACATCTTCAACTTTCTCTACTCTTTCATTTTTTAATTGACTAATATGAACTAGCCCATCTGTAGATCCCATGAAATTAACAAAAGCACCGAAGTCCATTATCTTTATAACTTTACCATCATAAATTTTTCCAATCTCTGGCTCTTCGACAATACCTTTAATCCATTCTAATGCATCATTTCCAGATTTTTGATCCACAGCTGCAATACTAACTAAACCTTCATCATTAATTTCAATTTTAGCTCCCGTTGTTTCAGATATTTCTCTAATAACTGCTCCTCCTTTACCAATAACTTCTCTAATTTTATCTTTGTTTATTTGAAGATTAGTTATTGTTGGTGCGTATTGGGAAATTGATTGGTTAGGTTTATCAATTGCTTTAGCCATTTCACCAAGTATGTGGAATCGTCCATCTTTAGCTTGCGCTAATGCCTCTTCCATAATCTCAGCTGTAATACTAGTTATTTTAATATCCATTTGTAATGAAGTTATTCCTTCAGAAGTTCCAGCAACTTTAAAATCCATATCGCCAAGATGATCTTCATCACCAAGTATGTCTGATAATATTACATATTTATCATTCTCTTTAATTAAACCCATCGCGATACCTGCTACTGGTCTTTCTAAAGGCACTCCTGCGTCCATTAAAGACATAGAGGTACCACAAACAGTTGCCATAGAGCTAGAGCCATTAGATTCTGTAATTTCAGATACAACTCTATAAGTGTAAGGAAACTTTTCTTTAGAAGGTAACATTGGATGAATAGCTCTCCAGGCTAATTTTCCATGTCCTATCTCTCTTCTACTGGTAGAACCTATTCTTCCAACTTCTCCAACAGAGTAAGGTGGAAAATTATAATGCAACATAAAATTCTCTGTATATTCACCATCAATTGCATCTATTCTTTGCTCGTCTTGTCCAGTTCCTAAAGTTGAGACCACAAGAGCTTGTGTTTCTCCTCTTGTAAATAATGCAGACCCATGAGTTCTTTCTAAAACTCCAGTTTCACACACAATTGGACGAACTGTTTTTGTATCTCTTCCATCAATTCTATTACCGGTATTAATTAATTCTCCTCTAACTATATCTTTTTCTACATTTTTTATTGCATCTGAAACTAATACTGGTGAGAGTGTTTCACTTACAAATTTTTCAGAAATTTCGTTTCTTAGTGAAGATAATTTTTCTGATCTTTTTTGTTTTTCAGTTATTTTGTATGCATCTATAAACTCTTTGCCAAAGTCTTGGCTGATCTTAGATGGTAGACTTTTAATTTCTTCATCTTTTTCTTTAAGATCCCAAGGTTCTTTTGCAGCTTTTTTAGCTAAGGAAATTATTGCTTC
Source organism: uncultured Alphaproteobacteria bacterium (assembly GCA_902577945.1). GTDB lineage: Bacteria > Pseudomonadota > Alphaproteobacteria > HIMB59 > CACPNW01. The sequence goes on from CACHBB010000001.1 coordinate 116,537, forward strand.
GATCACTGTTTTATAATTTTCTTGACCGAGAACTACTGCATCTAGCATTTGTTTTTCTGAAAGTTCGTGAGCTTCAGACTCAATCATTAGCACACCTTCCTTTGTCCCTGCCAATACTAATTCTAGTTTAGAATTTGATAATTGACTCTTACTCGGGTTAACAATAAACTCATCATCTATAAAACCGATCTTAATTGCTCCGAGTGGGCCTAAAAATGGCAAACCAGATAAAGTTAATGCTGCACTTGCAGCTATCATCGCTACAACATCTGAGTCATTTTCTTGATCATGTGATAATACAGTACAAGTAACCTGAGTCTCATTTTTAAAATCTTTATGAAATAAAGGTCTAACTGGTCTGTCAATTAAACGAGAAACCAATGTTTCTTTTTCAGTTGGTCTTGCTTCTCTCTTAAAAAATCCGCCTGGAATTTTTCCTACTGAATAATATTTTTCTTGATAGTTTACAGTCAAAGGAAAAAAATCCATATCTGGATTTGCTTCTTTGGCAGCTACTACATTAGCCATAACAGTTGTTCCACCATATGTAGCTATAACTGTTGAGTCTGCCTGTCTTGCTATTTTTCCTGTTTCTAATTTAAGTTTTCTACCTGCCCATTCTATTTCAATATTTTTAACATCAAACATATTTTATTTTTTTCCTCTTTACTAACCTCTGATATTTAATTTTTTAATAAGTTCTTCATAATCAGATTTATTTTTTTTTGATAAATAATTAAGTAATTTTTTTCTTTTATTAACGAGAGCAACCAAACCTCTTTTAGAATGATTATCCTTAGTGTGAGTTTTAAAATGTTCTGTTAAACTTTTTATTCTCTCACTTAATACAGCAATTTGGATGCTGGTGGATCCAGTATCATTTGCATTTTTTGAAAATTCACTAATTAATTTTTTTTTGTTTTCTTTTGATATCGACATCATTTCTCCTAAATTAATACTTTTTTTGGTTTGAACAAATTACGATTTAATTTGCCAATGGAAACAATGTCCCCATTATGTGATAAAAAAAAATCTTTTTCTTCAGTTGTAATTAAAGAAATATTTTCTAGCTTTTTTTCATCGATTTTAATTGTTTTACCCATTGAGATATCTTTAAGATCATTCTCATCAACAATTTCATAAGCCAAGATGTCGTCCAGCATAGAAACTGATGGTCTTACACAATTAATATCTGCAAGTCTTTTGCCTATTTTTAGAAGATCGTCCAGAAAAATCGAACTTTCTTTTGTAAATCTTCCAACCTTTAATCTTTCCAATGAAGAAATATGCCCAAAAGTACCTAAATCTCTAGCAAAATCTCTGGCTAGACTTCTAATATAAAACCCCTTACCACACTCAATTTCAAAAATTGAACTATCTTGATTATGTTTTATTAATTTTAAATTTTTAATATAAACATTTTTTGAATTAATCTCAAATTTCTTATTTTCTCTTGCAAGTTTGTAGGCTCTTTTGCCATTAATCTTAACAGCAGATACAGTTGGTGGTACTTGAGAAATAATTCCACTATAATTCTTTAAATTTGAAAGTATTTTATTTTGACTAGGAAAATTATCAGAGGTATGCAGTATGCTTCCACTTATATCATCAGTTGAAGTTTGTGAGCCCCAAGTAATAGTAAATTTATATTTTTTTAGGTTCATTGCCACAAAAGGTATTAGTTTGGTTGTCTTTCCTAATGCCACAGGTAAAATCCCTTCTGCTAAAGGATCTAAAGTGCCGGCATGACCAATTTTTTCTATTGAAAAATTTTTTTTAATTTTTTTTATTGCTTGAAAAGAGGATAAGTTTTTTGGTTTATATAAATTAATCCAACCTTGATTATTATTCATTTTTTGTATCTCTTATTACATTTTTATTGGATAGCAATTTTTCAATTTTCTCAGCTTCATCAAATGTATCATCTAAATAAAAGGATAATCTTGGAGTAAATTTAGATTGTATCTTAGCTTTGGATAAAAATTTTTGAAAAATATATTTGTTTTCATTAAGATTTTGTAAAATATTATTTTTATTTTTGCCTCCCAAAGGCATGAAATAGACATTAGCAATTTTTAAATCTTTTGACATTCTTACGAAAGAAACTGTTATGGAAGTTGGGTCAAAATTATCTATGTAGAAATCTTCTTTAAGCAAACAATCACTTATTATTGATCTAATTAACTCACCGAATCTAATCTGTCTTTGTGTATCCATTCTATAAAAATAGATTTATAATTTTCTACTTGTTGAAACTTCCTCAAATGTTTCAATTATATCTCCAGCTTTGATGTCACTGTAATTATCTATCATAACACCACATTCAAAACCTGTTTTAACTTCAGAAACTTCCTCTTTAAATCTTTTTAAACTACTAATGCTTCCTTTATGAATAACAATGTTGTCTCTAAGAATTCTAATCTGTGACTTTCTAGAAATATAACCATCTTTTACCATACACCCAGCAATATTGCCAATTTTAGAAATATTAAATACTTCTCTTATTTCTACATTACCTGTTATTTTTTCTGATATGTCTGGTTTTAATAAGCCAGAAAGTAAATTTTTAACATCATCAATTAATTCATAAATTATAGAGTAGTATTTTATATCAACCCCATCTCTTTTCGCTATATCTCTTGCATGAGGTAGTGCTCTAACATTGAATCCAACTATAAAACCTTTTCCAGAACCAGCCAGAGTTACATCACTCTCAGTAATTGCACCTACGCCTTTATAGATTACATTTACCTTAACTTCATCAGTTGAAAGTTTAATTATTGAATTTTCAATTGCTTCTGCTGAACCCTGAACATCAGTTTTAATCACTACTGGAAGGCTTGTTGCTTCACCTTTATTGATTTGAGCAAACATCTCTTCAACATTTGATTTGGCAACTGTATTTCTTTGGATTTGTAGTTTGCTTGATCTAAATTCTGCAATTTTACGTGCAATTCCTTCACTTTCAACCACAATAAAATCATCACCTGCTAATGGATTAGAGTCAAATCCTAGAACTTCAACTGGTACTGATGGTTCAGCTTGCTTTATATTTTTACCCTTATCATCAATTAGAGCTTTAACTTTTCCCCATTCAGAACCAGATACAAAAATATCACTAACTTTTAATGTTCCTTTTTGTACTAAAACTGTTGCAACTGAGCCTCTACCTTTTTCAAGTTTTGATTCAATTACTGATCCTCGTGCTTTTCTATCAGGGTTAGCTTTGAGATTAAGTAGATCTGCTTGTAAATGAATTGCTTCTTCTAATTTATCTAAATTGGTTCCTTTTGTTGCAGATACTTCTATGTCTAGAACTTCACCACTTAGTTTTTCAACAATTACCTCATGATTAAGTAATTCATTTCTAACTTTATCAGGATCGGCTCCTGGAAGATCAATTTTGTTAATAGCAACTATTATTGGTACCTCAGCAGATTTCGCATGAGCAATTGATTCAATTGTCTGAGGTTTAATTCCGTCATCAGCTGCAACAACAAGTATAACTATATCAGTTGTTTTAGATCCTCTAGCTCTCATATTAGAAAATGCAGCATGACCTGGTGTATCTATAAATGTAATTTTTTTATCATTACTATTAATTTGATAAGCACCAATATGCTGTGTAATTCCACCAGCTTCACCAGAAACTACATTACTTTCTCTAAAAGCATCAAGTAGAGAAGTTTTGCCATGATCAACATGACCCATGATTGTGACTACAGGAGCTCTTTTAATAAGACTATCTTCATGATCTTCAAAATCTTTAATATCATTTAATACATCATCATCTTTGACAACGGTTACTTTATGTCCTAATTCTTCTGCAACTAATTGAGCTGTATCTGACTCCAAAGACTGCGTGGCATTTGCCATAACTCCCATTTTCATTAAAGCTTTCACTACATCTGCTGTTTTTTCTGCCATTCTGTTTGCTAAGTCTTGGACAGTAATAAAATCAGGAATAGAAATTTCTCTAGAAATTTTACTTTCATCTTCTTCATTTGCCGATTTTAATCTTTCTTTTTCTCTAGCTCTTTTTATTTTAGCTAAGCTTGGAAATTTATCGAATTCTTGCTCTTCTTGTTCTAGTATTTTTTTTGCATCAGACTTGCTAAAATCATCTTCGAGTGGTCTAAGAGTTGATTTTTTTTGTTGAGTTTTTTTATCTACATTTTTTTTGTTTTTATTTTCAAAATTTCTGGTTTTGTTAGGAGAGGAAAAGTTTGGTTGTGGTGATGAATTTATACCTGGTCTAGGCGTTCTTAAACTAGATGATCCTCTAAAATTTGATTGAGCAGTTGAGGAACTTTTCTGTTGATTATTTTTATTTTTGAAAACAATTTGAATTGTTTTTTTATTGCCACTTGCACGTGGTTTGTCACCAGCAGGACCTAAATTTTTTCTTATTTGTAGCCTGCCTGTTGATGATAACTTAAGAGGTTTTTTTTTATTTCCTTTATTTTTATCCAATTTAATTCCTTAATTTTGTTGATCGAACCAGTTTTCTCTAGCTTTCATTATCATATTATTTATAAAATCTTCATCAAGATCTAGGTTCTTAAGTATACCTTCCTCTTTGTCTATAAGTTCGAATGTAGCTAAATCAGCAAAATCATCAATAGTAAGAATTTTTGCTTTAGCAAGCTCTGCTAATATGTTGTTGTTCATTCCATCTAAATTTTTTAATTTATCGTCCTTGATGTTATCATCAATTATTTTTAAATTTTCTTCTTCCTGTTCTTTTACAAAATTTTTTGCTCTTTCTATTATCTCTTCAGCTAAATTAGAGTCAAAGCCTTCAATTTTTTCGATGTTTTCTTGTGTTTCTGATGCTATTGAATCCACAGAGGTGTAACCATCAGTGACTAATAGTTGAGCAATAACATCTTCAACATCAAGTAAATCAGATAAAAGTATACTTTTTTCTTTAAACTCTTGCTGTCTTCTTTCAGATTCCTCTTCTTCAGTTAATATATCTATTTCTAAATTAGTTAAACTAGATGCTAATTTAACATTCTGACCTTTCCTACCTATAGCAAGACTTAACTGATCATCAGGTATAACAACCTCAACTTTATTTTTTTCTTCAAACAAGAAAATTTTGCTTACTTCAGCTGGAGCCAAAGCATTAGCAAGAAAAGTAGCTTGGCTATCTGACCAAGTTACTATATCAATTTTTTCACCCTGAAGTTCATTGACTACAGCTTGAACTCTTGAACCACGCATACCTACACATGCACCAACTGGATCAATGGTTGAGTCTTCTGTATATACACTTATCTTTGCTCTAGAACCTGGATCTCTTGCTACACTTTTAACATTTATTATACCATCATATATTTCAGGTACTTCTTGAAAAAAAAGTTTGGACAAAAATTGAGGATGAGTTCTCGAAAGAAAAACTTGATAACCTTTAATATCATTTTTGACCTCATATATATATGCTCTTACTCTGTCTCCATTTTTAAAAGTTTCTCTTGGGATTAATTCTTCTCTCTTTATTATTGCTTCACTTTTACCAAGATCTACAATCAAATTACCAAATTCAATTCGTTTCACAATTCCAATTGCAATTTCTCCTACCTTATCTTTGTATTCATCATATTGTTTAGATTTATCTGCTTCTCGAACTTTTTGAATTATCACACCTTTTGCATTTTGAGCTGCTACTCTACCCAAATCAATTGGGGGAAGTTCTTTAGTAATAAATTCGCCTAAATTTATATTTTTATTAATTTTTTTTGCTTCTTCTAATAATATTTGTCTTGATTGAAACTCTTCACTAACTTCATCAACGACTTCAAAATAAGAATTTAGTTTTATATCTCCAGTATCTCTATCTATTGAAACCCTAATATCAATTTCTTGTCCATACTTAACCCTAGCAGCTTTTTCTAATGCCTGCTCCATTGCTGAAAATACCGAATTTTGATCAATATTTTTTTCTTGGGCCACATTTGATGCTACTTGTAGCATTTCTTCTCTAATTACACTTATTTTCTTCTTTGCCATATCTTATAAAAAAAAGGTGGGAAACCCACCTTAATAATATGGAACCTATATTAAAATTAGATCAAATTACAAGCTTATAATTTTTGAAGAACAAATAATGTGGGCTTTCTTTTAGAAATTATTGCCTTTTTATAAAATTTTGTCTCTAAATCAAAATAATCTTTAACTGAAAGATTTAGTTTTGAATAATTTAGCCATTTGAACAAATGTTTTGTTTCATATATACTATTTAAAATACTCCTCTTATATAGATCTGAATCTGTAACTATGTATATTTTTCCATTATGAGAAACATATTCATAAATTTTTGTAAAGAATGAAAAATTTATTAGTCTTCTCTTATTGTGTTTATTTTTTGGCCAAGGATCAGGGAAAAAAATAAACACTTTATCAAAAAAATAATATTTTTCATTTTTGTCAAGAATCTCATGAACATTTCCATTATGAATTAAAATATTATTTATACTATTTTGTTTAATTTTTTTAATTAAATTAAAATTTCCATTAATATATTTTTCACAGGCAATTATTTTATAGTTTGAATATTTATGCGCAAGATACAATGTAGTTTCACCATATCCAGATCCAATATCTAATATATATTTTTCTTTTTTTGACAATTTATAAACTTTAAAAGGTAAAAGTAATTCACGATAATATTTTATAGAAAATTTGTTATTTGTTCTTCCTAATGTTCTACCAAAAATTCTATAAATAGTTTCTCTTTTTTTCATAAAGTTTTTTTAAGGCAATAAATATTATAATTAAAACAATAAAAGAAAAATACCAATTTAAATATTTGTGAGAATAATAAAAACTTTTTGTATTTCTTACATCTAAACTTGTATTAATTGATTTTTTTTCATTTAATCTTATCTTGCTAATAAGATTACCATCTTTATCAATAATACTTGAGATGCCATTATTCGAAACTCTAATAATTGGTTTATTAAACTCAATAGCTCTTAGTTTAGTTAAATATAAATGTTGATAAGGACCAAGAAGATCTCCAAACCATATATCATTAGTTATGTTTATAATAAAATTACTATCAAGATTTTTTTGATTAATTAATTTCCAATAAAAAATTATTTCATAGCAAACTACAGGAATAAAATTTAAATTTTTTGAAATTTCAACTAATCTTTTTGAGTTACCACTTTTAAAATCATTTTCACCAGAAATAGGTGTAAAGAACTGTAAATATTTTCTAAAAGGTAAAAATTCACCAAAAGGAACTAAAATTTTTTTATCAAAATATTTTGTATTATACTTTGATATATAAAAAAGAGTATTATAATAACTATTGTTATCATACCTTGTCCCCCCAATAATAACAGATTGATTATTTTTTAATTTTTTTTTAATATGTTGAAAATTTATGTCCTTAATTAAAAAAGGATAATTATTTTCTGCAAATAATAAAATATCTGCATTACTTTTAGAGATTAAATTCAATATCTCTAGAAGTAATAAGTCATTTGATTCACTACTTAGTGCGATATTTTTATTTATTTGAAAAATTTCCAAATTCAATTTTTTTTCACCAGAAGTTACATTGTTTGATATTACGTTATTTATAAATAAAACAGTTATTAAAGGGATGACAACAATTGAAAAAAATAAATAAAGATACTTCTTATCAAAAATATTAGAAAAAAATAAAAATGGTAAGCAAAATATTTGAATAATTAAATAGCTATTAATTAAAGTACCAAAATTTTTTAGAGAAAAACTTAAAAAACTTACATTGGATGAGATTAAGGAAAATGTAATCCAGGGAAAGCCATAAGCCAATACAGAAATTATTATTTCAAAAGACACAAATATCAGAGGGACAAGAAATATTGTTGGCAAAAAAGTATTTAAAATTATCAATATATTAAAAATAAAACTAAATATTATAGAAATTATTAAAATAAATAAGAAAGATATAAAAAAAATATTTGATGTTTCTTGTATTACAAAAAAAGGATTCTGGATCCAAAATAGTAGGCTTCCAAAAAATCCAATTCCATAAATGAAAATTTCTAACCATAAATTAATAAATTTATTTTTATAATTTTTTTCAATTATAAAACATAGAATAGGAAATACTATGAAACCAAGTGGAAAAAAGAAAAAAGGTGGAAATAATAAAGCAGTAGCAATGCCTAAAATAAAAAAAGATAAGGTTTTCAATTATTTTTTTTTATTTCGAGAGTTTCAATTTTTCTATTATTAGACTTGATAATCTTGATACTCAAATCATTTTCTATATTAATTATTTCATTATTGTTAGGTATTCTATTAATTTTGGAATATACTAAACCACCGACGGTATTTATTTCATCATCATTATTATGTGGAATTTTGATTTTAAAAAAATCCTCTAGATCTTCAACTCTATATGCCGCATCAACTGTTAAGGAATTAGTACTTTTATTAATGACTAAATCCTCTATATCATCAGCATCATGCTCATCCTCAATATCACCAACAATTTCTTCAACTAAATCTTCAATAGTCACAAGACCATCAACACCACCAACACCATCAACAACTAAACCTAAATGAATTTTAGAAGATCTCATTGTCTTCAAAAAATCTAAAATTGGTGATTTGGGTGCAACATACAAAACTTCACGTAATATTGAGTCTATATTAAAATTTAGATTATCTGCCTTTATAAAGTCCTTTATATGAAAAAAACCTACAACGTTATCTAAGTTTTTTTTAAATACTGGCATTCTAGAATGACTTTCTTTCTTTATTACTTCTAAAATCTCTGAATGTGATTGTTCATAATCTACAGCTATAATCTCACTTCTTGGAACCATAAGATCTTCAACACTTTTTTCATTTAAATTAAGTATATTTTTTATTAAACTTTTTTCATTATTATCATTAAATTTTTCTAGATCATTTTCGTTGTCTTCATTTGCAATAAAATTTAGTATATCTTCTTTTGTAGAATTATTTGTTAATAATTTTTTTATAATCCAGTTTTTCCAACTATTAGTCTTTTCAAAATTATTTTTGGTCATTAGTTGATATACGGATTCTTAATATTAAAACTTTTTAAAATATGTATTTCTTCTTTTTTCATTTTATTAAACTGAGTCAATTTTTTATGATCATATCCATTAATATGCAATAGGCTATGAACTAAAAGATGATTATAATGGTCATAAAAATTAATCTTGTTTTTATCTATAAATTTTTCTATCGTATCAATAGAGAAAAAAATATCACAATATAAAGTTTTTCCAAGATTTTTATTTGAAATTTTATTAACAAAAGTTAATACATCTGTATCTAGGTGTTTATTTTTATATTTCTTATTAAGTTTTTTCATTTTTGACTTATTTGATAAGATTAGATTAATATTAAATAAATATTTATTGTTGAAGTAAATCTGCATTTTTTTTATTGTTTTATGGGTTATTTTTTTAATTTTTGGTATTCTTCTTGGCCATTTTTTTGATTCAGAGAAAATTTCAACTGTTATTGTTTTTTTCATAAGCATTAATTATTTTTTTAACTAGATCGTGTCTTACAACATCTTTTTCATCTAGTTCAATAAAACCAATATCGCTAATTTTTTTTAATTTTTTTAGTGCATCTTTTAGTCCTGAATCTTTTTCACTTACTAAGTCAATTTGAGTAATATCTCCAACAATAATCATTTGACTGTTTTTACCTAATCTTGTTAAAAACATTTTCATTTGAGTTTTTGTAGTATTCTGTGCCTCATCTAAGATAATAAAACAGTCTTCTAATGTCCTCCCTCGCATAAAAGCAATTGGAGCTATTTCTATAGTATTGTTTAGAATCTTTTTTTCTACCTGATCATATGGCATCATTGAATATAATGCATCGTAAATAGGTCTTAAAAAAGGATCTACCTTCTCCTTTAGATCACCAGGTAAATATCCTAATTTTTCTCCAGCTTCAACTGCAGGTCTTGATAATATAATCTTATTAACTTTTCCCTCCTGAAGTGCAGAAACAGCCTTTGCAACTGCTATATAAGTTTTTCCAGTCCCTGCTGGTCCAATTGCAAAAATAATATTTTTTGATTTTAAAAGTTTAAAATAAGTATTTTGATTATTTGTTCTAGGAACAATTTTTCTTTTTTTTGTTTCAATAAACAAATCCATTTGATTATCTTCTCTTATATTCATAGATAATATGCTTTTACTGTCTTTAATTTTATCTTCATCAATTTCTGCGCCTTTTTTTGCTTCTTCAAATAAATCTAAAATTGTTTCTTTTGTCTCAAAAATTGATTTTTTATTTCCATAGATCTTAACTTTATTTCCTCTATATTGAATTTTAACATTATTAATTTTTTCTATTATATTAAGATTTGAATCATTTATTCCAAATAAATTTGTAAGAATAGAATTATCATCTAACTCTAATTCAATGTTATCAATTTTTTTTGCTACACTTGACATTCTAATGCAAAATTAGTTGAGTTCGTTATTTTTACTTTTAGTATTTTATTTAAAAGTTTTTCCTTTGAATTAATAAACGTACTCTGGTTGTATATAGTTCTACCAATAAATTGATTATCTTGTCTTCCTTTTTTTTCAAATAAAACCTCAACCTTTTTATTTAAAAAAGATTTGTTGTACAAATATTGTTGGTGATTTAACAATGATTGTAAGGCACTTAATCTAGCCTTTTTAATTGGTTTTTCAATATTATCCTTATGTTGAGCGGGTGTACCTGGTCTTGGACTGTAAATAAATGAATAAGCAATAACAAACTTGACCTTTTCAATAAACTTCATAGTATTTTCAAAGTCTTTATCTGTTTCATCTGGATAACCAACTATAAAATCTGAAGACATTGCAATATCAGGACGGACATTTCTAATCTTATCTACAATTTTTAAATAGTCTTCTACAGTATGCTTTCTATTCATTTTTTTTAATATTGTATTTGATCCAGATTGAATAGGTAAGTGTAAAAATGGCATAAGTTTAGAATTTTCTGCATGAGCATTTATTAAAGCATCTTTCATATCAATCGGGTGTGATGTCATGTACCTAATTCTTTTTACATCTTCTATTTCACTAATTTTGTTAATTAGATAAGATAAATCTCGTGATTTTCCATCCAAACCAATTCCGTGGTATGCATTAACATTTTGTCCTAAGAGAATTATTTCTTTTACACCTTTAGATACATATTTCTTAGCTTCAATTAGAATATCTGTAACGGGGCGTGAAAACTCTGGGCCACGTGTATAGGGGACTACACAAAAAGAACAGAATTTATCACATCCCTCTTGTATTGATAAGAACTCAGAAGAAATTTTTGAAGAATTAAAAATCAAGTTTTTGAATTTTTCATTTTGCAAAAAATCACTATTTATTGGATTTTTATGATTATGTATCATATCTGGAAGTTTATGATACGACTGTGGACCTACCACGAAATCAACAGAGGGTGATCTCTTTTTTATTTCAATTCCTTCTGCCTGAGCTACACAACCTGCAACAACAAGTTTCATATTTTCATTATTTTTTTTTATTTTGTTTATTCTCCCTATATCAGAGTAAACTTTTTCAACTGCTTTTTCTCTAATATGGCAAGTATTCAAAACTGTTAAATTTGCCTTTGATATATCATCAGTTAATTTATAACCTTTATCGAAAAACAAATCTTTAATACGGTTACTATCATAAACATTCATCTGGCAGCCGTATGACTTAATATAAATAAATTTTTGAGTCATTTAAATTTTTTTAAAAAGCATTTAGCATTAATTTTTTTATTTTTATACTTATAGTAGTTATGTCTAAAATTAACAAAAACAAAATTATTTTTTTCATAAAATTTGATAGCTTCGATGTTATTCTCTTCTACTTCTAAGTATATCTCAGAAATATTAATTATATCCTTGTTTGTTTCTAGATATTGTAAAATGCTAGACCCGATATTTTTTCTTCTTTCATTTTTTACAACAAAAAAGACATATATGTCTAATATTGAGCTATCATATGATTTTATTATATCTCCTAGTAAAAATCCCGATAATTTATTCTTATCGAAAAAACCAAGCGAAAAATTATTTTTTTTTAAAAATTGATTTTGAATTGTTTCTATATTCCAACCAAGCTCTATAAAATTGTTAAAATCTTTTTTTTGCTCAAGTAAAAAATATTTTAATATATGACTATCTTTTTGATTTATTTGTGAGATTTTTTTCAATTTAATATTTTGTTGTTAGATACATATATTGGTTCTACAATAGTATTTTTAGTAAAACTTAAGTAATTTAAATTTTCTAAAACCTCATCTATAAATATAAATTTATATTGTTTAGATTTTTCATGAACTAATTTGAGCTTTTCTAAATTATAAAAGATTAATTTTATATTATCAGGTATAGTTTGTTCAATATTTTCTATTTTTAAATATTCTATTTCTCCATCACTATTTTTAAAACAAATAAATTTTTGGTTTTGAGCTGAAGAAATATAGATAGCTACACTATTCAAATCATGGTTATTTGATTTAAAATTTAGTATGTCATTAGCGGAGATTGGACAAAACATTAATTTTCTGGATATTGCTAAACCTGATATGAAAGAAGCACCAACTCTTAAACTGGTATATGATCCAGGACCAACAGTAAGTGCAACCTTTTTTAGATTTTTTGTTAAATCTATTTCATTATCTAATTCAATATATGCTTGAATTATATTATCACTCAATTTTTCTGTCTCTTTTGATAATATTTTTCTTTTAATTATTAATTTATTATCTTCAATTACAAAAAATTCTGGTATTGTTGAAATAACATCTAAAAACAAAAACATATGAAGTTATATAAATATATTTTCTTACTATTTTTAAAAAGCATTTCTTTTATCTTTTTGTTTATTTCTTTATCTCAAGCTTCTAATGTGAAGAATTCTGCCACCGTATTCATGTATCACAAATTTGGTGTTTCTAAATATCCTTCAACAAGTGTTACAATAAATCAGTTAGAAGATCATATTAAGGAATTCACAACAAATAATTATAATATTGTATCATTAGATTTTATTGTTGATACTATTATTAATGATGGCGATCTAGCTGATAATACTATTGGTATAAGTGTAGATGATGCCGATAAATCTTTCTTTGAAGTTGGTTGGCCTTTATTTAAAAAAAATAATATACCGGTTACTCTGTTTGTAACAACAGGTACAATAGCAAACAATAATAAAAGTTATTTAAATTGGAATCAAATAAGAAAACTTAAGGAAGAAGGTGTAACCATTGGTGCGCATTCACATACTCATGCACACATGCCTGATATCAGTATAGAAGATGTAAAGAAAGAGATCGAGCTATCAAATAAAATTTTTTTAAAAGAACTTGGAGAAATCCCTACTCTATTTGCATTTCCATATGGTGAAACTAATACCGATATAATAAATTTAATTAAAGAATATAAATTTAAAGTTGCCTTTGGACAACACTCAGGAATAATAAATGAAACTTCAAATATGTATTATTTACCCAGATTTTCATTAAATGAAAAGTATGGTGAAATAGAAAGAGTAAAATTTGCTGCATCAGCAAAAGGTCTTGGAGTTTATGATTTTATACCTATAAATCCATCTATATCTGAAAACCCTCCTTATATAGGATTCTCTCTTTTAGATGAAAAATTATCTATATCTCTAAATTGTTTTATATTTGATATGAATGGTCAAGTTGAAAGAGAAATTTATAAATTTAATGAAAGAATAGAAATACGTCTTTCAAGAGAGTTAGCAAAAGGAAGATCAAGAATAAATTGTACTGCTAAAGATTCAAACGGGTTTTGGCGATGGTTTGGCCATCAATTTTATAATTAATTTAATAAGATATTACTTTTAAATCAAATTTATTAAAATTATTTTTTTCAATAACCGCTGATAGGGTATTAATATAATTTATATCCTCTGCATAAGAATCTAAATTTTTAATTAATAAATTGATATTAGAAAAATTATTTTTATTGCGCATAACATTTCTAACAGCTCTGAAATCTTTATACGCACTATGTGAATTTATATTTTTAAAATAAGAAGAAACACTGCCATCATAAGAACTAAATGATTTAATTAAGTGTTTATCTCCAAATTCCCTTTCAAGAGGAACAACCCCTTGATTTTGATCATAGGTATATTCTCCAAAAAGTGCATTATATTCCATGGCAAATCGAGATTTTCCCCAGCCACTCTCAATAGCTGCTTGAGCTAAAACAATAGAGTTTGGGATAATATCAACATTTTCAAGTATTTCCTCAACTAAATCAAGTTTATGCTTATTTGAAAAATTAATGTTATATTTTAATGCAATTTTGTTAAGGCGCCGTACTTCTTCATTTTTAAGTGTTTTAAAAGTTTCTAATTTTGTCTTTAAATCAATAATGAAATTGCGAGTTATCAAAATATTTTGGTTTTCATTTATAATTATTGGTAAAACAGTTTGAACAAACTGTTTTTTGCTAGGCTCAAGATAATTAAAGTCTCTATCAGCTAAGTTTGTAAAATCATTTAGGTCGATTCTGTTTTCAATTTTTGAGATTATTTTTGGGTTAATTGGTTTGACTCTTACTTTAACAAATAACTTGTTTGTAAGCTTTTCAGAGATCGGTGGGTCTTTTAAAGTAATTTCTTTTTCAGAATACAATCTGTTTATTTGGTTTGAAGAATTAATGTTACTATCTTGTTTATATTCAAATATGTTGATGTAATTAAGTGTTCCATTGCTTAAAGCAATTAATCCAATAATTAGAATAGGAAAGGAAAAAAAGTTTAATACTTTATTCATCGATAGGTCTAACCTCTTGTACTTCAGGCACATAATGTTTTAGCATATTCTCAATACCCATCTTTAGTGTTGCTGTTGAACTTGGACAACCAGAGCAAGCGCCTTGCATATGAAGATATACTACTCCATCTTTAAAGCTGTCATAAATAATGTCACCTCCATCCATAGCAACTGCCGGTCTAACTCTAGTATCTAATAACTCTTTAATCTGTTTTACTATATCGGTGTCATTTTCATCTGTTTGTAAAGATTTATTATGATTTTTTTGTTCTTCGGTAATGGTTTGTTCGTTGGAATTGTAATGATCCATAATAGATCCTAATATTAATGGTTTCATTACTTGCCAATCTTCAGTTTGATTTTTAGTTATTGTTATAAAATCACTGCCAAAAAAAACGCCTTCCACTCCATCAATTTTAAAAAGTCTCTTAGCGAATGGTGAATTAGATCCCTCTTCAATATTTTGAAAAAAAGCTGTTCCATTATCCATCACTACCTTACCTGGTAAAAATTTTAATGTTTGCGGATTTGGTGTTTGTTCAGTTTGTATAAACATATTGACTATATATAGTTATTAATATGTCTTTCGTATGAATTTTGTCAAAAAAATTTAAAAATTTGGGGAATTTTAGCTTAAAAAACCAATAATTTCTTTGGTTTTCATTAAAACTGGCTCAGCAACAGATCTCGCATTGTTTCTACCATCTTTAAGAATAGAATCTATGTAAGTTATATCACTCAGTAATTTGTTCATTTCTTTTGTAATTGGCTCTAACTTTGCAATTGCTAAATCTGACAATTCTTGTTTAAAAAACGAAAATTCCTTAAGTCCATATTCTTTAATTACATTTTCTACTGTATCATCTTTAAGAGATGCAAAAATTGAGATTAAATTTTCAGCTTCTGGCCTATTTTCTAAATCCTTTTTATTATCAGGCAGTGGTTTTGGATCAGTTTTAGCTTTTTTTATTTTTTGTACAATTTTATCTGCTGTATCAGTTAACATAATTCTAGAATAATCAGAGGGATCAGATTTACTCATTTTTTTTAATCCGTCTCTAAGACTCATAACTCTTGTTGCTTCACCAATAATTAGTGGCTCGGGTATTGGGAATAGATCAGTTTTAAAATCATTATTAAATTTTTGTGCAATATCCCTTGTTAATTCTAAGTGTTGCTTTTGATCATCACCAACTGGCACATGAGTAGCTAAATATATTAATATATCTGCTGCCATTAGTGTTGGGTAAGAAAATAAACCAACTGATACATTCTCACTATTTTTACCAGCTTTATCTTTAAATTGTGTCATACGGTTTAACCACCCCATTCTTGCAACACAATTAAATATCCATCCAAGTTGAGCATGTTGTGGTACTTGAGATTGAACAAAAATATTATTTTTATTTGGATCAATTCCAGACGCAACAAAAGCTGCTGTTACTTCTCTAGTTTTGTCTTTTAAAACTTCTGGATCTTGCCAAACTGTTATAGCATGTAAATCAACAACACAGAAAAAACACTCATAATCTTTTTGTAGTGTTACAAAATTTTTAATTGCACCAAGATAATTCCCTAAATGCAAGTCACCGGAGGGTTGTACGCCTGATAAGATTCTATTATTTGGTTTTTCCATTCTAATTCTTTAAATATTCATTAAGCTGATTAAATGTGATTACTTTTAACATAATTACTAAACTAAGATAAATAATTATAGATAAAATAATCAAAAGAATTAAAAAAAATGAGTTTAATAATAAGGAAACAGAAGTCAGATCTATGAATAAAAATTCCTTTATGAAATGAGTGGTTAAAACAAGAATAAAAGAACATATCAAAATCTTCAAAGTATTTGTGATTATTAAATTATCCAATTTGATATTATTTCTTATTAATAAAAAGAAATATAACAATAATGCATTTATCCATGCACTTATGGCTGTTGCGAGTGCTATCCCCATTTCACGCATAGTCTGAATTAATATTAATGATAAAATAATATTACTAACGACACTTATAATTGAAATGTAGAGTGGTGTTTTGGTATCTTGTCTTGCAAAAAAACATGAAACTAACACCTTAATAATAATATACGCTGGTAATCCTAAAGAAAAAAATCCAAGAACTTTTGCGGTATAATAAGTATCTTCTTTGAGAAATGCTCCTCGTTCAAAAAGAATATAAATTATAGGCTCTGCTAAAATAAACAATCCTATTGCTGAAGGTATAGATATAAGTAATGAAAATTCAATTGATCTATTCTGAATATTATCAATTGTTGATTGATCTGATTGCTTTATTGCTTTTGATAGACTGGGTAAAAGCACTATACCAATAGCTATTCCAAAAATTGCTAATGGTAATTGATTAAGACGATCAGCATAATAAATATGACTAATTGCACCAGATGGTAGAAAAGAAGCAATGATTGTTCCAATAACTATATTTAATTGAATAACGCCGGATCCAATTATACCTGGTAAAAATAATTGAAAAAATTTTTTAAGTTTTTTATCATAAATTGGAATTCGTATACGAGGTCGATAGAGTTTTAGAACTGATGTATACAAAAATAAAAATTGAAAAATACCGCCAATGAGAACTCCGTATGATAAAGCGTGACCAGTGCTTGGTAAAAAAGGAGTTAAGAAAAACAATGAAAGTATAAAACTCATATTTAGAATAGCAGGTGCAAATGCGCCGGCTGCAAATTTTTCATGAACGTTGTTTACAGAAGCAAAATGTGATGCCAGAGATATAAAAATTATATATGGAAATATAATTTTGCCAAAATGAACCGCTAGCTCATAAGCTTCTTTATTATTAGTGAAACCAGGAGCTAATATTTGAATAATGTACGGCATTCCAAAGAAAAAAATAATAGTTAATAAAATAGTTACAAAAAATAACATTGAAGTTGTGTTTTCTATAAAATCCGCTGCCTCTGTATTATCTTTGGGATTTAAGATGACACCAGAAAAAACAGGTACAAAAGCTGCACTATAAGCTCCTTCCGCTAAAACGCGTCTAAAAAAGTTGGGAATTCGAAATGCCACAAAAAATGCATCAGCCATTACAGATGATCCCAAATATCTTGCTATTAAGATATCACGAATAAATCCTAAAATTCTGCTTAAAAAAGTATAAAAGCTGACAGTAAAGAATGATCGAAAAAAATTCTTCATAAAATTATTTTACAGTTTGATGAGTGATTTGTATAAATTAAAATATTATTTAACATTATGTTTTTTATAAAGATGAATGATGTCTATTAGTTTGAAATAATTAGAAAATTTGATGAAATTATGGCTTATTTGAACTCTTAAGTATTTCTCTATTGATTATTTAATAAGATTAAATATAAAATTTATATGAATTCAGAAAATCCTAATCCACCAAAGTGTGGTTGTAGTTGTAGCTGCTGCTGTACTTGTGAAGGTGAAGGTTGTTGTTAATCATATATTTCGAGTAAAAAAACTTTTAGAAATTACTCAGATTAAAATCTTTTAACAAATTTATTTTTTTAAATTAATAATAATATTAGACTTACTGTTAATCGCGGGGAATCTTCCCACTATATTAGATCTATAAATTTCAGGTCTATGTCTACGTCTTAAAAAACCATCTTCAGATTTGCTATAGGTTAATAAAAGTTCTTGTAATGAATTAATATAATCAGAATTTTTAGGATCTATATCTCCAAATACATAGGTAAAACAATTTTCTGCAGTCAAAGATACAATACATGAACGTTTACAATTACTCATACAATTTACACCTCTTAAAGTTACATTTTTTTTATTTTTAAATTTATCAATTAATTTATGAGCAAGTTTTTCTCCTGCAAGTTTACTATTATTTTCATCTTCATTAAGTTTACATGTGAGACAAACAGATAATATTATTTCTTTTTCTTTTTGTGACATTTTTATTTTAAATTTAAAAATCTAATGAGTGTGATTTGTTAGATTATTAATATCTGACTCCTCTATTTCTTCTATTGATTTCGCTACTCGCCAATTTTTCATTGATCCGTCTTCATTTCTTGCGGTAATAACAGTTTCAATTGGTGGACAATCGGGCTCATGACAACTGAGTTCAGCAATACTTATTAAAGTATTTTCTGATAATTTATATTTCTTGGAAATTAAATGTTTGAGATTTCTTATTTTTTCAACATTTTGATTTTTACGATTAAACATATTTTCTCCTTTAATTGTCTGCCCATAAAGATGATAAAAGAATAGAACCTTTCATATCCCCAATTAATATTTGTGAATTATCACTAGATATCGCTATTGTTGAAACTTCCGAACCTGTTGAACTTCTAATCATAATTGGTTTTTTACTTTCATCAATTTCTGCTAATAAAACTGACCCATCTGTAAAACCGGTGAAAACAGCTTTTTCTCCATTTAGTGCTTTAACAAATGTTGCAAGTTCTTTACCACCGTTTGCAACAACAATTGGCTTTCTCCCCATTGGTCCTTCTGTGCCATCAAATGGCCAGCAAACTGCATCACTGGATCCAGATGTTACCAAATACGGTGTATCACCAACCCAAGTAAAACTTTTAATTTTTGATGGATAACCTCTCATTGCTAAATCAGCTTTGTCGTTTATGCGCCAACCATGAATTTGATTTTCTTGCATTGCAGTGACAATATATTTTGTATCTGGGCTAAACGTTACAGTTCCATGCGATCCTTTCCATGTAAAATTTGATGCTGTCCATTTATTATTATTAAGTTTCCACACTGTTACTCCACCGTATCTTGAGACTGCCAGACGTTTACCTTTATTATCAAATGCTAATCCACCAACTGTACTTGGATGCTCTAAAGTTTGTGGTTTATCTTTGTTTTTTGTCCAAATATAAACAGTCTTTCCTGATGAACAAACTTTAGTATCTTTGTGGGAAGCTACACAGTCAACCCACTTTGAACCAAAATTAAAAATTTCATCAATATTTCCATCAGATGATATTTTTAGAAAACGTCCATCTTCTCCTCCCGTTAACACATGATCTTCATAATTTGTCATACTCAACACTACACCCTTATGTGCTTTAACAGTTTTAGGATCAGATCCAGATTGAAAAAATCTTACAGTACCGTCTCCAAATCCTACCGCTATTTGATCACGAATTGTAACCGCTTCTGTAGCTGGGGCTCCAATATTAAAAATTGAACCTCTTCTTTCAAGTTCAGTTTTATTTGATTCTTGAAGTTTTTCTAAATCAGCGTTCATGCTGATTTACAATTTTCAAAGCCTTCCTTAAGATTCATATTATCAAGATCACGACCAATAAATACTACTCGAGAACTTCTATCTTTTCCTTTAGGCCAAGGTCCCATTGGTGAAGCATCCATAAGCATATGCACTCCTTGAAATACATATCGCTCTTCTTCCCCTTTAAAGTTCAAAATTCCTTTTGATCGAAGAATGTCCTGACCTTTAGTCCTCAGTAAATTTCCAAACCAATCTTGAAACTTATCCATATCTAATGGTGTATCAGATACAAAGGATAGACTAGTAACATCATCATCATGTTCATGATCATGATCTGATTCAAGAAAGTCAGGTTCAATATCTAATACTCTATCTAGACTAAATGCATTTAAGCCTACGATTTCATCAAGAGGTGCATCACAACGTGTTGTTTTAATAATCTTTGCAAAAGGATTAATTTTTCTAATACGATCATTAACTTTTACAATGTCATTATCTTCAACAAGTTCAACTTTATTTAACAAAATTACATCAGCAAAAGCAATTTGTTCTTCTGCTTCATGATGATCGACTAATTGAGAACTTAGATGAACAGCATCGGCAACTGTAACAATTGCATCTAATTTTGTTCTATCAGCAACATCTTGATCAACAAAAAATGTCTGAGCAACTGGGGCTGGATCTGCTAAACCAGTTGTCTCAACTATAATTGCATCAAGCTTATCAGCACGTTTCATTAAGCCACTTAGAATTCTAATTAAATCACCTCTAACAGTGCAACAAATGCACCCGTTGTTCATTTCAAATACTTCTTCATCAGCATCAACAACAAGATCATTGTCGATACCTTGTTCACCAAATTCATTAACAATGACAGCGTATTTCCGTCCATGCTGTTCAGTTAAAATTCGATTTAAAAGAGTTGTTTTTCCAGCTCCAAGAAACCCTGTTAAAACAGTAACTGGAACCTGAGAAGTATTTTCCATATCAATTTCCTTATAATTAGTTTTATAAATTCCACCTTAATACAAGGTGGAATTTATTTAAATATTAAAATTTAACAGCCTTTAAGCTCGTTCCCGAGATTACTAATCAACGTAAAGTAAAGTGACTTACCAGCATCAATGTTAGCACCTAAAGGATCAAAAACTCCTGTTTTGATATTCATATCCTCAGCTATTGTTGTAATAATCTTTGGATTAAATTGAGGTTCAGAGAAAATACATTTTATTCCCTTATCCTTAATAACATCCTGAATATCAGCTATTTGCTTCGCACCAGGTAAAACATCAGTATTCAATGTTAATGCTCCTGCTGCTCTTACACCAAATCTTTCTTCAAAGTATTGGTAGGCGTCATGGAAGACAACAAATTTTGCATCAGAATTAATATCTGTACCAACATCACTAATAAGCTGATCTAAAGCTTTAATTGTTGCTTCAGCATTTGCTTCATATTTCTCTTTATTGGCAGGATCTAAATCACCTAACTCATGAGCTATTTCATGAACCATTTCTTTAGCATTCATTGGATCTAGCCAAATGTGAGCATCAAATTCACCGTGTGCATGGCCGTGATGATCGTGATGATCGTGACCATCCATTTCTGGTTCTTGAGCAATTGGTTCTATGTCTGCACCAGAGGTATCTTTGAAGAAATGTTCATTTGCTTCAAACTCAAAAGGCATGTGCTCTGTGAAGAAAGCATATTTTCCATTCTCAGCTATTTCAACAGTAAACACAGTCATATTTTGAGAATCATCAAAATTTAAAGAGTATGCAATCTCTTTAGCAACAAGAGTTCCACCATTTGTTTTTTTTGCGGAAGTTTTACTTTCTAAAAGTTCTTCAGCCGTTTCCTCAACTGCTTCAATATCATCAGCCGCTAGTAATACTAACTTCATAGCAGGGTCAGCATAATCGCCATCAACTTTAGCAGCAGACCACTTATATGTTCCCGCTTTTAGATCAAATAATCCTGCCCATTCAAAAGCATGTGCACCGTGTGCGTGATCATCGTGGTCATCATGATCATCGTGATCATCATGGTCATCATGATCATCGTGGTCGTCGTGGTCATCATGATCGTCGTGGTCATCGTGATCATCATGGTCATCGTGATCATCATGATCGTCATGGTCATCATGATCATCATGATCATCATGATCATCATGATCGTCATGATCGTCATGATCGTCATGGTCATCGTGATCGCCAAAAATAGACTCTTCTCTAAATTTTAATTTAGCAATTGTTTCAACTTCCATAAACTCTACAACTTCAGCACTTTTTGCTATTGACTCAAGAGGTTCTTCTAATGATGTCTCAATACCCTCCCCAATCCAAAATACTATATCTGCCTCTTCAAGCATTTTTGCATGAGATGGTTTCATTGTAAAACTATGTGGAGATATGCTTCCTTCAATTATAAGTCCAGGTTCACCAATTCCACTCATAACATTAGAAATTAATGAATGAAGTGGTTTGATAGTTGTTACAACTTTTAATTCTGCTCTAGCAGATGCAGTTGCAGCAAGAATTCCTGAAAACAAGATAATTTTAAAAACATGTAGAAAAAAATTCATTTGTTTCATAAAAGTATTCCTATTTGAATTATGTGTGTTAAATGAAGTAATGTTATAATATAACATTTTTTATTGTAAATAATTAAATGCTAGAAAATAATAATTTATTAGTCAAATTAGATAACTGTGGTGTTTACAAATCATCTAAATGGATTGTACGAGGAGTAAGTTTAGAAATTCATAAAGGGCAAATTGTTACTCTAATAGGACCTAACGGTTCCGGAAAGACAACATCAGCTAAAATGATACTTAAGATACTTCAATCTGATGAAGGGCAAGTAGAGAATTATGCTATTAAAATGTCTTATGTACCACAAAAAATTAATATTGACTGGACAATGCCTCTTCGTGTCATAGATTTTATGAAATTAACAAGTCATATTAATAATTTAGAAATTATTGACGCTTTAAAATTAACTGGGGTTGATAATCTTCTTTATAACGACATACATAATTTATCTGGTGGAGAATTTCAGAGAGTCTTAATTGCTAGGGCAATCGCAAAAAAACCAGACTTACTTGTTTTAGATGAACCAGTTCAAGGAGTTGATTTTAATGGAGAAATCGCCCTATACAATCTTATAAAAAAAATTAGCACAACACTTAATTGTGGAATATTATTAATATCACATGATCTTCATTTTGTTATGTCAGCTACAGATCATGTAATTTGCTTAAATGGTCATATATGTTGTTCTGGAACACCAAAATCAATTGTAAAGGATTCTGCATACATAGAATTATTTGGTGAACATAAAGCTACAACTTTATCACTTTATCAACATGATCATGATCATTCTCATGAAACAGATGGGAGTGTTTCAAATAATGTTTGATGATTTTTTTACTAGAGCTCTAATAGCAGGTATTGGTATCGCCATAGTAGCAGGACCTCTCGGATGTCTTGTAATTTGGCGAAGGTTGTCTTATTTTGGAGACACATTATCACACTCAGCGTTACTAGGCGTCACTTTAGCATATTCTTTTAGTTTTAATATTACATTTTCAGTCTTTATAATATCAGCTGTCATTGCCTTACTTTTAATTAATTTACAAAAAAGAACAAAACTTGCAGGAGACTCCTTACTTGGTCTGCTTGCTCACTCTACACTTGCAATAGGTCTTGTATTAATTGGATTTCTTACTTCAATAAGATTTGATCTTATGGGTTTATTATTTGGAGATATACTTGCAGTTAACATAGAAGATATTACCTTGGTTTATGTTGGTGGTGTCGCAATATTAACGATTTTATACTTTATTTGGAAATCATTGTTTTCAGCTACTGTGAATTATGATCTAGCCGCAGCAGAAGGAATGAAGCCTGAAGTTTCAAATTTTATTTTTACTCTTTTATTAGCAGGTGTCATTGCACTTTCTATAAAAATGATTGGTGCTTTATTGATTACTGGTTTACTTTTAATACCAGCAGCAATTGCAAGAAATGTTAGCAGTAGTCCCCGGCAAATGGTTATAATTGCAACTTTAGCTGGCGTGGTTTCAGTGATTGCAGGATTGTTTGTTTCGCTTGAGATTAATACTTCTTCAGGGCCTTCTATAATTGTAGTTGCATTAATATTATTTATTATTTCGCTTATTCCTTTAGAGATAAAGGGCCAGTTGCAAAAATGAAAACAATTTGATAACTAAAATTATGGAATTAGAATCAGAAAATTTAACCAAAAACCAGAAAACAGTTCTCAGCGTTCTGGAGAAATCTTCTGAGCCAATGAAGGCATATACCATTCTTTTTGATATCCAAAAAAAGGGCATAAAATCACCACTACAAGTTTACCGTGCATTGGATAAATTAATTGAAATTGGCAAAGTACACAAAATAGAAAGTAGAAATTCTTACATTGCTTGTAAACATGAAAATTGTAATGCCAAAAACTCAACTACGTTTTTAATATGTGAAAATTGCGAGAAAGTAATAGAACTAAAAAGGGATAACTTATCGCTATATTTTTCAAAACAAGCTGTAAAAGATAACTTTCAATACAGAAAACATAATTTAGAAATTTATGGAATTTGTAATGATTGCAAAGGAGTTAACTAGTAAAATTTATGGCTTAATTACGAGCCAAAACAATATCCTGCTGATCTCACGGTTCTTATAAAATCTTCTTTTTCGTCATTATTTATGGCCTTTCGCAGTCTTCTTATATGAACATCAACTGTTCGAGGTTCTACATGGGCCTCATTTTTCCAAACATGATTAAGTAATTGTTCGCGGCTAAAGACACGACCAATATTTTCCATGAAGAAAGCTAATAAATTAAATTCTGTTGGACCAAGATGAAGAGTTTCTCCATCTCGTGATGCCGAGTGAGATACAAGATCAATTACTATTCCTTTATAAGTTAAAACTTCATCTACAAACATTGGTCTTATTCGTCGAAGAACAGCTTTTACTCTTGCCACTAATTCGTTAACCGAAAAAGGTTTTGTAATGTAATCATCTGCTCCAGTTTCTAAGCCACGAAGTTTATCTTCTTCTTCACCTTTCGCTGTTAACATTATGATAGGAATATTCTTATGTTGTTTATGTTTTCTAATTCTTCGACAGAGTTCAATTCCTGATAACTCTGGTAACATCCAATCAAGAATAATTATGTCAGGTGGTTTATATAATATTTTTTCTAAAGCAGTTTCACCATCCGTTGCAGTATCTATTTTATATCCTTCTTTGTTAAAATTAAATTTTAAAAGATCTAATAATGCTTCTTCATCTTCAACGATAAGCATTTTTAGTTTCATGAATCTCTATTATTTAATTTTTGTTACAATTCTATTACAATTTATTTCTTCTTTGGAAGAATTGCTTCCCAGGTTGGGTCTGGATTACCATCAATTAGGGGCTCACCAGAAACTGCATAGTAAATATCTTCTGCAATATTTTGAACATAGTCACCTATTCGCTCTAGGTCTTTAACCATATATAAAAGACTTGTACATGCTGTGATTCTCTTTGGTTCTTCCATCATGTAGGTTAATAGTTGTCTTAATATTCCAAGATATTCTTCATCAATTTGTCTATCCATTAACCAAACTTTTTTTGCGGCTTGATCTGAAAATTCTAAAAAAGCTTTTATTACTTCACTAATCATTATATTTACTTGTGCACCCATATTAATAATATCTCTCGAAGGTTTTTCTGGCAAAACTATTTCTGCTACTGCTACTCTTTTGGCAATATTTGTTGCATGATCTCCTATTCTTTCTAGATCTTTATTGATTTTAATTGCTGAAAAAATTGTTCGTAAGTCTGCAGCCATCGGTTGTCTTTTGCCAAGTATTTCAACTAAGCTTTGATCAAGAGTATTATATGCTTTATCAATTACATCATCGTTTTCTATAATTTTTTCTGCAAATTCTGTATCTTTATCCTTTAAACATTGAAGTGAGTCTTTTAGTTGATTTTCAACTAAACTGCCCATATCAACAATATTATTTTTAATGTCTCTAATTTCTTCATCATATGATTTTACAATATGTCCTTCTTGTTTCATTAACCAAATCTCCCTGTAATGTAATCCTGTGTTTTTGTATTATCAGGATTTGTAAAAATTTTGTTTGTCTCACCCGTTTCTATTAATTCTCCTAAATGGAAGAAACATGTTTTCTGCGAAACCCTGGCTGCCTGTTGCATAGAATGAGTTACTATAATAATTGTATAGTTTAATCTTAACTCATCAATTAATTCTTCTATAATAGCAGTTGCTATTGGATCTAAAGCAGAGCAAGGTTCATCCATTAGGATTATTTCAGGATTAACAGCAATTGCTCTTGCAATACATAATCGTTGTTGTTGACCGCCTGATAAACTTGTTCCAGGTTCATTTAATCGATCTTTTACTTCATCAAATAGACCTGCCTTTTTTAATGATGAATGTACAATTTCTTCTAATTCATTTTTTGAGTCAACTAAACCATGTATAGTTGGGCCATAAGCAACATTATCAAAAATAGATTTAGGAAAAGGATTTGGTTTTTGAAATACCATTCCAATTTTAGATCTTAGACTTACAACATCGGTTTTTTCACTAATAATTTCTTCGTTATCTACTTTTATTGATCCCGATACTTTACATATTTCAATTAAATCATTCATTCTGTTTATACATCTTAAGAAAGTTGATTTACCACATCCTGAAGGACCGATTAATGCCGTAACTTCTTTCTCCTTGATATCCATTGAGATTCCAAAAAGAGCTTGTTTGGATCCATAATATACATCTACACCATTTGCCAATATTTTAGAGTTACTCATGTTTTACCACTTCCTTTCAAATCTATTTCTTAAGAACACTGCAATGGCATTCATCATAAACAAAAATATTAAAATTACCATTATTGCTGCGGCTGATTTTTCTTGAAAACCTCTTTCTGCACTTTCCACCCAAAGATATATTTGAACAGGTAGTGCTGCTGAAGGTTCTGTTAAACCAGTTGGAATATTAGGAATAAATGCAATCATACCAATCATTATTAGTGGTGCTGTTTCTCCTAATGCTTGTGCTAATCCAATAATAGTCCCTGTTAAAGTCCCTGGTAGTGCAAGGGGTACGACATGATGAAATACCGCTTGTGTTTTTGTTGCTCCAACTGCAAGTGCTCCTTCTTTAATTGAAGGAGGAACAGCTTTCAATGAAGCTCGACAGGCAATGATAATGGTTGGTAACGTCATTAAGGCTAATACGGACCCTCCAACTAACGGTGTACTCCTTGGAAGACCAAAAACATTAAGCAATACCCCCAACCCAAGTAGTCCAAAAACTATTGATGGGACTGCTGCTAGATTTGAAATATTTACTTCTATTAATTCAGTTATTCTATTTTTTGGAGCAAATTCCTCAAGATAAACAGACGCTCCTATAGCAATTGGAAAAGATAAAATAAAAACAGTAAAAAGAGTAAATAATGATCCCATAAATGAACCAGCTACACCAGCAATTTCAGGATGCCTTGAATCTGCTTTAGTAAAAAAGAAATTATTAAAAACTTGTTTAACTCTATTTTCTTCAACTAATTGATCAACATAACTTAATTGAATATCATTTAATTTTCTTCTATCTTCTGGCACATCTCTTCTTGAATTACCTTTTAATAGTTGATCCACATCACTATGGGCAGTTACCCAAATTTGTTGCTTTGTATTAATGACTTCAGGATTTTCTAAGAAGTAGTCTTTAATTTCGTTATCTACATTTATAGAAAATAATTTTTTTATTAATTTAATATCTGATTTTGAGAGATCTGGGAAAAAATTTTCAATAGCCTGTTTTTTAACTCTAAAAAATTTTCCTTTTTCCATCTCTTCATCTGAAGATTCAGGTGTTAGTTTTAAGACCTCTTGATTATAATCAACTTCTAGGAGAACAATTGTTTTTTGAAAAGCAGTGTATCCTTTTGAAAATATTGTATACAAAAGGAAAACTAAAACTGCTAAAGATAAACACATAGCTGTAAAGCCATAATACTTAAATCGTATATCTTCTAAACTTCTCTTTTTTCTCAAAGAAACAATTTTTTCTTTAGCAATAGAATTATTCATAACGCTCCCTGTATCTCTTTACTATTTGTAGAGCTATAATGTTAAGAAATAATGTAATAACAAATAAAACTAATCCTAAAGCAAATGCTGATAATGTTCTTGGGTTATCAAATTCTTGATCACCTATTAAGGCCACAACAATTTGAACTGTAACTGTTGTTACATTTTCAAAAGGATTACCTGTAAGATTGGGAGCTGTACCTGCTGCAACTACAACAATCATAGTCTCCCCTATCGCTCTGGATATTGCTAACAAAAATGCTCCTACAATTCCAGGTAAAGCTGCTGGTAAAATTACTTTTTTAATAGTTTCTGCTTTATTAGCGCCAATACCAAGAGATGCTTCCCTTAGACTTTGCGGGACAGAGTTTATTACATCATCAGATAAAGAAGAAATAAAAGGAATAATCATAACCCCCATTACCATACCAGCTGCAAGGGCGCTTGTTGGTGAAGCATCAATTCCAATTGATTGTCCAAATGCTTTTACGAAAGGCGCAACACTAACAAAGGCAAAGAACCCATAAACTATTGTTGGTATCCCTGCTAAAATTTCAAGAAGAGGTTTAACTGTTTTTCTAACTCTTTGACTTGCGTATTCTGCTAAATAAATTGCTGTTAATAATCCAAGAGGTGCCGCAACACACATGGCTACTACCATTACTAAAAATGTTCCAGCAAATATTGGTACTGCACCAAAGGATCCCTCTGCAGCTGTTTGACCTTCTCTAATTGGAATAAAAGGGTACCACTCGGTACTGAATAAAAATTCAGATATTGATACCTCTGCAAAAAAGCGAAGGCTTTCAAATATTAGTGAAAAAACTATTCCTAATGTAGTAAAAATAGCAACAGATGAACAAAATATAAGTATATATTGAATATATTTTTCAATTGTATGTTGAGCATGAAATTCTGGTTTTAATTTTTGTGAAGCGTATAAGGCTCCAAGTAACATCATAATGATTATTGAGGTATAAAAAGATATTTGACTTATTTGTTTTAAGGAAGAATAATGAGATGCAGCATTAATTATTTCTATAGATTTACCATCAGCAAAAGAGGGGTTATTAGCAACATTTCTAATCTCTGCTAACAATAATCCTTCGTTGTAGACCGCACCCTCAATAAATTCAAAGTTACTAATAACTATGTTTTGAATAATCTGCTCTTGAAAAATAGCCCATGAAAAATAAACAATTAGTGCAGGAAACAAACACCACATTAAAACGTATTGTGCGTAATAATTGGGAAGAGATTTGCTTTTCGTACCTTGTTTTTTAGAGTTTAATTTAATTCTTGATCTTCCGTATATAAAGGATGAGAAAATTCCGACTGCAATTAAAACTAAAGACCAAAAAAACATTTATTACTTATTATTAAAAAAAAGGGGGCTTGTATGCCCCCATTTTATAAAAATTAAAGATTTTTATTTATAATTTGTTTGATTAGAAATAGCATCAAGAACTGCTGCTCTATCCGCAGGACTTAGTTGAACAAGTCCGGCATCTAGTAAGTAACCTTCTGTTGCTTCTTCACTTACAAACTCATTAACATAATCCATTAAACCTGGAATAACGCCAATGTGTGCTTTTTTAATGTAGAAGAATAAAGGTCTTGCTATTGGATATGAATAATCTTGGATACCTTCCATAGAGATTTCAACACCGTTAATCATTGATGCTTTAACTTTATCAGAGTTATTAGATACAAAACTATAACCAAAGATACCGAATGCACCTTGTTCTTTGGTTATATGCTCAACATACAATTCATCATTTTCACCACCTTCAATAACATGGCCATCTTCACGATACGCTTTACAATCTCCGTCAGCAACTAACATATCTTTAACACAACCCTTTTTCATTACAAGTGAGTCAAATGCATCTCTTGTTCCAGAAGTTGGAGGAGGTGCCATGATAGAAATTTCAACTTTTGGTAATCTTTTATCTATTTCATACCAAGTTGTTGGAGCATTTTCATTATCTCTAGCCATTGCCTGCCAGATTTCTTCTTTAGTTAAATCAATGCCACCTTTCATTGTAGCACCGTTAGTATATTTCCATTCATAATCTGCAGCGTATGCAAAAGCTATACCATCATTACCAACTCTAACTTCGATGATATCGGTTACACCACCATCTTGACAAAGTTTGAATTCTTTATCTTTTTGTGCTCTTGAGGAGTTAGTGATATCTGGATGCTCAACACCAACGCCAGCACAAAATAATTTGTGTCCTCCACCAGAACCAGTTGATTCAATTACGGGTGCTTTCATTCCTTGAGATGCCATTTTTTCAGCAACTAAAGTAGCGAAAGGATAAACTGTAGAAGATCCTACAATTGAAATATAGTCTCTTGCTGAAACTGAAGTAGTTCCAAATAAAGCAAGGACAGCAATTAATTTGATTATATTTTTCATATTAAGCCTCATTTAAAATAAGGTTGTCCTACAGAATATATATTAAGGATTTATTACAATTTGCTGAATTACTGGTAAAGAAATAGTAAATGTTGAGCCCTTATCCACCTTGCTTTTTATTGATAATTTACCATTATGCTTATTAATTATATGTTTAACAATAGATAAACCCAAACCGGTACCACCTTGATTTCGAGATCTATTTTTATCTACTCTATAAAATCTTTCAGTAAGTCTTGTTAAATGCTCTTTTGATATACCTTCTCCGTTATCTATAAAACTTATTTGGCAAAAGGCGGTATTGTCATCAATGACTCCCTCAATCTCAATACCAATAGTAGAATTTTCTCTGCTATATTTTATTGCGTTATCAGTTAAGTTTAAAAAAACTTGAATTAGAGCATCTTTGTTTGCTGATATTGTAGACTTATCAAAATCATCCTTGATTTGAACTTCAATTTTTTTTGCCATTAATTTGTTTTGTAAATTATCTACTACACCATCAATTAATTTCCTTATATTCGCTTCTTGAAATTCTATCGGCTTATCTTCAGTCTCATATTTACTTAGTAATAATAAATCTTCGACAAGTCTAGTCATACGCCAAGCCTGATCTTCCATTGTGTCTAAAAATTTACCAACCGTTTTTTCTTTATCCTTATGTTCATTGAGTGAATTTTTAATTGTTTCAACATAGCCTAGAATTGAGGAAAGAGGAGTTCTCAATTCATGGCTTACATTGGCCACAAAATCTGTTCGCATTTGTTCGTAGTTTTTAAGAAGACTTTGATCATTTAGTGATATTAACAATTCTTCATAATCTTTTTCAACAAATATTAAGTCAGCAATAAAATACATATCACTGAAATTAGATGGGGTGAATTCAAACTTAAAATCTTCTTTCTCTCTAAAGGCTTTATCAATAAATGAATTTAATTCTGCTGATCTAATAATGTTGTTGAGATCTCTTCCTTCATCGATAAATAAAAATTTTTGTTTAGCTGCATTATTATAAAAAATTATTTCCTTATTTGTATCAATTGCAATAATAATCGAAGGTATCTTACTTAGACTTAGTCTTAGTTTTTTTTTCATATTTTTTTAATTTCGGCCAATCATTGTCACTTAAAATATAACCTACACAATTTCTAGAACCACACTTACAAATGTGATCCATAAAATCTGTATCAAAAGGATAACCATAGTTATAGAAAAGTTCATCTCCTTTTTTTATTCTTTTAATGGAAGAAATCCAAATTTCGTTATCTATAATGTCTACTTCACAATTAGGATTACATGAATGATTGATAAATTTTGCAAAATTATAATCAACATCACCGTCTATGTCGTATCGCTTGTTTAGCTCAAAAACATAAACCATACCGTTATTTTTATCTTTTTTTGCTTTCCGGATTTGTTTATCAGCTCTTTTGTCACCCTCTCTTTTTGTAACTTTATCCCCTATATACTGAATAACTTTTGAGCCTTTTTTGATGTCATTTTTGGCAAACAAACCCGAACCGTGAAGAGGAGATTTTTTTTTGAACCAGAGTTTTTGTGCCATATATATATAATTAATCTATTACATTACGAAGATATGCAAATAAATTATATTATAAAATGCATCTTTTATGTATATAGACGCTTCTGTAAATTTACATGAAATTTGAAACTAACAAAAAATATTATCGAACAATCTGGATATCAGATACACATTTAGGTACTAGTGGATGTAAAAGCTCAATGCTTTTAGAATTCTTGAGAGAGACAGATTCAGAATATTTATTCTTAGTAGGCGATATTGTTGATGGTTGGCGCATGCGTAAGAAAATGTATTGGCCTCAAGAACACAATGACGTTGTTCAAAAAGTTTTAAAGAAAGCGAAAAATGGAACTAAGGTTGTACTTATTCCAGGAAATCATGATGAGGTATTAAAAGATTTTACGAATTTTTCTTTTGGAGAAATTTCAATCAAAAATGAAGATACACATCAATTAGCTGATGGAAGGAAAGTACTGATTACACACGGAGATGAATTTGATGCTGTGATCATTAATGCGAGGTGGTTAGCCAAAGTTGGATCAGCACTTTATGAATATTTACTAAAGTTAAATAATGTATTTAATTTTATTCGACGAAAGATGGGCTTGTCTTACTGGTCACTGTCTCAATATTTAAAAAAGAAAACAAAGCATGCAACCAACTTTATTAGTAATTTTGAGTTTGCTGTATCTGATAGAGCTAGAAGAGAAAATGCCGATGTTGTTGTATGTGGGCATATACATAGGCCAGAAATAAAGGAATTAAATGGTGTTCTCTATTGTAATGATGGTGACTGGATTGAAAGTTGTACAGCACTTGTTGAAGATGAAATTGGCAATTTATCAATTCTTAATTGGCCCGAAGAAAGAGAAAATTTAAAATTAATTTCTTTAGAAGAAAGACGAAAAATAAAAGAGGATGCAGCCTAAAAAAATCGCATTGATTAGTGATGCGTGGGTCCCTCAGGTAAATGGCGTAGTTACGACATTTCAGAGTATTATACCTATTCTAGAAAAAAAAGGTTTTGAAATTAAAATATTACATCCTGCGATGTTTAATAATTTTAGTTATCCTAGGTACAAAGAAATAAAGATTTCTTACAACACTAAGAAAGTTACTGAAAAATTTTTTAAAGAATTTGATCCAGATATTGTTCATATAATGACTGAAGGTCCCGTAGGTTTTGCTGGTCGTAAGTACTGTCTTAAAAATAAACTACAATATACTTCTTCCTTTCACACTCGTTTTCCTGATTATATTAAACAAAGAGCTTTTATCCCAAAGAGATTTACTTATTCCATATTAAGAAAACTACATAGTGATTCTGAAAGAGTTCTTGTTCCATCAGTTTCAATGCTAAATGAGTTAAAAAAATATAATTTTAAAAATTTAGTAGTTTGGAACAGAGGTGTTGATACAGAATTATTTAATCCAAATAAAAGAGATATAAACAGCAAGGATACTCAGCTGACTTATGTTGGAAGAGTAGCAATTGAAAAAAATATTGAAGAATTTTTAAAACTTAAAGGGAATTATAATAAAATAGTTGTGGGGGATGGTCCTGAATTAGAAAAATATATTAATAAGTATCCTGAAGTAAATTTTGTTGGTGTAAAAACTGGAGAAGAATTAGCGAAATATTATGCAAACGCAGATGTGTTTGTATTTCCTTCTAAGACAGACACTTTAGGAAATGTAATACTTGAAGCATTGGCTAGTGGAACACCAGTTGCTGCATATCCAGTAACTGGGCCTATAGATGTATTAACAGATGAGAAGATTAACACTTTAGATAATGACTTATTACAATCAATTAAAAAAGCGCTTAAAGTAAAAAGGGTTGATTGTAGAAATTTTACACTTAATTTAACATGGGATAAATGCGTGAAAGAATTTTTAGAATACATGGTAAACGTCTAGTTATTTAGGGTAATTTTGTAATGACATATTCTTTAAGACAAAAAATACTAGCAGAATTTATTGGGACATATTTTCTTGTACTAACAATTGTGGGTAGTGGAATTATGGGAGAGTTAATGTCAAATGACCTTGGTATAATATTACTAGGAAACACAATTGCAACAGGTGCCATTTTATTTGTAATTATTTCTATGTTTATTAATATCTCAGGGGCATACTTTAATCCTGCTGTTGTATTAAGTGATATTATTCAAAAAAATATTCCTATTAATTATGGAATAATTTTTATTTTTACTCAGATTATTGCTGGTATATTTGGTTGTTTAACTGCAAATTGGTATTTTGAATATCCCATAATTGAATGGTCACTCAATGAAAGAGTTGGTGTATTTAAATTCTTTTCAGAAATAATTGCAACTGTTGGATTATTATTAACTATTTTTATATTAAAAGAGGTAAACAAGGAAAGAATAGCTATTGGTGTCGCTCTATTTATTACTGCAGGATATTGGTTTACATCATCAACAAGTTTTGCAAATCCAGCAGTAACCATAGGAAGAATGTTTACAGATAGTTTTAGTGGAATAAGTCCATCAAGCGTTATAGGTTTTATTTTAGCTCAGATTATTGGTGCTCTTATTGCTACAGTTACTGTTAGATTGTTTTTTAAAAATTAATTCAACATATCATGTAAATAACCTTCACGAATTCCATATCTTACAAAAATAATATTTTTAATATTATAAAATGAAGCAAGGCTAAATAAAATATATGTAGATAATTTTAATTTATCTAATCGATTGGGTTGAACAACATTCAATTTTTTAATTTGTTTTTTATCCATAGAGTATAATTTGTGATAGAATATTTCTAACTCTGAAAATGGTATCAGGTAGCCATGTAGTTTATTTTTCTTGATGCCATTTAGATGTAAATGTAGTTTTGCAAGATTGCGCCACATGCCTCCAATAACATAAATATTTCCTACGTTTTTAGAAAATTTAAGAGATTGGTTTTTAAATTTCGAAAATAAAAAATTATCAAATTTAATTTTAGTAGTTTTGTACATATCAGATTCACTTCTTAAGATGCCAATTTTTAAACTTTTAGTCTCAAGTATGTTCTTATTTTTTATTGAACTAAGTTCTAAACTTCCACCTCCCAAGTCTGCAACTAAACCGATTGGATTTTTTATTGAACTAATTACACCTAGGGATCCACATTTAGCCTCATTTTTTGGTGAGAGCACTTCTACTCTAACTGACTTTTTTTTCTTGAAGGGTTCAATAATTTCTTTTCCATTTATTGTTTCACGAATTGCGGCCGTTGCAATTATATGAATATCTGAGGACTCATAATCTTTTGCAATCTTAATATATTCTTCTAAGCATTTTATAGCTTCTTTTATTTTTATCGATGGGAGTTTACCTATTTTAATACTTTCACCTAATTTTAAGAATTCTCTTTTTTGATAAAGTATTGGAAAAGGATAAATAGCTTGCGCGTATATAACCAGTCTAAATGTATTAGAGCCTAGATCAATAACTGTTATGGGATTTTTATTTTTCTTTTTAGCCATGGAAATATATACATCTAAAGTATTAAACTCGAATGCTACAAGTCTATTTATTACGTCACGCCAAATCTAGTTGGGATAATTTAGAACTTGATGACATTGATAGGCCGCTGAATAAAAGAGGTATGAGAAATGCAAAACAATTTTCTAAAATATTAGATAAAAGAAAATTTCAAATTAATCAGATAATATGTTCTCCTTCTAAAAGAACAACTAGCACATATGATATAATTTCTAACTCGTTTGATCGCTCAGTAAAATTTACAATTGATAACGATATTTATGAATGTCCACCAAATATACTTATAAGAAAAATTAAAAAATTAAAAAAAAACACACTTATCATTGGGCACAACCCTAGTTTGATAGAGTCAATTAATATTTTATGTAATTCAAATATTGAACATTTTCCAACCTGTGCTTTTGCCATAATATCCTTTAAAAATAGCTGGGTATTAAGTGAAATTTTAAAACCAAAAAATAAGAATTATTAAAGAAATATGTATTTTTTATGAAAGTGTTTTTTTTTTATTAATAATATAAACAAACATTATGATTAAAAATAATAATTCTTTTAACTATATTAATAGAGAATTATCTTGGCTTAAATTTAATGAAAGAGTCTTAAGTCAGACACTTGATAATAAAACGCCATTATTAGAAAGAGTTAGGTTTCTATCAATAGCATTCTCTAATCTTGATGAATTTTTTATGGTTAGAGTGGCAGGATTAAATGTTCAAAAATATTCACGAAATAAAAGTTTTGATGGATTAACACCACAACAGCAACTCAAGCTGATAGATAAAGAAACATCAAAGATGATTTCAGATATAAAATCAATATGGATAGATTTACTAAAAGAGCTTTCAGAAAATAAGATCCATATAGATGTAGAAAAAACACTGAAAACAAAAGATAAAACATTTATAAAAAATTATTTAGAAGAAAATAATTGGGGGGTTTTAACGCCAATTATTATTGATCCATCTCACCCATTTCCTTTTATACCAAATAAAGAAACAACATTAGTATGTCGGTTAATAAATAATAAAAAAACTTTTTATGGAATACTGAGAGTGCCAGAGGGATTAGAAAAATTTATTAAATTACCTGGTAAAAAAATACGTTTTGTCTCTATGGAGACAGCCTTGCTTATTTCTTTAAAAGAAATTTTCCAGTGTGATAGAGTTTTGGATAAAGGTGTTTTTAGACCAATTAGGAATAGTGAATTAGAATTAGGGGGTGAAGGAGAAGATTTATTTTTAGTATTTCAAAAAGCTATTTTTGAGAGAAGAAGACAAGAGGTAATAAGAATTGATTTTGATGAAAACATATCTAGTCACTTAATTAAATTCATAAATAAAAAACTTAACTATAAGGATGTAAATACATATAAACTTCCAATACCCATTAATCTTTCTAGTATAGAGTCAATTTTTTTAAAAGATTTTAAAAAATTATTTTTTCCAAAATTTAAGGTACGATTTCCTGAAAGAATTAAAGATTTTAAAAATGATTATTTTAAAGCAATAGCGAATAAAGATATTGTTATTCATCACCCATTTGAATCTTTTGAAGTAGTGACTCAGTTTATTGATCAAGCCGCAGATGATCCAAAAGTCTTATCAATAAAACATACTTTATACCGAACAACTGATGACTCGCCGATAGAAGCAAGTTTAGTTAGAGCAGCACAAAAAGGGAAATTAGTAACTGTCATTATAGAGCTGCAAGCACGTTTTGATGAAGAGCGTAACTTAAAATGGGCAAAAGAATTAGAATTAGCTGGAGCGCAAGTTGTTTTTGGCAATATTGATATGAAAACTCATGCAAAAATTACACTTGTAACAAGGAAGCAAATGAATTCTGTTGTAAATTACGCACATTATGGAACAGGTAATTATCACCCGAGAAATGCAAAAGTTTATATGGATTTATCTTACTTCACCTGTGACAAAACATTAACAAATGATGCTGCAAAAATGTTTAATTATTTAACTAGTTATTCAGAACCAACAACAATAAAAAAAATAGTATATTCTCCAATAACTGCAAGAAACAAATTAAATGAACTAATTAGAAATGAAATTACAAATGCTGGAAAAAATAAACCATCTGGAATAGTATGTAAGTGTAATTCTCTTGTTGATAAACAAATTATTGATGAATTTTATAAAGCATCTCAAAAAAATGTAAAAATTGAATTGTTGATAAGAGGAATTTGCTCTCTAATACCTGGTAAAGAAAATCTATCGGAAAATATAGTTGTTAAAAGTATAATTGGTCGTTTTTTAGAACATACGAGAATATATTGTTTTTATAACGGTCATAAATTCCCTCATAGAAAAAATATCTTGTTTATTTCTTCTGCCGATTTAATGCAAAGAAATCTAGATAGGCGTGTTGAAACATTTATTCCTATTGAAAATGAAACTGTACATGAACAAATATTAAATCAGATCTTAATTGCCAGTATGACAGATAATACAAATTCTTGGCAAATGTTAAGTAATGGC
Source organism: uncultured Alphaproteobacteria bacterium (assembly GCA_902577945.1). Classification (GTDB taxonomy): domain Bacteria; phylum Pseudomonadota; class Alphaproteobacteria; order HIMB59; genus CACPNW01. The sequence continues at coordinate 154,717 of CACHBB010000001.1, forward strand.
AATTATCAGAAAAAAGAAATATCAAGCAAAGAGAAAAAGTTTTCCTCTCACAATTTTTTTATCAAAAATCCAAGCTTGTCTGGGAGGGGTTCAGCAAAACTCAAATCTAGAGCTAAGTCTAATTTAAAAATTTGAAAATAGAATATAATCCCACTCACAACAATTGGACATAGCAGGAAGAAATAATATTGTGAGTGGTAAAGAGTATTTAAATTTTATTTTTTACAGCCGTGTTAATAGAATATTAAATTTTTATAAATTAAACTAATTTTTAAATTTCATTAATCTCAAATAAATTTTTTAGTTCTTTCAATTTGTTAAAAATTGAATCTTTTACTTCTTAGTAACTATAATTTTAAAATTAATTTTTTGCATTTACAATATTAGATAGAAATTGATTTGCACATCTATCCCAAGTAAATTGCATTGCAAATTTTCTACAATCATTTCTATCAATCTTTAAGGCTTTTTTAAGTGAGTTTTCAATATCGTTATCAAGACTGTCAATTAATGAGTTTTTTAAAATATCTTTAGGACCTGTTACTGGGTAAGCAGCCACTGGTGTTCCAGAGGCTAAAGACTCTAAAATTACATTTCCAAATGTATCTGTTTTGGATGGGAATACCAACGCTTCAGCATTTGCATAATAATTTGCTAAGTCTTGACCTTTTTTCATCCCAACGAAAGATACATATGGATATTTATTTTGTAGTCGTTGTTTTTCTGGACCATCTCCAACAACAATTTTATCCATCTTAGTTCTTATTTCTAAAAACGCTTCGATGTTTTTTTCTAATGAAACTCTACCAATGTAAACAATATACTTTTTCAGTCCTTTTCTTCTTTTTAAAGGATTAAATAATTCAGTATTAACTCCCCTTGACCAAATTTTAAGATTTTGAAATTGATATTTCGTTAATTCGTCACGCATAGATACTGTTGGGACCAATACATTGCATGCATTTTTATGAAAATTTTTTAAAAAAGAGTACCCAATTATTTTTGGTATCATTATTCTTTGCTCTAAATATTCTGGAAATCTCGTATGAAAAGAGGTTGTATATCTCAACTTATTATTCTCACAAAATTTTTTCCCCGCTATTCCAACTGGTCCTTCAGTAGCGATATGTATAAAATCTGGATCAAAATTATTAAAAAATTTTTCTGTTATTTTTTTTGTATTAATTGCTAGTTTTATTTCTTTATACCAGGGATAGCTAAAATTAGTAAACATCATTGGGTGAAGTATGTCTATTTCATTCTTTTCTTTTAAAAATGGATTAATATGTTGGTATGTATTTACCACACCATTAACTTGGGGAAGCCAAGCATCGGTAATGATTGCTATTTTTTTCACACTGCTACACTTTCTGGTATTTTGTTATATTTGTTGTGAAAAATTTTTTCTCTTTCAATCGACCAGTCAATAAGAGATAATTGTCCCTCTTTATTTTCCACTAGCGCAGAACAACTCTCAACCCAATCACCATCATTGCAATATAACACTCCGTTTAATTTTTTTATAACGGGCTTATGAATATGGCCGCACACAACAACATCGGCATTTGCTCTTTTAGCGCTATCAGATACGGCAAACTCAAAGTTAGAAATAAAATTCGTGGCTCTTTTTGTTTGATGTTTGAGAAATTGAGATAATGACCAATAAGACAGACCTAGTTTTCTTCTGACAAAATTTAGATAGTTATTCAACTTTAATATAAATTCGTATAGGGATGACCCAATACTTGCCAGCCATTTAGCATTTATTATAACTGCATCAAATTCATCACCATGTAAAACAAGGGCATTTCTTCCATCAGCTAGTTTGTGTGTAAACTTATTTTTTATTGATATATTCCCTAGTGAAAAACTTGTGTAATTTTTTACAAGTTCGTCATGATTACCTGGGATAAATATAACTTTTGTACCTTTTCTTGCTTTACGCAAAATCTTCTGGATAATGTCATTATGAGTTTGATGCCAATAAATTTTTTTTTTCATTCTCCATGCATCAATAATATCGCCAACTAAAAATAAATATTTTGAATCTGTTGATCTCAAAAATTCAAGAAGCATTTCACTCTTGCTATTTTCTGTTCCAAGATGAAGATCAGATATCCATATAGTTCTATAATATGAAACTGATTGCTGATCTTTCATTTTAATATAAAATAATAAAAATTTGTTAAAATTTTATTTCAATTACATTAACTAATATGTAACGGTTTTTCTGTTATTAGGCTCAATCCTATTATTTGTGAATTTCTAGGAAATTCCAAAGAAAATTCATAAAAAATTAATATTACCGTTTGAATAAAAAGATTAAAAATAAACCTAAAATAAAAAAGAAAAATGATAAAGCGCTTAATAATTGATTCACTGACAGCGCAAGAATATAAAATTTAAGGACTCAGCAAAACACAAATCTAGAGCTAAGTCTAATTTAAAAATTTGAAGCTGGAATATATCCAGCTTCAAGAATTTAGCTTTTAATTAATCGACTCAACGCCTTCTATATCAAATCCGTCTGCAATACTTGAAGAAATAGATCTGACAATACCATAACCTGAATCTTCTTGGACAAGTTCCATTCCAGTTCCATCACTATCATCATTATTTGATGTGGTAACATCTTGTGCCATGATCATAACATTGCCTGCTTCTTCTTCTTCGAAAACAAAACCTTTTCCACCATTGTCTTCAGATGATGAATTGATAACAAAAGCACTTACATTTCCTGGACCTTCTTCAGAATGTTTATATCCATCATCTGTATTGCTTAGTGCAATTGTATCAATGATTGTCATGTTAATTGATCCTTCTTGTTCCTCATCAAAGTCAAGACCTTCATCCCAGTTACCAATAATTGTTGATCGAGTTACTTCAGCGTAGATATCTCCAGGACCTGCTTCATCCACATCAAATCCATCGTCAACATCAATACCAAATTCATATTCTTCAACAAAACCACTGTCATAAAGACTTACTTCTCTTTCAAAACAACCATCATCTGGAGATCCAGTAATAGCAGGTGGTACAGCTGATTCAGTCATCTGACCATCTTCAAATTCACCTTCGTCTTCTTCAGGGAGATAGGCTTCCAAAATATCTGGGTGGCAATAATAACCATTGTTATTAAATGATGTATTTTCAATCTGTGCAATAACTGAGCCAGCTTGACCTTCATCAAGCTCTACTCCATCTGCACCGACTCTCGTAAACGAAGAGTTTAAAATAGAAGCAATTAGATCTCCATTGTCTCTTTCATCTACACGCAGACCGTCGGCATCAAACATTCCTTGACCAACATTGTCAACAACTACATTATTTAAGGAAACAGAAATAGAAGCTGGCGAACCGCCGCCTGCTCCTCCCCCGCCTGCACCACACGTTGCACCAACATCGCAATCGGATACATGAATCCCGTGGTTAGCAACATCATAAACCTTTACATCGTTAAGAACTAATTTAACCATTCCATATTGATTGTCTCTAACATTTAACAAAATTCCTTTACCACCTACACCATCTAAATCAGCACGGTTTTCAATATTAAAACCTCCAGGACCTCTGAAATTTATTGAGTGTATAGACATATCACCGCCATTTGTTGATTCAAGAATTGTAAAATCATCCATAGCGTGAATTGTTTGGCCCTGACCATAAATAAATAATGGTGCTGTACTAGTATAACTTAAAGATGATAAAATTTTAATATTATTTCCACTCTTTATATAAATTACATTTGCACCAGCCGACTTATTGGCATTTTCTATAGCTGCTCTAATAGATCCATCACCGCTATCCTTTGAATTAGAAACCACATAAGAATGTGCTAAAACAACATTAGTTAGAGAAACTATAGTACAGATAAGAAAAGTAATTATTAAATTATTTTTCATAAAAATCTCCTTCATCATTATTAAATATGAAGTATTAAAAAATTGTTAAAGGCATGATAAAAAAAAGGGGTAAAAATTGAAATGAAAATTGTTTTTTTACAGACGTATTAATTTAATATTGAGTTTTTATTACTAGGATCTAATCTATAAGTGCTATTCCTTAAAAATTTTGTAATCTCAATAAGATTGCCAATTTCTTTTATGGTTTCAAAGGGTATTCTTTGTCCAATATGAACATCAATTTTTTTTCCCATTCTTCTTTTAAGTTCATATATCATTAAAGAATATCGAAAGACTTGCCCAATTTTATCAGCAACATGAAAAAGTTCGCTATTTTGTCCTTCAAAAAAAATTGGGAGGACAGGTGATTGAGTTTTCATTATTATTTTTGAAGTAAATTGTTTCCATTCACGATCTATTGCTTTGATTCCTTTTTTTAATTTTGGTTTCGTTGAAACTGATCCTGATGGAAAAATGATTAGTGCCCCATTATTTCTTAAGTGTTCTTCGCATTCTTTACGTGCAGCGATATTATTTATTAAAGCATTTCTATTTTTTGAAAAATCAAGAGGAATAATTTTATTCTTAATAAGATCTGCTCCTTGTAAAACTTTATGCGTAATAATTTTGTAATCTTGTCTAATTTTACTAATTAAAGAGCATATTGTAAGACCATCAGCTATTCCAAATGCATGGTTAGCGATTACTACAAGTTTGCCATTTTTAGGAATATTACTTTTAGAATGATAATGTGTCTGAACACGGAGACCTAATCTTTCAATTGCATCATGCCAAAAATTCTCTGGAGGTAAATTTTCTCTTAAATAATCCTCATACAACTTACGTAACTTAATTTTACCCGTTCCCAATTCGGTTAATTGAATAATAATCTTTCCAACAGGATTAACTTCGGAGTTAGAAAAGGTAAGCGCTGGTTTATTAATTTTCATAAAATTTACTTTAAATTCTTAATTTTATAATGTTAAACAATTGTTAAAGTACTCGAAAAAGGAGAAATAAAAAATTAATCCCACTCACAATTATTGGTAATTAGCAGGAGGAAATAATACTGTGAGTGGTAAGAGGCATTTAAATTTTATTGTTTACAGATAGATTAATGTAATATTAAATTTTTATAAATTTAATTAATTTTTAACTTCATTAATTCTCAAATAAATTTTTTAGTTCTTTCAATTTATCAAAAATTGAATCTCTTACTTCTCTAAATTTATCTAATTGGTTTGAACTAAAATGATCTGATGCCGGATCATCAAATGGTATTGAAAATATCTGAGCTTTGGAATTTAAAACTGGACATACCTCTTCTTTACAAAGCGTAAAAACAGTATTTAATTCATCTCTGAACTTATTGTCTAAACTTTCAAAATCTTTTGAATAATGTTTTGATATATCAATATCGATCTCACTCATAACCAAAATTGCATTAGGATTGACTTCTTTGGGTACTGATCCTGCACTTTTAATAATGCAATTAGGATATAATTTTTTTGCAATTCCTTCAGCCATTTGACTTCTTGCTGAATTAGCAACACACATAAAAAGAATATTTTTATTTTTCATGTTAGCAAATAAATATATCCAAAAATAAATAGTGGGAGTTGTAAACCAAAGTTTGTGAGCAGAGCTCTATCTTTTGTCATATAACCAACAATTGACCAACCAACAGCACCTGTACCGTGAATAATTATGTTAATTGGATAGGCATTTAAATTTGTTAATAATATTCCTGATAATATTAACGCGGTGCTAAACCACTTTATTCTATTGATTGACAGATCTGTCATATTTTCTCCTTACTTCTATAAATTATAAATATTACACTTTAATTTAATGCTCTGTAGGAAAAAATAAAATCTTCTTGGATTTTTGATTCAATAGCTCCTTTTCTTCTTGATCGCACTAAATCAATAGCTTCTTGTTTTTCATAGTTAAATTCAATAAGTAAAATAGCAGCTATAGTGCCAGCTCTTCCTTTTCCCCCGCGGCAATGTAAAACTATATTTTTGCCATCTATTAATTCGTTTTTTAGCAAAACTTTTGTTGTCTCCCATTTATATTTAAAGTCTTTATCTGGTGCTCCCATGTCATAGATGGGTAAATGGTACCAATGTAATTTATGTTCATAAATACTTTTGACAAATAGAGTTTTATTACACAATTTTTCAAATTCGCTATCTTCAACAAAAGAAGTAATGGAGCTACAATTATTATCTTTAAATAATTCTAATTCCTTTTTTAAAATTTTTTCTTCAAACAAACCATTCGAATTTAGGCCTGGGAAAGAAGTTAATATAATTTTGCCTGCAAATGACTTTGAATCTATAAAATCATAGTTGCTAAATTGCATTTATGCTTGTTTAGCTAAAAAAGATTTTCTTGCATCTTCTAAATAGGGACGAAAATGTTCAACATCGGGAGTTTTTTTATCTAAAATTTTTGCTAAATCATCAAATCTTCGAAGCTCTACTGCTTTATCCATAAAAGGTTTACTAATAAAATCATCTGCTTCTTCTTTTGTAAAAGGACCACCTTGAACTTTTAACGAAAGCTTTGATGCCTCTGATAAACTCTCATAATAACCCTCTTCTACACTTGATAAATATCTTTTTGAATCAACATGCGCTCTGATTGGTAAAATAACATCTTCACCAAAATATTTTTTTAAAAAATCCGCACCTAAATTTTCGTGATGACCATCTTTACCCTCGTGGATGGGATCGCCGTCTTCATATATGAGATGCCCTATATCATGGAGCAGGGCAGCTGCTATTGTTGGACCAGGTAATTTATGTTGTTCTGCCAATTCAGCACATTGAAGGGCGTGCTCAAGTTGTGTCACATCCTCATTACCATATTGAATATCAGCACCTTTTGTTTTCAAAAGATCTAAGAGATAATCTACAATATTTTCTTCCATCCTCATTCATAATTAACTTATTAGAAAATAAATTCAATTCCAACTTTAATAAGATTGATCAAATTTATAATAATATTTATGAAGTAAATATTTAATGGATAAAAAATTATTAACCCCCGGCCCTCTCACGACATCGATGTCAACAAAAGAGGCTATGCTTCATGATTGGGGTTCGAGAGATACAAAATTTATTAATCTCAATGCATCAATTAGAGATTCTCTTGTTAAATTAATAGACGGTGAAGATAAATATCAATGTGTTCCAATGCAGGGAAGTGGAACTTTTGCTGTAGAGTCGATGGTGAGCTCTCTTACTCAAAAAGATTCTAAAATTCTGATTCTGATCAATGGTGCTTACGGACAAAGAATGAAAAAAATGTGCACATATTTAGGGAGAGATTTTATTGAATATGAAGTTGCTGAACATGAAGTACATGACATCAATAAAATTGAAGAGTTAATTGATAGCAACAACTTAACACACGTCTTTGCTGTATATTGTGAAACAACATCGGGTATTTTAAATCCTATTGAAGACATTGCAAAATTGGTTGAAGGGAAAAATTTATCGTTATTCATCGATGCAATGAGTGCCTTTGGTGCATTACCCTTAAGTTCTAAAACAATTACTTTTGACGCTGTAGCCGCTTCATCAAACAAATGCTTAGAAGGTGTGCCAGGTGTTGGTTTCATTCTTGTAAAAAATGAAGTTATTCAAAATGCAAAAGGCAATAGTCACTCACTAAGTCTAGACTTGTATGATCAATGGCAAGCAATGGAAAAAAATAAACAATGGCGATTTACACCTCCAACACACGTATTAGCTGCATTCAACCAAGCTATTGAAGAACATAAAGAACAAGGTGGGGTAGAGGGAAGAGGTAAAAGATATAAAAAAAATTGTGAAATTATTTGTAATGGAATGAAAGAGTTGGGATTTGAGCAACTACTTCCTGATAATTTACAAGCACCAATTATTATTACTTTTAAACAACCTAATGATCCTAAATTTAACTTTGAGCAATTTTATAATGCTCTTAGTGAAAAAGATTTTTTAATTTATCCAGGAAAACTAACAGTGGCAGAAACTTTTAGAATTGGGTGTATTGGTAATTTAAATGAACAAGACATGATGGATACAATAAAAGCTGTAAAAGAAGTTGTTACTGAGTTGGGACTAACATTAAACTAACAAAACAATGACAAAAGAAATTGAAATACCTTTAGTTAAAGCAACAAATGAAAATCTTAAAGGATATGGGTATTTAATCGATAGTTTTGAAAATAGTGATATTGAAATTGTTACTTGGCCAAAACAAGGATGGCGCGAAATAGAAGAGGGAACTGGTAATGAAGGTGGAACTACCGAAGGCTCTTTTGATACCTGGTGGCAAGGTGACGTGCTTTATGGGCAAAATAATGCTGTTCAACATAAAAGTGATTATGAAGTAGATGGAAAATATATACTGGGTTATGCCAATAATCCTGATCAAGAATTACAAAAAGATAAATATTCAGATCCAACAAAAATTTTTTTATGGCATGCAAATTATCATCCTGATGGAGGTCAGCTTTTCTTTCCTGAAGAAAATAAACCATTTATTTGTCCTTTAGCCTTACCGACAGACGACATTGAACCAGAACATTTTAAAGCATTTTATTGTGACGGATCAAAAGGTTTGTATATTCATCCAAATATTTGGCATGAAGGGGTGTTTCCAGTTACAGAAAAACAATCTTTTCAAGGAAAACAAGGTAAAGTACATGCAAGAGTTAGTATTGATTTAAAAGAAGAGTTTTACAAATATATCTTTTTTAAAACTAGAATTTAATTGGTAATAGATTATTTTATACCCGAAGTTGCAAAACTCTCTACAAACTGTCTTTGAAAAATAATAAATGCAATTATTAGTGGTGCGGTTACCATTAATGTCCCTGCGCTTATAGTAGCCCACTCGATACCTGATTCCTCCATAGAAAAGATAGCTAAACCAACATTTAAAATTCTAGTTTCCTCTGAGTTAGTTATTATTAAAGGCCACAAATAATTATTCCAATGATAAGATATTGATACAAGTCCATAAGCTAAAAAAGTAGGTATAGATAATGGTATGTAAACATGCCATAAAATTCGTAATGCTCCAGCACCATCAATCCTCGCAGAATCATCTAGCTCTTTTGGAACAGTTTTGAAAGCTTGTCTTAAAACAAAAATTCCAAAAGCAGATGCAATGTAGGGAAGGCTAATTGCAGGAATGGTATCTATCAAATTTAAGAATTTAATTGTTTTATAATTTTCGATAAGAATGATTTCTGGATTAATCATTAGTTGAATTAAAACTAATCCAAAAAGTATGTTCCTAAAAGGAAACTCATATCTTGCAAAAGCAAATGCAGTCAGAGAACATAAGATAAACTGGCATGAAGTGGTCATTGTAACGTATATAAATGTGTTGAACATATATCTTGCAAAAGGAGCTTGTGACCAAGCATTTTCAAAATTGTATAAGGTCAGAGGGGCAAACAAATCAAATTTAACTTGATATTCTATTGGGTGTATCGAAGCCCAGATTGCATATAAGAGCGGTAGTAACCATAAAAATCCAAGTAACCAAGCACCAATAATATTAATATTTTTATAGAATGAATACATTTTTATTGGTAATGGACCTTTCTATCCAATAAAAAAATTTGACCAATTCCTATTATTGACAATAATATAATTAGTAAAACCGATAATGTTATTGCGTATGCTGTATCCCAAAATTCAAAACCATTCTCATAAATATAATAGAGTAATAAAGCGCTGTTGTAATTTGGACCTCCACCAGTCATAGTGAATAAATGTTCTATTCGTGTAAAGGCAGTAATTACTGCATTGACTGAAACAAATAATAAGGTTGGTGTTATCATTGGTAGTGTAATTTTGTAAAACATTTGCCAACTATTAGCCCCTTCAATAATTGCTGCCTCTTTCATTTCCCTAGGTATTCCTTGAAGAGCAGCTAGAAAAAAAATCATGTAAAAACCAGACTCTTTCCAAATACTTACAGCAATAATACCCCATAAAACTTGATCAGGGTTTCCTAAAATATTTGTATTTTGGAAACCAAATAAAGATCCAACTTGATCAATTAATCCAAAACCAGGAAGAAAAAAAAAGAGCCATATATTACCAACAGCTATTAAGGGTAAAACTACAGGTAAAAAATATGCAAAACGAAGCAATGGTCTACCGGGTAACTTGCTGTTTACCCATTGCGCCATAATTATTGCAATAATTATTGAAGATGGGATTGTAGAAATTGCATAAACAATATTGTTAGACATAACCTTCCAAAAAATGGGGTCTGAAAACATATGTTCATAATTTTCAATACCTTTAAACTTACTTGGTTTTCTCCCTTTAGGAGTAGAAAAAAAACTCATATAAATTGTTTTAACAACAGGTATGTGAACAAAAGTTAATAATAATATGAATCCAGGCGATAAAAGTAAAATTACTGGTATATGTTTTTTAATTTTAGTTATCATAAAAAAAACGGCACTATTATTAACTAGTGCCGTTTGATATTTTTTCTTTATCTGTAATCTTTTAGTATTTTATCAATTTCGGCATGCGCCTCTAAAAGAGCAGTTTTAGGATCTTTTTCCCCAGCAACTGCTGCTTCTAACGCTCTATTAAAAATTGAAACAGTTTTAGGTTGCTCGTAGGTCGAAAATTCTGGACCTGCATACTCCAACTGATCTCTTGCAACAGCTGGATATGGAAATTCTTTTAAAAATTCTTTCATTTCATCAGACTCCCAAGTCTCAGCTCTAGGTGCAACATAACCAGTGGCTTTTGTCCAGGCAACAGACTGTTTAGGTTCTGTTATCCATTTTACAAAGTCTTTTGTTGCTTGCTGTTCCTCTTCTGTAGTGTCAATTGATAGATAAAAATTTCCTCCTCCAACTGGTGCTCCAAATTGTTTAATACCAGGAATGAAAGCTACACCCCAATCAAACGGAGCATTATTTCTGACGTTTGTCAGATTTCCAGTAGTAGTCCACATCATTGCAGTTTGACCCTCAAAAAATGCCTGTGGAGTAGATCCCCATTCAAGTATACCTGGTCTCATCACCCCTTCAGTAGTACTAAGAGCTACAAGTTTTTCTAATGCTTCAATGGCTTCTGGTGAGTTAATATATGTTTCAGTGCCATTATCGTTCATAATTTTTCCACCATTGCCATAAACAATTGCACTAAATAACCAGTATGGAAAACCAGCAGATGGAATTCTTATTCCGTATTGACTTACATTTCCATCAGAATCTTTGATTGTTAATTTTTTTGCAACTTCTAGCTGTTCATCCCAAGTCTTAGGTGGATTTTCAGGATCTAATCCCGCAGCTCTAAAAGCATCCTTATTGTAATAGAGTACTGGTGTTGATCTTTGAAATGGAATCCCATAAGTTTTACCATCAACTTGACCATTAGCCATAAAAGCAGGATAAAAACCACCTATCCAATTATCAATTTCGTCTTGAGTTAATATATCGTCCCAAGCCATTACACATTCTTCGTCTATATATTTAAAAATTGTAACAGCAATCATAACTGATGTTGCAGGAGCTGTTCCAGATTTACATGCTGTTAGAAATTTAGTATCTGTATCTGTATAACTTCCTGTGAAAACAGCTTTCACATTTACATCTGGATTTAATTTTGTGTAATCTTCTGCAAATTTCTCAATTGCCTGAGCAGCTCCACCACCTACAGCGACTGGAAAATAAAATTCTAGGTCAATAGCCCTTACACTTAATGATGTTATTACCACGGTTAAAGAGATAATAAGTAATTTAATTATATTCATTATAAATCTCCTATTTTTATCAATGAAAGTTTTTTGGGTAAGATATAAATATTAATATTTTGTTAAATTTTAACTAATTTATTTTAAATTTTTTAATTCTTTTTTATTATTTTTTTTTTATGTATATTTAGTAAATATTTATGATGAAAATTATTCACCTCTCTGACCCCCATATTCATACAAATGAATTATTTGGCATAAACTCTGTAGAAAGATTCAAATGTGCTTTAGAACACATTGTTTTAAATCACCGTGATGCAGATATGTTTGCTATAACTGGTGATATAACAGACATTGGAGATGAAGATTCTTACAATCTGTTTAAAAAAATAATAAAAGAATTTAATCTACCCCTAAACCTTGAACCAAAACTAATACCTGGTAATCATGACAATCGTGAAAATTTTAAAAAAACTTTAAATCATGTGCCAACTGATAGTAATGGATTTATCCAATACTACGATGACTATAAGAATAATAGATTTATTTTTATAGATACTCTAGAGCACGGAACACACATTGGTCATTATACGTTAAAAAGACAAGAATGGTTGATTGATCTTTTAAATAACACAGATGATAATAAAGAAATTTATATATTTATGCACCATAATCCATTGGCACTGGTTAGAGATGAAAGCGATGGTATTGGATTAAAACATAAAAAAGAATTTAAAGAAATATTGATTAGTAAAAAAAATATTAAACATATTTTTTTTGGTCATCAGCATATTACTAGTTCCGGATCATATCTTGGTATAAGTTTTTCCTCGCCAAGGAGCACATGGTCACCTCTAATACCAAATTTTTCATCTGAATATAGGCTTGGTTTAGCTAATACTGATCCAAATTACAATGTAGCAATTTTAAATAAAAATGGAATAGTAATTCATACTGAAGATTTTTTAAAAACAGAAGTTAATTGGTTTAAATAAAAATTATTTTTTTTCGATTACAAATATTTCATTGTTAAAATAAAGACCTTTATTTTTAGCAACAATGTTTTGGACTACTTTTTCGTAATTTTTTGTTTTTTCTACCTTCATTACTTTTTCGTCATCCATTTGATTGACATATATGGAGGCATTCCAAGCAGAAAAAACTAATGATGTCGCTATACCTCCACTGATTTCTGTTGGTAGAGCTCTCAATTTACACTTAATAATTCTTTTTTCTCCAAAAGATAATCTACTTAATAAATCTTTATTTAAATTTTTCTTAAGATAGGAAATGATACTATTTCCAAGAGAAGGAAAAGGGTCCTCTTTTGGCCAAATTTTACGAATTATTTCATTAGCAGGATCTTTTCCTGAAGCATGAATAGTTAATAATTTCCCTTTTGATTTTAACGCTCGAATCATTGGTTCGATGACATATTTTGATTTCTTTTCTGCTGAAATTCTTGAACGATAAGGCTGTGAAGCAATAATAAGATCAAATTTATTATCTGATTTTTTTTTAGTTGGTATTAATTCATTAACATTAAATTCTTGATCTTCACGGTAAATAACCATGACTGAAGGCTCCTTATAAGTATGGTTACCTGACTTTTTATTAATTTCTATATTCCATTTTTTTTCTAAAAATTCATTTTGTTTTCTTAATTGTTGGGCAAATTCAAGAGAGGTGTCACCTTTCAATTTAATAATATTCCAATTAATTTTTTTCTGTTTAACGTCATTTTTTGATTTTAGGTTTGCGGCTTCAGCGTAGTGTAGATTTGAAATGACAAAAACAGTATTCTTATGCTCAACAAACCTATCGGGTAATTTTTCCAAACCTAATCTTACATCTTCTATGCTTATTTCTTTTGTGCAAACTAATAGAGGTACGTTAGGCTTAGCCTCGTGGCACTGACGCATAACATTCATAAGTAAGGAACCATCACCCATACCAGCATCAAATATTTTTATACCAGGTTTTTGAGGTTTAATTTTATTTACGTGAGGGCGTATCGCATCAGCAATTTGATTTTTTTCATTTGTTGTTGTGACAAATAATAAGTATTTTTGTCTGTTATCATAAAACCTGAAATTTTTTTTCATTACTAATAAAGTCCCATTGATTTAGCAGAAGAGATGAAGGCTTCTTTATTGCCAATAAAGTTTTTACCTCGTTCCCCTAAAAACGCATCATCTACTATATTATTCCATTCTTGAACAGGAACTTTTATTTCATTTAAGTTTAGAGGAACCTCTAAAGAACGCATAAATTCACTCAGATGATTTGCGGCATTCTCTAGGTTATCGTTAAAAATTAATTTTAGTCTCTCCTCAGCGACACTATCAATTCCAACCATACTTTTAGTAATCATGGGTAATGTAAATGAGCAAGCAATACCATGTTGAATGCCATAATTGAGCGTCACAGGGTATGATAGATTGTGCGCAATAGCAGTTTTCGTATTGGAAAACGCTAAGCCAGCATGAACGCATGCCAGTGCAATGTTTGAACGTAATACAACATTTCTTAAATCTTTAGCGAGAAGTGGTAAATTTTCTAATACTAATTTTGATGCTTGTATTGCATGAGAAGCAGAAATTGGGTTTGCATTAATATTCCAAATACTTTCCATTGAATGAGAGAGAGCATCTAAACCTGTTGAAATGGTCAAGCCTAAAGGCTTATCAACCATAATTGATGTATCGATAATTGCTTTTTCTGCATAAAGAGATTTATGCGCCAAAGATAATTTATTATTTTTTTCTTTATCCCATATTGTGGCCCAACACGTAAGCTCACTTGATGTTCCTGATGTTGTAGGTATTGCAATAATCTTAATTGGATTTTCTACTCTTGGACTTTTCTTATTGCGAACAAAATCTGTTAGATATTCTTGTTTATCTTTAAATGCAGCAATTGCTTTAGCTGTGTCTGTAACAGAGCCACCACCTATAGCTAAAATATAATCTACCGATTCATTAATTGAAGAAAATTTATTTTGTAGCTCTAAAATATCCTTATAATCTGGATTAGGCTGAACATCGGTCATAATGGATAAAGGTGGATTTGAAGAAGATTTTAATTCATCGCTATATTTTTTAAAAATTTCTTCTGGATGAGTGATTATGATGTACTTTTTATTTTTAACAGCATCATGTACTTCTTTAAATCTATTTTCTCCAAAGATAATTTCAACAGGGTTAAAATAATTCCACATTACCTTAAATTGATTTTGCCGCTTTAGTTAAAATTGTCATTTTCTCAATTGCTTGTTCTCGGGTAAAGAAACCTAAACCACAATCTGGTGCAGCTATTAAACGGTGTTCATCAATATGTTCAAGTGAATCTTTGATACGAACTCTTACTTCTTCAACAGACTCCATTCTACTTTTTGCAATATCAATAAATCCAAAAATTACTTTTGTTTTAGTAAATTTTTCTAAAAGATTTAAATCATTATGCCTATGTGAATCTTCTAAAGATACTTCATCAATAGTTGAATCATCTACAAGTGATGCAATTCTATCATAAGCATCTAGATCAGCCTTTTTATACCCTTCTGAATCTAGTGAGTTGGGATAACCACAACAAATATGGCAAACGCGTTGCACTTCTTTAGGAATACCATGCATCATTCTTTCTAAATTTTCCATACCATATGAATGAGCTTCATCAGGCTTTCTAGCAAATACTGGTTCATCAATTTGAATATACTGACAACCTGCATCTACAAGTGCCTTGATTTCTTTATTGAGAGCTAATGCTAAATCAAAACCAAGTTTTTTCATGTCATCATAGTAGTTGTTGGCAATTGAATCTGTAATTGTCATTGGTCCAGGTAGGGTAATTTTAACTGGATTTTTTGTAAATTGTTGTGCACTCTTCCAGTCTAGATGCATACGTATTTCTTTACTTGAAATCGGTGCAACAATAGTTGGAAGATCAGCTTCGAACGCGCCTTGTCTTACTGACTTATGTGTAACTTCTTTAAAACTTACTCCATTTAAAAATCGACATTGATATAATACGTAACTCTCACGTCTGACTTCTCCATCTGTTGGAACATCAATACCCGCATTTACTTGATCAGTTATAACTTCTTTAATTGCTGCTAAAAATAATTTTTCAGCATCTGCACCTGCAGACTCTAATGCTTTTTCATATGCGCCAGGTGACCAATTTGATAATAATCCTTTTGACGCTTTTCTCTCTTCTTCTGATTTTGTCCCTAAAAACCAATCTTGAATAGGTGTTTGTTTCGGTTTTGGATAAGCACCTATTGTAGTTGTTTTAAGAGGCATCTATTTTTACTCCCATTTAAATTTAAAATAAAACAGCGGCTTTTATAAAGCCGCTGTAATAAAAAGTTAATAATAAATAATCTCAAATTACATAAGATCGTTTATTTCTTCCATCATTTCTTCTTGGAGATCACCCATATCATCAGCGTCGCCTGTAGCAATTTCTTCTGTGTAATCATAGATTACCTGTGTAACAGCTAATCCATTTTCTCCAGGATATGCAAACCAATCTGCAAGAAGTGGAAGTTGTTCAACTGCAGTAAGTTTATTAGGGTTTTTACTATAGAAATCACCTAATAATTCATTCGCTGCTTTGTTTGGTGGAACATATCCAGTTGTTTCAGCAACTAATGCAGCACCGATACCTGATGTTATGAACTTTAAGAAAGTCCATGCAGCATCAACTCTTGCTGGATCATCAGATGTAGACACTAACATTGCAGCGTTTCCACCTGCTGGTAATCTTGCAGGTGTTCCATTGTTAACTCCAGCCATTCCAGGGAATGGTGCAGTCTTTAAAACAAAGTCTGCCTTTGCAGCATTAACTGAACCCAAGCTTGAAGTAGACCAGAACATCATACCAATTGTACCTGCGTTAAACGCAGCTTGACCATCAGCAATTGAATAGTTTGGCATATTACATCCGCTCATGATTGCTTTCATTTGCTCTAACGTTGCAAGTCCTGCATCACCACCCATATTTACAGCTCCATCTTTAACCATTGGAACATTCTGAGTGTGCATTAATGCTTGGTGGAACCAGTTACCTGTGATGTTCCAACCAAAGTATAGAGTTCCTTTACCTGCTGCTTCCAATTTATTACATGCTGCAATAACTTCGTCCCAGTTAGTTGGAATACTATTTACACCTGCTTCAGCTAATAAATCCATGTTATAATATCCAACTGGCGTTGATACAGAAAATGGTAATCCATAAACTTCACCACCAAATGTTGAAAGACTTAACATAGCAGAATGGTAACCATCTTTTTCAAAAGCAGCTTCTTTTGCAATAAATGGCTCTAAAGACTTAGCAATACCTTTGTCAACTAGAGGTGCTTGTCTGTTAAGACCTTGCATTGTTACATCTGGTAAATTACCTGAAGTAGACTCTCTGAAGATTGTTGCAGTTGCATCCTCATAGTTTTCATAAGTTGCTCTAAATTTAACTTGAATATCTGGATGTGCTTTTTCAAACTCTGGCATAATAGCTTGAAACGTTACATCGAATAATCCTGAATAAGGATAAGCTACTTCTATTTCTATAGACTTAGCTGAATTAACAGAACCATAAAAACCAAAAGCTAATACGGCTGCAAATCCTGTAATTAATTTTTTCATTTAATCCCTCCGATTCAAATATAATATTAATCTAACACGTAGCTTCAAAGGGTTACAATTTTATTACGAAAATATTACTAAAAAATAAGCTTATTTTTTCACAGCATTAAGAAAAATTAGAGAAAAACTGGTTTATTTACCAAGGTAGCGAAAAGGTTTTTACATTAGTAAAACTTTTCATTGCTTCAATAACACCCTCTTTGTAACCAAGACCTGAATCTTTAATTCCTCCAAAAGGAGACATTTCAATTCTATAACCTGGAACCTCCCAAATATTTACCGTACCAACATTTAAACCTTGAATATATTTTTTTGCTCGCATGAAGTTATTTGTACATACACCAGATGATAATCCGAATGCGGTTGAATTAGATATTTTCATTACAGCTTCATCGTCATTAGGCACACGAATGATTGGGATAACTGGACCAAATGTTTCTTCTAAAACTAATTCACTTTTAGGATCAACATGATCTACAACTATTGGAGGTAACAAAGCACCCTTTCTTCCAGGGTGATATAAAATTTTTGCGCCGTCTTCTTCAGCCATAGAAACTCTTTTATCAAAAAGTTCTGCAGCTTGAGCATTAACGACTGTACCTAAGTCTGTTTCCATATTCATAGGATCACCAAATTTAATTTTCTTAGCACGCTCAAGAGCCATTTCAACAAATTGATCTGCAATAGATTCTTGAACCAGTATTCTTTTAACAGCTGTACAACGTTGACCAGAATTTTTTGTTGCTCCCGTTACAGCTAGCTCAACAGCTTTTTTAAGATCATCACCATCTAAGTCATTTAAAACAATTAATGGATCATTACCACCTAGCTCAAGAACTGTTCTTTTGTATCCAGCTTGTTCAGCAATTAATTTTCCTACACCTACACTGCCTGTAAAAGTAATGAGATCAATATTTGGATTCTTGATCATTTCTGATCCGATATCTTGAGGCAATCCAGTTACAACTGAAAACATTTCTGGTGGAAGACCTGCTTCATATAAAACATCAGCGAGTACCATTGCTGTTAAAGGTGTTAATTCTGTCTGCTTACATACTGTACAATTATTAGTTGCAATTGAAGGAGCAATTTTATGCGCTACCATATTTAAAGGGTGATTAAATGGAGTGATTGCTGAAATTGCTGTTAAAGGTTCTCTTATGGTAAATATTTTTCTCGCTTTTCCATGTGGAGTTAAATCACAAGAAAATATTTCTCCATCATCAAGAATACAAAGTTGAGCCGTTAATGAAAATACATCAAAAGCTCTTCCTACTTCGTATAGAGAATCTTGTTTTGAAATACCAAGTTCTAAAGTAATAATATCAGAAATTTCTTCTTTTCTTTTAACAAGTACTTCTGCAGCAGTTTGAAGAATTTTTTGTCTCTCGTATCTTGTAAGTTTAGGTTGGTAATTTGCAGCAATATCTAAAGCCTTTCTTGCATGCTCTGCAGTACCGGCAGGAACAGTTCCGATTACTTCACCTGTAAAAGGGTACTCAACATTTATTGTTTTATCTGAAGTAACTTTTTCTCCAGCAATACGCATTGCTTCATTAATCATTTTTTTGTGCATCATAGGGCTCCATTTATTGCATAATAAAATGCATCATAGTTATATAATTGTTTGCTAGTATCTAAGTTTTGTAATTTTAAATTTGATATGAATGGAACTTCTCTTTCATGGAGTCCTCCATGAGAACGTAAAGGTTCATTTAATCCAGAAAGATTGTGTTTATCTTCCGATGAACCAATAGTCATAAATTCTGAAGACATACATATAATATCCCCCATTCTATCAGGAGGTAAATTATAAGTAGAACATCCTTCATCTTTTGTTAAAACAACTTCTATATCTTTTATTTCTTGAATAGCGTTTACAACTAAATCAACCTTGCTCTTGTCTTCTAAATAAATTGTTGCAAAAGAACCAAGTGAACCATGATGAACGACATATGGATCTGTAATTGGTAGGATGACTTTAGCCATGTTTGGTTCAAATTTTTTATCTAAATAATCTTGTAAAAATATTGCATTAGGTGAACCATCTTCTTTTGATTTTGGTTTCATACCGTGATCTGCTGTGATGATTATAGAAACATTCTCCTTATTTAAAAGACCAATATATTTATCAAACATTGCATAAAATTTATTTGCTGTTTCATTTCCTGGTGCATATTTGTGTTGAATATAATCTGTAGTCGATAAATACATGATATTTGGTTTGAACTCTTCAAGAAGCTTTACACCTGCAGCCATTACAAATTCAGAAAGTCCTTCAGAATATACTTCTGGCACTGGCATCCCCAACCAATCGTTTACATTATCTATACCATTGAGATCTTTTGTTGCTTGATCAGATTTTTCAGCAGAAAAACAAATAGCTCTCTCATCATCAAAACTTAATCCGTTTCCTAAAAGTGTTCTCAACTTGTCTTTTGCAGTAACAAGAGCAATTTTAGAACCAGAATTGTAAAATTTTTCAAAAATAGTTGGTGCTCGCATATATTTTGGGTCATTCATCATTACTTCTTCACCCGTCTCAGGTGTATAAAAGAAGTTTCCGCATATACCGTGTACAGAACTTGGTTGGCCTGTCACAATCGAAATATTATTAGGATTTGTAAAACTTGGAATAGCACTGTGAACTAGTAGATTTTCACCACTTGCAATTAATTTATCAAGATTTGGTGTAAGATTTGATTTTGATGCTTCTTCGAGATACTCTTTTTGACTACCATCAAGGCATATAACAATTGCAGTTTTTGAGAAAGAGCTTGGATATTCTCTTTTATTAATTTCTAAATTATCGGACACTATTTCAACTAATATATATTATTAAAAATACGAATTTATAGTTATCTGCTAATTAAACTCAATCATAATTTGAATATTTGTTAATAAAATTGAAATAAAACTGAAA
This sequence comes from uncultured Alphaproteobacteria bacterium, assembly GCA_902577945.1. Classification (GTDB taxonomy): domain Bacteria; phylum Pseudomonadota; class Alphaproteobacteria; order HIMB59; genus CACPNW01. The sequence continues at coordinate 174,921 of CACHBB010000001.1, forward strand.
TAAATAGATTTAAAATATTCTCAAATTTAATAAAATTTTGTAGATTAAAGTTAAGATACAGGGGGAATGAGTGGGGACAATATCACTTAAAAATATTTCAAAGTCATTTGGGTCTACACAAGTACTTAATAATTTGAATGTTGATATAAACGATGGAGAATTCTTAACATTAGTTGGTCCATCTGGTTGCGGTAAATCCACGTTACTTAGAATAATTGCAGGATTGGAACAGCAGACTTCAGGTGATGTATTAATAGATAATAAAAATGTAAATAGAGTTAGAGCAAGTGAAAGAGATTTGGCAATGGTCTTCCAATCATATGCTCTTTATCCTCATCTCACAGTCAGAAGAAATTTAGAAACTCCATTAAGACTAAGAGATTATAATGCATTTGAAAGACTACCCTTGATTGGTAATTTTTCTCCAAGCAAAAAAGAGAAAACAGAATCTATAAATCAATTAGTAAATAAAACTTCTGAAACTCTAAAAATTTCAGAACTATTAGATAGAAAACCAGGACAATTGTCAGGTGGTCAAAGACAAAGAGTTGCTCTTGGTCGTGCTATGGTTAGAGAGCCTGTTGCCTTTTTAATGGATGAACCTCTTTCAAATTTAGATGCGGCTCTGAGAGTTCACATGCGATCTGAATTATCTGAACTTCATAATTCACTTAAAACTACTTTTGTGTACGTGACACATGATCAAGCAGAAGCATTAACTATGTCTTCTAGAATGGCTGTTATGATTGATGGAAATTTATTACAACTAGATACGCCTCAAGAAGTATATGACAATCCTTCCTCATTAAGTGTGGCTCAATTTGTTGGAAGTCCAAAAATAAATATATTTAAAGGAACTGCGGACTCTGGTGGGACGGTAAGTTTTCTCAACGTTAATCTAAAAAGAAAAAGTTCTGAAAGTAATACAGATTTACATATTGGTATTCGACCAGAACATTTAGAAATTACAAATGAAAGTAATGAAAATACATTTAGTGGAACAGTTGCATATAGAGAAAATTTAGGTTCAGATATTTTCTTTCATGTAAATATTGAAGACGGTTCAAATAAAATAATTGTAAGGGGCTTACCACAATTTACACACCAAATTTCAAACGGTTCAAAAGTGAATATTAAAAGAGTTTCAGATAAAGCATTACTATTTAATGAAGCAGGAATGAGAGTTCAATTTACTAATGCATAATTCAAAAGCTCACATATGGTTTATTGCACCAGCAATCATACTGATGATAATTATTTTAATCTTTCCTCTTTTTCTTGCAGGAGGAATTTCTTTTACTGACTATAATTTAGGAAACAAAACATTTGAGTGGGTTGGACTAGAAAATTATGACAAGATGTTCAATCGCAAAACATATGTCAAAATGATTTGGGCCACAGCGACGTATGTTATTGTTGTCGTTCCAATTTCTGTTGTACTTGGATTATGTGCTGCTATGCTCTTAAATTCACTAAGGTTTGGCGCTGATATATATAAAACTATTTTCTTTCTTCCGGTTATGGCAACTCTTCTTGCAATGGCGATTGCATGGGAATTTACTCTTCACCCAACTCTTGGAATAGTAAACAGCTTCTTAGCAAATGGATGTGGGGGTGTTAGAGAATTCATTCTAGGTTTTCATTGGTTACCTTGGGTAGACTCTCAAGAAAGCTGGTATGCAGTAGCTTGTGCAAACAACATGGATTTTCCTTATTGGTTAAAACAAAAAAATACTGCGATTTGGACTGTATGTTTTATTGGAATATGGCAAGCCTTTGGCTTCAATATGGTTTTATATTTAGCTGGATTGACTGGTATACCAAGAGAGTTATATCAAGCTGCAGAAATGGATGGAGCAAAATCTACATGGGAACAATTTAAACTTGTTACATGGCCAATGCTTGGTCCAACAACTTTGTTTGTTGTCACTATTACTACTATTAGAACATTTCAGGTGTTTGATACCATCGAAATACTTACGAAAGGTGGTCCATCAAAAACAACATATGTCATGATGTATGCAATTTTTGAAAAAGCTATTCAGCAAAACTTAACCAGTATTGGTGCAGCAATTACTGTTGTCTTTATTGGGTTTATTCTTGTGCTAACGTTTTTCCAAAGATATGTCATTGAAAAGAGGGTTCATTATTAATGGAAGCTAAACAATATATTGGGGAAGGTTGGAAGCATGCAATCTTAATTATTGGTGCTATCGTAGTGATGCTCCCTTTTTATATGATGGTTTCGATGTCATTAAAATCTCAACAAGAAATCCAATCAATTTCTGGTGGTCTCATTGGTGCTCAAGAGACTCAAACGTTTCCCGTATGTGTTAAAACTGGTTATTCAGAAGATACATGTACAATGAAACCATATCAATACAACTATTGGTTTGCTTTTGAAAAAGCTCCTATTCCTAGATACCTAATGAACGGTGTCATTGTTACTTTATCAATCTTTATCATTCAGGTTCTAGTCGCCTTACCATGCGCCTATGCCCTCGCCAAGTTACGGTTTTACGGACGAGAATTTGTTTTCTCGATGGTTTTATTTTGCTTACTCATTCCAGTTCATGGAATTGCGCTTCCATTATATGTTATGTTAGCCCAAGCAGGCTTAGTTGACACCTACTCCGCCTTAATACTCCCCTGGACAATATCGGTTTTTGGAATCTTTTTGATGCGGCAATTTTTTATGACTGTGCCCGATGAGTTAATTGATGCCGCCAGGATGGACGGCATGGGAGAGTACGCAATCGTATGGAAAGTAATGCTTCCAACTGCAATACCAGCGTTACTTGCTTTTGCAATATTCTCAGTTGTTGCACACTGGAATGATTATTTCTGGCCTCGTATGGTAATAACAGGAAATAGAGATCTCTTTACTCCACCACTTGGTATAAGAGAATTCAGAGGTGGAATTGATAGTGACGAATTTGGCCCTATGATGGCTTCAATAGTGACAGTAACTGTTCCTTTAATTGTGGCTTTTATAATTGCACAAAAACGATTTATTGAAGGAATTACTTTGACAGGCATGAAGTAAATTCATATCAGGCAATTACTTTGTCAGTTAATTTAATTTTTTTATTAATTCTCTTTTCAGCATTATGTCATGCTATTTGGAGTGCTATAATAAAATCAAGTAAAAATCCTCTTTCCTTAATGGCTATAACGTCTGTCTTAGAAGTTACTATTTTCTTACCTTTAACATTTACTGTGCCGTTTCCAACTTTAGAAGTATGGTATTTTTTAATTGCAACAGTTATCATTCATGTCATTTATAGATTAAATGTAATTTATTCTTACAAATATGGAGATCTTTCTTACATATATCCAATTTCTAGAGGAAGTTCATGTTTGTTTGTAGCCATCATCAGTATTTTATTTTTAAGTTCTGATATTAGTGTTTCTGGTTTTATTGGAATATTAATTGTTTGCATTGGGTTATTTTTAATTTCTTATTCTAAAAATTTATCTTTCAGCTTTAGAGGTTTTGCTCTCGCAATATCGACCGCTATTCTAATTACTGCATACACTTTGGTCGATGGTGTTGGGGTTAGACTTTCTGAGAATGGTTTTTCATATATTTACTGGCTCTTCACACTTAATGGAATTCCTTTATTAATTATTGGTTTGATATCTAATGATGGTTTACGAAAAAGAGAAACATACACTTTTAGATCTGGGATTGCTGCTGGTATATTTGCAACAAGTAGCTACGCAATTGTAGTTTGGAGCATGCAATTTATAGAAATAGCTTATGTCTCTAGTATTAGAGAAATAAGCATAGTATTTGCCACAATTATTGGAATGGTTTTCTTGTTTGAGAAGAATGCAAAATCTAGAATAATACCTTCTATTTTAATAGTGGGGGGTATTTCAGTTGTTTATTTTCAAATTCTTTAGTGAAAAATATAGACTTTTTGGGTGAAAATTTTATATGAAGTTTATGTCAGAGGATATCATTGAAGTTGATCCAAAAACTGAAACTATTTGTTGCGATGGCGGTGAAGATGGTTTAGGACATCCCGCAGTTTATTATACCTTTAATAATGAGAATAAAATTATTTGTGGATACTGCGGAAAAATATTTATAAGAAAAGAAGAGTAAAAATGTATAAGGAATCTTGGGGACTTAAGAGAATATGTCCTATATGTAGTAAACAATACTATGACTTAGGAAGAACTGAACTTGAATGTCCAGAATGTGGTAAAGAAATTGAAGTTACTACAATGACTAGACCAAGGCGTGGAAGAAAACCAGGTAGTACTAATGCTGCTCCTCTTACAAATCCTATACCACCAAAACCAAAAGAAAAGGATGATGAACTAGACATAGAAAATCTTGATTTAGATAATAATGAAGACAACTTAGAGGATGATACTGTTTTATTAGAAGATGAAACAGAAATTGATCCTTCCGTTGATGTTGGTATCAAACCAAAAGAAGACGGCGAAGAAGAATATTAATATTTTACTATAAAAACTGAATTATGTTAACGGTACTACAAAAGACCTGGGCACTTTTCTTTGGCTTTGCACTAATTAGTTTAGGACATGGACTTCAAGGAACATTGATTGGTGTTAGATCTGTCTTAGAGGGTTTTAGTTTTTTATCAGCAGGGTTAATTATTGCAGGTTACTATGTAGGTTATTTAACAGGAGCCTTAACGATTCCAATTTTTTTACAACGAGTTGGGCATATTCGTGTTTTTGCTGCTTTGGCCTCACTTGCATCTATTTCAATTCTTTTACATTCTATCTTCGTACACCCTTATTCTTGGATGCTTATTAGAATATTAACAGGAATAAGTCTTTCAGGCATTTATGTAATTATGGAAAGTTGGTTAAATGAAAAATCAACAAACCAAACACGCGGTCAGCTATTATCTGTTTATATGATAATTACTTTTATATTTGTAGGTGCAGGACAATTTTTATTAAATTTAGGAGACCCAGCGAAAGTAGATTTATTCATTTTAGTTTCAATTTTATTATCTTTTGCTTTACTTCCAATATTATTATCAACTACAGAACAACCAAATAGTCAGAGTCCTAAATATTTTTCCTTAAAAGAATTTTATGTGGTTTCTCCACTGGGTTTTGTTGGTGCTTTGGCAACAGGTTTATCTCATAGTGCAGTTTTTGGTTATGGTGCTATTTATGCATCTTCAATTAATCTTAGTATTTTTGAAGTTTCATTGTACATGACAATTATTACATCAGCTGGTGCTTTATCTCAGTGGCCAATAGGTTATTTATCAGATAGAATTGATAGACGTGTTATCTTAATTGGTATTTCATTTATAGCATCAGGATTAAGTTTATTTTTTGTTTTTGCAAACTTTATGCCATTAACTTTATTTTTAATTATTACAGGAATATTCTCTATTGCATGTTTACCAATGTATGCACTTACAGTAGCTCACACTAATGATTTTTTACAACCAAATGAAATTGTTTCTGCAAGTGCAACGTTTGGAATTTTAATAGGTATAGGTTCTATTTGTGGTCCATTGTTAGTATCAAGTTTTATGGAAATTCTGGGTGCAGTAGGTTTTTATATTTATTTATTTTTAATTCATGGATTACTTGGGCTTTTTGGACTTTATAGGATGACACAAAGAACAAAACCAAGAGATTTAGAGTCTCAATACAATCCACTTCCAAGAAATATTAGTCCTGCTGGTATGGAAATGAATCCAGTTACCGAGCCAGTGGACGATGAAAAATAAATTTTTTTACAATTCTTTCAAACAATAAAAAAACAATTATTCCCATGTAAATCATAGGCTCAGTTTTATCAGCACGAACTAAGACATAAAAGTGAAAACTTGATAATATAGCGGCAGGATAAATTAGATAATGAATTTTTTTCCATAATTTATAGCTCAATCTTTTTACCATTTTATTTGTTGATGTGAATGCAAGGGGAATAAGACAAAGAAAACTTATAAATCCAAAAGTAATGAATGGTCGTTTAATAATATCTTTGATTATGAATTCTATATCAAAAAAATGATCTAAAAAAATGTAAGTAGAAAAATGTAAACAGACATAATAGAAAGCAAAAAGACCAATCATTCTTCTAAAAACAACAATTGACTTTAATTGCCGAATATTAGCTATTGTGCTAATCATTAAAGTTAATATTATTAGTCTAAGAGCCATTAACCCAAATTCATCCATTAATCTTTCAATTGGATTAACACCAAGATTACCAGCAATAAATTGATATGCCCAGATCATGCTGGGAAAGAGAATAAGTAAAAATAAAATTGGTTTACTGCGATTAAAGTTTCTTATTGAAAACATTAATTAATAAAACTTGGTTAGATCAAGATCTTTATAGAGATGTGCAACTTCTTCCTCATATCCGTTAAACATTAATGTATTTCTTCTTTTAAATTCTCCTATTCGTCTTTCTGTTGATTGACTCCATCTAGGATGGTCGACGTTTGGATTTACATTGGCGTAAAAACCATATTCCCAAGGGGCTAATGTTTCCCAAGATGTTTCAGGTTGCTTATCTAAAAACCTAATTTCAACAATTGATTTTATTGATTTAAATCCATACTTCCAGGGAACAACTAGCCTAATAGGGGCGCCATTTTGATTAGGTATCTCGTGACCATACAAGCCAGTTGCTAATATTGTTAATGGATTCATTGCCTCATCCATACGAAGCCCTTCTCTATATGGCCAAATAATTGTTCGTTTTTGTTGTCCTGGCATTTCTTCTGGCCTGAATACTGTTACAAACTGAACATACTTTGCTGAACTTAGAGGCTCAGCCATTTTTATAAGTTCAGATAATTGAAAACCTTGCCAAGGAATAACCATGGACCATGCCTCAACACATCTTAATCTATATACCCTATCTTCTATTGTTACATTTGATAAAATCTTTTCTAGATCATATGTCTGAGGTTTTTTAACTAAACCATCTATTTTTATTGTCCACGGTCTAGGCTTAAAATTTCCAGAGTTTAAGTGAGGATGTTTTTTATGAGTGCCAAATTCATAGAAATTATTATACGTTGTGATTTCTTCATAAGAATTAAGTTTATCACTCTCATTTAAATATTTATTATAGATTGAAGAATTATTATCATGATTAGCAAATGCTGATGTTGACACTGTAGCTAATAAGGCACTCGCTAATGAACCCTTAATGAATTTTCGTCTATTCAAATATGTTTTATATGGCGTGATTTCTGAACTTAAAATTTTCATACTTTAAATATATATTAATAAATCTAAAATTGTAGTAATGTTAAGAACATCTTTATCAAATCCATTTAAATTGTTAGTGTAAATCTATGAAAAAACTTTGGGTCATACTATTTGGTGTTTTCTTGTTTTTGTTGCCTCTAAAAACAGCTTCAGCAGAAAAAGTTCACGGTATTGCTATGCATGGTATTCCAAAATATGGCAGTGATTTTAAACATTTAGATTATGTAAATCCAAATGCTCCAAAAGGAGGGACTGTAAAATTTGGATCATATGGTTCTTTTGATAATTTAAATAGAGTTGCCTTTAAAGGATCTAAAGCAGCTGGTCTTGGCTATGTTAATGATACATTAATGAGAAGAGTCTGGGATGAAGCATTTTCTCTCTATGGTTTAATAGCAGAGACTGTAGAATTACCTGAAGATAGATCTTCTATAACTTTTTATTTAAATCCAAATGCAACTTTTCATGATGGTTCATCAATAACAATTGATGATGTTTTATTTAGTTTAGAAACATTTCAAACAAAAGGTACTCCAAATCAAAAAAAAACTTATGGGAAAGTTGTTAAGACTGAATTGATAGGAAATAATGGATTAAAAATGATTTTTGAAAACAATGAAGATAAAGAATTACCTCTTATTATTGCTGGTTTTCTACCTATCATTCCTAAAAAGTTTTATGAAAATCTTGACGTTACAAAAACATTTTTAGATATACCTCTTGGTAGTGGTCCCTACCAAATTGATAGTCTCGACCCGGGACGTCAAATTAAATACAAACGTGTGGAAGATTACTGGGCAAAAGATTTGCCAGTAAATAAAGGTCTCTATAATTTTGATACAATCATTTATGATTATTACAAAGACTCAAATGTCTTGGTTGAAGCTTTTAAAGTTGGGGAATATGACTTTAGAAGAGAATACAATGTTAAACGTTGGTTATCAGAATATGATTTCAAAGCTGTCAAGAATGGTGACGTAATACTTACAGAGATGAATAATGATAGACCAGTTGGAATGAATGGTCTCGTTTTAAATACTAGACGTGATATATTTAAAAATAGAAATGTTAGACTCGCTTTAAGTTATGCTTATGATCATGAGTGGATAAATAAAACAATATATCAAGATGCATATGTTAGAACAGATAGTTATTTTGATAATTCGCCACTAGCTTCTTCAGGCTTGCCATCAAAAGAGGAATTGGAATTATTGAATGTATGGAAAGATGAAATTCCATCAGAAGTATTTACAGAAACATTCACTCCACCAATTACTGATGGAACTGGTAATGATCGTAAAAATTTATTGAAAGCAAAAGAGATACTAGAAAAAGAAGGATGGTTTGTTGAAAATGGCAAACTAATTAAAGAGGGAAAAGAATTCAAGTTTGAGTTTCTTATTGTTAGCCCATCTGATGAGAAAATTGCATTGGCATATCAAAGCAATTTAAAAAAACTTGGTATTACAATGGATGTAAGAACCGTTGATTCATCTCAGTATCAAGAACGACTTTTAAGTTATGATTTTGATATGATTAAAAGATACTGGGGGGTCAGCTTAAGCCCAGGAAATGAGCAACAATTTTATTGGGGATCAGAAGTTGGTCAAAAAGATGGAAGTAGAAATTATCCAGGTATTAATAGTCTTGCAGTTGATGCAATGATTGAAAAACTAATCAATGCATCAAATAGAGAGGAATTAACAACTGCAATTCATGCTCTTGATAGATTATTGTTATGGGGTCATTACGTAGTTCCACTTTATCATAGTAATAAAGACAGAATTGCCTACTGGAATTTTTTTGAATATCCTGAACAAATACCACTTTATGGAATTGTAATTGAGTCCTGGTGGATTAATGAAAATAAACAATAAGTAATTATTTAATTTATGAGTCATACTAGAGCAAATATTCTGATGCTTATTGCTTCTCTGATTTGGGGAACGGCATTTGTAAGCCAGACAACTGGTATGGGCGCTATTGGGCCTTTTACATTTAGCTTTGGAAGATTTTTTTTTGCTTTACTAACAGTTTTACCGTTTGCCATCTATCTAGAAAGAAAAAATGTATTTGAAATATTAAATGATAGAAAAAGAATTTATCTATGTTTAGCAACAGGATTTTTTTTGTTTGGTGGTATGGGTCTGCAGCAATATGCATTACAAAAATCATTAATTTCTAATGCAGCTTTTTTAAGCACACTCTATGTTCCATTTGTTGGAATTATTTCCAGATTTATAATTAAAAAACAAGTGCATTGGATTATCTGGATTGCGATTTTACTTTGTTTATATGGATCATATCTTTTATCATCCAATCAATCAGTTGAAATTCAACAATCAGACTCACTTCTATTTATTGCTGCTTTATTTTTCGCCTTACATATTATTTGTATTGATATATTTATGAAGGAACTTAACAGTCCTTTTTTATTTGGAAGCATTCAGTATTTTATTGTTTTTGTTTTATCTATGATTTTGGCATTCATATGGGAAGAGCCAAAGCTCTCAAATATGCAAATTGAATGGTTCGAAATTTTATACACTGGTATTTTTTCTGCTGGAGTTGGTTATACGCTCCAAATTATTGCTCAACATAAAGCGAACCCTGCACCTGCTGCTATTATATTGTCTATGGAATCAGTATTTGCAGCAATAGCGGGTTGGATATTGTTAAATCAAATTTTAGACACACAAAAAATACTTGGATGTCTTGCAATATTTGTTGGAGTGATTATAGTACAATTAGTACCAATAATAATAAAACAAAGATGAGTGAAAAACTAGATGTTGTAGGAATTGGAAATGCAATGGTAGATGCTATCATTCCATCTAATCAAGCAGAAATTGAGAAACATAAAATTAATAGAGATTCAATGAATCTTATTGATGAAAGTTTAAAAAATAATTTACATGAAAGTTATTCTATTAGAGAAATGGCAGGCGGTGGCTCTCTTGGTAATTCTATGTTTGGTATTACCTCATTTGGTGGCAATGGAAGTTTTATTGGTAAGATAAAGAATGATGAAGTTGGAATTTTTCTTCAAAAAGATATGGTTAGAGAAGGCTTACAATTTCCTCTAGGTTTTACTTCGCCAGATATTTCTACAGGATGCTGCACAATCTTTGTTGAGGAAGATGGAACAAGAACAATGTGTACATTTTTAGGTGCAGGAACTTTAATCGGACCAGATGATATTAATGACCAACACATAAAAAATCATAAAATAGCTTATTTAGAAGGTTATTTATGGGATAATGAAAATGCAAAAAAAGCTATGAAAAAAATGGTTGATATTTGTAAAGCAGATAATCAACAAATTGCTTTTACATTGTCAGATTTATTTTGTGTTGATAGGCATAGAGATTCTTTCAAAGAATTAATTGAGAATGATGTTGATATTCTTTTTGCTAACGAAGATGAAATTAAAGCTCAATCTGAAGAATCAAGTTTTGATAGTGCTATTGAATATGCAAAATCATTAAAAATGACTGTTGCTATAACTAGAGCAGAAAAGGGCTCAGTTATTGTAGAAAAGGATAATGTAATTGAGATTAATCCAATTCATGTAGACAAAGTTGTTGATACAACAGGGGCGGGCGATCTTTATGCAGCTGGGTTGTTGTTTGGTATTGCCAAGGGAAAAGATGTTTCTACTTGTGGAAATTATGCCAGTGTTGCTGCTGCAGAAATAATTTCACATTATGGCGCAAGACCCTTAGTGAAATTATCTAATTTAATTTAGCTAATAACTTATTTTTATTTTCTTCATCACAAAAAGAATATTTTATTGCATTATGAGTAAGTGAGTTTAATTCGTTTTCATTTAAACCCAAATCTTCCATAACCTTATATTCTCCTTGAATAGTTGCATTAAAAAAAGGAGGGTCATCAGAATTAACTGTAACTTTTACTCCTTGGTCAAATAAACTTTTAACTGGATGACTTTTATAATCCTCATAAATCTTCGTTGCTATATTACTTGTGGGACATGTTTCTAAAATAATATCTTTATCAATAATTTCTTTTACTAAATTAGGATCTTCAATTGATCGAACTCCATGTCCTAATCTTGTTGGGTGTAATAAATTAATAGCATTTCTAATATTCTCTGGACCATCCCACTCACCTGCATGAACAGTAATCGGAAATTTCTCATTTTTTAACATATCAAAAGTCTCAGTAAATAAATGTGGTGGAAAATTTAGTTCATCGCCGGCTAGACCAAAACCAACTAAACATGGGTGTGGGTTTTCCAATACTTCTTTTGCTGTACTTTGAACAGACTCTGGTCCTAAATGTCTAATGCCATTCATTATGTATTTAGATACAATTCCAAAATCTTCTTCAGCTGTTTTGGATGCTTCATGAACACCCTCAATAAAAGAGTCATATGTCATACCTTTAGCTTTTGCATGTGTTGAAGATATCATTGCCTCAACATAAATAACATTGTTGGCAGCACACTCTTTTAAATAAGCATATGTTAATTCATAATAATCTTCAGGCGTATGAATAACAGAGGTCACAATGTCATATTTTTTTATAAAATCATAAAAATCATCCCACTGATAAGCATATTTTGAGCCAAAAAAATCGTCCGGTATTTGATGATTATTTCGTTTTGCAAATCTTCTACAAATATCAGGTGTTATTGTTGCTTCTAAATGAACATGAATCTCAGCTTTGTTTACAGAATTAAAAATATTCATATAATATGATTTACTTATATAATAATATTATGAAAACAGAAATAAATAGAAGAAAGTTTATTGTTGGCGCTTCTTGCTCTTTATGTGGATCTTTGATTTTACCTTCTTGTACACAAGTTCCACTTACAAATAGAAGCCAATTAAATCTATACGATAACAATTTACCAATTGTTATTTTTCAGGGAAGTGTAGGTGGAATTCCAATTCCTAAAGTGTATGCAAATGAGAAATCACTTAACCAAGAGATTGATAAGGTATATGGAAAATTTTTAACAAAAGCAAAAGAGGACAATGTACTTTTAGATAATACAGTTGAGTCAAAAAAAATAGAAACGATAGGTAAGGAAATTTATAGTTCTCTTGATAAATACTATATAAACAAAAAAGAAAAAAATCCTGTAGAAGGATTTAATTGGCAATTTGCACTTATTGAATCAGAAACTAAAAATGCTTGGTGTATGCCGGGTGGTAAAATTGCTTTTTATACAGGCATACTTCCTGTTTGTAAGAATGATGATGGAATAGCTGCAGTCATGGGCCATGAAATCGCGCATGCTTTTGCAAGACATACTGTAGAAAAGTTAACACAGTCATCAATGATACAAATGGCAACTTTGGGAATATCAAATAGCAGATATGCTGAACTTCTTAATAAGTCCTTTAAAGTTGGGAATGTAGGGGGCAATGTTTACAATTCTGTTGTGAAATATGGAATTTTTCTACCATTTAGTAGAAGAATGGAAAGTGAAGCTGATTATCTGGGAATGGGATTTATGAATCTTGCAGGATTTGACATTAAAGAGCCTGCTAAACTATGGCAAAGAATGATGGCAGACCAAGAGGGAAGAATGCCTGAATTTATGGGATCACATCCAAGCCCTGATAATAGATCTAAAAAGTTTCTTGAATGGGAAAGTGAAATTTTAGATAAATTTCCCCAAGTTTAATTTTAGTGTAATAGGTATTTTATGATTGCTGTTGAAGTTAAAGATCTTAATCACTCTATTAATAATAAAAAAATTTTAAATAATATTAATTTTAATCTCAGTAAAGATAGTATCTCTTGTATTTTGGGACCGTCAGGTAGTGGAAAAACTACTTTATTGAAGCTCATAGCAGGTCTTGAAAAAGTACAGGCAGGTAAAATTATTATTAATGGTCAAGAAGTAAGTAGTACTGCAAAACACTTGCCTACAGAAAAAAGAAAAATTGGTTTTTTATTTCAAGATTACGCTTTATTCCCACATTTGACAGTAAAAGAAAATTTGAGATTTCCAACTAATTCAAAAAATTCAACTAATAATGTTGATGAAATTATTGAATTAATTAAATTACCAAATTCACTAGATAAATACCCACACGAGTTAAGTGGTGGTGAACAACAAAGAGTTGCTCTTGCACGATCTATAATTTCACAACCCGATTTACTTTTATTAGATGAGCCTTTTTCAAGTTTGGATTTAAGCCTTCGAGAAGAGGTGAGAGATGATACGTTGCATCTTTTACAAAAATCAAATGTATCTGTAATTATAGTCACTCATGATCCTTTCGAAGCAATGTTTATCTCAAATCATATAAATATTTTTGATAAATCAGGTTCGATTGTACAGTCAGGAACTCCAAATGATCTCTATAACAATCCAAAAAATTCATATGTTACAGGTTTTTTTGGTGAAACAAATAAATTTGAAGGTGTTGTTAAAGAATCTCACATTAACACACCGGTTGGGAAAATTAAGACACCTGGAAATTTAGAAGGTGAAAAAGTTGTAGTACACATAAGACCTCAAGGTATAAAACTCAACAAACAGCCAACACCGGTTAATGGAATTAAGGGAACCGTTATGGCATCAAAATTAATGGGGTCATTTAGTTTTATCCATTTATCTGTGTTAGATAATAATAATGAAGTTGTTCATGTTCATAGCCACATGCCTGCTGACTTTAATCCAAAACAATCGTCTGCAGTGGAAATAGAAATTGATAATGATCAGGCTTACATATTTAAGAATTAAGTTTTAATTTTTTATTGATTTAGTAATTGTTCTGTTAAGAAAAATTACCGGTCCTAATCCAGCAACAACAATAATTAGAGCTGCAAATGCTGACTCCTCCAACATTTCATCAGAGGCATATTGATAAACATAAGTTGCTAGTGTCTCAAAATTAAATGGTCTTAATAAAAGAGTTATTGGAAGTTCTTTTAAGATGTCTACAAAAACTAATATTCCTCCAACTAATAAATTTGTATACAGCAAGGGTAATATAATTTTTCTTATACTTTTGAAAAAACTAACTCCCATTGTTCTTGATGCATCTAATAAGTTTGGATGAATTCTTGAAATACCTGATGTAATGGCTCCATTACCAACAGCTAAAAATCTTATACTATACGCAAATAATAAAATTATAAATCCACCAACAGCATAACTCATACCAAAATAAATTAAATCATTAAGCCACCCAACAAATACCACTATTCCAACAGCAAGAATTGTTCCTGGAAACGCATAACCAGAAGAAGCAAAAAATATTAAAATTTTTTGGAAATTATTTGATTTATATGCTCCAACTATAATCATTAATAAGGAGAGCAACATAATGAATGATGAAGAAATAAATGCTAAGGATATACTTGAAAGTGTTATTTGAAAAATTTCAATAAAATTTATTATAGAATAACCTTTAATTACAAAATTCACTAAAATTGAAACAGGTATTATAAAACCAAGACTTAGAGGTATTAGGCAAATTAAAAACAATAAAGAATTTTTAACACCAGAAACTGTTTGGGTTGGTGTATAAGATGCACCACTGTACTTTTCATGAAATTTTCTGCTACGCCTACCCAAATACTCTAAAGTTAAAAGTACTATAACAATCATAAATAAAATACTAGAAATCTGTGATGCGCCAGATAGACTATTCATTCCTAGCCAAACATTAAATACACCTAAGGTTAATGTTTCAATTGCAAAATAATCAACTGTCCCAAAATCAGAAATTGTTTCCATTAGTACTAAGGCCAAACCAGCAATTATACCTGGACGACCAAATGGAATAGCAACATTAAAGAAGGAATTCCTTCCGTAAATAGAACTGGTTTGAAAAAAAGATATAGGTGTCGTTATAAATGATGCTCTAGTCATTAAATATATGTATGGATACAATACAGAAGACATTACCAAAATTGCACCTCCCATTGATCGCACATTTGGAAACCAATAATCTTTCGAGCTCGTCCAACCAAATATGTCTCTTAACAATGATTGAAGAGGGCCAGCATATTCAAAAAAGTCGGTATAAGTATAAGCAATAATATAAGCTGGGACAGCAGCTGGTAATAATAACATCCATTCAAAAAAATTTTTCCCAAAAAAATTATATCTTGTCACTATCCAAGCAGTAGTCAAACCAAAGACTAAACTTAATCCTCCAACACCAAACATTAGAATTATTGTATTGGTGAGATATCTGGGCAAAACGGTAGAAAATAGATGTGGCCATAGTGATGTATCGCCTAAGATCGCGTAATAAAATATTGAAAAAATAGGGGCGATAATTACTAAAGCAATTATCGCCACAGAATTGGACCATAAATTAAAATTTATCAAAACAGTTAACCTATAATTTACCAGCCTACTCTATCAATGATTTTCTGAGCTAAGGGAGCAAGTTCTGCAAGTTTTTCAACAGGCAGTTTATCTTCTTTAAACTCGCCCCATGATTTTAACTCATCAGTTAATTGCATATCTGTATTAACCGGATATTCATAGTTTATAGAACTGTAAAGAACTTGTGCTTTTGGCTGAGTCAAAAATTCAAGTAGTGCAATCGCATTGTCTTTATTTTTAGAGTACTTAATTGCACCTCCGCCAGCAACATTAATGTGATTCCCTCTGTCTTCTTGATTAGTAAAAACTAACTCTATTGAGTTAGCCCACTCTTTTTGTTCTGGATTCTTTTCATTAAACTTCATTTTTCCAAAATAATAGGTATTCATTATAGCAATATCACAGACACCTTCATAAATTGCTTTTGCTTGAGCTCTATCATTACCCTCAGGTTTACGTGCTAAATTTGCAACAACACCTGCAGCCCATTCTTCAGCAATAACTTCTCCATTTGCAGCAATTATTGAAGCTAAAAGTGATCTATTGTAGTCATGGCTGCCAGGTCTTGTACAAATTTTACCTTTCCATTTTGAATCAGATAAATCTTCTATTCTTTTAATTGAGTCTGTAGACACTCTTTCTTTTGATATTGCAACAATTCTAGCTCTCTTTGAAAGTGCAAACCATTTATTATTACTGTCTCTTAAATGATTTGGAATATTCATATTCAAAATATCTGAGTTAATTGGTTGCAAAATATCCTTTTCAACAAATTGGTTTAACCTTGCTATATCAACTGTTAATACTAAGTCAGCAGGTGTATCTTCACCTTCAGCTAAAACTCTTTCTAGTAATCCTTTTTTTGCATGTAAAACATTTACCTTTATGCCAGTCGATTTTGTAAATTCCTCAAAGAAAGGATCTATTAAAATAGGCTGCCTGTAAGAATAAACATTAACCTTTTTGGCAAACAAGTTTAGTGAAATGGTAGATGCAATTAGTATCAAAAGTAATCTAAAAATAATTTTCATATAACCTTTTTTTTTGTGGAGATAATAAATATCTCCACGTTCTATGATTAAGAATCTTATTAAAAATTATCAGAATACGAATGTAGATCTATATAAATTTTTTTTTAAAATCAGTGTTGTTAATTTTGATAAAATTAGATTTATTCTAAATTTAAACTTAAAAATGTTGGGGCCACTTTGGGCCCCTATCAAAAACTACTTTATTGAAATTAGTCTAGCTTTTTTTTCTTCTGGAATAATTCTCTCCAAATCGATCGCTAAAAGTCCATTTTTTAATTCAGCATCTTTAACTTTAATGTCTTCTGAAATTGTGAATGATCTTTCAAAGTGTCTTGTTGAGATTCCTTTATGAATTACACCATTACCATTTTCATTAACCACTTTTTCTTTAGGTTTATTTCTAACAGTTAAGTTGTTTTCTTTTAATTCAATCTCAATATCTTCTTTACTATATCCAGCGAGAGCAACTTCAATTTTATAGTTATGCTCATCAACTCTATGAATATTGTAAGGTGGATAATTTGTATTGTATCGTTCTGTAGACTCTAACATTCTATCAAATTCATCAAAAATTGAGTCAAATCCAACAGAGAATGGTCTTAGAGAATTCCAAACGGATAGGTTTCTAGTCATAATAACTCCTTTATCAAGCAAGTTTATTTTGCCCGCACCCACAATGGCATGCAGACAATTATAATGTGGGTATGATTGTATTTAATTCAAGTGTTTGTTATTTTTTTCTTATGAACGACAATCCATCAGATAGTGGCAAAAGAGAGAATTCTACTCTTTTGTCATTTTTTATTTTTAAATTTAAATCTCGGATAGTTTTTGTTTTAGAGTCCTGTTTGGTTTCATCAGCAACATCACCGTGCCAGAGCATATTATCAATAATTATAATACCATTAGAAACTAATAAATTAAGCGACAGCTCGTAATAATTTGGATAATTATTTTTATCAGCATCTATAAAAATTAAATCATAAGTGTGTTGACGGTCTATCATACTTTGCATTACCTCAACACCATCACCAATTATCGATTCAATTTTTGAACTCATATTATCTAGATCCCAATATTTTTTTGCTAAAGGTAAAAATTCATCTGAATTATCAACAGTTACAATTTTTCCTGTTTCAGGCAAACCTCTTGCCAAAAACAAAGTGCTCATCCCTGTAAATCTACCAACCTCTAAACAGTTTTTAGCATTGGAAATTTTAGTTATAATTTCTAAAAACTGACCTTGTTCTTTTGCAATCTGCATTTGTGAAACACTGCCAAGTTTTAGAGTTTCTTTTTCTAGTTCAGTAATTATTTTATCTTCTCGGTAACCTACACTTTGTAAGTATTGCACAAGTGCATCATTAATTTCAGTTTGGGTGCTCATTAGTTTATGGTTTCAAATATTTCAGATGGTTTTTTGGTTTTTTTATCTGATATGATGAAACAACCCTTTATTTTATTAATTAAATTATCATCAATATTTTTGTTTGAATATAAACTTAATAAAGGAGTTGAGGAATTAATTTCATCACCTATGTTGAGAACATTGTCATATCCAACTCCATAATCTATTTTATCAGTAACTTGTTTTCTTCCACCTCCGAGTTCGATAAGTATAAGGCCTAATTCTCTGGTATGAATTTTTTCTATCCAACCTTCCTCACTAGAAAATACATCTTTTTGAACCGAGGTATTTATTAAATCTTTTTCAAAAGATGATAAAATATTTTTTGGTCCACCTAAGGCTGCAACCATCATTTCAAATTTTTCTGCAGCTAGTCCACTATTAATGACTGTATTTATTTTATTATAAGCCTCTTCTTTAGAAATTTTATAAATATTTACTAATAGCGAAGATATTAATTCATTAGTAATCTTCTCTAATCGATGATCTTTAAAATCATTTTTAATATATTTTATACATTCTAATATCTCTAGTGTATGTCCAGCACTTTTACCTAAGACTTGATTCATATCTGTTAATATAGCTTCGCAATGTAAACCTGCTCCTTTAGCGACTCTTACTAAGGAGTTGGATAAATCTCTTGCTATATCAATAGTACTATTAAAAGATCCATTACCAACTTTTACATCAAGTACTAAAGATGAAAGACCGCTTGCAATTTTTTTTGAAAGAATAGATGATGTTATTAAGGGTAAAGATTCTACTGTACCTACAATATCCCTTATAGAATATAATTTTTTATCAGCTGGTGCTAAGTTAGAGGTTTGACCGATAATTGCACAACCAACGTCTTTTACAACTTGTTTAAAAGTCTCTAAATCAGGCTTTGTATTGTACCCAGGTATTGAATCAAACTTATCTAGTGTACCGCCCGTATGACCCAACCCCCTACCTGAAATCATTGGTACATACAATCCACAAGCTGCAAGTATTGGTGCTAATATAACGCTTGTCTTATCTCCAACACCACCAGTTGAGTGCTTATCACAAACCAACTCAGAATCTACAATCTCAGACCAATTTAGTGTATCGCCTGAGTTCGTCATCGCCTCAGTTAAACAAACAGTTTCTTCAGGCGTCATTCCATTTGCAAATATTGCCATACTCATCGCTGCAATTTGTGCATCTGAAAAAGATCCATTTGTTAAACCGTCTACAAAAAAGTTGATATCTTCTTTTGAGAGAACTTTATTGTCTCTTTTTTTTCTAATTATCTCTTGAGGTATCATCGAATTGAACTTGTTGTATAAATTGTTTAATTAAATTTAAAACATTGTTCTCTGCTAAACTTGCATTCTCTAAAGTTTCTTGATGACTTAATTTTGTTTTATTCATACCAGCAGCTAAGTTGGTGATTACACTTATACCAATAACAGAAAGGCTACAATGATTAGCAACTAAAACTTCTGGTACTGTAGACATTCCGACAGCATTTCCACCTATTACTTTTAAGGCATTGATTTCAGCAGGTGTTTCAAAATTTGGTCCTGAGTACATACAATAAATACCTTCATAAATTTTTTGATCTATTTTTTTAGCGACTTGTATTAGCTGATCTCTGTAAAACTTATGATACCCATCACTCATATCATGAAAGCGAGGGCCATACTCTTCAGCATTGGGTCCAATAAGTGGATTGAAACCACTCCAGTTAATGTGATCTTTAATTGCCATTAGACTACCGGCCGGCATAGCTTCATCTAAACTACCTGCTGCATTTGTAACGATTAACAACTTACATCCAATGTCCTTTAAAACTCTTATGGGTGAAGCCAAGCTTTGAGGATTGTGCCCTTCATAAATATGTGATCTTCCATACATACAAACAACATTTAAAGTATTTATTTTTCCTAGAACTAATTTACCTGCGTGACCTTTAACAGTTGGCTGTGGAAAATCAGATAACTGTTCATATGAAATTGATTCTTGAATATCTTTTTCTTCAAAAAAATTAGTTAGTCCACTTCCTAAAATTACGGCAATATCAGGTGAAGTATTATTTGTTATTTCTAAAAATTTTTTTGCCGAAGGTAGCATTAAAGATTCTCTGGGCCAAAAGAGTCTGGAAGTAATTCTTCGAGAGTAGATGTTTTCATATGACCATTTTCATTACACATATGAATCTTAGTATCTAATGTAGCAAATTCTCTTAATCTCTGTCTACAACCGCCACAAGGTGAGCATAATAATTCGCCTGAACCTATAACCACAACTTCTAAAATTTTTTTGTTTCCATTAGAAATCATATTTCCAATTGCAGTTGCTTCAGCACATTGTGATTGAGGATATGCAGCATTTTCAACATTACAACCAGTAATAATTTTACTCTCTTCTGTTAGAAAAGCTGCTCCTACTTTAAAATTAGAATAAGGAACATGTGCTTGCTCTCTCACTTTTTTTGCAGCCTTAAATAAATTATCAAAATTTTCTGAAACCATACTCTTTTTTAACATGAAATTACTAAAAAAATTATTTATTTCTAAATCTTAAACAATTCTTGAGACAAATCAGGAAGTTGATCACCCCAAAAAACTTCTTTACGCAAAAATTCTGGATCTTGGTTAAAACAAACAGACATTGCAGAATTATATACAGCCCTAGAATCAATAGTGGAGTTTAAATCTCTTCCTTCAAATAATTCTTTCTTTTTCAGTCCAGGCCAATCTGTATAAACTTGAGATTTTTTTAGTAAACCTCCAGCCATTAGTATTGCACTTCCATATCCGTGTTCGGTCCCATACCCTCCATTTTGCTTAATAGTTCGGCCAAACTCTGTCAGAGTTAAAATAAGTGTATTATCAAATGCTTGGCCAAGATTTTCATATAAAATAGTAACAATTTTATTTATCTCTTCTAATTCATCAGCATGCGCCCCATCAACTCCACCTTGAGCAGCATGAGTATCAAATCCATCTAAATCAAAAACAGCAACTCTTGGACCACTTTGTTCTTTTAATTGTTTTGCTGCTTCAAGAGCAAGTTTTTTTCTATCGTCTGAGTCTGTTGCTATTTGCATAGAAAATGGTCTTTTCTTGATTGTATCAAGTGTGGATTTAATTAGCTCATTATGCTCGCCTTTAAATTCATTATAAATTTGATCAATTAATTTTGTTTCAACAAAATCTGGTGATGGAAAGAAATTGTTATTCTGCGGTACACCTCTTAATAAAAGCGGCATTGGTAAAGATATTGCCAAACCTTTGCCTATAATATTTGATGCTAATAGTCCTCTTCCAAGCCATCCTGTTTTTTCTTTGTATGGAATATGTGCACCAGTTTCCATTAAATTTTGTCCATCGAAATGAGATCTCCCTGTGTAAGGAATGTTAGTTGCATGTACAAATGCCCCTTGATTTCTTTCCCAAAGTTTATGAAAAATTTCTAATTTAGGATGAAGCCCAAAATCACTATTCAAATTAAGTACATCTTCTAAAATAAGTTTTTTTCGTAATTTTTTTAAACTTTTATCTCCAATAACAGGAATAGCTGTTAAACCATCCATCCCTCCACGTAGTGAAATTATAATTAAATTTTTTTTCTGCATTGAGGCAAAACTTATTTTTGGAAAGTATCCTGAGAGAAACAAGGTTGTTGACCCTCCAATTAGAAAATTTCTTCTTGTGCAGTTCATACTTTTAATACTCCTGGTAAGTTACAAATAACTCCGTATTTTCTTCCTAAATCTTTATCTGATGTACCAAACCTAAATTGATGAATAAGGGAAGCCATATTTTCATAGTCTTCAAAATTATTTTTAAGACAAGTTATAATGAAGTCATGTGATTTATTTCCAGATTTAACGAGCATTGGAAGCTCAATTGAAGCGAACCAAAAACGACGCAATAATAATTCTGGTGATACCCAGTCAACCTCAAAATCACTCCAACCATTAGGTTGTTTTGCACGATATGGTGAATTGCCAATTTCCCTAAGTATCCATGATAACTGTCTTTGTTTATTAGTTGGTCTAGATTTAAAAACATATTCCATTTTTTTTGCAGAAAGCGGAGTATTTAAATCAAACATTCTAGATAATTGCATTAGCCATATTTCAGGTGGGTGAAATTTATGTGTAGTCTCATTGTGCTTATAAGCTTGAGTTATAACTGCTTTATGTATTTCAGCTAAGCTACCATTTGATTTGTTCCATGCTTCTATTACTGGGCTTATCATTTCTTCAGTTGGTTCATCTGTAATAAAATGTCTGCATAATTTTGTTGAAACAAATTTTATACAAATTGGATGTGTTGCTAAATCATGAATAACTTTTGCAAGTTCTCTCTTTGCATCATTTTTATATTTAACTCCTAAAACTACCTTGTCACCTTTTTGATGCATCTCTTGATCAAACCATACATCTCCTGTCTCTAGGTTTTTTCTACTCCATTTATGGCTCCAACCTGTCATGATATAAGCTAACTGAATAACATCTTCCTGGGTATAGCCAGCATTTGGAGATACAGTATGCAGTTCTAATAATTCTCTTGCATGATTTTCATTAATCGTCTCCCTCCACTCCATTCCTTTTTTAGAATTTGGTCCAAAAGACTCAGAGTTATCTAAATGGTGAATCATACACCAAGAAGTCGTAACAGACAGCACCATATCTTCAAAAGTTTTAACCATATTAGGTCTTATAATTTCACGTTGATAAGGGCCTGTGCTAAACTCAGCCAAAAAATCTTTTTCACTTATAGCAAAATGATTTCCCCAAAAAAGCCAGAAACGTTCAAATACGGGTTGATTACTATACTTCGTTTGATAGTGACGAATAGCGTGTTCATTTAATTCAAAATATCTCTCACCAGTTTTTATTCTCAATTCATCTTTTGCTCTTTTGTAAGCATTCTTGTCATTTTTGTATTTTTTTCTTAAAACTTCTCTGTCTCCATAAACCCATTCTCCATATTTTTTTCTTAAATCTTTTTCTGATGGAATTGAGCCTGGCCATAAAAGGTCGGGGATACTATTCAGTTGACTTAATGCCCAATTAAGAGGATCTTTATCTTCTTTTTCATTTGGTGATAAACCAAATGCAACTCGTCTGTAAAATTTTAATGACATATTTAAAAAAAAGTAGTTTACATGTATTTACAATATTTAAAATCAAAACTGATGAAAAAAATGCCTTTAAAAATTTGTGGAATAACAAATGTCAAATCAGTCGAGATGGCTCATAAAAATAAAATAAAATCTTTAGGTTTTGCAAGTAAAAATTTAAATGGCCCAAACACAGTTAGTGATAAAAAGATACAGTCATTAATTAAGGAATGCAAAAATTATAAAATAGAATCAGTTCTTTTAACTCAATATGTTTCTTTAGATAAATTAATCGAACAAATAGATTTTACTAAACCAAAAACAATTTCTTGTTCATTTCACTTTAGTAAAGCCAAACTCGAAACTATAAGAAATACTTTTAAAAGATTGAGAATTGGCATTGCCGTTAATCCAGAAAATTTTAATATTAGTTATCTTAGAAGTATAAAAAATATAGTTAATGTAATTTATTATGATTTAAATGTTTATAAAATAAAATCTATTAAAAAATATTCACTAAAAAAGAATTTGGACCAAATAAATTTAATTAAGGAACTTAAGATTCCTATATTTATTGGCGGTGGTATAAATCAAAATAACGTTAGTAAAATCATAAATTCTGTCAAACCTGATGGACTAGATATCTCACGAAGTCTTAAAAATTCAAAAAATATTTTATCTTCAAAAAAATTAAGCTCATTTTTATCTCAAATTTCTGTTGCTTAATTTTTTAAAAATAAAATTTTCGTCTAATTGAGATAACATATTCCTTATTGATATTTTTTTTGTTGGATGAATAAAATTGCTATCAATGTCTGAGATGGGCCGAAGAACGAAGTCTCTTAAATGAGCTCTAGGATGAGGAATTGTAAGTTTTTTTTTTGATATATTTTGTTTTCCATAAAAAATTATATCTATATCAATTTTGCGAGGTCCATTTTCAATTTTTTTATTTTTTTTTAATTTTGTTTCTATCAATGAAAGTTTTTTCATTAGCTCAATTGGTTGAAGATTAGTAGAAAAAAGAATAGCTGTGTTAAAAAAATTTTGTTGATTTTTAAATCCATAAGGTTTTGAAATATAAATGTCCCCATAGTTCACTACTTTTCCATATTTTCTAATTTCATGTATACTTTGCTTAATATTAAAAATTTTGTCACCAATATTTGACCCAAGTGCAATGAATACTTTAGTTTGATACACTGACTGAGTCTGCTCCATATTTTTTTGCTACGGCTGTTTTATTAATAGTTATTTTAACATCTTTAATTTTAAATTTTTTTTCTAGATCTTTTGATATTTTAATTATTAAGTGTTCCAAGGTATGTGAGTTTGAATTTTTAACTTTTTCTTTTAGGTACTTTGTAATTGATGAATAATCTTTTACATTTTGTATTTTATTTAGATCATATGAATTCTTAACAGAATATTTGAATGATAATGTTACTTTTAAAAGTTGTTTTATTGCTCTCTCTTCTGCTGTAATGCCTATATTAGCTTTTATAGATAAGTTTTTAATTTCTACTTTAAACATAGTGTCTTAAAAACTTTCAAAGATTGGGACGTTTCTTTAACATCGTGTACTCTAAATATATCAACCCCTTTTTGATAACAATATAATGCTGAAGCCAATGACCCACCTATTCTTTGACTTGAGTCACTTTTATCAATTTTGTCAATCCAGCTCTTTCTTGACGAACCTAACAAAAGACCGTAATTTTTGAATTTAAACTGGTTTATTTGTTTCATAATTTGAATATTTTGTTTTAAATTTTTGCCAAAACCAATACCTGGATCAAACCAAACTTTAGAGGGCGCTATCTTATTTTTTTCTAATTCTATAATAGTCTTTTTAAAAACTTTTTTAATATCTTTAACAACATTATTATAGGAATTTACCATAGATTGCATATTTTTAGGTGGTGCTGGTGTGTGCATTAAAATTAAACCTGTTTTAAATTTTTTTGTTAAATCAAAGAGGTCTTGTGAACCACCAAATATATCATTAATTATATGTGCTCCATTCTTTAATGCATATTCTTGAGTTTCAATTTTATAAGAGTCTATCGATATTATAAATTTGTTTTTTGGTAGTTTTTTTAATATTGGCTCTAATCTTTTAACTTCTTCTTTATAGCTTATAGGATCGGATCCTGGTTTTGCACTTTCTGCACCGATATCAATTATTTGTGCACCATCTTTAAGCATATTCTTAATATTTTTAAGAGCATCTTTTTGTTTAAAACTTTTGCCTCCATCACTAAAAGAGTCTGGTGTTACATTACATATACCCATAACAATTGGCGTATCTAATTTAAAATTATTTTTTCCTAACTTCATTCTTCTAAAAGCTTAGAATATTTTTTAGATAAAAAATTATATATCTTCATAGAAGACCTATACCAATTAAATTTTTGAATGGAAGAAATACTAACCACCCCCTTACCAGAACCAACCAAAAGTAATTCAGTGAATTCGTTTAGATTTTTTATATTAATGTCTTTTTTTTGAACTTTGTAAGGCAATTTTTTAATTAAATATTTAAGTGTAATACCATAATAATATGATTTTTTTGGAATGAATAATTTATTATCTCTTACAAATATTATGTTCGTTGTTGAGCCCTCAAGAATTTTATTTTTACTATAAAAGATAATTTCTTCTTTTTTTAAATTTATTTTTTTTTGTAAGGAAATAATCTTTTTATATTGTAAGTTTTTAAAAGAGGGTAAAATTCTTTGATATCTATAGAATTTAGCTTTAAACAATTTATCTGCATTGTTTCTTTTACGTAAAGAAACAGATAAAATATTTTTAGAAACTGCCACTCTTAATAAATGATCGTAATTTTTAATTTTAGAATTATTATTAATAAAATTTAATAAAAATTTTTTAGATAATTTATAATTTATACCAAATCGACCAGTATCTCTGTTAAATTTTTTTAGATGTTCTTTTACTAAAATTAATTTTGGTTTTTTTCCAAACAATCTTATAGTTGTAAATATCCCTTTATATCCCCAAAGAGGATTAAAATTAATTTTTTTTAAATCTTTAACGCGAAATGATTTTTTTAATAAGATTTTTTCCATTTGGAGTTAAGAAAGAATCTGGGTGAAATTGGAATCCATAAACTTGATTAATATCATCTTCGACAGCCATTGCTACATTTGTTTTTTTACAACGCATTGTAATATACATCGATTTAGAAACAAATGGTTCTGCCATTTTTAGTGAATGATATCTACCAGCAAGAAATTCTGAATTATTTTTAAAAATTGATTTATTATTTACTGTTATATAGCTTTGGTAACCATGTAAAATATTCTTTTGTTGAACTATTTTAGCTCCTTCAGAATAAACAATTTGTTGAAAACCCAAACAAATGCCTAGAATTTTTTTCTTTCCTTTATATTTCTTGTAAATCTTAGATGTTTTAGGATAATCTTTAGGTTCTCCAGGTCCCGGGGATAAAACTATTGTTGATGATTGCTCAAGTTTTTTTAAATCTATGTCATAATAGTTAGATACAAAAGTTGGTTCAATGCTATCAAGTAAGTGGGCTAAATTATATGTAAATGAGTCTTCATGATCAATTAGGTAAATCATTAGTGAAATAACTCCAAAAGAGATTTTGCCTTAATGTAATTTTCATTATATTCTTTTTTTGCGGTGCTTCCCAAAATAACACCACTAGCAACAGATAAATTTATGATATTTTTAAAATTAAGAAGTGTTCTTATCATTATATTAAAGCGCATATCTCCATTCGTATGTATGACTCCAAAACTACCAGTATAAATATTTCGATCATTTTTTTCTTTACTATTAAGAAGTTGAATTGTGCTAATTTTTGGACATCCAATTACTGATCCTCCAGGCATTAATGATGAAATAATTTCATGATTAGTTGTATTTTTTTTTATTTCTCCTTTTATAGTAGAAACATAATGAAACAGATCTCTATATTCTTCCACTTTTTTTAGCTTGTCTATTTTGACTGATCCAGTTTTACAGATTTTTGAAATATCATTGCGCTCCATATCAACAATCATATTGTGTTCTTTTGTTTCTTTTTCATTTTTTCTAAAAAAGGATAGTGCTCTATTTATATTCATTTTTTTTGTCTTTCTTAATGTACCTGCAATTGGCTTTGTGCTTATTAAATTTTTCTTTTTTAAAATGAGTGTTTCTGGTGAACAACTTATTATACTGTAATTTTTATCTCTAATTAAAAAACTTTCTGGCGACTCATTCATTTTCATTAGTTTCCAAAAAAGCTCAACAGCATTCACTTTTCCTTTTTTTGAATAAGTTTGTGCAATTTTAATTTGGTAAGTTTTACCTTGTTTTATATTTTTGGAAAAATCATCAAACAATTTACTATATTTTTTCAAAGATAAATTTAGATCAAATTTTTTGTTCAATATAGAATAATTTTTTTTGTTAGTTTTAATTTGTCTATAATTTTTTTTAACACTTTTAATTGATATATTTTTTCTTATATTTATTTTAGTTGAGGGCTTATAAAAAATACCTTCATAAAAATTATTAGTTTTTTGTTTTGGCATTTTTATACCTATATTCTCACAAAGAACTTTGTACCCAAAAAATCCAACGTAGCAATTTAGACTGTTAATTTTTGATTGTTTTCTTTTTGTCTGAATGTTTAGGAAGTTTTTTATATTATCTCTATTTATCAAATATTTTTTTGAAAAGTCTGTATAGACGTCAAATCCATTATTTGTTTTATAAATAATAAGGGGTTGATCTGATTGATAGAGTTTATTTAGATATTCGTTATTGTTCAGCACTTGATTCTATTATATTTAGGTTAATTAAATGAAAAGTACTATTACTAAAATATTCTTTTTTTGCATATCTTTCTTAATTTCGTTTAGTGCTTATAGTCATGGAACTATAATTTTTCCCAATGTTGCGCATGGAGATGGATTTATAGACGTCAAAATATATGACTCAAAAGAAAGTTTTTTAAATGAAGATCTTGCAATAGAAAGTGTAAGAAAGAGAGTTATAAAAGGTGAAGTTGTTGTTCCTTTAAGTAAAATACATGAAGGAAAAATAGCAATTGTGGCTTATCACGATGAAGATTCTGATGGGAAACTTAAGACTGGATTATTTTGGCGTCCAAAAGAAGGTTTTGCATTTAGTAATAATTACCAACCCAAAGGCCCTCCATCGTTTGAAAAAGCTGCAATTATTTTAGTTCACGGCGAACCCGTGATAATAGAGCTTAATTATTAAATAAATTATTAGATAAATGTCATTACAATTACAAAACACATTAAGTGGTAAAAAAGAATTCTTTAAACCTGTTGATCCCAAACATGTCAGAATTTATGCCTGTGGGCCAACAGTTTATAATTATGCGCATATTGGTAATGCAAGGATGGCTGTTGCAAATGATTTACTAGTACGAGTTTTAAAAACGCAATTTAAAAAAGTAACTTATGTTTCTAACATAACTGATATAGATGATAAAATTATAGAAGCATCAAAAGAAACTGGTGAAGAAATTAATTCTATAACGTCAAAATATACTGATATTTATAATAATGATATGAGTGCACTTGGAGTAAAACTACCTGACATTCAGCCAAGAGCAACTGATCATATTAAAGAAATGATTGAGTTAATACAAAAATTGATTGATGCGAATAAAGCCTATGAAAAAGACGGTCACGTTCTATTCCATGTACCAAGTTTTGAAAATTATGGAATTTTATCAAAAAGAAATAAAGAAGAACAGATAGCTGGTAGTCGGGTTGAAGTTGCACCCTTCAAAAAAGACCCTGCTGATTTTGTTTTATGGAAACCTTCTCCATCACCACTTCCTGGATGGGATTCACCTTGGGGTTTTGGAAGACCTGGTTGGCACTTGGAATGTTCTGTGATGTCAGAAAAATCTTTGGGTCTACCATTTGATATTCATAGCGGAGGTGTGGATTTAGTTTTTCCTCATCATGAAAATGAAATAGCACAAACATGTTCAATATCTAAGCATAAAGAACCAAAAGATTTTGCAACATATTGGTTTCATAACGGTTTTGTAAATGTTGAGGGTGAAAAAATGTCTAAATCAATTGGCAATATTAGATTAGTACATGAGCTAAATAAAAAATATAAAGGTGAAGTCTTGCGCTTAACATTGTTGTCTGCACATTATAAACAACCACTAAACTGGACAGAAGAAATCATCGAGCAAAATAGTAAAATGCTAGATCGATTATATAGAGTTCTTTTAGATTTATCAGATACAAGTGTAGAATTAGAATTGCCAACTGATTCTATAATGGAATCTTTTTTAGATGATCTAAATACACCAAAAGTAATTGCTAAGCTTAATGAAGAGGCTAATAGTGCTTCATCAGCTTCAAAAGATAGGAGAGCTGAAATAAAAAAAAACCTTTTATCTGCAGGAAAAATATTAGGGATACTTGAAAATGAGCCCAAAAATTGGCTAGGATATAATCAAAAAAGTACAGAGGATAGTGACACAATTGAAAGGTTGATAAATGAACGTAATGAAGCTAGACGCAATAAAAACTTTAATTTGGCAGATACAATAAGAGAAACATTGAGAAAAAAAGGTATAGAAATCGAAGACACTGATAAAGGAACAATTTGGCGAAAATCTAAATGAGTGAAAAAATTACAATTACATTTCCAGATGGAAATAAAAAGGAAATTGATAAGGGAATTAGTGGACTTGAATTAGCTTCACAAATTTCTAAATCTCTTGCTAAAGAGTCAGTTGCGATAAAGCTAAATAATCAAATAAAAGACATTTGTTTACCTATTAATAGTGATGCATCTGTTGCAATTTTAAAAAGAGATAACGAAGAAACGCTTGAATTAATTCGTCATGATTGTGCTCATGTAATGGCAGAAGCCGTCCAAGAATTATATCCTGGCACACAAGTTACAATTGGTCCAGCTATTGAAAATGGTTTCTATTATGATTTTGCTAGAAATGAACCTTTTACTATTTCTGATCTTCCTAAAATTGAAAAAAAAATGCATGAAATCATTCAACGCAATGAAAGTTTTATAAGAGAAGTATGGTCGAAAGACAAAGCAATAAAATATTTTAAAGATAAAGGTGAGAACTATAAAGTTGAACTAATAAATGATCTTCCTTCTAATGAGGAAATTACCATATACAAACAAGGTAATTGGTTAGACTTATGCCGTGGCCCGCATATGGTTTCAACAAAACAAATTGGTAAAGCATTTAAATTAATGAAAGTTGCAGGAGCCTATTGGAGAGGCGACTCATCTAATACGATGCTCACAAGAATCTATGGTACAGCTTGGGCTACAGAGAAAGAACTTGAACAACACCTTTCACAAATTGAGGAAGCAGAAAAAAGAGATCACCGTAAACTTGGTAAGGAAATGGATCTTTTTCATTTTCAAGAGGAAGCTCCTGGCGCAGTGTTTTGGCATCCTAAAGGTTGGACATTATTCCAATCGTTAATAAATTATATGCGGAGCAGACAAGATAAGGCAGGATATGTAGAAACTAATACTCCAGACATGATGGATAAATCACTTTGGGAAACCTCTGGTCACTGGGACAAGTTTAGCGATATGATGTTTAGAACTGAAGCAAAAGATGACAAAATTTATGCTATCAAACCGATGAATTGCCCTGGTGCTGTAGAAATTTTTAAACAAGGATTAAAAAGTTATAGAGATCTTCCATTTTTGTTATCCGAATTTGGAAAAGTACATCGTTATGAACCATCAGGCGCCCTTCATGGATTAATGCGCGTTCGAGCATTTACACAAGATGATGCACATATATTCTGTACAGAAGACCAAATAACAGAAGAAAGTAAAATAGTCTGTGATTTAATACTTAGTATTTATAAGGATTTCGGATTTGAAAATGTTAAAATCAAATTTTCAGACAGACCGGAAAAACGTGTAGGAGATGATGCTGTTTGGGATAAAGCTGAGGCTGCATTGAAGCAAGCTATGGAAGCAACAGGTCTTGAGTACACTTTTAACCCAGGAGAAGGTGCATTCTACGGTCCAAAATTAGAGTTTGTTTTAAGAGATGCAATTGGAAGAGATTGGCAGTGTGGCACTTTACAAGTAGATTTAAACTTACCAGGTAGATTAGGCGCTACTTATATTGGCGAGGATGGTAATAAAAAAACACCTGTTATGCTTCACAGAGCACTTTTTGGGTCACTTGAAAGATTCACAGGTATACTTATTGAACATTATGCTGGACATCTACCACTTTGGTTATCGCCATTACAAGTAATGATAGCAACAATTACATCTGATACTAATGATTATGCTTTATTAGTTAAAAATAAATTAATTAAAGAAGGTATTAAAGCTGAGGTAGATTTAAGAAATGAAAAAATTGGTTATAAGATTCGTGAACATAGCAATAGTAAAATCCCTGTAATCATTGCAGTAGGGAAAAAAGAATCGCAAGAAAAAACGGTTTCGGTTAGAAGAATTGGATCTACAAAGACTAAAACCTTTAAATTAGATGAAATCACTACTAGTTTATCCAGTGAAGTAAAATCACCAATAGAGTAAATTATGACTAACATACAAGGTAACTTTCCAAAAACGAGACTT
>CACHBB010000002.1 GCA_902577945.1 uncultured Alphaproteobacteria bacterium
TACGGAAGAATTTATAAACTATTTAAAATATTTTGATCTTATATCTCCTAATAATTATTTAGAAGCATCTATAAAAATACTAGCAATTAATAGGAATATTTATGAGAAATAAAATATTATTTCCCTAATCTTGTTGGTTTATTTAAAATAAATCTTGCAAATATTATAATTTCTACTATTGGGCTTTTATGGCCGTTCCTAAACGTAAAACAAGTGTATCAAAAAGAAATATGAGAAGATCTCATTTAAGTCTTAAGAATATCAACGTAATATTAGATAAAGAATCTGGAGAACCACGATTACCCCATCAAATTGATAAATCCACAGGTATTTATAATGGTAGATTGGTACTAAACAAGAAAACTAATAAAAATAAATAATCTTAATGTCTAGTAGACAAATATCCATTGCCGTTGATGCAATGGGAGGTGAAAATAGCCCATTAAAAGTTTTAAAAGGAATAGAAATATTTAAAAATGAAGTTCAGAATGCAGAATTAAAACTTTTTGGAGAAAAAGAACTAATCATTTCAACAATAAAAAAACATAATATTAAAATAAACAGTTTAGAAATAATTAATACTACGGATAATGTAAAAGATGATGATAATCCAAATACTATATTAAGATCTAGAAAAGATAGTAGTATGTTTAAAGGGTTAGAATTTGTTAAAAACAATTCAAATTCTGGTTTCGTTTCTGCAGGAAATACTGCCGCAATTATGATTTTATCAAGATTATTAATTGGGATGATTAAAGGCGTGGATAGACCTGCTATTTGCTCATTAATTCCAAATAAAAAAAACTTTTCAATTATGCTTGATCTCGGAGCTAATGTTACAGTAAATGCATCAAATCTATTACAATTTGCCTTGATGGGATATTGTTATTTTAATTTACTTAATAAAAATAAAAAGCCTAGAATGGGAATTCTAAACATAGGAACAGAGAATAACAAAGGTTTAGAATTTTTACAGGAAGCTGCTGATTTAATTTCAAGTTCTTTTTTAAATAAATATTATGTTGGATTTATTGAGCCAAATAAGATTGCCTTAGGCGAGTGTGATATTATTATTTCAGACGGATATACTGGAAACATAATGTTAAAATCAGCAGAAGGGATTTCTGACTTTATAACATCTAATTTAAAAGAAATGTTTAATAAAAAAATTGTAAACAAAATAGCATATAAAATTATAGAAAAAGATTTAATTGATTTTAGACAAAGAATTAATCCTGAAATTTATAATGGCGCGCTCTTAATTGGTTTGAATGGAATATCAATAAAAAGCCATGGGAATGCTTCATCCGTAGGGTTTAGTCATGCTTTAAAACAATGTTACAATTCAATTTCAGATAATTTGAATGAACAAATTACTGATTATATGCAAAGTTTATGAACATTAAAAAAAATATTTCTAGAGAAGAAATTGCTGAAGCAATAAATATTGAGTTTGGATTTTCAAGAAAAGAATGTTTGGAAGTAGTTAATAATATAGTCGAAATTATAATTGAAGGTTTAGAGACAAATAAAAAAGTAAAAATACATAATTTTGGAACTTTTACATTGAAAAGAAAAAAAAGTAGGTTGGGTAGAAATCCAAAAACCAAAGAGGAGGTAATTATTAAGGATAGAAATGTAATATCCTTTAAGGCAAGTAAAAATATTTTAAATTTTATTAATACAGAAACAAATGAATAAAAAATATCTGAATATAAATGAAGTATCAAAGCTTTTAGATATAAAAGAACATGTTATTAGATATTGGGACTCTATTGATCCAAAAACAAATAAAGTTAGAATTGATGGCATTTCTACCAAATCGAGAGCTGGAACCAGATATTTTAACAAGGATAATATTTCAAAAATTAAAGATTTAAAAAATTTACTTTATGATGGTGATAGCCAGAATTATTCACTTAAACTTGCAAATAGAATTTTATCTTCAAATAAAAAACCTCAAAACAAATTAATTTTAGAACAAAAAGACGTTTTGATTGGTGAGCATCAAAACAATGAAAAAATTAATAAGATTCTTAAAAAAATAAGAGATTTGTGCAAATAATAATAATAAATTTCTTATATTAATAAAAAACACTTATATTTCAATAATTTAAATAATTTATTTATACAAAAAATTTTAAAAAAAAAACAATTTTTAATGTTTTATTTATAGCACTTTTAAAATATATGATTTCAATCTTATTGGTAAGGAAACAAACTATAAGGAGTTTTTATGTTAAATAAGACTAGTCTAATAGGTATGATTGCTGCGACTATAGCTTTTATTGCTGTTCCAGCTTTCGCTGCCGATACTTTCTTAGGTGAAGGTGATTTCGTAGGTATTACATTCTGGATAGTTTCTATTGGAATGTGGGCATCTACTATTTTCTTCTTTTATGAAGGAATGAGAGTTTCTGCAAAGTGGAGAACATCAATGGTAGTAGCAGGGTTAATTACTTTTATAGCCGCTGTTCACTACATGTATATGAGAGACTTCTGGGTCGCAACTGGTGAGTCCCCAACAGTATATAGATATATTGATTGGGTACTAACAGTACCTCTACAAATGGTAGAATTCTTCCTAATATTAGTTGCTGCAGGTGCTGCTGTTTCTAGCGGTGCTTTCTGGAGACTTCTAGTTGGTACACTGGTTATGGTAATTGGTGGATATCTAGGAGAAGCAGGTCATATCAATTCAACTCTTGGTTT
The DNA here is from genome assembly GCA_902577945.1 of uncultured Alphaproteobacteria bacterium. Lineage (GTDB taxonomy): Bacteria > Pseudomonadota > Alphaproteobacteria > HIMB59 > CACPNW01. The sequence goes on from CACHBB010000002.1 coordinate 2,713, forward strand.
CGTAATCGGAATGATTGGTTGGGCTGTAATTATCTGGGAGATTTTCCGAGGAGAAGCAAGTCAAGCTGCAACAACAAAAGAGTCAGTAACTTCTGCATTTAATGCAATGAGACTGATTGTTTTGATAGGTTGGGCTATCTATCCACTTGGATATGTTTTTGGATATATGCTTGGATCAGTTGATGCTGATACATTAAACTGGGTTTATAACCTAGCTGATTTTGTTAATAAAATCTTGTTTGGTTTAATAATCTGGAATGCAGCTGCAAAAGATTCTGCTACAGCATAATTATCTAAATTAAATATTTTATAAAAAACCCTCTTTTAGAGGGTTTTTTTTATTAATTTATTGACTTAATTTTTTTTAATATGTATTTGGCTCGCGATGAAAACGTTTTCGTTAAAAAAAAATGATATAAACAAAAAATGGCTACTTATAGATGCCAAAAATGCTGTTCTGGGAAGACTCGCAGTTATATCAGCAAATATACTCAGAGGTAAAAATAAACCCGAATATACACCAAATCAAGATTGTGGAGATAACTTAATAATAATAAATTCAGATTTTATACAATTAAAAGGAAAAAAAGCAGATAACAAGATTTATTATAGGCATACTGGTTTTCCAGGCGGTATAAAAGAAACAACACCTAATAAAATGAAAGATAAAAATAAGTCTGATCAAATTATAAAATTAGCAATTAAAAGAATGATACCATCTGGTCCACTTGGAAAACAACAACTATCAAATTGCAAAATTTATAGAGACGCAAATCATAAACATGAAGCGCAAAATCCTGAAATAATTGATATCGCTTCTTTAAATAAAAAAAATATTATTTAGTGATGGAAGAACAAGAAAATAAAACAGATAGCAATTTAGATATTAAGCAAAGGGCATATGCAACTGGAAGAAGAAAAAACTCCATTGCAAGAGTTTGGTTAAAACAAGGTAATGGAGATATTAAAATTAATGGCAAATCATTAGATAAATATTTTTCCAGACCTGTTTTGCAAATGGTTGTTAATCAACCTTTAAATGTAATTCAGGCTGAAAACAATTATGAAATTATGGCAACTGTTAAGGGTGGCGGTTTATCAGGTCAAGCAGGTGCAATTAGACATGGAATTAGTAAGGCATTAAGTTTATTTGATATTGCAAATAGACCCCCTCTTAAAAAAGTTGGATTTTTAACTAGAGATCCAAGGGTTGTTGAGAGAAAAAAATCTGGTCTTGCAAAAGCAAGAAGAAGTTATCAATTCTCTAAGAGATAAATTTTCATGAAAGATAAGATTAGAGTGGCCGTTTTAGGCTCAACCGGCTATGTTGGTATGGAGTTAGTAAAAATTCTATCAAATCATTCTTATGTAGATATAAATTTTTTAGGCTCAGAAACTATTAATGGCAGTTATCTAAATAATATTGATAATACAAAAGAATACAATCAACTTCCTCTATTAACGTCAAATGATAGTTTTAATCCCGAAGATAGCGATTATGTATTCCTAGCCTTACCACATGCAGTATCTAATAAATATGTAAAAAAATATTTTAATAAAATAAATATTATAGATTTATCAGCTGACTTTAGATTAGATAATTTTGATCTCTATAAAAAAAGTTATGGCAATGAACATGAGTGCATAGATCATTTAGAAGATTTTATTTATGGTCTTGCTGAAATAAATAGAGATAAAATATTAAACTCAAAAAATATAGCAGTACCTGGATGTTACCCGACCTCCATTTTATTGCCATTAATACCTTTAATAAAAAATAAATTAATAGATACCAAAAATATAATTATAGATTCTAAATCAGGTTATAGTGGTGCAGGAAAGAAATTTGATTTCAATAAAATAAAATCAAAAAATGATTATAATTTTTACAATTATAATACAAACAATCACAGACATATTTTGGAAATCAAACAAGAACTTAATAAACATAACTCAGGTAATGAAGTAAAATTTTCATTTAATCCTCACATTCTTCCTAATTTTAGAGGTATGATTTCTACAATTTATTGTGATCTCAATAATCGCATTCAAAAAACTGATATTATAAATCTATTCCATGACTTACAACAAATAAATCCTTTTATAAAATTTATTGATAATGATGAAATGCTTGATTTTTTTTCTATTCAAAATTCTAATTATTGTAAAATTAAAATTTTTGATCATTATAGTGAAGATAAACTGATTATAGTCAGTGCAATAGACAACTTAATTAAAGGTGCTGCTGGTCAAGCAGTACAATGCTTTAATATATCACTAAATATTGAAGAAACTGTATCTTTAGTATGAGTAAATATTTCACAATTTTCTTTCTATTTTTTTCTATCATTTCTTGTGGATATCCTGATATTGATAATGTTCCTGATTTTAAAGACACAAAATTAACTGATGAAGAATTATTAGATTATTGTAGTATTTCTAATACTGATAAAAAAGATATAGATAAATGCATTAATGATTATAAAAGTTAAATTTAGTTATGAGTAAACTTAATATTGGTATTGCAGGATTAGGAAATGTTGGGTCAGCACTAGTTGAAACAATAGAAGAAAATAAAAATTATTTATTTGATAAAACAAATGTTGAATTGAATATCGTTGGAATATCTGCAAGAACAAAAAATAAAAAAAGAAATTTTAATATATCAAATTATACTTGGTATGATGACCCAAGAGAAATGTCTAAAAATCATAATTGTAATGTAATTGTTGAATTAATTGGTGAAGAAAAAGGAATTAGCTATGAAATAATTGAAACAGCATTAAAAAATAAAAAACATGTTGTAACAGGGAATAAAGCTTTAATAGCTAATCATGGAAAAGAATTATTTGAATTAGCTAATATAAACTCACTAGCTTTATCATATGAAGCTGCTGTTGCGGGCGGTATTCCAATTATAAAAACAATAAAAAATTCTATTAGTTTAGATAGAATTAACAAAATTTCTGGAATTTTAAATGGAACTACAAATTACATTTTAACCAAAATGCAAGAAGATAATTTATCCTTTGATGAAGTTCTTAAAATTGCTAAAGACAAAGGATTCACTTCTGATCAGGAATCAAAATTAGATATTGGTGGCTATGATGCAGCGCACAAGTTAACAATATTATCAACTCTATGTTTTAAATCAAATTTAAACTTTAATAATAATTATATTGAAGGAATATCAAATATTAAAATTGAAGATATTAATTTTGCTGAAAAATTAGGGTATAAGATAAAGTTAATATCTGAAGCCTGCATAATTAAAGGAAAAATTTCAAACTTTACTTCACCAAAATTAGTTTCTATGGATAATCCCTTAGCAAGTGTTGATAATGCTCTTAATGCGATCAATATTGAAACCATACATCTAGAAAATTTATTTTTAGAAGGTGAAGGAGCAGGGGGGAAGCCAACTGCTAGCTCTGTCTTATCTGATTTATACGATATATCTCAGAATGAAAAATTTGATAATTTGGGTTTTAAAATTGATAAATTACAAAACTTTGAAAAATATTCGGCAGAAAATACAATTAATAGTTATTACCTAAGAATAATGACAGAAGACAAACCAGGTGTTCTTTCTTCAATTACAAATTACTTCAGTGATTCTGAAATATCAGTTAAAAAAATACTTCAGCTACCTGAGATTTCTGAAGCTAATAAGCCGATACCAATCATCATAACGACACACAATATTCAGAAAGAAAAATTAAGTAATGTAATTAATAAAATTGAAAGTTTAGAATTTGTAAAAGAAAAAATTACTGTTCTTGCTATTCATGATAATTAATTAATGTGAATATTGAAAAATCATTATCGGATAAATATTGGGAAGAAAAGCAAATAGACTTTAAACATATTCAACGCCTTTCCCAAAAAAAATCCATTTCTGAAATTTTTTCAAAACTTCTAATTTCTAGAGGTGTCTTTAATGAAAATTATGATAATTATATAAATCCTAATCTTTTAAATAACCTTCCTGATCCTTTTGAACTTAAAGACATGAAAAAAGGAATTCAAAGATGTATTGAGGCTTTAAAAAAGAATGAAAAGATTGGAATAATTGCTGATTATGATGTTGATGGATCTACTTCTGCATCAATTTTATATAGTTTTTTAAATAATTATACGAACGATCTTGTTTGTAAAATACCTAATAGATTATCAGAGGGTTATGGTCCAAATGTCAGACTTATGAATGAAATGCTTAATGAAAATATTACACTCTTGTTTACACTGGATTGTGGAACATCAGCATTTAACTCAATTGATTTGCCTGATTTCAACACTATTGAGGTTATAGTAATAGATCATCATTTGAGTGAATTTAAACTTCCCAAAGTCCACTCAGTAATTAATCCAAATAGATTTGATGAAAAAAATAATTATAAAGATTTTGCAGCAGTAGCAGTAACATTTCTTTTTTTAATGGGATTAAGGAAGCAAATTAGAGAATTAAAATTATTTCCAAACGTAAAAGAACCAAATTTAATGTCATATTTAGATTTAGTTGCGATTGGTACTATTTGTGATGTTGTTAATATAAATAATTATAATAGATCAATAGTTACCAAAGGTTTAGAACTCATTAGAAGTCGAAAAAATAAACCAATAACAAAAATATTAGATAATTCTAATATAAGTCATGAACCTAGAGCTAAGGATATTGGCTTCATATTAGGTCCACAAATTAATGCCGCTAGTAGGATAGATGATTCATCATTATCTTCAAAGCTTCTTATATCAAATGATGATTCTGAAATAGAAACTATTTCTAGAAAATTATTTTTAATTAATGAAAAAAGAAAATTAATAGAGCAAAATATATTTAATGAAGCTATTGAGCAAATAAAAGATCAAGAAAATAATAAATTTATTATTGTTTATAAAAACAATTGGCATCAAGGTGTTTTGGGTATAGTTGCAAGTAAAATAGTAGCACTTTACAATAAACCTACATTTGTTATTTCTTTTATTAATAATGTTGGGGTAGGTTCAGGCAGGTCTATAGATCAGATTGATATTGGTAGTATTGTTATTGATTTAAAAGCTAATGATTTAATAGAAAAAGGCGGCGGCCATAAAATGGCAATAGGCCTTAAAATGCATAAAAATAAATTAGAAGAAATAAATGAATTTTTAACTATGAAATTTAATTTATTTGACCCTAAACTTTTTGAAAAAAAAATATTTTATGATAGTGAAATTTCTGTAAATCAAATAAATAAAGAATTTTTAAATAATTTAGAGTTATTGGAGCCATATGGCAAAGGTAACGAAGAACCTCTCTTTCTCGTCAAAGATATTTTAATTGACCAGGTAAAAATTTTAAAAAATAAACATATTTTAATCTTTTTTAAAAATGATCTAGGTGAAAGTATGAAAGGTATATCATTTAATAGCATTGATACAGTAATTGGAGACTATCTTTTAAATTTTAATAAATTCAAATTTGAGATCTTGTGTTATTTAAAAAAAGATAATTATACAAATAGTCAAATACCACAAATAGTTATCAATGATGTAAAAGTAATTAATTAAATAATTTGAAAAAAATGCAAATATCAACTATATACCAATCACCTGACCCCTTCGTCTATCGGTTAGGACATCAGGTTTTCATCCTGAAAAGAGGAGTTCGATTCTCCTAGGGGTCGCCATCAAGGCTTTAGTATTATAGATCCAGTAGATTTTCTAGATTGTATCAATTTGTGAGCATCTGATGCTTGAGATAGATTGAAAGCTTTAAATATATTGGGTTGTATTTCCTTATTTTTAATTTTATTAAAAAGTTTGTTACTGGAAATTTCTAATTCTTTTCTATTACGAATATAATGCATAAGTGTTGGACGCGTATAGTATAAGCTTTTAGGATTAAATGTACCATGTAAATTAACATTCTCAACCATTCCAGAAGACTGACCAAATGAAACCATTAATCCTCTAAAATTTAAGCATTTTAGAGAAATGTCAAATGTATCTTTACCAACACCATCATAAACAACGTTTACTAGATTTTTTTTAGTTATTATAGATAATTTTTTTACTACGTCTTCATTCTTATAATTTATTGTATATTCACAACCATTTTTTTTTGCTAATTCTGATTTTTCATTACTGCTAACTGTTCCTATCATTTTCGCATTTAATGAATTTGCCCATTGACAAGCAATTAAACCAACACCTCCAGCAGCAGCATGAAATAAAAATTTCTCATTTTTTTTTAATTTATACAATCTTTCAAATAAATATTCGACCGTCATGCCTTGTAATAAAATCGAAGCAGCTTCATCATTAGAAATATGTTCAGGAAGTTTAATAACTTTATCTGCATCAAAATCTCTAATCTCACAATATGCTCCCAATGGTGGACTAAAAGAATATGCAACTCTGTCTCCAACTTTAATATTATTTACTTCACTTCCAACCTCTATAACATTACCAGCTGCTTCTAGACCTAAACAGAAAGGCAATTGTAAAGGAACAGGATAAATCCCCGTCCTATGATATGTGTCAATATAGTTTAAGCCAATTGAAGTTTGACGTATTCGAACCATTGTTCGAGGTAACTCATTGGGCATAACATAGTTCTCATACTTCAAGACTTCTGGGCCACCTAATTTAGATACAACTATTCTTTTAGGCATATTTTTTCAATTTAATATATATATTTTGATATTCTTTTAGGCAATGTGGATTTATGAGTACTTGCTTATTTTCAATTTTTTCTCCATTAATAATTTTTTTAACTAGTAGTTCGACAATTTTCCCACTTCTTGTTTTAGGTATCTCCAAAACAGAAAAAATTTTTTTTGGTATATGTTTTGGAGATAATAATTTTTTAATATTTGATATAATTTTATTTTTCACTTCATCTCTTAAATAATTATTTTTATTTAGAACTACAAAAAGAATAACTTCTGTATCATTACTTATTTGACGTTCAACAGCTAAACATTCTGAAATTTCATTCATATTTTCAAGAACTCTATATAATTCAGCTGTACCAATTCTTACCCCGCCTGAATTTAATGTTGCATCTGATCTACCGTAAATAATATATCCATTATTAATTGTTTTTTTACAATAATCACCATGACACCAAATATTCTCATAACTTTTAAAATATGATTCTTTATATTTTTTAAAATTTATATCATTCCAAAAATATAGTGGCTTAGATGGAAAGCTAGATTTACAAACTAATTCTCCTTTTTTATCAATCAAACTATTACCTTTTTCATCAAAAACATCAACTTCCATACCAAGCCCAGCACATTGTATCTCTCCACTAAAAACATCAAGTGAAGGATTACCTAAGACGAAACATGAAACAATATCTGTTCCACCACTTATAGAAGCTAAATGGACATCGGATTTTATACAATCATATACATATTCAAATGATTCATTTACCAAAGGCGATCCTGTGGAAGCTATGACTTTTAAATTTTCAAGTTTGAATCTTTTTTTAATATTAATTTTCTGATTTTTTAGTAGGTCTATATATTTTGCTCCAGTTCCAAAAAAACTTAATTTTTCTTTTTCAGCTATTTCAAACAAATATTCAATATTTGGAATAAAAGGAGATCCATCATATAGAACTACAGAAGCATTAGATGCTAATGAAGAAACTAACCAATTCCACATCATCCAACCACAGGTTGTAAAATAAAATACTTTATCACCATCTTTTATATTGCAATGTAATTGATGTTCTTTTTTATGCTGTATTAAAGATCCACCAGCTCCATGAACAATACATTTTGGTACTCCTGTTGTACCACTTGAGTATAGAATATATAAAGGATGATTAAATTCAAACTTTTCAAATACTTCGTTTCTATTTTTTGATTTTTGAATAGTGTTCCATTCAACATATTTAAAATCAACATCCAAATTTGCCTCTTTTTTTTCGTACGGAATAATAATTATCTTTTCGATGCTAGAAATTTTTTTTAAAATTTTTGGCACTACTTCTATTGTATCTATTTTTTTTCTATTGTAGTAGTAATAATCAGTTACAATTAAAATTTTTGGTTCAATTTGCTTAAATCTATCAATAATAGCGTTTTCTCCAAAATCTGATGAACAAGAGGTCCAAATTGCACCAATTTGTGAGGTAGCAAGAAAAGATATAACAGTCTCAGGTAAATTTGGTAGAACTGCCGCAATCCTATCAAGTTTCTTAATATTATTTATTTTAAAAAAATATGATAATTTAAATACTTTTTTACGCAATTCTTTCCATGAAATTGATCTATAGGAATTGTTTTCTGAATAAAAAATTAAAGCATCTTTATCATCTTTTTTTGATAAACAGTTTTCAGCATAATTAATTTTACTATCTTTAAAAAACTTACAATTAATAAAATCATTATCGTGTGAATAACTTTTACCCTTAAGATCACCAATTATTTTTGTAAACTTCCAAATTGATGTCCAAAATTCCTCTTTGGATTTAATACTCCATTTATGCAAATCAATGTAGGATTCAAATTTATAATTATTTTTTAAAGTACTTAAAAAACTTGTTAAGTTATTTGTTTTATTAGGTGAACTCCACAACTTTAAGTTGTGCATATTCTATTAGCTCTTTTTGTTATCTTTTACTGATCTTACCCTAACAATCACATCAATATTGTGTAAATTTAAGCATGCAGGAATAGAAGGCAAATCTAAATTTACATTATCTGTTGGTATATCGTGAACTTTTCCTTCATCTTCAATATATAAATGATAATGCGGTTTATTATTAGTATCGTAAAGTGATTTATTTTTATCAACTACAATTTCTCTTATTAAACCTAAATTAGTAAATTGTTTTAAGGTATTGTAAATTGTTGCCATTGAAATCTTACGATCTTCTTTTTTAACTTCATCAAATAAGTTTTCAGCAGATATATGGCGATTACCTTTTTCAAATAAAATTTTAGCAAGTACTCTTCTTTGTTTTGTTGGAATAATCCCACTTTCTTCTATTTTCTTTAATGCTATATTGTATGCATTAAAAGGGTCATATGCTTTATTTGAAATTTTCATAAATAATATACTATATGGTTTACATTTTTTCGGCAATTTTTCTATATATTTTTTTTGGTTTCCTTCTTTATGTTTTTCAAAGACGCATACTTTTCAACAAATCTGGACATCCTGGCACACCTAAAGACTATGATTTACATTCAACATCTGAAATACAAATTCATACTGATGATGATATAAGTCTTTTATCTTGGTTTCATTTAGGAAATAAGAGTCTTCCATTGTTAATTTATTTTCATGGAAATTCATTTCATATAGGAGATAGGGCCTACAGGATTAAAAGATATGTCGATCAAAATTGGAGCGTTCTTTTAGTCTCGTGGAGAGGTTTTGGAGGAAATAAAGGAAATCCAACTGAAAAAAATCTCTATAAAGATGGGGAAGCGGTATTAAAATGGATTAAAGAAAAAACAGAGTTTAAATTAGATCAAGTTATTATCTATGGCGAATCTCTTGGATCAGGTGTAGCTGTAGAGCTTGGAACAAAATACAATTTTTTATCAATAGTTTTAGAGGCACCATTTACATCAATTGAGGATGTAGCTAAAATGAGATACAGAATCTTTCCAGCTAAATACCTAGTAAAAGACAAATTTGATAATTTTAGTAAAATAGATAGACTAAAATCACCACTTTTAATTATAAGTGGTAAAAAGGATGAAATTGTACCTCATAATCATAGTATTAAATTATATGAAAAGGCTAATGTAGAAAAAAAATGTGTTTTTATTGACGAAGCAATACATAATAATTTATACGATTTTGGCATTGAAAAAGACGTAATTGAATTTAATTTAAGCTTATGGAAATAGATTTAACAACTTCATATGTAGGTATATTAAGCCTTATTGTTTTTGTTTTAGCATATGCTGTTGTTATGGCTGAAGAATTTAGCCATTTAAGAAAATCTAAACCAGTCATAATATCAGCGGCTCTTATTTGGGCAATCATTGCTTATCATTTTGCTGGCGATAAGGAATACGGTCATGAGATAGAACATGCGCTAGAACATAATGTTTTAGAGTTTGCTGAACTGTTTTTATTTTTACTGGTTGCAATGACATACATTAATGCTTTGGAAGAAAGAAAAGTTTTTGATAATGTTAGATATCAATTAACATCAAGAGGATTTAGTTTCAGACAACTTTTTATATTTACTGGAATAATTACTTTTTTCCTTTCACCCATTGCCGATAATCTAACAACTGCACTTGTAATGTGCTCTGTAGTAATGGCATGTGGTAAAGGAAATTCAAAATTTATTTCAATTGGTTGTATAAATATAGTTGTAGCAGCAAATGCTGGAGGAGCTTTCAGCCCATTTGGTGATATTACTACATTGATGGTATGGCAAGCTGGTATTGTAGAATTTTTTACTTTCTTTAAGATATTTTTCCCATCTGTAATAAATTATATAATTCCAGCAGCTGTAATGTATTTCTTTATACCTAATGAAAAACCAGAAGTAAGTTCAGAAAAAGTTATTATTAAAAGAGGTGGAAAATTTATAATTTTTTTAGGATTATTCACAATATTTAGTGCAGTTAATTTTCATAATATTCTACACTTGCCGCCTATGTTAGGAATGATGTTTGGCCTAGGTCTTTTAGGTCTATTTTCTTTTTATTTAAAAATAACATACAATCCATCTAAAGAAGATGAAAAATTTGACTTTTTTAAAAAAGTATCAAGAGCTGAATGGGATACATTATTATTTTTCTTTGGAGTTATATTAAGTGTAGGTGGATTAGGTTTTATAGGATACCTCACTTTAGTATCAGAATTTTTATATGTTGGCTTAGGCCCAACAATGGCAAATGCTATTGTTGGAGTGTTGTCAGCTATTGTTGATAATATTCCAGTTATGTTTGCAGTTATTACAATGAGACCTGAAATGTCCATAGATCAGTGGTTATTAGTAACCCTGACCACTGGAGTTGGAGGAAGTTTATTATCAATTGGATCTGCAGCTGGTGTAGCTTTAATGGGACAAGCTAGAGGATATTATACTTTCTTTGGTCATCTTAAATGGACACCTGTTATTTTTTTAGGATATGTAGCTAGTATTTATCTCCATGTTTTAATGGCTGACTTGCCTTGGTAATTTAAATTATCAATAGCTAAATAAATTATCATACTAAATATTAAAATAACACCTGCAACAAAAGAAGCTTCATTAAACCTATAAATACTAATCAATTTATAAAGATATGATGGTAAAGTATCAAAATTTTGATCTTTAAAAAATGAAATTATCGTAAAATCACCGAAAGTAATAACTGTTGAAAATGCAAAAACAAAAATTATATTTTTTCTTATAAGTGGTAGTAAAATTATAAAATAATTTTTTAAACTAATACGAAAAGTTTGCTGAAAACTTTCAAAATTTAAAAAAATATTTTTTAGATTATTAAAAAGTATTAATATTGAAAAAGGTATTAAAAAAAGACAATTAATTAAAATTATAACTAAATACTTGAAAAAATGTAAATATCTTAATTCACCTAATATAATAAAGTAGCCAAGGCTAAAAATAATTGGTGAGATTATTATTATTGATGAACTAATTAAAAAAATAGATTGTTGAAAAAATATATTTTTATAATTTATCACTAATATTGATGAAATTATAAAACCAAATATACTGACAATGATTGCTGTAGTAATTGAAATTATTAATGAATTAAAAAAAGATTCTAAAAATTTTGCATTAAATAATGTTGTATAATATCCATTATGAATAAAATTATATATTACACAAAAAATTGGTGAAAAGAAAAAGATTGAAAAAAATATAATTAGTAAAAAATCTATAGTTTTAATTACTTTATAATCTCTTTGAGGATGGATAAAATTAATTTGATCTACATCAAAAAAATTTGAACCTTTTAATTTGTAGAAACCAATAAATAAGAAAAATAAACAAATAAATATTTGTAAAAAACTGAGTAAAATTGCCTTGTTAAAATTTAGTTCAAAAAGTGCATATTGATAAATTGCCACCTCAATTGTTGAGTACATAGGCCCCCCACCTAAAGCCATAACTATTGCAAAACTTAAAAAGCAGAGTGAAAATATTATTGAGAAAACAATAAAAAAATTTTGTTTAATATAAGGTAATTCCAATCTAATAAGATTTCCTAAAAATTTAATATTTAGAGATTCAGATATTTCATAATATTTTGATGGAATACTATTTAATGATTGGATAAATAATCTGGTTGCAAATGGAGTATTTAGAAGTGTATGGGCTATTAAAATTGCTTTTATCCCAAAAATTGTATCAATGGACAAGTATTCGTACAGATTTAAATATGAGTTATAAAATCCGTTATTTCCGTAGAGCTTAATAACTGCATAAACTATTAAGATTGTTGGAATTACAAAACAAAATCCACAAAGAGAAATAATAAATTTAATTATTTTTGAATCCTTATGTCTATTTAATGCTAATGCAAATGGAATAGCTAAAAAACAACTTAATATTGCAGAAACAAAAGCTTGATAAACTGAAAAATAAATTAATCGATGCGTATAAGAATTTTGAAAAAAATCAAAAAATAAATTCAAATCATAATTAACTTTTGAAACAATACCTATGAAAGGTAATATTATTATTAATCCAAAGAAAAATAATACTGAAAAGTTAGATTTGTAATACAATTTATTTAAGAAGCATTAAGCCATTCATCAATCCATTTTTCTTTGTTTATATTAATTTCTTTTGGATCTATTTGAATAATATTAGGTATTTCTAATTTATTAAATGCTTCAGGCAAATCTTTAATTGTTGTTACTGGGTACATTATATTTGTAGACGGAATTACTGATTGGAATTCTTCTGACAGCATAAAGTTAAGAAATATATTTGCTAAATCTTTATTTTTTGAATTATTTAAGATTCCAGCAAATTCAATTGTTATATAATTTCCTTCTTCAAAGGTTGTTGCGCGAATATCATATCTGTCTTCAAACATAATATGAGCTGCAGGAGATGTAGTATAACTTAATACCATGTCTGCTTCTCCCGCCATAAAAAAATTATAGTATGCATCCGTCCAACCTTTTGTAACAGAAATAATTTTTTTATTTAATTTTTTCCATTCAGCAGCAGCTTTATCTCCATATATGGCTTTCATCCAAGTTAATAATCCTAATCCTGGGGTAGAGGTTCTTGGGTCTTGAATTACAATTCTAGCATTAGTAGAATTAATTAACTCATCCATAGATTTTGGTGGTGATTCTAAACTTGCCTCATTATATACAAAAGAAAAGTAGCCAAAATTATATGGAACAAATTTATTACTTTCCCATTCTAATGGTAAATTCATAAGAGAGTTAATATTGTTAATATTATGAGTTGTGAAAAGCTCAGATTTATCTGCTAGGTCAAATAAATTCATATCAAGACCTAAAACTATATCTGCCTTAGAGGTATCACCTTCTAAAATTACTTTATTTAATAATGTTGCCGCACTGTCTACTGCGATAAAATTAATATCTGTATTATATTTTTCTTCAAATTTTTTTTCAATAATAGGTCCCGGGCCCCATTCAGAAACAAAAGAGTCATAGGTATATATAGTTAGTTTATCAGCATAGATTGAAAAAGAGATTGATAGGGTAGTAAAAAAAATTAAAATTATTTTCATATTTCCTCCGCTGGCATTATCCAGATCAGGTTAAAAGGGTATAAATCTCAGCATTTAAGCACCCCTAATATTGTTATAATAAATATTATTAAGAAAACAAACATAAAAGAATTGTTTTTAATCAATATATCAATATAAGAAATTTTTTTCGGGGAGTAGCGCAGCCTGGTAGCGCACCTGGTTTGGGACCAGGGGGTCGAAGGTTCGAATCCTTTCTCCCCGACCATGCTTAATTCTTGCCTATTTTTTGTTAATTTTAAAACTATATAAAGAAATTATAGAATGATTAGATCTACAATCGGACAATTTGCTAACTCTCTTGGATTAAACAAAGATCAATATATTCCCAAAGAAGGCGCATCTTTTTCACTTTTTAAAATAGAAATTCTTTCTGGATTAACAGTTGCTATAGCATTAGTTCCAGAAGCTATTGCTTTTGCATTTGTTGCCGGTGTTGCTCCATTATCTGGATTGTACGCTGCCTTTATAGTAGGTTTGGTTACGGCATTCATTGGAGGTAGGCCAGGAATGATTTCAGGAGCTACAGGAGCATTAGCTGTTGTAATGGTATCTTTAGTTGCTGAACATGGGACTCAGTATCTTTTTGCTACAGTTGTACTTATGGGAATATTACAATTGTTAGCTGGTATTTTCAAATTAGGTAAATTCATGAGAATGGTGCCACAACCTGTTATGTTAGGTTTTGTAAATGGTTTAGCGATTGTAATTGGATTATCACAATTACATCAATTTCAAATTATTAATTTTGATGGCTCTTTTACATGGATGTCTGGAGAAGTTTTAACTTATTCATTAGTACTTGTTTTTTTAACTATGTTAATAATTTGGTATCTTCCAAGGGTAACTAAAATAATTCCATCTACTTTAGCTGCGATACTTTTAGTGACATCTCTTGTATTAGTATTAGATTTACCCGTTCCTCGTGTTGGAGATTTAGCAAGTGTTGCAGGAGGATTACCTAAATTTTCAATACCAACTGTTCCACTTAATTTTGAAACCTTCACTATTATTTTTCCTTATGCTGTAATTCTAGCTGCCATTGGTTTAATTGAAAGTTTATTGACATTAAATTTAGTTGGTGAACTAACAAACAAAAAAGGTGGAACAAGTCAAGAGTGTTTAGCTCAAGGGTTTGCAAATAGTATTACCGGTTTTTTTGGCGGCATGGGTGGCTGTGCAATGATTGGTCAGTCCATGATTAATGTTAAATCTGGAGGTAGAACAAGAATAGCAGGTATAGCAGCTGCGTTATTTCTTCTGATTTTCATTCTATATACTTCTAATTTAATAGAACTAATACCAATAGCTTCTCTAGTTGGTGTGATGTTTATGGTTGTTATTGGAACTTTTGCATGGAACTCACTAAAATTATTATTTTATGTTCCTAAATCAGATGCTTTAGTTATAATCTTAGTAACTATAATAACTGTTTTAGAAGATTTAGCAGTTGCAGTTGTGGCTGGGGTAATAATAAATGCTTTAGTATTTGCATGGAAATCTGCATCAAGAATTAGAGCAATTGAAAGACAATCTAAAACTGAGAAAGGAGCTAAAGTTTATGAAATTGAAGGCCCACTATTTTTTAGTTCAACAAACAGTTTTCTTGAAATATTTAAACCAAATGAAGATCCTGATCTAGTAATAATTGATTTTGCAAATTCAAAAGTAATTGATCAATCAGCATTAAAAGCAATAGAAGATATAGCAGAGAGATACTCAAAAATAGGAAAAAAAGTTAAATTAAGACATTTGACAAAAGATTGCCATCGGTTGCTTAGAAGAACAGGTCAGCTAATAGTTGATAGTGACGATGATCCTGATTATGGCATTGCTGTAGATTATGGAGTAAAATTAGGTATATTTGGAAAGTA
The DNA here is from genome assembly GCA_902577945.1 of uncultured Alphaproteobacteria bacterium. GTDB lineage: Bacteria > Pseudomonadota > Alphaproteobacteria > HIMB59 > CACPNW01. The sequence continues at coordinate 18,308 of CACHBB010000002.1, forward strand.
ACTTTGTTGTTATATATATTTACAAATTCTAATCGTACAATACTTTAATATAGATTTAAAAATGAAAATTGAGCAATATCATAAAATGGCTCTTGAACAGAATTATCACTGGTGGTTTGAAGGTAGAAAGAAAATTATTAATACATTCATAAAAAAATTTTCAATTCACAAAAGTTCAAAAATACTAGATATTGGAGCTGGCACAGGATCAAATATCAATATTTTAAATAAATATGGAAAATTAGAAATTTTAGAACCAAATGATGTCGCAATAAATTATTTACAGAAAAAAAATCCAACACTAAAAATTACAAAAGGGAAATGTCCTGAAGATTTAAATTTTAAAGATAAATTTGATTTAATTTGTCTTTTTGACGTTCTTGAACATATAGAAAATGATGCTCAAACAATTAATAAATTACATTATCTATTAAATGCAGGTGGTAGAATTTTTATAACAGTTCCTTCATATAAATTTTTATGGACTAAGCATGATGAAGAAATGAAACATTTTAGAAGATATTCTAAAAAACAATTAAAAAAATTGTTTATAAATAATTTTTCATTGGAGTATTTAACTCATTTTAATACTATTCTTTTCCCTGCTGCTTTAATTGATAGATTAATAAAAAAAATAATATATTTAAAATCTAAAAATAAAAATTCTTTTTTGAATTATATTTTTTATAAAATATTTAGTATTGAAAGTTTTTTATTAAAATTTATCAATTTTCCATTTGGCCTTTCAATGTTAATAGTGGTTAAAAAAAAATAATCACTTATTTTATTAAATCAACGAATACTAATTGATTAGTAAAAGTCCTTTTTATCTAGTATTTAGACGATTTTATCACTTATACATAAAATAAATATTATTTTATAAGTAATTAATTTATTATATAGTTGTACTTTTTTAAAATTATGAAAAAGAAGTTAATATCTGTTATCATTCCTATATTTAATGAATATCATACAATATCAATATTTATTAATAAGTTATCTAAAATTATTTCCTCAATAAAAAAATATAATTTTGAAATAATTTTTATTAATGACGGAAGTAGTGACAAAAGTCTTGATCTTCTTTTAAATTTAAAAAAAAAATTTAAAAATATTGTTATTATAGACTTTTCTAGAAATTTTGGAAAAGAATCGGCTCTCACTGCCGGAATTGATTTATCAAAAGGTCAAGCCGTAATACCAATTGATGTAGATCTACAAGATCCTCCTGAATTAATAACAAAGATGATTAAAAAGTGGGAAACCGGATCTTTAATTGTTGCTGCTAAAAGAATTAATAGGAAAAATGATAATTTTTTTAAAAGAAATTCAGCTAATTTTTTCTATTATTTGATGAACCTTTTAAGCAATGTGAATATATCTAAGAATGTCGGTGATTTTAGAATTATGGATAGAGTTGTTGTCGATGATATAAAAAAACTTAATGAAAAAAACAGATTTATGAAAGGTTTATTTGCTTGGCCAGGTTATAATATTGAATATATTGAATATAAAAGGGAAAGAAGAGTTGCAGGAAGTACAAAGTTTAATTTTTTCAAACTAACAAGACTAGCTATTGAAGGATTAACATCTTTTAGTACAGCTCCTTTAAAAATAATATCTTTATTTGGTTTTTTTGGAATTATATGTTCTTTTGTTTTATCGCTAATTATAATTTATCAAAGATTATTTACTGAATACTTAGTAAGTGGATATGCTTTTTTAGCTATAATAATTTTATTTTTTGGAAGTGTTCAAATATTTTTCTTTGGAATTGTAGGCGAATATATTGGAAAAATTTATTTTGAAGTTAAAAATAGACCCCATTATTTAATTAAAAAAATATACAAATAGAAATAAAAGTTATAATTTTCCATTTATTGTATATTTTAAAATCTTTACCACTTCTTCTACATTTTTAGTTACAGCATGTGATGCAGCATCTATTTCCTTAAGAGCATGTTGATGTTCTTCATTGTGCATAATAATTAATGATTTATTAAGAGCTGCTGCGTATCCAGCATCAAATGCAGCATTCCATTGTTTATATTTTTCACCAAAGCGGACTATCACAATATCAGATTTTTCAATTGCTGTTCGAGTTCTGATTGCATTAATTTTAGCACTTTTATTGTCATGCCAAAATTTGTTATTTTCGCTTCCAAGTATATTTACTCCTACATCATCTGACAATTCATGATCTGTGGTAGGACTTGAAAATTTAATTTCTAAGTTTTCATCTTTGCATTTTTCAATTATTTCATTTCTCCAATCTGTATGTATCTCACCTGATAAATAAACTTTAAGCATTTTTAATTAGCTAAATAAGCGCTAGTTAATACAGGAAAACTAGTAAAACCAAACTTTTTAGATTTTTCTGCAATTTTAATTTGATTTTGCCAGTCTTTTATATGTTGTTCTTCTATTCCCTGACTCATGGCAAACTTTGCAAGCATATTTTCATAAAATATTGCTGGAGAATTTTCATCTCTATTTGTTATTAAATATGATAAATTTTCTGATTTAATATTTTGATAGCCCAAATTTGATAACTTGCCGACTAGATCTAAAGGCAGCATCTGATGAAAGCAATGTGCTCTAAATGCTTCATGAATAATATCATTTAATTTTTTTTCTGGTCCATAAAATCTAAAGTAATCCCAGAGAATTGATACATTTACAAATTTTGAATTTTTTTTTGAAATTCTCTTAAGTTCTATTAAAGATTCATCAACATCTTCTATATATTCTAATGTTTGTGTAGATGTGACTTTATCACAAAAATTGTCATCAATATTAATCTTATCAGCGGTGCAACATATTAGTTTAATATTATTCAAATCTTTACAGCGATTATTAGCAGCATCAAGTTGATCTTTACTTGGATCTATTCCAATTGATTTCCCATTTTTACCAACGCTTAAAGCAATCTCTTGTACTAAATGGCCACCTCCGCAACCAATGTCAATTACATTTTGTCCAATTTCAATGTTTAGTGAATTCATTATTGAGAGTCGACGAGAAACGCCTGCATAACCATTAGCAATTTTTTGTTGTATTATACTTAACTCATTATCAAACTTCATAATAATAATTAACTTTCTTAGATATTTATTCTAATATAAATTTAATTATTATGGAATATTTATATACAAAAATATTTATTTTATCCTCAGTCTCATCATTATTGACAGTATTATTTATTAATACAAGATATTATAATATTTTTAAAAAATTTTCTAAAAATAAAAAAATTCTTATTAATTTACTATCTTATTTTATTTCGTTTTGCCTTTTAACAGTATTTAATTACCAAACGTCAACTTTGGGTTTATCTTCATTGGTAATTTTTAATGCAGCAATTATTACAATTATATTTTTTGAATTAGCAATATTTCTAGAAAAGACATTCTGGGATGATTTTCTTGGTAATTCTCTTCCTAGATCAATTAATTTATTAATTAGCTTTGTGGTCATGATGAATTTTGGTTACTTTACTTTAATGTTTTACATAAAGGTATTAGGCATTAATTATTTTATATCATGATAACTAGATTTTCTGTACCTAATCTTCATGAAGTTACAATACATTTAACTAATGTTGTTAATGGTAAATCAAAACCTGATCAAATTTTAACTAATGCAAAAATCTTATCAACTTATACTGATACTATATTAGAAAATAAAGAAGTATGGATTTCAAAGGGCCGCATTGCTTGCATCAAAAATGTAAATGATCATAAAAGTATATTTAATGGAAATGATATTTCTGTATTTGATGTTGAAAAAAATATTTTGGCACCTGGTCTGATAGATCCTCATATGCATATTGAAAGTAGTATGATTACTGGATGTGCTTATGCTGAGGCTGCCTTATTAAATGGCACAACAACAATTTTTTGTGACTCTCACGAAATTGGAAATGTATTAGATACAGATGGTATTGAATGGATGCTTGAAGATTGTAGACAAGCTCCTTTATCAATATTTTTAACTTTACCTAGCACTATACCGGCTACTAATGATTTATTAGAAACTGCAGGGGGGGACTTAACTGCAACTAAGACAGCTTCTTTATATGATAAATGGCCTGAAATTTTGGGTTTAGGAGAAAAAATGGATTTTGTTTCAGTATGTAATGGCGACAAAAGATCTCATAGTATTATTTCTGAAACTTTAAAACGAAATATTCCTGTTAGTGGTCATGTATTTGGTAGAGAATTTGTTGCCGCTTATGCGGCAAGTGGAGTTACAGATACACATGAAGCTGAAGAAAAACTATTCACCAATGATTTGCTTAACGCGGGATTATGGATTTTTTTAAGAGGTGGAAATCCACAAACACCGTGGAATAGTATTAAAGAAGCGATTAAAGTATTAACAGAAAGTAAAGTTAGTTCAAAGCGTATATGTGTATGTACTGACGATAGGGATGCTGATGATTTGTACAATTTTGGATTGGATTGGGTTGTAAGACAAGCCCATGAATTAGGGTTAGAAAAAACAACATCTTGGTCAATGGGATCTTTGCATCCTGCTACAAGGTATAACATAGATAGAGATTATGGAGCCCTTGGACATAGTAGAAGGGCTGACATAGTAATGTTGGATGATAGTCTTAATGTTTATAATACTTGGTTAGGTGGGGAATTAGTTGTTAAAAATAATAAAATTACTTCAGCTCTTGAACAACAATTAGAACATAAGAGATATAAATATCCTGATAGAGCTTATAATACTGTTACATTACCAAATGAAATAAAATTAATTCCAGATATCCCTAATAAAGAAAATTTAAAAGTTAATGTTATTAAAACTGAACTACCTGGTATCATGACAACAAGAGAAACTATAAATAGTAAAAAAGTCATTACTAATTGGAAAGCTTTTTTACTAGATAACAATTTGTGTCATGTATGTGTTGTAGAAAGACACGGGAAAAATGGTGAATATGCTCATGGATTTTTAAAGAATTTTAATCTTAAACAGGGTGCTGTAGCAAGTTCAGTTGGACATGATGCTCACAACATAATTGTTGCTGGCATGAATGAAAGAGATATGAAATTTGCATTAGATATAATGAGAGAGACACAAGGCGGAATAGTTATTGTTAATAATGGTACTGTAATTGCAAAAGTTGAATTACCAATTGCCGGTTTACTCTCTGATAAAAGAGCAAATGTTGTTGCTGAAGAAAATAAAATATTAAAAGATAAGTGGATAAATGCTGGCTGTACTCTTCCTTACATGGGCTTTAATTTATTACCTTTATCAGTAATTCCAAATTTCAGAATCACAAATAAAGGTTTAGTTGATGTAAACACAATGAAACTTATTCCTTTATTTGAGTAATTTATATTGAATTAATATTTTCATATTTTGTAAATATGATAATAATTTATTTTCTAGATGCAAAAAGTTCTCTTTATATTACATCAAAAAACATCAGTTCCTGGAGATATTGGTAACAAATTTGTAGATAGGAATTATCATATTGAAATATGCAGACCTCCTCTTGGAGATGATTTACCAACAAACTTAATCAATTACTCGGCTATTGTAGTTTTTGGAGCACCAGGAAGTATAAATGATGATGATGAATTTATTCAAAAAGAGATTAATTGGCTAAAAAAAGTTATTGAGTCTAAAGTTCCTTTTCTTGGAATATGTTTTGGAGCTCAACTTTTAGCTAAATATCTTGGATCAGAAGTTAAAACTAATTCTAGAGGTATATCAGAGATTGGATTTTATAAAATAAAGCCAACAGAAATTGGTAAAGAATTGTTTAAGTTGCAAGATACATTTTATCAATTTCATTCTGAAGGTTTTGAACTTCCAACTGGTTGTGAATTATTAGCTAGAGGAGACCTGTTTAATAACCAAGCTTTCAGATATAAAAATTGCTATGCACTACAATTTCATCCAGAAGTAAATTTTATAGTACATCTTAGATGGATTTTTTTAATTTTATTAAAAAATCCAAGAAAATTATTTGTAAGTGGAGCTCAAAATTTATTCATTCAATTTTTTTTGAGGTTTAAATACAATAAGTCAATTTCAAATTGGCTTGATAATTTTATAGATCAATATCTTTTAAAGGAAAGTTAAAAATGATTTTGTTTAAAGTTAATCAATTATTTTACTCACCTGTAAAATCTTTATCTTTTTCATCTGTTAAAAAACTAGAAATTTTAGATAATATAGGAATAAAATTTGATAGAAATTTTGCATTTACTAGAGATTTAGACGATGCAAAAATTAATTATATTCTAAATAATCCATTAAAAAGACAAATTGGTAATTTTCTTTCACTAAAACATTTTCCTGAACTAAATCAATATAATTTTGATTTAAAAAATAATATTTTGGAATTAAAAAAAAATAATAATATTATTTTAAATACTAATATTAAAAATAAATCCGAAGTAGGCATTTTATGTAAAAAATTAGAGGAATTAATTCCAAAAGTAAAAAAAATAAAATTAATAAGAGATGCAATCAATCCCTTTTTTGATACTATGCCATCAAAAACAATATCTTTAATAAATATTAATAGTATTAAAGACTTTGAAAGAAAATTATCTAAGAAAGTTGAATTTCAAAGATTTAGGGGTAATATCTATGTAGATGGGCTAAATGCTTGGGATGAAAGAAATTTAGTAAATTCGACATTAATTATTAATAATGTCAAATTTAAAGTAATTAAAGAAATACCAAGGTGTTCAGCGACAAATATAAAACCAAATTCCAACAAATATGATCTATCAGTTCCAATATCCTTAAAACAATTTTATAACCATATTAATTTAGGAATATATTTATTGCCTCTAAATAATGGTAATATTAATTTAGATGACGATATTTTAATTGATGACTAAATTTATTAATAAACACTCAGAAAAAATTATAGGTTATTTTTTTATACTGCCAGCAGTATTAATTATCAGCTTGTTTGGATTATTCCCTGTATTTTTTGGAATGTATATGAGTGTTCATAAATGGAAAGTTTTTAAAGGTCGTTTTTTGGGTTTAGAAAATTATAATAAAATATTAGGTGATATCCCTGCCTTTTGTTTTTTTATTCTTGGTTTACTTCTTTTAATACTAAGTTACTGGATGTGGAGTGAATTAAAAGATAAATTTAAAAATAAAATACTAATCATTTTTTTATCATTTTTAGTACTAACTTTAGGAATTTTATTAATTAACGTAAATTGGAATAAAATGCTTATTTCAGGTGATGATGATTACTTATATTCATTAATTTATACATTGTATTATTCTTTTTTTACTATAATTTTTGAAGTTGGACTTGGTTTAATTATTGCATATGCTTTATATCAAAGATTAGCAGGCAAGCAATTCTTTCAAATGATCTTGTTATTTCCTTATATAACTCCCGCAGTTATGGGAGCTGCAGTATTTTTTTTAATTTTTGGAAAAGCTGAAAATTCATTTTTGAATCAATTTATTGGTTTGTTTGGTATCGATCCACAGCTTTGGTTATTTGATAAAAGACCAATTACTGAAGTTTTATTTGGTATAAAGATTGAAGGTTTATTTGCAGGTCCTAGTTTAGCTCTAATGTCATCAATCCTATATGGTATTTGGTCATATACTGGTTATTATGCAATAATTCTTTTAGCTGGTCTTTCAATAATACCATCAGATTTATATGAGGCAGCTAAAGCTGAAGGTGCTAGTAGATGGCAAACTTTTACAAAAATTACAATACCTTTATTAATGCCGATAATATTTTTTTTGATGTTAACTGGTTTTATAAATACTTTTCAGGCATTTAATAGTATTTTTGTTATGCAAACATCATCTGCAGGTGACTCGATGGATGTAGTAACAATTGAAATATTTGATCATTTTTGGGGACGTGTAAAATATGGTTATGCAGCTGCAGAAGGCGTTATATTATTTATTATATTGAATGTTTTAGCAATTTCACAATATGTAATTTTTAGAAAACGACTTAGTTATGACTAAAATATTTAATTCAGAAACAAGAATACCTTATTTAATTTTATTAATTGTTTTTACTGTTTCTATTTATCCTTTCTTTTATATGATTAGCACTTCTTTAATGACTGCGGGTGAAGCATCTAATCAATATTTTCTTCCAAAAAAACTAATGTTTGAAAATTATTATGAAGTTTGGACCTCAAATAGATTTCAACGCTATACACTGAATAGTTTAATTATTAGCTCAATAACAGTCTTAGGTGTATTGATTACTTCTATACCAGCTGCTTATTCTTTTGCTAAAATTAATTTTCCATTCAAAAATATCATATTCTATCTTTTGTTATTATCATTAATGATACCAGAAATAATTACCTTACTACCTCATCTTTTAATCATTAGAGGTGAGATAATACCTTTACCGTTTGGACCTTCTTGGATGAATACATTACAAGGTCTTACTATTCCATTTATGGGAAATATTTTTGTCATTTTTCTATTAAGACAATATTTTAAAAAAATTCCAAATGAACTTTGGGACGCAGCTAGATTAGATGGCTCATCTCATCTTAATTTTCTATTGAAAGTTGTTATTCCAATGAGTAAGCCAATTATAGTTACCGTATCATTATTTACTTTTATAATTGCATGGAATAGCTTTGCTTGGCCTTTATTAATATTAACTAGAGATGACTGGTATCCAGTTACAGTATCTATCTATAGTTTTGTTAGGGAAGTAGGTCCTAATTTTAATCTGTTAATGGCTGCTTGTTTAATTGCAATTTCCCCAATTTTGTTGTTATATTTTTTTACTCAGAAGTTATTCATAGAAAGTATATCTAATTTTGGCTTAAAAGAATAAAATTGTATTAATTTTGTAACAAAATTTTAATTTAAGCATTATATTAAATTTTTTTATGTGAGGTGATTATGATTTTTTTTAAATATTTTTTAAATATACTTATTGCTTCAATTTTTTTTATCTCTTCTAAATCAATTGCTATAACTGCTCAAGATATTGAAAATGCTGATCCTTCAGGTCAAACTGTAGAATTCTGGGTTCAATATTCTGACGAAAGATTAGATGCAATGATGGCAAGAGCAGAAAGATTTGAAGTTGAAACAGGAATTAAAGTTAACGTTGTACATAAGGGTCATTATGGTAAAGTTCAATCAGCCATGATGTCAGCTGCTGGAACAAAAGATATTGCTGATGTTGCTAGAGGTTATGGTAATGCTGCTGCAGATATGTATCTAATTGGGGCATCAATAGATCAATCTATACTAGCAAACAGTAAAAAATGGGGTGTAACAAAAGATGATATTAATGATTGGGGTGCAAACTGGACAGTAGGATATTCTCCATATTTTGATGGTAATCCAAAGTTGTTACATGAAGTTGGTAAATCAATTGAAATTCTCTATTACAATGCTGATTGGTTAAAGGAATTAGGATTAGACGAACCAAAAACACCTGCTGACTTTGCTGAAGCTGCATGTGCTGCAACTAATCAAGACTTTAGTGGCAAAATGGGAGATGATGTTCCAAGTTATGGTTACGAAATTGATACTGATGCAAGTAACTTTGCCGCTTGGGTATTTGCTCATGGTGGTGATGTCTTTGATTATAATAGCGGTCAATATATTTATAATGGTCCAAAAGCTATTGAAGCAATGGAATTCATTCAAGGTATGGCAAATAAAGGTTGTGCTATAGTTGCCAGAGGTAAGTATACTGATCAACAATATCTTGGACAAGGATCAGTTTTATTCGCAGCAGGTTCTACTTCAGGTATTACTTATTTTGAAAAATCTATAGCAGAAGGTTATAATGGTAATTGGGATGTTGCTCCAATTTCATACACTACTAGTAAGCCAGTACTTAATCTTTATGGCGGTGGGTTAATTATGGGTAATACAGGTGATGCCAATAGAATGGTAGCAGCGTATCAGTGGATGAAATATATTTCTAATACTGAAAATTCTGCTGTATGGTCCACGGAAAGCGGATATGGTTTTGTGAGAACATCATCAGCTAATCATCCATTAATTGCTGAAAAAAGAGCTGAACTAGCTCAATATGACAAATCCTTAGGAATGGTTCAATATGGCAAAGGTGAACCATCAGTTCCAGGATATTATTCAGTCAGAGGTGAAGTTGAAAAGGCTTATGCAGCTATAATTAATGGTGATGATATAATGTCTACATTAAATCAGCTCAACGATGACGCAAATGCTATACTAGCCGATGCTACAGCAGAATAATTTATAATTTAAATTTTAAATAGGGTGGTTTATACCACCCTTTTTTATGATAATTGTTTGCTCTTTAAATGATTTAACTAACGTATGTGAAAGCGTTAAGCCAAAATTTGTTATTTCCGTAATTGATCCGGGATATGCTCCTGAAACTCCTAAAGGTGTAATGCATCATTTAAAACTAGGATTTGATGATATTGTAAAAATTAGTCCAGAAAATAAAATTTTTAGACTCAATACAGATAATATACCCCAAACATTACCAGCAGAAAATCATGTAGACTCAATAATTGATTTTACAAATTACTATAATGATGACGAAAATATAGTAATTCATTGCTGGTGTGGTGTTTCAAGATCTATGGCTACAGCTACTTATCTTTTATGCAGAAATAATACATTAACAATTGAAACTAATATTAAATATATTCGAAAAATTGCTCCCCATGCTAATCCTAATAAATTATTAATTAAATTATTTGAAAATAAATTAAATGTTAAAAATGAGATTAGTGCTTCATTTGAGAAATATCCTTATACTAAAACATATGATTGTTCTTCAAATTTTGCACCTGTTACTTTATTTGATATAAAAGAAATGAAAAAAACTATATGAAAGAATATGTAAGAACTATATCTGATTACCCTGTTAAAGGTATACAGTTTAGAGATATAACAACACTTCTTCAAGACGCTGGACATTTTAAACAAGTAATAGATGATATGACCATGCCATGGAAAAATAAGAAAATAGATGCAGTTCTTAGCATTGAATCTAGAGGATTTATTATGGCAGGAGCTATTGCTTATTTCTTAAATGCTGCCTTTATCCCTTTAAGAAAACCTCATAAACTACCTTTTGAAACATATAAAGTTTCATACGACCTAGAATATGGTTCAACCGAAATGCACATTCATACTGATGCCTTAAATGGACATAATGATTTATTAATAATAGATGATCTTCTTGCAACAGGTGGAACAGCTTTAGCTGCTGTTGAATTAATTGAAAATTTCAAAAATAAAAATATTGTTGGTGCAGGATTTATAATTAATCTACCAGATCTTAATGGAGAAAAAAAATTAAAAGATACAGGAATTAATATTCATTCATTGATGGAGTTTTAAATGAGAAATGCAGTTATAGTAGGTTTTAAACGATCACCTTTTACAATGGCAAGAAAAGGTGAAATGGCTGAAGTTAGGCCAGAAGATATATTATCACAAACTATAAATAGTTTAATTAATGAAACAAAAATAAATAAAAATGATATTGAAGACATAATTACTGGTTGTGCATATCCCGAAGGTGCTCAAGGTAATAATATCGCAAAAATTGTATCATTTATGACTAATATGCCTGAACATGTTGCTGGTATGACAGTTAATAGATGGTGTGGTTCGTCTATGCAAGCCATTCATGATGCTGCTGGGGCAATTGCAATTAATTCCGGAAATGTTTTTATTTGTTGCGGTGTAGAAAGTATGACTTTTATTCCAATGAATGGATTAACTTATGATCCTCATCCTGAATTAAATAAAGAAAACCCAAATGTATATATGTCTATGGGTTTAACTGCCGAAAATGTTGCTAAAAAATTTAATATTTCTAGAAAAGATCAACAAGAATTTGCAATTAATAGTCATAAAAAAGCAAATCAAGCTAGAGAGTCAAATAATTTTAATGATGAGATTGTCAGCATTAATCATAGAAATTTAAAAATTAATGAAGATGGTGGAATAAGACCAAACACAACTCAGGAAATTTTAGATGGTCTTAAATTAGTTTTTGATGAAAATGGAACAGTAACTGCTGGTACGGCCTCTCCTTTAACAGATGGTGCATCAGCTGTTCTCGTTTGTGAAGAAGAATATGCAAAAAAAAATAATCTAGATATTTTAGCTAGAATTAAATCAACTGCAGTTGTTGGTTGCCCGCCAGAATTAATGGGCCTTGGACCAATTAATGCTTCAAAAAAAGCATTACACAGGGCTGGTTTATCAATAGAGGATATAGATATAGTTGAGCTAAATGAAGCTTTTGCCTCTCAATCACTTGCATGTATAAGAGAACTTAATATGAATGAAAATAAAGTTAATATTCATGGTGGAGCTATAGCTTTAGGACATCCTTTGGGGGCAACAGGTTCAAGAATTACTGGTAAAACTGCATCATTACTTAAAATTCATGATAAAAAATATGGATTAGCGACACAATGTATTGGATTAGGCCAGGGTATTGCAACTGTTTTAGAAAACATTAATTAATAGATATGCAAATTTATAAAACACCTCTAAAAGAATTTAAATTTCTTATCGAAGATTTCCTGAAATTAAATGAAACAGAATTCTTAAAAAATCAAGAATTAGAAACATCAGACCTTATGTTAATTCTCGATGAAGCAGCAAAGTTATGTGAGGAAACTTTATTACCATTAAATCAAAGTGGAGATAGTGAAGGTTGTAAGTTTGATAATGGAAATGTTACTACTCCTAAAGGTTTTAAGGATGCCTTCAAACTTTTTGCTGAAAATGGATGGCAAGGGTTAAAAGTTAAGGAAGAATTTGGTGGACAAAATTTACCTTATATCATGAACATGTTGCTAGATGAAATGATTAGCTCAACTAATATGTCATTTGGTCTTTATTCAGGTTTAACAGCTAACGCAATTGATGCAATTGAAAAAAGTGGAAGTAATGAACTAAAAAAGACTTATTTACCAAATTTAGCTAGTGGTAAATGGACTGGAACAATGAACTTAACAGAACCCCAATGTGGAACTGATCTTGGTTTAAGTAAAACAATGGCGATACCTAATGAAGATGGTAGTTATAGTCTCACTGGAACCAAAATTTTTATTACTTGTGGCGAACATGATATTAGTGAAAATATAATTCATTTAGTTTTAGCTAGAACACCTGATGCTCCTCCAGGAATTAAAGGAATAAGTCTATTTCTAGTACCTAAATTTTTACCAAATGCAAACAACGTTTATGATGTTAGAAATGGTGTCGAGTGTGGTTCTATAGAAAAAAAAATGGGAATTCATGCCAGCCCAACATGTGTAATGCATTATAATCATGCCAAAGGCTGGCTAGTAGGAGATATTAATAAAGGAATGAAAGCAATGTTCATAATGATGAATGGAGCAAGACTATTTGTTGGTATCCAAGGACTTGGATTATCAGAAACTGCTTTTCAATCATCACTTTATTATTCAAAGGAGAGATTACAGGGAAAGTTATCAGCTAGTAATAACATTGCAGATCCAATTCTTGTACATCCTGAAATTCGTAAGAATTTATTATACATAAAGTCTATTAATGAAGCTGTGAGAGGTTTAACATTATTGACAGGAAATTATTTTGACATAATTGAAAATTCAAAAAATGAACAAGAAAAAATTCAAGCTGAAAACTTTATTGCTTTAATGACACCTATAATTAAGTCATATGCATCAGATAAGTCTGTTGAAAATACGAATAGAGCAATGCAAATATATGGAGGCCATGGTTTTATTACAGATCATGGTATGGAACAACTTGTAAGAGATGCAAGAATTACAACAATTTATGAGGGCACTAATGGTATTCAAGCCCTGGATTTAATTGGAAGAAAATTAAATATTAATAATGGAATATTATTTAAAGAATTTATTGAATTAATTGATAGCGATATAGATAGATTTAATCAAAATCATGCAATGACTAAGTATTTAAAGCTATATTTACCTTCATATGAAAATTTTAAGAACGCACTTAGTTTTATTAAATCTTTAAATGATGAAAAAGAAATTAATTCACATGCAGTGGAGTTTTTAAATTTATCATCATTAATATCATTAGGTTTCGTTTGGTTAAGATTTATTGAAATATCTTTAGACAAATTAAAAGCAAGTAAAGATGAATTTTATAATTCTAAAATTGAGACTGGTAATTTCTTTTTAACAAAATTGCTAGTAGAAACTCAAATGTTGTATGATAATATTAAATCTGGAGGTAAATATTACAATGACTATAAAGATAACTATTTTGAAACTGCGATATAATGACTATAAAAATTTATAAACCATCAAAAACTTCAATGCAGTCAGGTTTTAAAAAAACAAAAATGTGGTTAGCAGAATACATTTCTGAAGTAGAAAAAGTAAAAGACACCTTAATGGGATGGAACAGCTCTCTTGATACAAAATCTCAAATTAAACTTTTTTTTGATACTAAAGAACAGGCTATTGAATGGGCAAAAAAAAATAATTACCAATATTTTGTAGAAGAACCAAAACAAAGAAAAATAAAACCCAAAAATTACGCATCAAATTTTGATATAAATCGAAAAGAACCCTGGACTCATTGACTTTAAATTCTTCCATTATTTTTTAGTCTATGTTAAATGCCATTTAAGCGCCCGTAGCTCAGTGGATAGAGCAACCGCCTTCTAAGCGGTAGGTCAAATGTTCGAATCATTTCGGGCGCGCCAATTAATTTGGAGATTTAATTATGTTATATAATTTGAAATGTCATTGTGGGGCTGTTGAGCTAAAAGTTGAAACAGACCTTAAAACTATTAAACAATGCAATTGTTCAATTTGTATTAGAAAAAATGCGAAAATGTGTATGGTTTCTAAAGATTCAGTTCAGATAATTAAAGGTAAGGAATATCTTAACTCCTATAAATTTAATACCAAAATTGCAGAACATTTTTTTTGTAAAACTTGTGGAATATATACTCATCATCACAGAAGAAGCGATCCAAATGGTGCTGCTATAAATATTGGATGTATTGATGATATTAATCCCTTTGATTATGAAGCTGAATTTATTGATATGAAAAGTAAATAATTTATGTCCTTGGAATTTTTAATTTCAAAAATTCAAAAAAATAATTTTTTATTAATTGGCAGGGCTGGTGTCGATATTTATCCTGATCCACCTGGGACTAAAACTGAAAAGGCAAATAATTATGTGAGTCATCTTGGCGGTTCATCAGCAAATATGGGTGTTCAATTAACTAAATATGGTGGATTATGTTCTTTACTGACAAGAGTATCTAATGATGCATTAGGTAAATTTGCTTTAAACCAATTAGATCATTATGGAGTAAGGAGAAATTTAATTAAATTAGAGGATAATGAATCTAGAATATCACTTGCTATCGTTGAATCAACTGTAGAAGATCATCAATCAATAATCTACAGGCATAAAGCTGCTGATTTGTTTTTAAATAAAACTGATATTGAAAACTCTAATATTCAAAACTATCAATGCATAATAATTACAGGAACTTCTCTTGCAGCTGAACCATCTAGAAGTGCAGTATTATATGCTTTGGAAATAGCAAAAGAAAAAAACATACCAGTAATTATGGATATAGACTATAGACCTTATACATGGGAGTCAGCGGACAAAGCAAAAAAAATTTACAATCTTGCTGGCAATTACTGTTCCGGAATAATTGGCAACGATGATGAATTTGCTGTGCTTTCAGGCAGTTATGAAGGTGGATTAAATTATGCAAAAAAAAAATCAATTAATTGTGATTTGGTAATTTATAAAATGGGTGAAAAAGGCTCAATAACTTTTGCAAATAATGAGGAAATCGAAATGGGAATTTTCCAAGTCAAACCTCTTAAACCTACTGGTGCAGGTGATGCTTTTATGGGCTCATTAATTGGAGCTCTTCTAAAAAATTATGATCTTCAAAAAGCTATAGAAATTGGTTCTGCTGCTGCTGCAATCGTTGTAACTAGAGTAGGATGTGCTCCAGCAATGCCAGATATGAATGAAGTATTAGATTTTATGAAAATTAACAGTATTAACAAAGGAGATACATAATGCATATACCGCCGTTTGATAATCAAAATAATCCTATTGTAGATATGGATGATAAACATGTTCCTCTTAATTATTTTAATATAGTTAAATTAAATAAAGACCAAAGTTTTGAATATGTAACCCCTGGTTATGAAACTTGTATTGTTCCCGCAACAGGAACTATAGATATTAATATCGAAGGCTATGAAGTTAAAAATTTAGGCACAAGAATAGTTGATGTGTGGGATGGGGAACCAGAGGGCGTATATGTACCATCTGGTACAAAAGCATCTTTTGTTGCTCTTAAGGACTCTGAAATATTTATAGCAGGTGCAAAATTTGATAAAACATTTGAACCATTTGCCGTAAGAGTTAATGAAATTGATATGGTTCAATATGGATCAGATGATACAAAAACACATAGAAAAATTAAACATATTCTTGGCACGAAACATCATGATAAAGTAGGAAGGCTTCTTTGTAATGAATTATATACAGTAGGACAAGGTGGCTGGTCAGGTTTTCCCCCTCATAAACATGATACTGACAGACTTCCAGATGAAACACGCCATGATGAAACATACAACTATCGGTTTCGTCCTAATAACGGATTTGGTTTTCAATTATTTCAACAAGTTGATGACAAGGTTGGAAAAGCAGAACATATAATTGATGGATCAACAATTGCAATTCGCACAGGTTATCATCCTTGTGTTGTAGCACCGGGTTATGAAATGTATTATTTTACTATTTTAGGCGGACTATCACAGAGATCTCTAGTGCAATATTTTCAGCCTGATCATGCTTATCAAGTAGAGACTATACCCGGGATAAAAGATATGATTGCAAAATATAAATAATGACAGCAGTTAATTTAAAAACCATACTTAAGAAAGCGAATAAATATAACTATGCTGTAGCTGGATTAGTTGTAATTACTTGGGAAGATGCCTTAGCGTATACTGAGGCAGCAGATGAAACAGGTATTCCAATTATTCTTCAAGCAGGACCATCATGTAGAGCATTCACTCCCATATCTATATTAGGTAAAATGTTTAGGCACCTTGCAGCTCAAACTAAAACTCCTGTATGTTGCCATCTCGATCATGGTTTTTCTTATAGAGAATGCAAAGAAGGAATCGATAGTGGTTTTACATCTGTAATGTTTGATGGTTCTAAAATGCCTTTGAAAAAAAATATCAGTATTAGCTCTAAAATTTCTCATATTGCACACAAATATAATATATCTGTTGAAGGTGAAATTGGAGAAGTTGGATATTTTAAGGGTAAAAACTCTATAGGAACTGATATATCTGAAGCAAAAACTTATGCCTCTAAGAGTAAAGTTGATGCAATGGCTATCTCGGTTGGGAATACACACCTACAAACATCTAAAGTCGCTAAAATTGATTATAACAAAATTTTAGATATTCAAAAAATAACTAAATTACCTTTAGTACTTCATGGAAGTAGCGGAATATCAAATGGTATAAGAAAAAAAATAGCTACTAAAACGAATGTTGCCAAATTTAATATAGGAACAGAATTAAGAATAATTGGATGCAAAACATTGAGAGAAAGCTACAATAAAAATATTAAAAATTTTGATAAAATAAGTATTATTAAACCATCAATTAAAGAATTAAAAAAGGCTACCATCAGTGTGATTAAAAATATAGGTCCTAAAATTGTCAAAAAATAAACTAGCTTTTATTGGTGGAAGCGGAATATATAATTTAGATATACTCACAGATATAAAAGAGCATAATCTACAATCTGCTTTTGGAAATCCTTCAAGTAAAATTATTGAAGGAAAAATTAATGATAATATAATATACTTTCTATCAAGACATGGTTCAGGTCATCGTCTATCACCATCTGAAATTAATTATAGAGCAAATATAGATTGTTTTAAGCAACTTGAAGTAACTGACATCATTTCATTATCTGCTGTTGGTTCATTAAGAGATGAACTTGATCCAGAAACTTTTGTTATTGTAGATCAGTTTATAGATAGAACAATTAATAGAAAGAAAACTTTCTTTGAAAATGGTATTGTTGCTCATGTACCAATGGCTCAGCCAACATCTAAAGTTTTAATGGATCTTTCAAAAAACATATTAGAAGATCTAAAAATCAAACATGTATATGGCGGAACATATCTAGCTATGGAAGGTCCACAATTTTCAAGTAAAGCAGAGTCTTTATTGTACAGAAGTTGGAATTGTGATGTAATAGGCATGACAAATATGCCAGAAGCAAAATTAGCAAGAGAGGCTGAAATTAGATATGCTTCAATTTCAATGGTAACAGATTATGACTCATGGAGTTTAGAACATGATGATGTTGATTTACAAATGCTTTTAGATACTATGCATAAAAATGTTGAGAAATCTAAAAAGTTTATTGAGAATTTTTCCAATAGATATTTTGCCGATTTAGATTTTAAACTTGATAATACATCAAAAATACTCGATACATCAATTATCACACAACCTAGTAATTGGGATAAGAATGCTGCTGAAAAACTATCCAATATTTTAAAAAGATTTATAAAAGAAAATAATGTTAGTAAATGATAAACACTTAACAACTATTTGGTACGAAGAGAAAATTGATAAAGTTAAGATTATAGATCAACGTTTAATTCCATTTGAGTTAAAAATTATAGAATTAAATACTGTTGATGAAGTTTGCTATGCAATAAAAGAAATGCAGGTAAGGGGGGCACCATTGATAGGTGTAACTGCAGCATATGGTATGTATATAGCTTCCAAAGAAAATGCTAACATAGAATTTTTAGAGAATGCATCAAAAAGAATTAATGCAACAAGGCCCACAGCAGTAAATTTGTCATGGGCTCTTAGTGAAGTAATGAATAAAATTGCTGACTTGAAAGTAGAACAAACTTCAAAAAAAATTCTGGAGATAGCAAATCAAATAAGACAGGATGATATTGATAATTGTAAAAAAATTGGTGAATATGGATATGAATTAATTAAAAAAATATATGAAATAAAAAATAAACCTATAAATATTTTAACACATTGTAATGCGGGTTGGTTGGCTACAGTCGACTGGGGTACCGCTTTAGCACCAGTATTTTTTGCTCACAAGAAAAATATACCATTACATGTATGGGTAGATGAAACAAGGCCTAGAAATCAAGGATTTAGTCTAACTTCTTGGGAGCTTATTAATGAAAAAATTCCTAATTCTTTAATAGTAGATAATGTTGGTGGACATTTGATGCAACAAAATAAAATAGATATTTGTATAACTGGCACAGATAGAACATCTTCTAATGGAGATGTTTGTAATAAAATAGGTACTTATCTTAAAGCTCTTGCGGCTTATGATAACAATATTCCATTTTATGTTTCAGCACCTATTTCTAGTATAGATTTTAAAATTGAAAATGGCGTCAGGGATATACCAATAGAAGAGAGAGATAGTAAAGAAGTATCACATATTACTGGTTTAGATGAAAATAATAAATTAAAAACAGTTAAGATAGTTCCTGAGGGATCTTATTGCGCTAATTTTGCATTTGATGTTACTCCTGCTAAATATATTACTAAATTAATTACTGAAAAGGGAATTATTGGTGCAAATTATAAATCTATTAGTAGTTTAAAGTAAAATGTTGTTAAAAATTTTAGATAAATTAGGGCGAAAAAAAGTTGTGTTGGATAGAGGCCCGTCTCATCCTGAATTTCATAAAGCTAAACCATGGATGGAAAGATATTATTTATTATTTAGAAAAAGACCTAAATGGTTTCCATTTAATATTCTAATTCATAGAATGTTAGATGATGACCATGGAGAAGGAGCACATAATCATTTATGTCCATATATAACAATTATATTAAAAGGCGGATATTGGGAAACAACTTCTAAAGGCAAATTTTGGAGAGCTCCTGGATACATTGGATTTCGTACTGCAGATCATATGCATAGAGTTGATCTTGAGCCCGGTAAAAATACAATGACTTTATTTATTCCTGGACCTTTTGGTTTAAGAAAAAATAATAGAGCTGGTTATAAAGAAAAATTTTAATATTTTAAATTGCATCAAATATTAATTTAAGGCCACTCACAAACAATAAAATATAAATAATATTAAAAAATAGTTTTTCTGAAATAAATTTTTGAATATAAAAACCTATAACAACACTTATTGCAGCAAGTGGAAATAATAAAAGAGAAATTTTCAAATTTGAAGGAGCTAGTAAATTAAAATAATAGTATGGAAAAATTTTTACAAAATTAATAATAAAAAAAGTCATTGTCATTGTCCCAAGATATGTCAACTTGTCTAACTTAAGAGGTAGAATATAAAAATTTATAGGTGGATTACCGGCATGTATTAAAAAACTAGTATAACCTGCAGCACCAGACCAAAATATACCTTTAGATTTAGTGGGATTTAATAATGAATTATTTTTTTGATACATTGAAATTAATACAAATAATATCGAAATGATTCCTACTAAAAGTCTTATTTGATTTTCCGATGTATATTGAAAAGTAATGCTTCCAATAATTATACCAATTATAGATGATGGAATTATTATTTTAAGTAATTTCAAATTCCATTTATTCCAATATAAGTATAAGGCTATAACATCCATTACAAGTAATAATGGCAAGAGAATACCAGCTGCTTTTAGAGGACTCATTGCAAAAGACATAATTGGTACTGCTAACATTGATATTGGACCTGGAAAACCTCCTTTAGATAATCCAAAAACAATAACGCCAAAAGCTGCAAAAAAAAGAAAATAAAAATCCATTAAGATAAAATTTTTAGTGCATCGTTAATATCTTTTAATTGATCTTCTCTATCTTCTAATCCACAATACAATCTAATAAGTGTTCCATTTAATTTATCTTTAAATTTTCTTTTAATCAAAGGTGGAAAAGTTATTAAGCTGTCGTATCCACCCCAACTATAACCAAGTTTAAAAACTCTCAATTTCTTATAAAATTCTTCTAGTTTTGTATTTGAATATTTTTTCTTTAAAATAAATGCGAACAAACCAGAACTACCTGTAAAGTCTCTTTTCCAAATTAAGTGGTTAGTTGTATGTTCAAGAGCGGGATGAAATACATCTTTAACTAATTTATGTTTTAATAAATTTTTTGCTAAATATAATGCATTTTTTTCTATTTCTTTCATTCTAAGTTCTAGAGTAGGTATACCTCTTAATGCTAAATAGACTTCTTCAGAACCAGGACATATACCTAAAGTTTTAGCAGTCACTCTAATTTTACGACTGTAATTTTTATCTGAAGAAACAAAGCCAATTAAAACATCAGAATGTCCATTAATATATTTGGTTCCAGCATCAATTATTATATTTATTCCAAGTTTAATTGGATTACAAAATAAAGGAGATGCCCATGTATTATCCATTACTGTGGGTATTTTGTATTTTTTTGCAATACTAGTTATAAATGGTATATCAATAATATCAAAAGTGGCTGTTCCAGGAGACTCTAAATAAATAAGTTTAGTTTTTTTATTTATTAATTTTTCAAAATTTTTTATATTATGAATAGAATGAAAATATTTAATAGATATGCCGAATTGTTTTAAAATATTTTCACAAAACGTTCTAGTTGGACTGTAAACACTATCATTAATTAAAACCTCATCACCTTTTTTTAATAGAGCAAAAAATGGAATAATTATTGAAGCTAAACCTGAAGGCGAAAGCACAGTATCATTACAATTGTATAAATCACTTATTGAATCTTCTAATTGTTTATGAAATGGATTTTTATTTATTCCATAATATGTTTTTCTATCGTCTGCATTTTTAACATCATTCAAGTAATCTTTAAAATTACTGAATATCATTGTTGATCCTTTGTAAGTTCCAGGATTAATAAATCCTTTTTGTTTAATTGGATTTCTCCCTAACTTTGTTAATCTTGTTTTTCTTTTCATTAGTATACTACATATAGTTAATAAAATATTTATCTATACAACTTATAGATTGTATCAAAAATGCATAAATCTATCATTTGGATTAACTTATTAATTTGGTATAGGGAAGCAATCTTTGAAAAAAGATATTTAAATAATTATTTAAACGGAGAAAATAATATGAAAAAACTATTATCTATCTTTGCAGTTGCTGCATTTGCTTTCTCAGCAAATGCTGGAACTCTTGATGATGTAAAAAATAGAGGTTTTCTAAAATGTGGAGTAACAACTGGTCTTGCTGGTTTTGCTGCTCCAGATGATAGCGGTGAATGGGCTGGTCTAGATGCAGATATGTGTCGTGCAGTTGCTGTAGCTGTTTTTGGAGACCGTTCAAAAGTAGAATTTATTACTACTACAGGTAAATCTCGTTTCCCAACATTAGCTTCAGGTGAAGTTGATATGTTAGCGAGAAATACAACTTGGACAATTAGCCGTGATGTTAATCTTGGTTTTGAGTTCGTAGGTGTAAACTTCTACGATGGACAAGGTTTCATGGTTCCATCTGCTCTTGGTGTATCAAGTGCAACTGAGCTTGATGGTGCTACTGTATGTATCCAAACTGGTACCACTACAGAGTTAAACCTTGCTGACTTCTTTAGATTAAATGGAATTAGCTACGAAGCACTTCCAATTGAAACTAATGATGAAGGTAAAGAAAACTTATTTGCTGGAAGATGTGATGTATACACAACTGATGCTTCAGGCCTTTCTTCTACAAGAGCTGCTGCATCTAATCCAAATAAATGGAAAGTATTACCAGAAATTATTTCAAAAGAACCACTTGGTCCTCTAGTAAGACACGGTGATCACCAATGGGGTGACGTAGTTCGTTGGTCTTTAAATGCAATGATTATTGCAGAGGAACTTGGTGTAACTTCTGAAAACGTTGATGCTCAAATGAGCTCTAATGTTCCTGAAGTACTAAGACTTCTTGGTGTTGAAGGTAATTATGGAGAAATGCTTGAGCTAAGTAATGATTGGGCTTACCAAATTATTAAACAAATTGGTAACTACTCTGAATCATATGAAGCAAACGTTGGTCCAGACACACCTCTAGAAATTGCAAGAGGTTTAAATGCTCTATGGACTCAAGGTGGTATTTTATACGCACCTCCATTCAGATAAATCTTAATTAAATTTAATACGGGGGGTTTTAAACCCCCCATTTTTTTTGTATAAACAAGTGATGAGATCTAACATAGGGTTCTTTTCTGATGAGAAATTTAGATCCATTTTTTTTCAAACTTTAGTTGTAGGCTTATTTGCTTTAGGTTTATTTTTTGTAATTAGCACAACTTCTTACAATTTAGAGAAAAGAAATATAGCAACTGGTTGGAGTTTTTTAAATAACCCAGCAGGTTTTGATATAAGTTTTTCTCCATTTCTAGAATTTAAATCAACTGATACTCATCTTAAAGTTTATTTTGTTGGAGTTTTAAATACTCTTTTAGTTTCTGTTACGGGTTGTATAGCTGCAACATTGTTAGGTTTTATATTAGGTATAGTAAGGCTGTCTTCAAACTGGTTATTGAGCCGACTAGTTTATATTTACGTTGAATTTTCAAGAAATGTTCCTTTGCTTCTTCAAATTATTTTATGGTATAGTATTTTAATACAACTGCCTCGTGTAAAACAATCACTTCAGATACTTGATGTATTTTATATCTCTAATAGAGGATTGTATTCTCCAAGACCAATATTTGAAAGTGGATTTTCATATGTATTAATAGCAATTGTATTGGCTCTAATTTCGAGTTTCTTAATAAATAGATGGGCAAAAAAAAGACAAGATACTACTGGACAACAATTCCCAATATTTTCTAGCTCTATAGGATTAATATTTGTTATCCCATTAATTTTATTTTTTATTCTAGGTTCACCAATGTCTTTTGAGCATCCAGAAATGAAAGGTTTTAATTTTAAAGGTGGATTGGTTATTAGACCTGAGTTTATTGCAATGTTTTTAGCTCTATCTATTTATACAGCAGCCTTCATTTCAGAAATCGTTAGAGCTGGAATTATGTCAGTATCAAAAGGACAAAGAGAAGCTTCTGCTGCTATAGGTTTAAAACAAACTTGGATTATGAGACTAATCATTATCCCTCAAGCTCTTAGAGTCATTGTTCCTCCATTAACAAGTCAATATCTAAACTTAACTAAAAATTCTTCATTAGGAATTGCCGTTGGTTATGCAGACCTTGTTCATGGTTTTGGAGGAATAAGTTTAAATCAAACTGGTCAAGCTATTGAATGTATGGCAATTGTTATGGCAACTTATTTATCAATTAGTCTCACAATATCTTTCTTTATGAACATTTATAACAGAAGCATACAATTTAAGGAAAAGTAATGAATGAAATGAATGAAGTAAGAAAACCTCCCGTAGCAACAACAGGTATTATTGGTTGGTTGCGATTGAACTTATTTTTCAATTGGACAAACTCTCTAATAACTTTATTTGTTATTTATTGTTTATATCAGTTTATTCCTTGGATTTTAGATTGGACAATATTTTCAGCTGATTTTAAATATAATTATCTTGGTGAACAAATAACAAATCAAGAGATGTGTTCACGAAATTTAGATCCTGAAAATGGTGGAGCTTGCTGGGCTGTTATATATGTAAGATTTTATCAATTTATTTATGGTTTTTATCCAAAGGTTGAAGTTTGGAGAGTCAATGTCGCTTATGTAATGTTGGCATTAGCACTTTTACCACTTTTGTACGCTAAACTCCCTTATAGAAAGTATTTCTTATATTTTACATATATTTTTCCTGTTATCGCTTATTTCTTACTTAATGGCGGATTGGGCTTTACTGAAGTCTCTACTAATAAATGGGGAGGTCTTCTGGTTACACTTGTTTTGGGTTGTACGGGAATAGCTTTAGCTTTTCCTATTGGAATTATGCTGGCATTAGGTCGAAGATCTAAATTACCTGTTATAAGCATGATGTGCACATTGTTTATTGAATTTATAAGAGGAGTACCTCTGATAACTTTATTATTTTTTGGAATGGTCATGCTTCCTTTATTTTTACCTGAAGGAATAGATATGGATGGTTTGGTAAGAGTTCTTGTAGCTGTTACATTATTTCAATCAGCTTACATGGCAGAGGTTATAAGAGGAGGGCTGCAAGCAATACCTCCTGGTCAATATGAAGCCGCTAAATCACTTGGCATGTCTTATTGGAGAATGAATTTATTAATTATTCTTCCTCAAGCTATAAGAATTTCTATACCTCCTATTGTAAATACCTCTATTGGTTTGTTTAAAGACACAACATTGGTTATTATTGTAGGAATATTAGATTTATTAGGTATTGGAAGGGGTACTTTAGCTGATACGAATTGGTTAGGTTTATCATATGAAATTTACTTTTTCGTTAGTTTAGTGTTTTTTATATTCACATTTGGAATGTCTAGATACAGTTTGTATTTGGAAAAGAAATTAAAAACAGGTATTAATATGGGGGCTGATTAAAATGAGTGAAGAATCTATAATTTCATTAAAAAATGTTAACAAGTGGTTTGGCGATTTCCATGTTTTGCAAGATGTAAATCTTGAAGTTAAAAAGAAAGAAAGAATTGTGGTTTGTGGTCCTTCTGGCTCAGGAAAGTCTACAATGATCAGATGTATTAATAGGTTGGAAGAACACCAAGAAGGTTCAATCGTTGTTGATGGAATTGAGTTAACAGGTAATTTAAAAAACATTGATAATGTTAGAAAAGAAGTTGGAATGGTATTTCAACAATTTAACTTATTTCCTCATTTATCTGTAAAAGAAAATATAACTTTGGCTCCAATTTGGGTAAAAAAAATGCCTAAAGCTGAAGCTGAAGAGCTTGCAATGAGGCAGCTAGAAATAGTAAAAATTCCTGAACAGGCCAACAAGTACCCTGGTCAATTATCTGGAGGTCAACAACAAAGAGTAGCAATTGCTAGATCTCTTGCAATGAACCCTAATATAATGCTTTTTGATGAACCAACTTCAGCATTAGATCCTGAAATGATTAAAGAAGTTTTAGACGTTATGGTAGATTTAGCAAATGGTGGAATGACAATGATTGTTGTTACTCATGAAATGGGTTTTGCTAAAACGGTTGCTGATAGAATGGTGTTTATGGATGAAGGTAAGATTGTTGAGGAAGCTAGCCCAGATAAGTTTTTCAATAATCCTGATAGTGATCGTACAAAATTATTTTTAAGTCAAATTCTTCATCAGTAATTTAAGAAGATAATAGTAAATTCACTCTTCTATTCATTTTACCTTTATTTTCTATTTTACCAATTTTAATTTTACCAATTTCAGATGTTGAGTTTACATGTGTACCACCACAAGGTTGTAGATCAACATTACCAATTCTAATTAATCTTATTTTACCATCTACTTCGGGAGGCCTGACAGACATAGTTCTAACAAGTTCGGGTTTTTCTTTTAGTATACTACTCTCAATTATTTCACTTGTAACTGTATGGTTATCACCTATTAATAAATTTATTTTTTCTTCCAATTCATCTTTATTTATTAGTTTATCTGGGTCATTAAAATCTAATCGGCTTTTTTCATAACCAATCTGACCACCAGTTACTCCCAAAGGAATTATTGAGCATAATAAGTGTAGAGCTGTATGCATTTTCATATGTTTGTATCTTAAATCCCAATTTATTTTTCCAATTATGTTATTATTCTCTTCAAGATCTTTGATATCGTCCACAATATTTATAATCCTATTATTTTCCTTAATAGTATCTAAAACTTTTATTTTACCACCTACAGTTTCAATTTCTCCTTTATCTCCAGGTTGACCCCCACTTTTTGCATAAAATGCTGTTTGATCTAACTCAATATGTTTATCTTCTTTTACAATTCCTTTAATTTTTGCTCTAAATTCTTTAATATATGCATCATTTTCAAATAATTTTGTCATAGTGTTTTTTAACAGTATTTTAAAAATATTATATTGACTTTTTTATCATTCTGAATAAATTAGAACAAAAGTAGAACAAATAATTCTATAAATAATATAATTATTATTTATCAATTATTTAAAAATTTTTTTTAATATTATGTCTAAAAAAATAGAAAATTTAATATTTAAAGCTGAATCCAAGGTAGATCTAATAACACCTTATTTTTTGGATACAGTATCTGCAGGTTTCCCATCTCCAGCTACTGATTACATGGAAAACAAACTCGATCTTAATGAATATTTGGTTCAACGTCCAACAGCAACGTATATCGTTAAAGCTAATGGCCCTTCCATGGCTGATGCAGGTATATTATCAGGTGATTTACTTATTGTTGATAGAAGTGTTACGCCTCGTAATGATAATATTGTTATAGCTTCAATCTTTGGTGACCTAACAGTTAAAAAATTAAAAAAGAAAGATCGGTCATTATTCTTAATTTCTGCCAATAGTGAGTATCCTAGTATTCAAGTTAAAGAAGAAATGGAGTGTTTTATATGGGGGGTAGTGACATATGTCATACACAAAACTACTTAATAGAAATCATAGCTCAATAAATCAGTCTATAGCATTGATAGATTGCAATAATTTTTATGCGTCATGTGAAAGAATATTTAACCCAAAACTTATAGGCAAACCAATTGTTGTACTTTCCAATAATGATGGTTGTATTATTGCACGCTCAAAAGAAGCAAAAAAATTAGGCATAAAAATGGGTGAACCTTATTTTAAAGCAAAAAATATTATTGAAAAAAATGATGTTAAAGTTTTTTCATCTAATTATTCTTTGTATGGTGATATTTCACAGAGGGTAATGG
Source organism: uncultured Alphaproteobacteria bacterium (assembly GCA_902577945.1). Lineage (GTDB taxonomy): Bacteria > Pseudomonadota > Alphaproteobacteria > HIMB59 > CACPNW01. The sequence goes on from CACHBB010000002.1 coordinate 46,133, forward strand.
AGACTTTATCAAGTTTTTCTTCAGAGGTAGAAATCTATTCCATAGATGAAGCATTTCTTGGTTTAAATGGTTTTGAGAACTATGAGTTAAACACTTATTGCAGACACATTAGGCAAACAATTAAGAAGTGGGTTGGCATTCCAGTTAGTATTGGAGTGGGGTCAACAAAAACACTATCTAAAATAGCCAATCACTTAGCAAAACAGAAATCAGATTACAAAGGTGTGTGCATATTGCAAAATAAAATAGAAATAAAAAGAGGTTTAGAATCAACGTCAATAGAGGATGTTTGGGGTATTGGTAGGCGTTTATCTATTTTTCTTAAAAAATATAATATTAATACAGCTTACCATTTTTCTCAGATGGATAGAGGGTGGATTAGAAAAAATATGGGTGTAGTTGGAGAAAAAACTTATTTAGAATTAAGTGGAGTATCATGTTTAGATCTTGATTTAGTGCCAAGTGATAAAAAAAGTTGCTGTGTTTCAAGATCATTTAGCAGTCCGATAGAAAAGTTATTTGATCTAGAGGAATCTATTTCAACATATGGATCTAAGGTTTCTGAAAAGATACGCGAGGAGGGGTTAGTAGCGGAGTCAATGAATGTTTTTGTATTAACTAATCACTTCAATAGAAGAGAAAGACAGTACTCTAATTCAATAAAACTTAATTTACCTTTTCCAACAAATAACAGTATTAAAATTGTTAAAAGAGCTCTTGAAGGAATTAGAAAAATTTATCGTCCTGGATACCGCTATAAAAAAGCAGGAATTATATTATCTGGTCTTAGCAGACATAATACTACAAAAGGTTTACTTGATTATGATCGTGATATTTCTGATAAGATGATGCAGACTATTGATACAATTAATTCTAGATACGGATCCTCTACATTGAAAATTGCCTCAGAAGGCATAGAAAAAGCATGGAAGATGAAAAGAGAGAATGTGTCTCCATGCTATACAACAAGATTTGAAGAGTTAGCTAGGGTAAAATCTTAATCTAAATTACAATTACTCATATCAAAAGATTTGCTAGATAGATACTTAACACGTTCCTCTAGTTTTCTTTTATTAACTTTTTTATATCTCGTATAAGGACCTTTTTTCATATCAAGATTTTCTTCATTTATGGATAAAAAAAGACAAGTATGATTGTAGATTAGTTCATCTGGAGACTCATCTGTTATAGCACCTTCACCTCGGTTATAAGATCCCCAAAGGTCAAATTTATCTTCATCTGTTAAATATAATCCAAATTGAGAGTATTCTTTTGAAAATGAAGAAAGCGAAAACAAAAGAGTTATTGAAAATAGAAAAGGCAAAATTAGTATTTTTTTTGTCATCAAATTAATATTATTAGTAAATCAAGAAAATACAATGTTAAAAGTAAATAGTTTAAATTGGCTCCCCGGGCCGGGCTCGAACCAGCGACCGATCGGTTAACAGCCGATTGCTCTACCACTGAGCTACCGAGGAACACAATTCTGTTGATAATAAAAAAAAATCAAAAAACAAGAAAAAATTGGAGGCTCGGAGCGGAATCGAACCGCTGTGCAAGGCTTTGCAGGCCCCTACATCACCACTCTGCCACCGAGCCTAAAAAAATTCACAATTATCACTATATATTTTCTAGTCAATTAATGAAAAAAAAATCCTAAAGATTAATAATATAATTTAAATAATTGATATAATAACAGGTTTATATAAAGCATCTTTAAAGAAATGAGTGAAACATTTGAAATTGCTAGAAAAAATATGGTCATTAATCAATTGAGACCAAATAAAATAAATGAAGATAACATTCTGCAGATATTTGAAAATACTCCTAAAGAAAACTACCTAGATGAAAGTTTAAGCAAAAATTGTTATATTGATAAGAATTTAGATATTGTTGATAAAAGAGGGTATTTAAAAAATTTACATTTAGCTCAAATTATAAAATATTCTGAAATTTCTAATAATGATAAAGTATTACATTTGGGTGGTTTAACAGGATACTTTTCAACTCTGCTAAGCTCTCTTTGTAAAGAGCTTTTGGTAGTAGAGGAAAATAAATATTTATTTAACTTGTTAGAACAAAATATAATTAATAGTAATTCTTCTAATATTAACTTATTTAACAAAAAGTTGTTAAATGGCTTATCTATAAAATCACCGTATGATTTAATTATTATTGATGGCCCTATGTATCAGATAACAGAAAATATAAAACAACAGCTTGTAAAGAATGCTGGTAGATTGATATATATAAAAAAAATAGATGATAATTTAGCAAAAGCTTATAAAATCATTAGAAATGAAGATTTATATTCATCTGAGTACTTATTTGATGTAATGACTACTTATCAAATTCAAAACAAAATAGAGGATTTTAATTTTTAAATGAGAATGATACTTTTTATTTTAATATTTTTTTCATGCCAATCATTGTTTGCATTATCAATTGATGATTCTGTAAAAAGTACAATTGCTAACAATTTAAAGGTTAAGATTGCCTTTGAAAAACTTAATGAAAGTAAAGAAACAATTGAAGCAGCTATAGGAAAAAAACTTCCAACTGTTACAGGTACAATATCAGGGACATATATTAATAACGATACAACATCTGCAGCTGGTGTATCAACAACACCAGAAACTTTTACAGATAAGTATAAAATTAGCATTACTCAAAATATATACGATGGTGGTGAAAAAAATTTAGAAATTGAAAGATCAAAACTTATTTATGAAAATGCAGTAATAAATTTTTATAAAACAGTTCAAGATTTGTCCTTATCAGCGGTAGAAGGTTATTTAACTGTTATAAATTATGATAAATCATTAGAGGCATCAAAAAAGAATTTTGATTCAGTTTCTAGATTTTTAGAAGAAGTAAAATTGAAATATGATTTAGGATCCGCAACTATAACTGAACTAAAAAATGCTGAGAGTGCTTTTTCAATTGCAAAAACAAATCTGTTTTCAGCACAACAAAACTATAAAGTAAGTTTAAAAACATTTAAATCAATTGTTGGAAAGGAAGCTATAAATTTAGAAGATTATATAGATATAGATAATGATTTAAATTTTGAAAATATATTATCTAATGTATATAAAAATAATTTTAATATTTTAATTGCTCAAAATAATGTTAAAATTAAAGAAATTGAACTCTCAAAAGAAAAAAGTTCTAACAAACCTAGTTTAGATATAACAGCATCTTCAGAATATTCTGATGGTTCACGAATAGATGATGGCACCGAAAATGCCAATGCTTCAATAGGATTAACTTTAACAATTCCTATATTTCAACAAAATATAGATAAATCAGATATAAGGAAAATTAATTCTCAAATTTTACAATCTGAAATTGAAGTTGATGACCTAAAAGAAAGTTTAAATATTGAACTATCTAATTATTTTAAAAATTATTTAATTAGTAAGTCAAGCTTAAATACATCTTTACTAACCTTAGAATATGCCAATACACTTCTTCAAAGTACTCAGGAGGAATATAATCTTGGCACAAAATCTATAACTGATCTAATAGAAGCTGAAACTAACCTATTAAACGTAAATGTTGAGTACTTTAATGCAAATAAAAACTATTTAATCAATTATTTTAATTTATTAGCTTTAGATGGATCATTAATCAATTTATTTGAAGAATATCTTCCTAGTTATAATTAGAGTTTTATTAATTTAATTAAACATTTATAATAGTGATATGAACACAAAAAATTCAATCAATGAATCCTTAGAAATTATACGTAGAGCACTTGAAGAAGATAAAAATTCCACAAATAAAGATATATCCTCAAATATTTTAATTCTTAACCAAAAAGTTAATAGCGATGGTACAATAAAACTACTTCAAAAAGAAGATGATATTAATAATGAAATTAATGATATTATAGACCAAAAACTTTCTTATCTTATAGAAAATAAAATTGAAAAAATTCTTGATGAGAAAATTCCAAAATTATTAAAAAATTATTTCGATTCAAAATAGTAACTATGCAGCTAGATAAATTTTTTGATTTTTTAAAAGATGAAAAATATCTATATTCGCAATGGGAGGAATCAAATTGTTTTAAACCAAAAAAAGGGGGTGAGCCTTATTCTATAATGATGCCTCCACCTAATGTAACAGGTAGCTTACATATGGGCCATGCTTTAACCTTCACAATTCAAGATATATTAATCAGATACCATAGAATGAAAGGTATGGAAGTATTGTGGCAAGCAGGGACAGATCATGCAGGAATTGCTACTCAGATGGTGGTTGAAAGAAAATTAAGTGCATCAAACCTAGATCGACGATCTCTAGGTAGAGAAAAGTTTATTGAAAAAGTATGGGAATGGAAAAAAGAGTCAGGTGGGCAGATAAGTAATCAATTAAGAAGACTTGGTGCTTCTGCAGATTGGTCAAGAGAAAGATTTACTATGGATGAAGGTCTTTCAAATGCTGTTAAGAAAGTTTTTGTAAATTTATTTAATGATGGAATTATTTATAAAGATAAGAGATTGGTTAACTGGGATCCAAAACTTTTAACTGCAATTTCTGATCTAGAAGTAGAACAAAGAGATACTGAAGGAAGTTTATGGCATATCAAATACCCTATAGATGAAAATCATCATATAATAGTTGCAACAACTAGACCTGAGACGATGTTGGGAGATACTGCAGTCGCCGTACATCCAGATGATGAAAAATATAAAAATTTAGTTGGCGAATTTTGTAACTTACCTCTTTCAAATAAAAAAATTCCAATCATTGCTGATGAATATGCAGATCCTGAAAAAGGTTCTGGTGCTGTGAAAATTACCCCTGCACATGACTTTAATGATTTTGAAGTAGGAAAAAGACATGATTTAGAATTTATCAATATCTTTGATGAAAATGCTAAACTCAATTCAAATGTGCCTGAAGAATATCAAAATTTAGATCGATTTGATGCAAGAAAACTAATTTTAAAAAAATTAAATGAAATGAATTTATTAGTTAAGGAAGAAAAACAGCAAATGGTCATCCCTTATGGCGATAGATCTGGTGTCGTAATAGAGCCATGGCTAACGGATCAATGGTTTTGTGATGCAAAAAAATTATCTGTAGATCCAATATCAGCTGTTAAAGATAATATTTCTAAATTTATTCCTAAACAATGGGAGAACACTTTTTTCAATTGGATGGAAAACATTCAACCATGGTGTATTTCAAGACAGTTATGGTGGGGGCATCAAATTCCTGCATGGTACGGTCCAGATAATAAATATTTTGTTAGCGAAAATTTAGAAGAAGCACAAAATCAAGCAAAAGAATTTTATGGAAAGAATGTTGAACTTAAACAAGATGAAGACGTTCTAGATACCTGGTTTTCTTCTGCTCTATGGACATTTTCTACTTTAGATTGGCCAAAGAAAACATATGAACTAGATAAGTTTTACCCCGGTAATGTCTTGGTTACTGGTTTTGATATCATATTTTTTTGGGTTGCACGCATGATGATGATGGGATCTTATTTTATGAAGGAAACTCCATTTAAAGATATTTATATTCATCCCTTAATTCGTGATGAAAAAGGACAAAAAATGTCTAAATCAAAAGGGAACATAATTGATCCATTAGATCTATTAGATAAATATGGTGCTGATACATTAAGATTTACATTAACAGCACTTTTAAATCCTGGACGAGATGTAAAATTATCTGAAGCTAGAGTTAAAGGATATAAATCATTTACAAATAAAATTTGGAATGCAGGAAAATTTTTACAAATGAATAATTCAATTTTTAAAGATGATATTTCAATAGATACAATATTTTTTGATGCAAACAAATGGATTATAAAAGAATTGAATGATTTGAATTCTCAACTTGATCAATTAACTAAAAAGTATTTGTTTCATGAAATAGCCAATAAGATTTATCATTTCGTATGGCACTCTTATTGTGATTGGTACATTGAAATTATTAAACAAAATTTTGATAATGAAAAATTTGCTGATGAAATTAAAAAAGTATCTGGATGGACATTTATTCAAGTTTTAAAGATTATACATCCCATTATGCCATTTATTAGTGAAAAATTATGGAGATCTTTAGTTGATAATAAGTCATATTTAATGAATCAGGTTTATCAAAATTATTCAACAAATAATTCTTTTAATATCTCTAAAAAAAACTTCGAAATATTTATTGAATTTATAACATCTATAAGAAATTTGAGATCAGAACTAAATATACCCTATAAACAATTAATTAATATTTCAATAGAAGCAAAAAATGAAGAACTTAATAATTTTCTTCTTGTTCACAAAAATGAAATAAGTAATTTTTTAAAAACTCAAAATATAAGTTTTGATAAAATTCAACCAAATAAGAATTCAGCTTTAATTGTATTAACATCATTATCGGTTTTGATACCTCTGGATGGTATTATTGACTCTGAAGTTGAACTAAAAAAATTAAATAAGAAAAAACAAGTTGAGCAAGAAAAATTTAATAAAGTTAATGATAATTTAAATAATGATAACTTTATGAATAAAGCATCTGAAGAAATTATTAATAAATTTAAAAATGAAGCAAATATTTATAAATCTTCTATTGAAAAAATTGAACAAATAATAAATACTATCAAATAGAATGGAAGATAAAGGATCAAATAGAAAATCTAATCTGCCTAGCAGATATGTTAGTGTAGGACCTAAAAGTGCACCTCATAGATCGTATTATTACGCTATGGGTTTGAAAGAACATGAAATATATCAACCTTTTGTTGGTGTTGTTAGTACTTGGAATGAATCAGCTCCTTGTAATATTACTCTTCAAGATCAAGCACAACACGTGAAGACAGGCGTTAAAAATGCTGGGGGAACACCAAGAGAATTTACAACTATAACGGTTACAGATGGAATAGCAATGGGCCATGAGGCAATGAAATCTTCTCTTATTAGCAGAGAGGTTATTGCAGATTCAATTGAATTATCTGTGAGAGGTCACTGTTATGATGCAATAGTTGGGCTTGCTGGATGTGATAAATCTTTGCCAGGTTTAATGATGGCTATGGTTAGATTAAATGTACCATCTGTATTCATTTATGGAGGTTCAATCTTGCCAGGAAAATACAAAGGTAGAGATGTGACAGTTATAGATGTTTTTGAAGCAGTGGGAAAACATGCTGCTGGAACTATCTCAGATCAAGATTTAAAAGATATTGAACAAGTTGCCTGTCCATCCGCTGGATCATGTGGTGGGCAATTTACAGCGAATACAATGGCATGTATTTCAGAAGCAGTTGGTTTAGCTCTAACAAATTCAGCAATGCCACCAGCAGTTAATACTGAAGAAAGACAAAGTTACGGTGAAAAGAGCGGTAAAGCTATTATGAATTTATTAGAAAAAAATATAAGACCAAGAGATATAGTAACTATTGATTCATTAGTTAATGCTGCAAGAGTAGTTGCAGCCACTGGAGGTTCAACAAATGCAGCTCTTCATCTTCCTGCAATCGCCAATGAAGCAGGTTTAAAATTCACATTAAGAGACGTTGTAGAAATTTATAATTCAACTCCTTATATTGGAGATATGCAACCTGGTGGAAAGTATGTCGCTAAAGATTTATATGATGTTGGAGGCGTACCGATTGTAATAAAATCTCTATTAGATGGAGGTTATATTAATGGGGACTGTCTAACCGTTACAGGAAAAACAATAGCTGAAAATCATAAAGAAGTAATATTTCCTAGTAATCAAGATGTAGTTTACAAATGTGAAAATCCTATTAGCAAAAATAGCTCAGTTGTTGGATTATGGGGTAATTTAGCTCCTGATGGATGCATATCAAAAATAGCTGGTTTAAAAAATTTAACCTTTAAAGGAAAAGCTAAGTGTTTTGATTCAGAAGAAGATGCATTAACTGCAGTTTTAAAAAATGAAATCAAAGCAGGAGATGCAGTAATAATTAGATATGAGGGTCCTAAAGGAGGACCTGGTATGCGTGAAATGCTTTCAACTACTGGTGCAATATATGGACAAGGATTAGGTGAAACTGTTGCTTTAATTACGGATGGAAGATTTTCGGGTGGAACCAGAGGTTTTTGTATTGGACATGTAGGTCCAGAAGCAGCTGTAGGAGGTATGATTGGTTTACTTAAAGATGGAGATGAAATTATAATTGATGCAGTTAAAGGCGAAATTAATGTTACACTTTCAGATGATGAAATAGAAAAGAGAAAAAAAGATTGGAAGCCAAGAAAAACTAATCATAATTCTGGATCTATATGGAAATATTCACAAACTGTTGGTCCTGCTTACGAAGGTGCTGTTACTCAACCAGGAGCAAAAAACGAAACGCATACATACGCTGATATTTAATATTAATTAACTAATTCAATTGTAACTGGTGTGTGATCAGAAGCCTTTTCCCAGCCTCTTGGTTCACGATTAACATTAACTGATTTGATCAAATCAGTTATTTCAGGTGTAGTAAGAAAATGATCAATTCTAAGACCGTTACCTTTTTGCCAATTTCCACCTCTATAACCCCAAAAAGTCCAATTTGTATTTCCATCAACAAAGTATTTAACTGTATCGACAAAACCTAAATTTAAAAGATTTCTAAATTTTTCTCTTGTCAAGGGGTGAGCACATGCATCATTTTTAAAATTTTCAGGTGAATAAACATCTTCGTCATTCGGAATAACATTAAAGTCACCACCTATTATCATTGGCGTTTTTTTATCTATAAGATTTTTAATATATTTATTGAAATGACTCATCCATATTAATTTATAGTCAAATTTATCAGTTTCTATTGGATTTCCATTAGGTAAATAAATATTAATTAATTTAATTTTATTTTTTATATTGCCTAAGCTTATTTCTGTTTCAATAAATCTTGAGTTCTCATCTTTATAATCTGGTATTTTAATATTAGATATATTCAAGTTTTTTTTAGAAATTAACGCAACCCCATTCCATGCTTTTTGACCATTTACATAGCTATTATATTTAATATTTTTAATTGCTTCATGTGGAAAAGAGTCATTAGTGCATTTTAATTCCTGAATTAAATAAATATCTGATTGATCTTCTTTTATAAATTTAATTAGATGGTCTATTCGAGCATTTATTGAATTAACATTCCAAGTTGTAATCTTCATTTATATTGAAAATGAAGTACCACATCCACAAGAAGAAGAAGCTTGTGGGTTTGAAATTTTGAAAGATGAACCAATTAATTCATTTACATAGTCAATTTTAGATCCTTTTATTAAGTCAATAGAGGTTTTATCAATCAAAACCTTTACTTTTTTATATTCAAATATCAAATCATCATCATTTACATTTTCTGAAAAATCAAATTTATATTGAAACCCTGCACATCCTCCACCAAGTACTGTTATTCTGAAGTATTGAGAATTTTCAGAAATTAGGATTTTACCAATATGATTTTGTGCACTTTCTGTAATTTCTATATTATTTTCCATATATTTAAGTATTCTTTATAATTAATAAACAATTATAATATATAATTATACATGTTTAAACATTTAGCTGCAAATCCTGATAATTCAAAAGGTAGATTATATAATGAAAATGATATTGATCTTAGAAATCCTTTTGAAAGAGACAGAGCAAGAGTAATTCATTCAAATTCATTTAGAAAATTAAAATATAAAACTCAAGTTTTTATAGAAAGTGAAAGTGATTATTTTAGAACCAGATTAACTCACTCTTTAGAGGTGGCTCAAATTTCAAGATCTATATGTAGATTATTACATTTAAATGAAGATCTTGGGGAAACTGTTGCATTATCTCATGATTTAGGGCATCCTCCTTTTGGTCATAGTGGTGAAGACGCATTAAATGAGTTAATGCAAAATTTTGGAGAATTTGATCATAATGATCAAACATTAAGAATTTTAACATCAGTAGAAAAAAGACATCCTTATTTTGATGGTTTAAATTTAACATGGGAGAGTCTTGAAGGTATTGTAAAACATAATGGCATATTTGAAAAAAACTTATCTTATCATTTGAATAATTATAATCAAAAACATGATTTAAAATTAGCTTCTCAACCACTTCTAGAATCTCAAATTGCAAGTATTTCTGATGATATTGCATACAATAATCATGACATTGAAGATGCTATTAGGGCAAATTTAATTAATTTAGATGAACTTTCAGAGATAATATTTTTTAAAAATATTATATTAGAATTGCAAGATCAATATAAAAATATCTCTGATAAACAATTGCTCTATCAAGTTTTAAGAAATTCTATGTCAAAAATGATTAATGATATTTTTAATAGTACTACAATGAATTTAAATAAAAAAAATATATCAATTAATTATATCCAAAATCATAAAAGTTATCTTGTAACTTATTCAAACGATATGTTAAAAAACTGTAATTCTATAAAAGAATTTTTAAATATATATGTCTATAATCATGAAAAACTTTTAGATAAAAAAAATTATTCAAAAAATGTTGTTCAAAAATTGTTTTTATACTTTAAGAATAATAATGATAAATTACCTAATGATTGGTTGGTTCAAAATATAGAAATAGAAAGACTTATTTGTGATTATATATCCGGTATGACAGATAGATTTGCTTTGAATTTGTATAAGGACATTTATGAATAACTATATTCAAGAGTTACTCAGTTTTTTTTATAATTTTTCTGATGAACTTAGTTCAAATAATATAATTTCTAAAATTAATAAAAATCAAATAAGTATCGATTATCTATCAGACAATAAAAAGGGAGATGTAGCTTCAAATTTTTACTTAATAATAAAAAGGAAAATAATTGATAAAAATTATGATTTTATTTCCCATTTAAATGAAAAAATTATTAAGATTGATTTTATTAAAAATTTTGAACTATCTAAAAATGGTTTTATAAATATTAATCTTAGTGAAAATTTTATTTCAAGATCATTAATTAATATTTATAAAAAAAATTTTCTTAATGATATCAATTTTGGAAATAATAAAAAAATTAATATAGAATTTGTATCTGCTAATCCGACGGGGCCTATTCATGTTGCTCATTTAAGAGGTGCAATTTTTGGTGATGTTTTAAGCTCTCTATATCAAAAAACTGGTCATGAAGTAGTAAGAGAATATTATGTAAATGATGCTGGTTCTCAAATAACTAAATTATCTAATTCTCTTTACAAAAGATATCTGGAATTTTTAAATAAAAAAATTGAAATTTTAGATGATGAATATCCTGGAGAATATTTAATTGATATTGCTAGAAATATTTACAAAAGTGATAAGGATTTATGGCTACACAAAGATAAAAAAGAAAGAGAAAATTATTTTAAAAAATTTGCAGTAGATCATTTATTAGATAAAATTAAATCAGATCTAAAGCTAATTAATGTTAATTTTGATATATTTACTCGTGAAACTGAGATTGAAAATAGTAATGTTATAAAAAAATTATTTGCAATATTAGAAAATAAAGATTTAATTTATCAGGGTGTACTTCCAAAGCCTAAAACTGATGATTTAGAATGGGAGCCTAGAAATCAACTTTTATTTCGTTCTTCTAGATTGATTGATGATCAAGATAGAGCCTTTAAAAAATCTAATGGTGAATGGACATATTTTGCAAATGATGCTGCTTATCATTTTAATAAGTATCAAAGAAAATTTGATAAACTTATCAATATATGGGGATCAGATCACATAGGTTACATTGCTAGAATGAAGTCAATATTAAAAGCAATTCAGGATAAAGATAATTTTTTTGAAGTTCTTACATGTCAAATAGTTAGTTTAATCCAAGATAAAAAGAAGATTAAAATGTCTAAAAGAGAGGGAAAGTTCATTACCTTAACAGATGTATTTAATAAAGTTGGTAAAGATCCAATTAGATACTATATGATTTCTAAAAAAAATGAAACTGCAATAGATTTTGATTTAGATGAAGTTGTAAAAAAAAATAAAGATAATAAAGTTTTTTATTGTCAATATGCTTATGCAAGGGCTTCTTCAGTTATAAGCAAGGCAAAAAATTTAAAATTGTTTGATGAAAAATCTTTTGATATTAAAGATTTTAATAAAAATTTAACTAAAGAAGAACTTGATATCATAAAATTAATGATTTCATATCCTTATTTGATTTATCAGTCATCATTTAATAATGAGCCACATAGACTAATAAATTATTTAGAATTGTTATGTTCCTCTTTTCACTCAGTATGGAATAAAGGTAAAGATAATGAATCATTAAGATTTATAGATGAAAATAATATTAATCACACAAAATATAAACTATTCTGGATAGAATGTTTTAGAATCATATTAAAAGATATTTTTTCAATAATTGATATTAATACACCAGAATCTATGTAATGAAAAAAAATCTTTTTTTATCAAAAAATACAAATAAAATTTATTTAATCACTATATATATATTAATACTAATTATATTGATATATTTTATTTCTTTTTATATTTATAGTAACAAAAAATATTTTATTATTAAAAATAGTTCAATTAATAATTTTTATATAATTCCTGAAGATAAAGAAGGGGAGAAAGTTAAATTTGTTAATAAAAAAAGTATTAATAATTTAATAATTGATAACCAAAAAAAAAATAATTTTCAAAATTTTAATTCCTCAGGCTATACTATCCAAATTTATAGTGACATTAATTATGAAAATGTTGAAATATTTGCCAATAATTTAATTAATCGTAAATCTGAAATAATAAATAATGATCAATTATTTTTAATCTCGTTATATTCTGACATTGGTATTGATTATTTCTTAACATATAAAAATTTTGACTCAAAAATTGACGCGATGTCATATTGTCAAAATTTAAGTTTTATAGATGAATGTCTTATTCTAAATATTCAGAATTAATAATTTTTTGAGAATCTCAACTTGATTGATATAGTAATAAAATGTTAGATTTATTAGATTCTGAAGAGAAATATAACAAATTTCATCTATTGTTAGAAAACTTTGAAGGTCCAATAGATTTACTTCTAGTATTAGCACGCACCCAGAAAGTTGACTTATCTGAAATTTCTATTGCAGAACTTGCAGATCAATATATTAAATTTATAAATCAATACCGCAATATACATATTGAAATCGCTGCTGATTACCTTGTCATGGCTGCGTGGTTAACTTATCTTAAATCAAGACTTTTACTTCCAAAGGAAGATAAAACTGAAGAGCATTCAGCAGAAGATTTGGAGAAAGCACTTAGGTATCAATTGCAAAGACTCGAGTCATTTCAAAGAATTTCTAAAATTTTGTATTCACGTCCAATTATAAATAGAGATATATTTTATGGTGGATCATCAGAGGGACTAAAAGTTAAATATAAAATTCATTATACAGCCAATTTATTTGATCTACTAAAATCATATAGTCAAATTTTGAAATCTAAAGAAGAAATTAAAAATTTAACTATTGAATACAGTGAATTATTTTCTGTAGATCAGGCTATTAAAAGAATGCGTGATATATTTGGTAATATTCACGAGTGGACAAATCTTCTTAATATTATTCCTAACTTATTAAAAAATAATAGAGTTATTAATAAATCTTTAATATCATCTAATTTTGTTGCATCATTAGAGTTATCAAAAAATGGATTTATCGAAGTAAAACAAGAAGAAAATTTTGGAAACATATATATTAAATTAAAAAATTAATGGAAAATAAAGATATTAAAATATTAGAAGCTATTCTTTTCGCCTCTGGCGAACCAGTAGAAGAAGATGATTTAAAAGATAAAATAAATGATAAAAAAAACTTATCAAACTACTTAACTATGATTCAAGATTTTTATCAAAATAGGGGAATCAATTTGATAAAAACAGGACACAAATGGTCCTTTCGAACTTCAACTGATTTAATTGATGAATTAACTATTTTTAAAAATCAAAAAAGAAAATTATCAAGAGCAGCCCTTGAAACTCTATCTATCATAGCCTATCAGCAACCTATTACCAGATCTGAAATTGAAAATATACGAGGTGTTCAAATGGGTAGGGGGTCAATTGACCATCTTATGGAAATAGGCTGGATTAAACCTTCTGGAAGAAAAAATATTCCTGGAAAACCAACTTTATGGACTACCACCGAAAAGTTTATCGAGCATTTTGGTTTAAAAGATTTAAGTGATCTGCCTAATAAAGATGAATTAAAGGCAAGTGGATTTTTAGATAAAAGAGCAGCTATAGCAACTATTAGTGATTTAGCAAAAAATGATGGAATTAATGAAGATGATGTAATCGATAACAACGAGAATGATAATCTTGATGATTTTATTCCAAATAATTAAATAAAGTTAAAATCTGATATATAACTCTATTTCCGATGTTTTTTATTACTATTTCAAACATAAAAAAATTATGTTTATCTCTAAATAATTAGTTTTTTCCTATTATTTCTTGTTTTTTTCTTTTAGTTTCCTTATAAGCAGTTCATGACACCTAGTATCTGGCAACTTTTAATAGTTCTTGTTATTGTTCTACTTTTATTTGGTAGAGGTAAAATTCCTCAATTAATGGGCGATATGGCAAAAGGCATTAAATCTTTTAAACGTGGAATGAATGATGAGGAAAAAAAAGAAGATAAAAATTTAGAGAATAAGAACGACGAAGAAAAATAAGTCCAATGTTTACTTTTGGTTGGGGTGAGATTTTTCTTATTGTTATAATTGTGGTTGTCGTTATTGGTCCAAAAGATCTTCCAAAATTTATAAAACAAATTGGGTTATTAACTAAAAATATAAAAAAAGTATCATCAGATTTTAAATCCTCTCTTAATGAATTAGCAGATGAAGCAGAAATTAAAGAAATAGCTAATTCTGTTAAAGAGGTTAAGAAAATAAAAGATGGAATTAACATAAAAAAAAATTTTGAAAATGAAATTAATACTGTGAAAGAAACGGTTAAAATTGCTGAAAATGAAATTTCAGATATTGATAAAAAAAATTAAATTAAATGCCTGAAGAAAAATTTGAAGAAATGTCATTAATTGGACATCTAACTGAACTTAGAAAAAGATTGCTTTGGAGCTTTATTTATATTTTAATAATTTTCGTAATTTGCTTTTATTTTGCTGATGAGTTATTTTCATTTCTTGCATACCCACTTGTCAGTCTATTAGATACTGAAAATGGACAAGGTTTTATTTATACAGCACTACAAGAGGCTTTTTTTACAGAATTAAAAATTGCTTTTTTCTTTGCTTTATTTTTTGCCTTTCCTTTGATAGCTATACAAATTTGGAGGTTTATAGCTCCAGGATTATACAAAAACGAGAAAAGAGCTTTTCTTCCATACTTAATTGCTACACCATTACTTTTCTTTGCGGGAGGTTCAATGGTATATTATATAATTTCACCAATCGCATGGTCTTTTTTTCTTTCTTACCAAAATATGGGTTCATCTGGAGTACCAATAAGATTAGAAGCGAAAATGGGAGAATATCTATCTTTAATGATGAGATTTATTTTTGCATTCGGTTTAGCCTTTCAATTACCAGTAGTTTTATCCCTAATGGCGAGAGTTGGAATGGTAACACATGAATCATTAAAAAAATTTAGAAAGTATGCAATTGTTATAGCATTTTTAGCAGCAGCGTTTTTAACACCACCTGATCCTTTTAGTCAAATCAGTTTAGCATTACCAATTATTATTTTATATGAAATCTCAATATATATTGCTAAATTAATTCAAAAAAAGAAAGATACTAAATAATGCACAATATTAATTATATCAGAGAAAATCCAACTGAATTTGATAATGCAATGAAATTGAGGGGTGAGAAATCAATATCTACTAAAATTTTAGAAATTGATAAAGTTAAAAGAGAAACTCAAACTGTACTTCAAAATATTTTGTCAGAGCGTAATAAACTCTCTAAAGAAATTGGAAATTTAAAAAGTAAAAATAAAGATGCTAATGAACAAATCAGCAAGGTTGAAGAGTTAAAAATAAAAATTAATTCTTTAAAAGAATTAGAAAATATTAAAGAAAATGAATTAAATTCTATTTTAATTAGATTGCCAAATATACCACATAAATCTGTGCCAAATGGAAAAGATGAAAGTGATAATTTACTTTATAGGGAATGGGGATCAAAACCAGAATTTAGTTTCAGCCCAAAGCTTCACTATGAAATAGGAGAAAATATTGGTCTTATTAATTTTGAATACGCAACAAAATTATCAGGTTCTAGATTTGTGACATTAAAAAATCAAATATCAAAACTAGAAAGGTCAATTTCAAATTTTATGCTAGACAAACATACTGAAGAAAACGGTTATGTTGAGTATAGTGTACCATTTTTGGTAAAAAAAGAATCATTATTTGGTACAGGACAGCTTCCTAAATTTGGAGAAGATTTGTTTACTGCGGGTGATGATCATTGGTTAATACCTACAGCCGAAGTTCCACTTACTAACTTAGTAAGAAATGAAATTTTGAATATTAACCAACTTCCTATGAGATCAACATCTTATACACCATGTTTTAGATCTGAAGCTGGAGCAGCTGGCAAAGATACTAGAGGCATGTTAAGACAACATCAGTTTACAAAAGTAGAATTAGTATCTGTAGTAGAGCCTCACCAATCTGACGATGAATTAGAGCGCATGCTTACATGTGCAGAAAGTATTCTTAAAGATTTAAATATTCATTATAGAGTAATGACACTATGTAATGGTGATATGGGTTTTTCAGCTAAGAAAACATATGATATTGAAGTTTGGTTACCTGGTGAGGGCAAGTATAGAGAAATATCAAGTTGCTCCAATTGCGGTGATTTTCAAGCAAGAAGAATGAATGCTAGATATAAAAATGAAGACAAAAATTTTTTTGTTCATACCCTAAATGGTTCGGGATTGGCAGTTGGTAGAACCCTGATCGCAATTTTAGAAAATTACCAAATGGAAGATGGAAATGTAGAAATTCCAGAAGTATTAATAAAATATTTTAATAACAAAACACTATTATAGTGCTTGATGTTAGAAAAATAAGATTAATTTTAGAATTAAGAGAGTCTGGTATTGTTAATTCTGAAGTTTTATCAGCATTAGAGATTATACCGAGAGAAAAGTTTATTCCTGAAAATTATAGAAATCAAGCTTATGAAAATATTGCATTACCTATTGGTGATGGTCAAACAATAAGTCAACCCTATGTAGTTGCAAAAATGACTGAGTTGTTAGAAGTTAATAACAATCATAAAGTTTTAGAAATTGGCACTGGTAGTGGTTATCAATGTGCAATTTTATCTAAACTTGCTAGAAGAATTTATACAATTGAAAGAATAAAAAATCTTCATGAAAAATCGTCTAAAATATTTGATGAACTTCAACTTACTAACATTGTATCTAAGTATGAAGATGGTAATAATGGATGGGTTGAGCAAATACCGTTTGATAGAATAATATTTACTGCTGCTACAGAAAGTATATCCAGTAGAATATTTTCTCATATTAAAGAGGATGGAATAATAGTTTGTCCAATAATAAAAGATAATAAACAAGTTATTATTAAGTATAAGAGAAAAAATAATAAATTAATTTTTGAAGAATTTGATGATGTTTTATTTGTACCTAATATTAAAGGAACAAATTAATCTTTAATTAACTTTTTAATCTTATTCAAAGAGTAAGTATAATATAATATACCTATTATCCAATGTATACTAGTCAAACCTATAAACATATAAATATAATCTTCTTTTATAAAATTATTGATTATACTTACAATGATTATTGGCGTTAATACGAATCTCAGAATGGCCATATACATTACTATTATAGCCATCTTTAATCCTTGAAAAGTTGCATTAGGTATAAAGAAAAGTGGAAAAGCTGGAAAACCAAATGCCCAAATTTTTAAATATATAGAACCATAAAATATAACTTCTTTATCATCAGTAAATAATTTCATTGATAATTCTGCTGAAAAAAATAAAAAAAATGCAACAATAGTTAAAATTATTACTCCTGTTTTGATTGCTTTTTTATAAGTCTCTAATATTCTTTTTGTTTTACCTGCACCAAAATTTTGACCTACAATAGAAGTAACAGCTGTACTCAAACCTAATAAAGGTAAAAATAATAATTGTTCATATCTTCCAGCAGAGGCAAAACCAGCAATAGCATCATTACCGTAAAAACTTACAAAAAATAATAATATATAAGACCCTAATGCAATCATCATAAGGCCTATAGAAGCAGGAACCCCTTGAATTGAAATTTCAGTAATATATTTAAATTTTGGAAGAAGATATTTATTATTAAATGAATTATAAATTTCAGTTTTTGATATTTTATATAATAAATATAAAAAACCTATAAACTGAGATAAAATAGTTGCAATTGCAATACCTGTTATTCCTAATGGATTGAAAATTTTATATCCAAAAAATGTCCCCGATATCAAAATTGGATTTAAAGCTATATTTAAAAAAAAACTAAATATTAAAACGTTTCTATAGCTTCTTGTATCACCTAATGCAGCTAAACATGAATTTGAGACCATTAACAATAAAATAATAACTGAACCTAAATAAATAATATTCATATAATCGCTTGATAATTTTAATGTTTCTTGATTTTCGTTAATAGACTCTAAAATTGATGGGCCAAAAGTAATGCCAAAAATTGAAATTATAATACCGACAAATATAGCTATGCCTAATGATTGACAAAAAATTTTACTTGCCTTACTGATTTTTTTTTCACCAATTGAATTTGCTACAATACTTGTGGTTGCGATACTCAAACCTATTCCTAAAGCTATTATAATGAAATAAATTGGAAATGTTTGACCAATAGCAGCAAGAGCTATTTCAGAAATCATTCTTCCTGCAAATATTGCATCAACTAATGAATATAGATTTTGAAAAATTGTTCCTATTGATGAAGGTAGAGCTATTCGCCAAAAAAGCTTATAAATATCATCATCTATTAAATTAATATTTTTCATTTTTTTTATAAATATCTTACTTTAGGATTATATACATCATCATTTTGCTTTAAATAAAAATGCAATTCTTTTGATAAAGCTTTTAAATCTCTTAATATTATTTTTTCTTTGAAATTAATAATTAAAAGACCACTGCCTTTCATTCCCATTTCTTCTTTATTTGATTTTATAGGTAATTCTAAATTAATCATTTTACCTATTCCTTTTTTTCTCAAATTTTCTATAAATCTATCATTATCTTCGAAACTTAAAATTGGATACCAAATTAAAATTTTTGATTTTTCATATTTTTCTATATTATCTATAAAGTTATTAATTTTTATATAGTCATCTTTAATTTCATATGATGGATCAATTAAAATAAAATACGATCTATCATTTCTTAATTTTTTCTCAATAAATTCAAATCCATCAGTATTAATATTTTTAATATTGGTAAATTTTTTTAAATTTTTTTTTAGACTATCAAATTCATTATTATGTAACTCACAGAAATATAACTTATCATTGTTATCAGATATATTTGAAATTATAGAAGGTGAACCAGGATAAAAATTATTCTTTTTCGATATAGTTTTAATTATACTTAAATAATTCTTTATTAATTTGTTGTCGCCAGTGTATTTTTCTATTTTCTTAATACCATATTTATATTCTTTATTTTTCTCCATATATTTTGAAATATACTTGTATAACCCATTGCCTGAATGAGTATCGATGTAACTAATTGATTTATTATGTTTTTTTACCAATATATATAGATATATTAGTACAATATGTTTTAATACATCTGCATGGTTCCCAGCATGAAATCCGTGTTTATAGCTTAGCATAAATTTATAAAATATTGCTTGAAATTAATTACTTATTAGTTATTTAATGAAATTAATTAATCAATATTTATATTATATATACGATAAAATTATAATTAAACCTCATAAAAATCATTAACAAAGGAGAATATAATATGCCAAGTGGTAAAATAAAATGGTTTAATCCAACTAAAGGTTATGGATTTATAGAAAATGATGATGGAGGAAAAGATGTTTTTCTTCATGTTTCAGCTTTAGAAGCAGCAGGAATTGATACTTTGGAAGAAGGTATGCCAGTTGAATTTGAAATTGGTGAAAATCGCGGGAAAGAAAACGCTATAAATATAAAGAAAAAATAATTTTTTTGAATTTCAATAAATTGTTAGAATGGGTAGGCGTAATTACTGCTATCCTATATTCGCTTTTTGTGGCCTTTAATGTTGGCCTTGAATTCCTCGGTTTTTCCCTATTACTTTTGTCTGCTATACTTATTGGTGTATGGGCTTACAGATTAAAGCATAATGGTATATTATTCTTACAATTATTTTATGCATTAGCAGGTATAATTGGTATGTACAGATGGTTTGGTTAAATAAAGTAATAATTTTATTTTTTTTACTTTTTGCTACGTCAAACATTTTTTCAAATGAATTAACTCATGATGAGCAAATCTATTTTAATTTCATGGACCTTAACAATGATGATCAAATTTCACTATTAGAAATTAATCAATCAATTAGTCTTATATTTCAACTTGTTGATTTCAATCAAGATAGTTTTATTTCTAAATCTGAAATAAGTGAATTAAAAAATATTATTGATTTTTTAAAATGAGTATCTGGGGAAGAATAATTGGAGGTGCAGCTGGTTTTGCGCTAGGTGGACCAATAGGCGCAATCTTAGGTGTAATGGCTGGTGGAGCTTTTGATAGAAGATCTAAATCACGTTCAAGTTTTAATTTTAATCGGATAGATAATGATCAAAAACAACAAATATTCACGTTAAGTTTTATAATACTTTCTGCAAAATTAGCTAAATCGGATGGTCAAGTCACTGATGATGAAATACGAGCCTTTAAGGAAAAGTTTAAAGTACCAAAATCAGAAATTTCTAAAGTGGCTAAAATTTTTAATGAGGCTAAGAAAGATACTTATGGTTACAAACAAATTGCTAATCAAGTAGGGAATTTATTCTCAAATAATAAAATATTACTTGAAGAACTTCTAAATAATTTATTTTATATTGCAGCATCTGATGGAAATATATCTATTAGTGAAGTTGATTTACTTAGATCAGTTTCTAAATCTTTCAAATTTACTGAAAATGATTTTCAAAGAATATTTCAGTCTAATTTAAAAAATAGTGAATCAGATCCTTATAAAGTTTTAGGCGTAAACAGAAGTAGTACTGACTCGGAAATAAGAAAAAAATGGATAAAGTTAAATAAAGAGCATCATCCTGATAATTTAATTGCAAAAGGTTTGCCTAAAGAATTTATTAAACAATCAAATAAAGAATTAGCTGCTATAAATATAGCTTATGATAAAATAAAAGAGATTAGGGGAATTTCTTGATACCATCTGATTTATCTCCTGATAATATCAGAACCACTCTTAATAAAATTCAACCATATATTAACAAAACTCCTTTTATTAAAGCTTCAACAAAGTTAGATGAATTTTTTTCAACAAACCTATATTTTAAATGTGAATTTTTGCAAAAATCAGGCTCATTTAAAGCAAGAGGAGCTATCAACAATATTATATCACAAGACAAAACTAAATTTCAAAAAGGTATTACAGCAGTTAGTGCCGGTAATCATGCGATAGCCGCATCTTTTGTAGCTAATTTATTTCAACTAGATAATAAAATTTTTCTATATGAGTCTGCAAATCCTTATAGAATAAGCAAATGTAAAAGTTACAATGCAAACATACAATTTACTAATCCTAAACAAGCATTTGTTGATGCATCAAATGCAAAAAATAATGGTTATTATTTTATACATCCTTTTGATGGGCCTCATACACTCCAAGGAAGTGCAACAATTGGATTGGAGATAATTGAGTATTTTAAAAATTTAGTTACAAAATTGGATTATATAATCATTTCAGTAGGAGGGGGAGGCTTAATAAGTGGTGTATCATCTTATATAAAACAACTATCTCCCAATACTAAAGTAATTGGTGTAGAGCCAGAAGGTGCAAAAGGAATGAGTGATAGTATTAAACTAGGCAAGCCTCTTAGAAATGTATCAGTCAACACTATAGCCGATAGTTTATCTGCTCCTCTACATTTGGAATATTCTTATAATGTAGCTAAATTAGTAATAGATGAAATGGTTACAGTTACTGATGATGAAATGAAAGAATTTATGATTTATGCTTTTGATAATTTAAAACTCATGTTGGAACCAGCATGCGTTGCGGGACTAGCTGCAATTAAATATAAAATTAATGAAAAATTAAAAAATAAAAATACTTTAGTTATTTTATGTGGATCTAATATTGATAAAATTACTTGGAATAAATTAACAAATTAGTTAGGAAAATAAATTTTGCCTCCACTTATATTTTTTTTTGCTCCAGTAGTTTTATTCCCACTTATTGTAAGTTTTTTTAAAGATCTAATTCCTATATATCCAAACATTTGTGCCTCAACAAGATCACCATTAATTTTAAAATTATCAATAAGAGTAATTTTTTTATTAATATTATTTTCTAAAATTTTAAGTAAGTAATTATTTTTTCGTCCACCACCTGTTAAAATAATATTATTAAAATGAATTTTATTAAACTTAAAAAACTTTTGAAATCCTACTAAGGTCATATAAGTTGCTGTACATAGAGCATCATATTTATTGATTTTTTTTAATCTATTTTTATATTTATCAAAATAGTTACGGTCTAATGATTTAGGAATTTTTTGTTTAAAAAAAATATCATTTTTAAATAAATTTAGGATTTTATTATTAATATTGCCTTTTGATGATAAAATTCCGCTCTTATCAAATTTTTTATTAAAAAAATAATTAGTTAGATCATCAATTATACAATTTGCTGGTCCAATATCTGATGAGAAAACTATTCTTTTATTAATTACGGTAAAATTTGCAATTCCGCCAAGATTAACAATAATCGATTTGTGATCAAATTTATTTAAAATATATTTATGATAGTATGACCCTATTGGAGCTCCTTGGCCTTTATTTTTAATATCATTTTGTCTAAAATCACAAATAGTTTTAATTTTAAAATTATTTGCAATAACTTTTCCTGAACCCAATTGAATTGTTAATTTTTTTAATGGATTATGATATACAGTTTGACCACTTAAACTAATAAAATCTATTGAAGCTTTATTAATTTTAAATTCATTTAAAAACCTTCTAATAAAATTAATGTATACTGTATTAATTAAATCTTCATTTTTTTTATAATATTTTATTATTGAATTATTATGTAATGGTTTATTTTTTATAATTTTTTTAATTTTATTCTGAAGTGTCAACGAATAATCATATGATTTTTCGTTAATTATTCTAACATAATTTGTACCATTCGTTTTAATTAAACTCATATCAATACCATCCATGGATGTTCCTGACATTACTCCAAGAATATTATAAACTTTTTTTTTCGTTATTTGTTTTGACATTGATTGCTAATTAGAATTTCCACAGTTTATTAACAGTCATATTAACAAAAAAAAATGATTTTTATCTATTTATATTGAAAACAATATTTTTCTTAAGTAGTTTAATATTAATTATTACACGCAAAGGTAATAATCAAATTAACTAAAGGAAACTTTTTTTAATTTGTATCGGGAGGAAATGCACGATACATAAAAGGAATCTAGCTTGCTGGGTTCCTTTTTTTATTACGTAGACAAATCTAATGATTAGTCTATCAGTTCCATCTTATATGATTTCTAATTTTAGCAAAATACTAGATATATTCATAGATGAGCTAATACCCCTTACAAATATTTCTATTCATAAAGGAAACAAAATATTTGGTGCATTTATCATAAAAAAATCAGATTTAAGTATAATTTGCTTAGGCACTAATCAAGAAACTAAAAATCCTCTATTTCATGGTGAAATATCGGCTCTTTTTAACCTCTATGAAACTCAATATCGCAATACTAAGGATTATTACTTTATTAGTTCTCACCAACCTTGTTCTTTATGTCTTTCAGCAATTACTTGGTCTGGTTTTGACAATTTTTACTATTTTTTTCCATATGAAGATACAAAGGACAATTTTAATATTCCGCATGATCTCAAAATTTTAGAGGAAGTATTTAAAATCAAACAAGGTAATTATCAAAAAAAAAATCAATATTGGCAAAGTTTTTCAATAATCTCTGAAATAAAAGAATTAGGTCATAATGAGCAATTATCAGCAAAAATTACTAAAATTAAAGATGAATATCAAAAATTGTCAAAAATCTACCAAGAAAGTAAAATAAACAATAATATTCCTCTAAATTAATTGTTTTATATTAAAAAAAGGTATAAAAAAAATTAACGGGAGATACTGATAAAATCAGAGCCGAAGGAGCAACGACCCGGAAACTCTCAGGCAAATGGACCGTTAAAATAAAATTCTGGAAAAGAGCTGTGGCTCTACCGAAGGTGTAAAAACTCTCAGGTAAAAAGACAGAGGGGTAACTTGGAGATATAATTTGATCGAGTTGCCTTTAGATATTCCTCTTAAAAAATTTCACGTGGCTAATGGTGCTAAAATGGTTCCCTTTGCTGGTTTTAATATGCCAATAAATTATAAGCAAGGCATAATTAATGAGCATAAAAATGTACGAAAACACTCTGGTATTTTTGATGTAAGTCATATGGGGCAAGTGTTAATAGAAACTAACTATTTGCATATTAATAATCTTGAGAGATATATTCCATTAAAACTAAATAATTTAAGAAAAAACAAATCAAATTATACATTTTTACTTAATGAAAATGGTGGTGTAGTAGATGACTTAATTGTTTCTTTAATAGATATAAATAGCAAATCTTTTCTATACATCGTTTATAACGCATCTAGAAAAAATGAAGATGAAAAAATCTTCTTTAAATGTGCTCCAAAAGCAGAAATTCTACATGAAAAAAACTGTTTATTTGCAATTCAAGGTCCAGAATCGATTGAAGTTCTTAATAATATAATTGATTTACCAAGTGAGATGAATTTTTTAGACATTGAAGTATTAAAATATAAAAAAAATTCAGTGATTGTAAGTCGATCTGGTTATACAGGTGAAGATGGATTTGAGATTTCTATATCAACCAAACACGCTGAGGTATTTGTAAAAGATTTATTAGAAAATAAAAATACTATGCTTTGTGGTCTAGGATCAAGAGATTCATTAAGATTAGAAGCTGGATTGAGTTTGTATGGTCACGAACTTAATGAAAATATAACACCAATCGAAGCAGGATTATCATGGGCACTAGATAAAGATCGATTAAATGATTCTTCACTAAATGGAAATAAAATTTTATCAGATCAATTACATAATAAACCTTTGAATAAAAAAATTGGATTAGTTTCAGTTAATAGATCAATGTTAAGAGATGGAATGATTTTATTTGATACTAATAAAAACAATATAGGTAAAATCACGAGTGGGTGTTTTAGTCCAAATTTAAATAAATCAATAGCTATTGGATATGTAAATTCAAATTTTAATATAGAAAATGAGATTTTTTGTGAAATTAGAAATAAAATGGAATTAGTAAAGAAAACTAGTCTACCATTTGTTAAAAAAAATTATAAAAAAAATGGGAGTAAAAATGAGTGAAAAAAAATATACAAAAGATCATGAATGGGTTTCAATAGATAATGATATAGCTACTATTGGTATATCTAATCATGCTCAAGAAAGTTTAGGTGATATAGTTTTTATTGAATTGCCCTCAGTAGGTAAATCTGCCAATGCAAAAGATGAAATATGTGTTGTAGAGTCAGTTAAAGCTGCTTCGGATATTTATGCACCAATTGATGGTGAAATCGTGGAGGTAAATAATAATTTAGAGGGTGATGCTGCAATTATAAATCAAGATGCTGAAAATACAGGATGGATTTTTAAAATGAAAGTATCAAATCCTAGTCAATATGATGAACTGATGACTGAAGATGAGTACAAAAATTTTTTGGAGCAGTAATGATAGATATAGATAAATTTGCAAGTAGACATATTGGCCCTAGAAATGAAGATGTTATTGAAATGCTCAAAGTTATTGGTAGTAAATCACTAGATGAGTTAATAGAAAAAACAGTACCAGATCATATTATTTTTAAAGACAAACTTAAATTACGTCCTGGAATGTCTGAAGAATTTAATAAAACTAATACGCAACTTTTATCTTTAAAAAATAATTTTAAAAAAACTTATATTGGAATGGGTTATTATAATACAACAACACCTAGCGTAATTTTAAGAAATATACTTGAAAATCCAGGATGGTATACAGCCTACACACCTTATCAACCTGAAGTAAGTCAAGGCAGGTTAGAAATGTTAATGAATTTCCAACAAATGATAATTGACTTAACAGGAATGGATATTGCTAATGCTTCTTTATTGGATGAAAGTACTGCAGCTGCAGAAGCAATGATGATGGCATTTAAAATTAAAAAAAGTTCAAAGTTTACTTTTTGTGTACAAAATACATGTCATCCTCAAACTTTATCAGTTTTAAAAACAAGAGCTACACCTTTAGGTATTAAAATTATTTTTGATAAACCAAATGAAGATACATTTGGTTGTTTAATTCAAAATCCTGATACTTTTGGTGAAATAGCAGATTTAGATAAATTAATTCAACAGAACAAACAAAAAGATATTTTATCTATAATTGCAGCAGATATTATGAGTTTAGTGATAATGAAATCGCCAAGAAAATTTGGTGCAGATATAGTTGTTGGTAGTTCGCAACGTTTTGGTGTTCCAATGGGTTTAGGCGGACCACATGCAGCATTTTTTGCTACTCTTGATGAATACAAAAGAATGATGCCTGGAAGATTAATTGGTGTTTCTGTAGATCGAACTAATAAAAGGTCTTACAGAATGGCATTACAAACTAGAGAACAACATATTAGAAGAGAGAAGGCAACTAGCAATATATGTACTGCACAAGCGCTTCTTGCAATAATATCAGCGTCTTATGCAATTTACCATGGTCCTGAAAGGCTAAAAAATATTGCCAATATTATTCATCATCATGCAAGATATTTAAAAAAGTCTTTAGAAATTCTTGGATTTGAAATTCTTTCTAAAAATTACTTTGATACATTATTAATAAAAACACCAGAAGCTAAATATTGGGTTAATAAATCAATTGAACAAGGGATTAATTTTAGATTAGTTGATAATAAAACTTTTACACTGTCATTAGATGAGACTACAACATTGCAAGAGGTTGATAATTTAGTCAATTTTTTTAATGAACAAAATATAGATATTTTTGCTGAAGAAATTGAAAATAGTATTGATAAGTCATGTTTTGAAAATAGTTTAAGTAGAGAAGATAAAATTCTTACACATCCTGTTTTTAATATTTACCATTCAGAAACTGAAATGATGAGATATTTAAAAAAACTTGAAAATAAAGATGTCGCCTTAAATAGGTCGATGATACCACTTGGATCTTGTACTATGAAATTAAATGCTGCTTCTGAAATGTTACCTATAACTCTACCAGGCTTTTCTAATGCTCACCCTTTCCTAGAACCACATCAAAGACATGGATATAATCAGATGATGAAAGAATTAATATCTATGTTAAAAGATATTACTGGCTTTGATGCAATTTCACTTCAACCAAATGCTGGAGCACAAGGTGAGTTTGCTGGCTTATTAGCTATACAAAAATTTCATGAAAAAAATTCTGATACTAAAAGAAATGTTTGCATTATTCCTAAAAGTGCTCACGGTACAAATCCAGCAAGTGCTCAAATGTGTGGTATGGAAATTTCAATAGTTAATTGTGATGAAAAAGGTAATGTCGATATTGAGCATTTAAATAAAAAAATTGCTGATGCAGGAGATAAGCTTTCTGCTTTAATGATTACCTATCCTTCAACTCACGGTGTATTTGAAGAGAGCATTGTTGAAATTTGTGATAAAATTCATAATGCTGGAGGTCAAGTGTATTTAGATGGAGCTAACTATAATGCAATGGTAGGTATAGCAAAGCCAGGCAAATTTGGCCCAGATGTCTGTCATATGAATCTACACAAAACTTTTACCATTCCTCATGGTGGAGGAGGGCCAGGAGTAGGTGCTATCGGCTTAAAAGAACATCTTGCAGAATTTGCACCAGGACATCCAGTTTTTAAAAATGAGATTGGTTTATCTGAACAAGAGGCTGTATCAGCTGCCCCATGGGGAAGTGCATCAATACTGCCAATATCGTATTCTTATATATCTATGATGGGTGACGATGGATTAAAGTTAGCAACTCAAGTAGCAATATTAAATGCTAATTATATTAAGCAAAGATTAAGTCGATATTATCCAATTTTATACAAAGGAAAAAATGATATGGTAGCTCATGAATTTATTATTGATATTAGACCTTTTAAACAAGAGATAAATATATCAGATGAAGATATTGCTAAGAGATTGATAGATTATGGTTTTCATGCTCCAACAATGTCTTTTCCCGTTCCAGGAACCCTAATGATTGAGCCAACAGAAAGTGAATCAAAAGAAGAGCTTGATAGATTTTGTGAAGCAATGATATCTATACATGGAGAAATTGAAAAAATCAGAGATGGCTCGTTTGATAAAGTAGATAATCCAATTAAAAATGCACCTCATACAGTAGAGGAAATATCATCAGATGAATGGAAACACTCCTATACTAGGCAAGAAGCTGCTTACCCACATTCTTACCTTTTAAACAATAAATATTGGAGTCCTGTAAGTCGAATTGATAATGTATATGGAGATAGAAATTTATTTTGTGTTTGCCCTCCTATTGAAGAATATGAAGAAGCAAAAACTGGATAAATGTTATATTTTAATAATTTAACATTTTTATTTAAAATTTATTATTAGAAAATGATTTATTTAAACCTTCTACTAGTTTTTTTAGTTCTAGTCGCAATCCATGAATATGGACATTACATTGTTGCTAGGTTTTTTAAGGCAGAAGTGAGTGATTTTTCGATTGGATTTGGGAAACCACTATTTAAATTTACAGATAAGAATGGGACAACTTGGAAATTAGCCCCAATTCCACTTGGTGGTTATGTAAAAATTAAAGGATTAGATAATATCTTTTCTAAAAGCAGTTCTGGGGACAAAGGTTCATTTCAATCACTTACTTTATTTCAGAAAATTTCCGTTCTTTTAGCTGGTAGCGTATTTAATATTGTAAGTGCCTGGTTAGCCTTGTTTTCAATTTTTTTCTTTTTTGGAATTGTTAACTTTCTTCCAGTTATTGGCTCTGTTATGGAAAACTCTGCTGCCTACAACAATGATCTACGTGAAGGAGATAGAATATTAGAAATTAATAATATAAATATTGAAGAATTCTCCGATATTCCAAGAGCTATAGGTAACAGTAACACTGTAAATATTTTAATTGAACGAGAAAATAAAATTATCAATAAAAGTTTTGATTTAATTTTTAATGAAGAATTAAATAAATTTGTAATCGGAATTTCATCTCCCAATGATCCTAGCATAGACAAATATAATTTTATTGGTTCAATAAATAATTCACTTACTTTTATACCAACGTACTATGTTGCTTCTTTTAGTTTTCTTCAACAATCTTATAAAGAAAATACTTTAGGTGATCAACTTGCTGGACCTATAGGAATAGTTAAAAATGCAGATCAAATGATGCTTGATCAAGTTAGAGGTGTACTATTTTTATTTATTGTCATTTCTTTATTTGTAGGTCTATTTAATCTATTGCCAATTCCACTGTTAGATGGAGGACACATAATGTATTTTATTATAAGAAGAATTTTTTCAAATTCTCTACCAGAATTTGTTACAAGAGTTTATTTAGCTGTGGGGATAACAATTATATCTTTTCTCTTTATAGTTGTTACTTACAACGATATTTTTTATAAATAATTATTTTAGGGAGATAAAATGACTAACTTTGAAAAAGTAAAAGAATTTATGACAACTTTTGGTCAAGAAGTTAAAAATAATGCAGAATTTCCAAATGATAAAATTGTGGAATTAAGAAAAAAACTTATTGATGAAGAGTTTAACGAATTGAAAGATGCTATAAGTGACAATGACATTGTTGAAGTAGCTGACGCGCTAACTGATATATTAGTTGTTACTTATGGAGCCGGTGCTGCTTTTGGCATAAATTTAGATAAATGCTTTGAAGAAGTACATCGTAGCAATATGAGTAAATTATCTGAGGAAGGTAAACCAATTTATAATGAATATGGAAAGGTTTTGAAGGGCCCTAACTATTCACCTCCTAACTTAAAAAAAATAATTTAAATTAAACTTAAGGCTTTATCTAAAGATTCTTTGAGATCATTAACATCTTCTATTCCAATTGAAAGCCTTATCAAAGTATCAGAAATACCAAGTTCTTCCCTTATTTTTTTATCGATAGAAGCATGAGTCATAATTGCTGGATGTTCAATTAGACTTTCAACTCCACCTAAGCTTTCAGCTAGTGTAAAGATATCAATATTTTCAAGAAATTTTTTTGCAGAATTAATGTCACCTTTTAAATCTATAGATACAATTCCTCCAAATCCCTTCATCTGTTTTTTTGCTACTTCATGATTTGGGTCTGAATTTAGACCAGGGTAAAAAATATTATTTACTTTATTGTGTTTTGATAAGTAATTGGCAATTTCTAAAGCGTTATTGTTATGCCTTTCCATTCTTACTGCTAATGTTTTAATTGACCTGACTAACATATAACAGTCAAAAGGACTTGGAACAGATCCAACAGCATTTTGAATATATTTAATTTTATCTGCTAATTCAGGATTATTATTAATAACAAGAGCTCCTCCAATTATATCACTATGACCACCTAGATATTTTGTTGAAGAATGAATAACAACATCAGCCCCTAGATTAATAGGTTGTTGATTATAAGGTGAAGCAAAAGTGTTATCACATACAATTATGATTTCTTGATTATTTATACTGTTTCTTATTTTTTCAATATCAATTAATTTTAGTAGTGGATTTGAAGGCGTCTCTACCCAAATCATTTTTGTATTTTCTTTAATGTGTTCTTGCCAATTATTATCTTTACTTAAATCAGCATAAATAATTTCAATATTTTGATTTACTGATTTAATTTTATCAAATATTCTTCTCGTTCCCCCATACACATCATCGCTAGATAGAATAGAGTAATTGTTACCAAGGGCATCTGATAAGGCAGATATAGCGGCCATTCCAGAACTAAATGCAAAACCAAATTTACCATCTTCTATTTCACATAATAACTTTTCTAGAACATCTCTTGTTGGATTTCCAGTTCTTGCATATTCATACTTAAAGTCTCCAGGTGATGTTTGTTTAAAAGTAGAAGAAAGATGTATTGGTGGCATAACAGCACCTGTAGTTTCATCTGCTCCATGACCTGAATGTATCACTTTAGAATCAAATTTTTTTACTTTTGGATTCATTTTTATAACCAATCCGGAATTGGTAAATTTTTTGATTTTAAATACTCTTTATTAAACATTTTATCATAATATTTATTAGCATCATCACATAGTATAGTAACAATTTTCTTATTTGGACCTAGCATTTTACCTAGTTTCATTGCACCACATACGTTAACTCCTGAACTTAATCCTAGAAATAAACCTTCTGTTTTAATTAATTTATATAACATTTCCATGCATTCTGAGTCTGTTACATAAAATGATGAATCTACAATACAATTTTCCAAGTTTTTTGTTACCCTGGCTTGTCCTATACCTTCAGTTATTGATTCATCACCTTTTTTTTCAGGTTTTCCTTTTGTAAAATAATTAAACATCGATGAACCCTGAGAGTCTGTACATGCAATATGAATATCTTTATTTAAATTTTTTAAACCTACACTTACTCCTGTTAATGTTCCGCCAGTACCAATAGCACAAGTAAAACCATCAATATTTCCATTAGTTTGACTAAATATTTCCTTCGCAGTAGTTTTTTGATGAAATTTATAATTTGAAAGATTTTCAAATTGTCCAGCCCAAAAAGTTTTTTTTCCAGTTTCCTTTTCTAAACTTTGTGCTAAGTTTTCTGAAACTCTTTGATAATTTCCTGGATCTGAATATGGTTTTGCATCAACCAAATGAAGATCTGCACCCATATTTCTCAATATATCTCTTTTTGATTCTACTGTAATATTTGGCATTACAACTTTAAGATTATAATTTTTCGCATTACAAACTAATGCTAATCCAATACCTGTATTTCCAAATGTACCCTCAACAACTGTTCCTCCTGGTTCTATTAATTTTTTTTCCTCGGCATCTAATATTATTCCAAGTGCAGTTCTATCTTTTATTGAACCACCTGGATTCATGAATTCAGCTTTTCCAAAAATTTCACAACCTGAGATTTCAGATGGATATTTTAGTTTAATTAAAGGAGTGTTGCCTATTAGATCAATAACATTATTTGTTATCATCAATATCTCTTACACCATATGGATTAAATGATGTATCTTTATTAATATTAATGTTTTTAACTGGATTACCAACCATCGTTGCATAAGGTGGCACATCTTTTAAAACAACAGTATTAGCACCAACTCTTGCACAATTTCCGATTAATATAGGGCCAAGAATACTAGCGCCACAACCGATAATAACGTTGTCTTCAATTGTTGGGTGTCTTTTAGTGTCTCTTTGATTATTAGAGTTTTCAGCAGGGCTGATTCCTCCAAGTGTTACACCATGATAAAGAGTTACATTATCGCCAATTTCACTTGTCTCTCCAATAACTGTTCCCATTCCATGATCAATAAAAAGATTTTTACCAATTTTTGCAGCAGGATGAATTTCTATTCCTGTTAAAAAACGACTAAATTGTGAAATAATTCTTCCTAAAGTATATAAATTTAAATTCCACAATTGATGAGCTATTCTATGAAAAAACACCGATTTTACTCCGGGATATGTTAATATAATACTTAGCTTACTCCTTGCAGCAGGATCTCTTTTTATGATAGATTCTAAATACTCAGTCATTTATTAAGTATTTAGGTATCATAAGTAATAATTCAATCTGGTTATTTAATTCAAATATCTTTAAATAAACTTAATTATCATAAATATGAATACTAAAATTAATGTATATTATGAAGATACTGATGCCTCAACCAGGGTTTATTATGCAAATTATTTAAAATACTTAGAAAGAGGGAGAAGTGATTTTTTATATAAACTTGGTTTTAATCACAAAAATTTATTTAACGAATATAATTTTTATTTTGTTGTTAAATCTTGCTATATTGAATACTTAAAACCTGCACACTTTGAAGATATATTAGAAGTTAAAACTAAAATTTTAAATATTTCCAAGGCAAAAATTGAATTTAGTCAAACTATTCTTAGGGAAAATATTCTTTTAATAGATTCGAAAGTTACAATAGTTTCAGTAGATAAATATGGAAAAATATTCAAAATGCCTAATGAAATGCTTGAAATTTTGGAACAAAAATTAATTAAAGAAACTAATTGATTTTTTTATTTATAAAAATGATAAAATATAAATATGGGTATTGTAACTGATGTAATTCTACCATTGTCATTAGCTTTTATTATGTTTTCTCTTGGCTTAGGACTCTCTATAAATGATTTTACAAGAGTTTTTTTTAAACCTAGAGATTTTTTGATAGGTCTATTTTTTCAAATAATAGTTTTGCCTATTGTTGCACTTGTTATTGTTTTATTTTGGCCTCTTACTCCTGAATTAGCAATTGGTGTGATGATATTGGCTGCAGCACCTGGTGGTGTGACTAGTAACGTTCTAACTTCATACGCTAAGGGCAATATAGCACTTTCTATTTCTTTAACTGCTATTAATAGCATCCTTTGTGTAATAACAGTACCAATAATTTTAATTATTTCACTGTCAATACTAGGCTATGAAAGCTTAAGTGAAGGACAATCTTTATTTAGTGTAGCAATTCAAATGTTTTTAATCGTAACAGTTCCAGTTATTTTAGGTGTTCTTTTAAGCAGTTTGTTATCATCTTTTGAAAAAATAGCTAAAAATATTTCAATCATTTTATTTGCATTAGTATTAGTTGGTGCAATTTTATCTCAACGAGAAAATGTCATTAGTTATTTTGCCCAAGCTGGTTTAGTAATGCTTTTTCTTAACATTGTAATGATGATCATTGTATACTTTCTATCTAAATCTTTTAAAGCAAATAAGGAAACATTCAGATGTTGGTTAATGGAAGTTGGTCTTCAAAATGGAACCTTAGCTATTGTTGTAGCAAATACTTTTTTTGCAAGTACAATTTATTTAATACCCGCAGCAATTTATAGCTTAATTATGTATGCTACAGCTCTACCACTTATTTACTTCTTAAGAAGAAATTAATACTGGAAAAGTTTCACAATCAAGAACTTCATTATTTTTTAATTTAACTTCAGGGAAGGGTGGAGACATTTCTCCTTGCCTTTTTATATATCTAGCATCATCACCAGTTAATCTTAACGAGAAAGCTCTTCTTCTATTTTCAGAATTATTTCCATAAGCTGAGTGTATCGTAGCATAACTAAAAGCAATTGCATCGCCGATATCGGATTCATAAGAAATAATATCGTATTTATCTCTATTATTCTCAATATCAGGAATTTTTTCAAACTCCTTATCCTTATGATCATAATCATAACCTTTAAATTTAGTTGGAAGGAATGTTTTATTCCATTTATGGGACCCCTTTATGAATTCCATAGATGAATTTTTATCTACTTTATCTAATGGTATCCAAATGCTGACATTATCTTTACCATTAACACAATAATAACCCTGATCTTGATGCCAAGGTGTTCTCTTCTTTGATTGTTTTTCTTTTACTAAAACATGTTCATGAAATAAATTAACTTTTTTAGAGTTCATCAGTGAAGCAGCAATTTGAGATATATTTGAATTAAAAATAAAAGCCCTATACTCATTTATTCTACTCCAATTACAATAATCATCGTAGAAAACTTCTTCGCCATTATGCTCTTCATAAACACACTTATATTTACTTGGGTTTTTAAAATTGTATTCTAATCCTTTTTGAAGTTCTATAATCCAGCTTGGATCTATTATTTGTTTTAATAGCACAACTCCGTTTTCAAGAAATTCATTACTTATCTTTTTATCAATCATTTAATCTTTAATTTTGTAACCTTTAATAAATGTATAAGAAATGAAAAGTATACAGCCGATTAAGATTGTAAAAATAGTTATAATACTTGTTAGTATTGAAACATCTGATACTTCATAAAAGCTATATCTAAATCCACTAATTAAATACAATACTGGGTTAAGAAGAGAAATATTTTGCCAAAATTCTGGAAGCATATTTATTGAATAGAAAGATCCACCAAGAAAAGTAAGTGGAGTGATAACTAAAATTGGTATTATTTGAAGACCTTCAAAACCATCAGCATAAAGACCAACAATAAAACCAAAAAGAGAAAATGTAATTGATGTTAATATTAAAAAGAAAATCATTAAAATTGGGTGTTGAATTTCTATATCAACAAAAAATCCTGCAGTAATTATTATAATTATTCCAATAATTACTGATTTTATAGCAGCTGCACCTACAAAGCCCAATATAATTTCAAATGATGATAATGGGGCAGCATGAATTTCATAAATTGTAGATGTAAATTTTTGAAAATATATTGCGAAAGATGCATTTGATAAAGCTTGAGTTAAAATTGTTAACATTATCATTCCTGGTACAATATATGATCCATAATTAATGCCATCAATTTCTTTAATTCTAGAACCTATTGCTGTTCCGAATACTATAAAATATAGGGACGTTGTAATTATTGGCGATGCTAGACTTTGAAGAAGAGTTCTTTTGAAACGATCCAATTCATGAATTAAAATTGCTTTGACACCAAAATAATTCATGACTTTTTATCTTCTTTAATTAATTTTATAAAAATTTCTTCTAAAGAACTTTGTTCAGTTATAAAATCTTTAATTTTATATCCATTAGTCTCTATTTCATTTAACATTTCTGTTAAATTAATATTATCTTCTTTAATATTATATTTAAATGTTAACATATTATTATTTACTTCAAGATTATATTTGTTTTTTATATTTTGATTAAAATTAAGAGTTTCATCTTTAATTTCAATTTTAATAGATTTTTCTCCTAATTTTTTTATTAATTTGTCTGTTTCGTCAACTAGAATAATTTTTCCATCATTGATGATAGCGACTCTAGAACTTAATTCTTCAGCTTCTTCAATATAATGCGTAGTCAAAAATATCGTAGTACCGTTTTTATTTAATTTTCTTACAATGTCCCAAGTTTCTTTTCTAAGTTCGACATCTATACTTGCAGTAGGCTCATCTAAAAAAAGTAGTTTTGGTTGATGAGATAATGCTTTCGCGATAAGAACTCTTCTTTTCATACCACCAGAGAGTTCTTTAATTTTACTATTTTTTTTATCCCATAAAGAAAGTAATTTTAAAAGATCTTCAACATATTTATGGTTTTTTGGTTTACCAAAAAGGCCTCTTGAATAATTAACATTTTTCCATACCGTTTCAAAAGACTCCAAATACAATTCTTGAGGTACAATACCTGTCATTTGTCTTGCTTTTCTGTATTCTTTAATATTATCAAACCCATTTATTTTAATTGTTCCTGAATTAAAATTAACAACTCCACAGATTGAATTAATTAATGTTGATTTACCAGCACCATTTGGTCCTAGTAATGAAAAAATTTCACCTTCTTTAATATTTAAATTAATATTATCTAATGCCTTTACAGAATTTCTATAAATTTTATTAACATTATTTATTTCTAAAATATTTTTCATTTTGGGCTAAAAATTTCTTATGATTTTTGGAATATTTTCTTTAAACTTGAAATAACCTTTTTTAGAATAAATCCAACTATTTATGTCATAATCTCTATTAAATTTGATAAAATTAATATTGGAATATTTCTTAATTATCTTTTTATAAATTTTTTTCCAATTACCTTGAGTGACGTATGGAAGGTGAATTGTTTTAATATTATTTTTAACAATCCATTTATCTAAATCTTTATAATAATTGTCAAAACTTGTTGTAATTATAGTATCCCTATAAAAAATATCGTCTTTATAACAAGATAAAACTAAATCCTTAATATGATTTAGTATTTTATTGCTGAAATTATGATCATTATAATCTTCTCTCGGGTAACCACCAAATGCATTACATTTATTAAAATTTAAATCCTTTAATATATTTATTTCATCAGTTGGTATAATTAAATGATTAATATCAGCTGGATTAGAAATTTCAAAAGTCTTTAATTCTGTAATAGTATAATCTTTATTTTCAAATAATGGTTCAGCAGTTTCATTTAATTTCTCATTATCTTTTAGTTTTATTCTACTATATTTTTCTATATTGTCTTTTCTTGCTATATAATTTTTACCTTTTGTTTGAATTCCAGCGCACCACCGCCAACTAAGTAAATTAGACGCTGTATCTCCATCAAGTAGATTTTGCATGAAAAAATCAGCACCAAGTTGCCATGGTAATTTTAATGTAAAAATCCAAATTGATGAGAACCACATTCTAATGTGATTGTGAAGATAGCCATTATTTTTTAAATCGTTTACCCAATTATTAAAAAAGGATAAATTTGTATTTGCATTAATAGCATTTAAATAATATTTTTTATTTTTAAATTGATCATAAAGTTTATTTTTTTCATTTATATAATCAGAATATACTTCTGGTCTATGTTCTAGCCAACCTTTCCAATAAGTCCTCCAAAATATTTCTTGAATATATTTTTCAGCTTTGTGCGAGCCATGCATTTCTAAAACTTTTTTTAGAATATTTTCTTCTGAAATAGCCCTATATCTAATATATGGAGATAGAAGGGATGTTGTATTTTTATTTGTTTCAAAATCAACAGAATAGTTTCTCTTTCTCTCATAATAACTACCTGTATTTGGTAAATATGAAATAATTTTGTTTTCAGCTTCGCTGATACTTGAAGTGAACATTTTTTTAATAGTTAATCGTCTTGTTTATTTTTAGATTTTCTATTTAAGATTTCCATGTGTCTTACTCTAAGAACAACAATTGCTATAGCTAAAATTAAGATTGCTAC
>CACHBB010000003.1 GCA_902577945.1 uncultured Alphaproteobacteria bacterium
TCTCGAAGAGTTGTGTCAAAAATATATATTTTTTCTGTCATTTATATATTTATACACTAATCAAAATTTAATTAAACTTTCATCTAATTTTTTGATTTATCAACCATTTTTCCTTCAGCAATCCAAGGCATTAAAGTTCTTAACTTTTCTCCAACTGCTTCTATTGGATGTTCTGCCTGATCTTTCCTCATTACTTTGAATTTTGTTTGACCACTTTGATGCTCTTGCATCCACTCTTTAGCAAATTGACCTGATTGGATTTCTGAAAGAATTTTTTTCATTTCTTTTTTTGTCTCGTCAGTAATAAGTCTTGGTCCTCTTGAATAATCTCCATACTCAGCAGTATTTGATATTGAGTATCTCATATTAGCCATTCCACCCTCATATAAAAGATCAACTATTAGTTTTACTTCATGAAGACATTCAAAATATGCCATTTCAGGAGCATATCCTGCTTCTACAAGAGTTTCATAACCGGCTAAAATTAAATGTGTTAATCCACCACATAAAACTGATTGTTCTCCAAAAAGATCTGTTTCACATTCTTCTTTAAAAGTTGTTTCTATTATTCCAGCACGTCCGCCACCAATTGCTGAAGCATAAGCAATTCCTATTTCAAGAGCATTACCTGATGGGTTTTTATCTACAGCAACTAAGCAAGGAACACCAGCCCCTCTAACATATTCAGCTCTTACTGTATGACCTGGACCTTTTGGTGCAACCATAATTACATCTACACCTTCTTTAGGTTTAATTAAGTCAAAGTGAATATTTAATCCGTGTGCAAATGCAATTGTTGTACCTTCTTTTATATTTTCAGCTATATCATTTTTATAGATTTCAGACTGAAGTTCATCAGGTGTTAACATCATAATCACATCAGCCCAACTTGCAGCCTCTGCAGGTGTCATGACTTTAAAATTAGCTTGTTCTGCTTTACTTCTTGAATTTGAGTCTTCTCTTAATGCAATTGAAACATTTTCTATTCCAGAATCTCTCAAGTTCATTGCATGTGCATGACCTTGACTACCGTAACCTACAATTGATATTTTTTTATCTTTGATTAAGTTTAAGTCTGCATCTCTATCGTAATATACTCTCATTATTCCTCCTCATTTTTTTGAATTGATGATATTGCAACGGGACCACTTCTAACAATTTCAACTTTTGTAATTTCATTTATTTCAGTTATAAATCTATTTACTCTTTCTGAAGCACCAGCAATTTCAAAAATTGTGGTATTATTTTCATTTTCAATTTTTCTAGCTCTGTATAAATCACAAAGCTGATAAACTTTCTTTTTGTTTGAATCAGATATGTAAATATAAACTAAAGCAACCTCAGCTTCTACAGAACTGCCTTCTTGATCTAGATTTGTAACACTATGAACAGGAACAATTCTAAGTAATTGTTTTTCAATTTGACTAACAACCTCTGAAGTACCATGAGTTACAATAGTGATTCTTGAAATATTTTCATCATTACTGACCTCTGCTACATTCAAACTATCTATATTGTATCCTCTGCCAGAAAACATTCCAATTACCCTAGCTAAAACACCTGGTTCATTATCAACCAAAACTGTTAATATATGTCTTTTAGTCTCTGATACCTGATCAGGAGAATCATAAACTGATTTATTCATTAAACTAAAATTTTTCCTTTTTCGGCTGATTTTTTGTCTTGTTTTTGATCTTTACTTAGCATCATTTCATTATGAGCTGAGCCACTTTGAATCATAGGAAAGCAATTCTCTTCTTTTGTAACCCAAATATCTGCGATAACGGTATTTTTTGTTTCAATCATTTGAGTAATAACATCATCAAGCTCATCAGTTGTCTTTGCTCTTAATCCAATGGCTTTATAGCTTTCTGCTAACTTTACAAAATCAGGTAAGCTATCAGTATAACTTTCCGAATATCTTCCACCATGTAAAAGTTCTTGCCATTGTCTTACCATTCCCATGTATTCATTGTTTAAAATAAATATTTTTACAGGTAGTCTATATTGAATGGCTGTACTCATTTCTTGAATATTCATAAGTATCGAGGCATCTCCTGCTATATCGACGACTAGAGCATCTGGATGTCCAACTTGTGCTCCAATCGCAGCTGGAAAACCATAACCCATAGTCCCTAATCCACCTGATGTAAGCCATCTGTTTGGTTCCTCAAATTTATAAAATTGAGCAGCCCACATCTGGTGTTGGCCTACTTCAGTTGTGATAAACGTTTTTGTATTTTTTGTTAATTCATAGAGTCTTTGAACAGCATACTGAGGCTTTATCTGTTTACCCTCATTATTATAATTAAGACAATCTATTTCTTTCCATTTATTAATTTTGTTCCACCATATTTTTAATGACTCCGTGTCTATTTTATATTTTTTCTCTCTCCAAACAGAAATCATTTTTTCAACAACTTGCTTTACATCTCCAATTATTGGAACATCAACATTTATAGTTTTATTAATATTGCTTTCATCAATATCAATATGAATTTTTTTAGAATTAGGAGAAAAAGCATCGAGTCTTCCTGTAACTCTATCATCAAACCTTGCTCCAATATTAATCATTACATCACATTCATGCATTGCCATATTTGCTTCATACATTCCGTGCATACCAAGCATACCAAGTGAGTTTTTATCTGATGAACCTACTACACCAAGACCCATTAATGTCATTGTAACGGGTGATCCAACAATATTTATAAATTCTCTTACTAATTCTGAAGCTTTTGGACCAGAATTAATACATCCCCCTCCAATATAAAAAATTGGTTTTTTAGCCATAGAAATTAATTCAACTGCTTCTTCAATTTTATTTTTTTCAAAATCAGGACTTGGTTCAAATAATCTATGAGAAGGAATTATAATTTTATTTTTTTCTTCATAAGTTCCAGAAGCAAATTGAACATCTTTTGGTATATCAATTAGTACAGGTCCTGGCCTTCCATTTTGAGCAATTGTAAATGCTTCATGAAATACAGAAGATAATTTATTTACATCCTTAACTAAGTAATTATGTTTTGTACAAGGTCTTGTTATACCTGTAGTATCACATTCTTGAAATGCATCACTACCGATTAAATGTTGCGGAACCTGTCCAGTAATGCAAACGATAGGAACACTATCCATCATTGCATCCGTTAATCCTGTTACGACATTTGTTGCACCAGGTCCTGAAGTTACAAGAACTACTCCAGTTTTACCTGTTGACCGAGCATAACCTTCAGCTGCATGTATTGCACCACCCTCTTGTCTTACTAAGACATGCTTAATTGAATTCTGTTTAAACAAAGTATCGTATATCGGCAAAACTGCGCCACCAGGATAACCAAATACAACTTCGACACCTTGTTCAGCCAAGCTTTTTAAGACAATTTCCGCACCAGTAATTTCATTATTCATTGATCCTAGCTCATAGGCTGTGGATAAAATAAAATCAATAATTTCTTTAAAAAATAGGTAAATTAGTTGATTTTAGATCAATTTCATCAGGAAATTCATTAATTTTTTCTAGAATTGGTAATTTTGAAGACCTCCACCATGTATTTTGTCGTTTAACATAATGTCTTGTAACAAGTTGAATTTTTTTTATGCATTCTTCAATGGAAATTGCATTTTCTAAAAAAGAAATAATTTCTGGTACTCCATGAGCTTTCATTATTGGTAGATTTTTTTTATAATTTAATTTTAATAATTTTTTTACTTCATCTATAGCGCCAAAATTAATCATTTTTAAAACGCGGTTATTCACTCTTTCATAATTAATCTTTCTATCTGGAATAAATAAAATAATTTTATAATTTATAGCATCTAAGAATTTTTTATTTTGACTTTTTTTCCAAACACTAAATTTTACACTAGTATGATGATATACTTCCCAAATTCTTTTCAATCTTTGTTTATCATTTATGGAAACATTTTTCGTAGCCTCATGATCTAATTCATTAACAAATTTATAAAAATTTGATCCACCTAATTCATTAAATATATTATTAGATTTATCTTTTATTGACTCAGGAATGCTTGGAATGGAAGTTATACCATTTATAAGTGTGTCAATGTATAATCCTGTCCCCCCTACAAACACTGGAACTTTATTTTTACTATGCAATAATTTAATTTTTGATACTGCATCCGAACACCATTTTTCAACATTAAATCTTTCGTTACCAAAAACATATCCATAAAGGTGGTGTTTTATTTTTTTACTATCAGATATTGTAGGTCTCGCTGATAGTATGCTCAGCTCTTTATATATTTGCATACTGTCTGCATTTATTATTTCACCATTTATTTTCTTTGATAAATTTATTGCAAATGCTGATTTCCCTATACCGGTTGGTCCAGTAATAAAATATAATTCTTTGTTCAATTATTAAATTTTATGGTTATCCAAAGCTGCTCTTCATCTCTAATAATTTTTAGTAGTAGAGATGATCTACCTGTTTTTTCTAACTGATTTACAAGATTGTTAAAAGCCTCAATATCAGTTGTTATTTCTCTGTTAACTTCCACAATTCTATCTCCTACATTTAGGTTAGAGTTTTCATTTTCAATAGCTATAACTTCAACTCCATTGTCACTATTTCGAATAGTTATACCTAATGATTTTATACTTTTATCTGAATTTTTTGGTTGCTGAATATCTCTTTCAGTAACGACTTCTCCTGGTAATTCACCTAAAACAACTTCGATATTAATTTTTTTATTTTTACGCCAAACTTCTAAATAAGCTGTTGATCCTACATCTGATTCTGCAACGACTCTTGGCAAATCTGACATTTTAATTATTTCAGTGTCATTAAATTTCAAAATTACATCACCTGGTTCTAATCCAGCATCTTTCGATGGACCTCTAGGATTTACGTTTGAAATAAAAGCACCTTTTTGATCAGGCAAACCTAAACTTTCAGCAAAATCTTCTGTAACAGGTTGAATCTGTATTCCAAGCCATCCTCTTTTAGTTTTTCCAAAATCTTTAAGTTGTTGAACAATTTTTTTAGCACTATTTGATGGAATAGCAAAACCAAGACCAATACTACCCCCTGTTTGGGAAACAATTGCAGTGTTAATTCCTATAACTTTACCTTCTAAATTAAATAAAGGGCCTCCAGAGTTTCCTCTATTTATTGATGCGTCTGTTTGTAAAAACTTTACATAAGGTCCACTTCCGATATCTCTTGAAATTGCAGAAATTATACCTGCTGTAACTGTGCCACCTAAACCTAATGGGTTACCTATTGCGATACTCCAATCTCCTACTCTCATATCTTCGGAGTCGCCCCACTCAACAGATGTTAATTTGTAATTTTCAGGATCGATTTTAAGGACTGCTATATCTGCTTTAGGATCTCTTCCAAGTAATTGCGCTGTATATTCTGTTTCATCAGATAAGATTACTGTAATCTCATCTGCGCCTTCAATTACATGATTGTTGGTAACTATTATTCCGTCATCACTAATTATAAATCCAGAACCAAGACCAGTCATTGGTCTTTGAGATCTTCTTTGATCTCTATCAAAATAATCCTTAAAAAATTCATCAAATGGCGAACCTTCTGGGAACTGAGGTATTTGATTTTGAGAATTGTTTTCAATTATAGTAGTAGATGCAATACTGACTACTGAGGGAGATAATTTTTCAACTAAATCTGCAAAGCTACCAGGAACAGCATTAGCTGAGTTAAAAAATAGGAGTAAAAAAAATGTTAAAAATATGTTCTTCATTTTAATTAATTTCATTATAACTTCTAAAAGTGAGGTAAATGAGGCAAACACCTATTAACATTACTATTAGACTTATATTTTTTATTCTTTTGGTGTCTACACTTCTTAAAAAAGATATTAGGTAGTCTAACTTATCTGCAAATAAATAATAGATCAAACCTTCAATCACCAGCAATAAGCCAATGCTAAAAATTATTATCTCCAGCATTAATTTTGAATATCTATTTCGCCAAAAAATTTTTCACAAACTTCCCCTGGAGCAATGACCATTGACATCTCTGTATCTCCAAATGTATCTTTACAAGCTTGCATAGTTCTTAAAAAGTCGAAAAATTCTTGATCGAGGCTATATGCATCACCAAGTATTCTATTTTTTGCTGCATCTCCTTCACCTCTAAGTATTGAAGATGTTCTTTCAGCTTCTGCTAGAATGACAGTTTGCTGCCTATCTGCTGATGCAACTATTTCCTTA
Organism: uncultured Alphaproteobacteria bacterium; assembly: GCA_902577945.1. Lineage (GTDB taxonomy): Bacteria > Pseudomonadota > Alphaproteobacteria > HIMB59 > CACPNW01. The sequence continues at coordinate 6,209 of CACHBB010000003.1, forward strand.
GATAGCTCTTCACCTTCAGCTCTTAATAAATTTGCTTCTTTTTCACGTTCAGATCGCATTCTCTGATAAACGTTGTTTGAAACTTGTTCAGTTAGATCAGTTCTTCCAATTCTAATATCAACAATTTTTACACCAAAAGAATTTTCATTGACCTTTATTTGTTTTTCAATTTCATTCATAATATTAATACGTTCATCACTAAGAAGTGATGTTAATGAATATTGAGCAATAACTCCTCTAACTGCAGCATTAATAATTCTTCCGAATCTATCTGAGAAAGTAGTTTCATTTCTAACTGTCTGATAGAATTTTAAAGGATCTACAATATTATAACGAGCAAAAGAGTCGACAATAATTCTTTTTTGATCCGAAAGTATCATTTCTTCAGGCTGAGGATCAAGATTTAGTAGTCTAGAATCTAAAAAAACAGCATCCTGAATAAATGGAATCTTAAATTGAAGACCAGGTTTTGTAACAACTTTTCTTGGGTCTCCAAACTGAAGTACCAAAGCTTGCTTGGTTTCATTTACAATAAAGAACGCTCCTGTAAAAGTTAGAAATAAGATAAATAAAACTAAAACTATAAGTAAATTTCTTGCACTAAATCTCATCTTAATTGTTTCCTGACTTTTTTAATTCATTTAATGGTAGGTATGGAACAACACCTTGTCCATTTCCAGTATCATCTAAAATGATTTTATTCTTACCCTCTAAAACTTCTCTAAGAGTCTCAAGATAAATTCTTCTTTTAGTAACTTCTTTTGCATTTTTATAACTATTATAAACATCAATAAAATTTTGAGCTACACCTTCTGCTTGTTTCACAACCTGTTCTTTATATGCTGTGGCAGCTTCAACAAGTTTAGCTGCTTCACCACGAGCATTAGGTACGATTCTATTTAAGTATGTATTTGCTTCGTTAACTAGTCTTTCTTTATCCTGTCTTGCTCTTTGAACTTCATCAAAGGCATCAATAACTTGATCTGGAGGATCAACACTTTGTAATTGAACTGATTGAATCAAAACTCCACTTTCATAAGAATCTAGAACTAATTGTAATTCATTTCTTACTACTTGTTCAACCTCTTGACGACCTTCTGTAAGTAAGAATTGAAGATCTCTTTGACCAACAACTTCACGTACAACACTTTCAGACATATCTTTTACAGTAAGTTCTGGATTTCTAAGTTTAAATAAAAAATTTCCAGCATCTTTTATTTTAAAGAGTACTGTAAATGCTACATCTGCTATGTTTTGATCACCTGTAAGCATTAAACTTTCTTCAATAACTTTTCTTTCTGCATTTGAGTTTGAGCCAAAACCAAGATCACTAGCACTTCTAAATCCAACATTAATTTTTCTAATTACTTCAACTTTAGGTGTAATGGTTTTACCAATTGGAGTAGGAAAAAAGTAGTGTAATCCAGGTTCAGTTGTTTGACCATTCCATTTACCAAATAAAAGCTCTACGCCCTGTTCATCAGGCTCAACTCTATAAAATCCGGTAGCTAGCCAAAGTAATAAAGCAACGATTATAAAAATTGAAAAATTACGTTTTCCTCCAAATTTAAAATTACCGAACCTATCTTTAGCTTTTTTAATTGAGTCTTCAAAATCCATTTTATTTGGTCCGTTTCCACCTCCAGATCCCCATGGATTATTGTTATTCCCTGAACCCCAGGGATTGTTATCGTTATTATTTATGTTCCACTTCATATATTATTTGATATATTTGATTGTTTCTACTAACACTAAATATATTAATTAATAACTAATATTTGAGTAATTCTACAAAAATCAAGTATGTCTGACAAAATTTTATCGTTAATTTATGATTTTTCAAAGAAATTCAGTGATCCAAAAACAAAATTAGCATTTGAACCTACAAATAATAACATTTCAGCAATTGTAAAACAGGGCAATGTTAATATTTTTCTTCAAGTCAGCAATCAAGAGCCAACTCTTTATAAAGAAATTTTACGTTTACTTAAACATGACATAGAAAATATACCTGGAGTTCTATCAGTCAATATTGCCCTAACATTCGAAAAAGAGAAACCTAAACAAGAAAAAAAATTTACCATTGATGCAAAAAATATTATTGCTATTGCTAGTGGTAAAGGAGGTGTGGGCAAATCCACATTTTCTGTCAATTTATCAGTCGCTTTAAAATCAATTGGTATGAAAGTGGGTTTACTTGATGCAGATATATATGGGCCAAGTATTCCTAGGATGATGGGTGTCTCTAAAAAGCCAGAGATGAATGAAAATAAAAAACTAATTCCAATAGAAAATTTTGACATTAAATGTATGTCCATTGGCTTTATTTTAGATAATGAATCACCAACTATATGGAGAGGGCCAATGGTTATGAAAGCCCTTGAACAAATGTTTAATGGTGTAGAGTGGGGATCTTTAGATTATTTGATTATTGATTTACCACCAGGAACAGGTGATGCTCAACTTACTTTAGCTCAAAGTTCTAAATTATCAGGATCAATAATAATATCAACACCCCAGGAAGTGGCATTAACAGATGCAAGAAAGGGAATAAATATGTTTAAGAAAGTAAATGTAGAAATTTTAGGGATTGTTGAAAATATGAGTTATTTTCTTTGTGATAATTGTAGTGAAAAGCATTATATTTTTTCTAAAGATGGAGTATTGAAAGAAGCAGAAAAATTTAAAATCCCTTTATTAGGGCAAATACCAATTGATAAAAAACTTAGAAAACAATCTGATGATGGTAGTCCATGTTATTTTGATGACCCAAAAAGTGAAACATCAAAAATATTCTTATCCATAGCTCATAAACTTCATGAAAGATTAAATAATTAATGAAATTCAATTATTTTTAATTTTATCCTAAAAGGTATATTAATATTTTTTAAATGTCATATTGTCGATAAAATCCCAGTCGAAATCAATTCCGAGCCCTGGTTTAGAAGGAAGGTATGCAAAACCATTTTCGACATTGATTGATTCTTTTAAACCAAAGTTAAAATATTCATAAGGAACTAAAACTTCAAAAAATTCTGAATTTTTAATTGCTGCACAGCAATGAAGATTAACTAATTCCAATGGATGATAAATTGCAGTATGTATTTCACACTGTACTCCAAAACTCTCTGCCAGATGAGCTGTTTTCATAGTTGCTGTAATACCTCCGCTCCATGAAACATCAGATCTAACCATATCAACTACTCTACTTGATATACATTCTGCAACACTATAAGGATGTTTGGCAATAACTTCAGTTCCTACAATTGGAATATCTAATATTCTAGTTAACTCTCTTAGATTATGAAAATTTTCATCAAACAACGGTTCCTCATACCAATAATAATTTAAATTTTCTAATTCCCTTCCTAATCGTAATGCTTGTTCAAAAGTATAAGGAGCGACTGGATCGCTCATTAATTTAAAATTATCTCCAACAGCTTGTCTCGCTGCTTTGTGAATTTCTAAATCTAAATCATAATTACCTGGTGGATGAATTTTATAAGCATTAAAACCCCTGTCTTTATATTCTTTAGCTTCGTTTGCATATTGATTAGGTGTTTTATACACTAGTGAACTTCCATAAATAGGTACCTTATCTCTATACGCTCCTAAATATTTATAAAGTGGTTGTCCTGCTTGTAAGGCAGATAACAACCAACAATTAATATCGAATGGACCATAACTATAAATTGGGGCATGGTTCCACCATCTGTCAGCCATTCGATATTCATGCCAGTGTTTTTCCCTATACAAAGGGTCTTTTCCAATAAAAAATGGCTTAAAAATATTATTTGCTATTTCACCAGCCATTGCTGCTCCACGACCAGCAAATCCAAAAGTTGAAGCATTTAAACCTACATCAGTTTGGAAAGTTATAACTAAAAACTCTAATTCTGATTTTTTACCATCACGCATTTCAGAGTCCTTCATGACTGGATCGTTATGTCTACACATTCGTATTTCTATATCTTTTATTTTCATATTTTTATCAAAACCTAAATATTCATAGTTGCTTCAATCTTTGGGTGATGCTCATAATCTATTAACTCGAAATCACTAACTGTATAATCATAAAAATTTTTAGTGTCAAAAGACAAAGTTGGTAATTTTTTAGGTGATCTGTCAAGTTGTATTTTGACTTGCTCAAAGTGCTCCTCATATATATGAAAATCTCCTAATGAATGAATAAAAAAACCTACTCCTAGATTACACTCTCTTGCAAGCATATGCGTAAATAAACTATAACTAGCTATGTTAAATGGAACTCCTAAAAACATATCACACGATCTTTGATAAAGTTGGCAACTTAATTTATTATTAGAGATAAAAAACTGTGAAAATACATGGCAAGGTGGAAGAGACATATTGTTTAATTCAGGAGGATTCCAAGATGAAATTATATGACGTCTACCATTTGGATCATTTTTTAGACCATCAATAAGATTTGAAAGTTGATCTACTCCATTAAAATTTCTCCATTGAACGCCATAAATTTTTCCTACATCACCTTTAAATTTTGCTTTTGGTTTCCAATATTCAGATTGAGCATTTTGAGTCCAAATTGTTTTTTTTTCTTGCAGGTTCGCCCTATTGTCATCATAAAGAATTTCAGCCAATCTTCTTTCATCACTTGAACCCTCAATGAACCATAATAATTCTGAAACAACAGATTTCCATGCAAGTTTTTTTGTTGTTATAGCTGGAAATCCTAATGATAAATCATAATGCATTTGATAACCAAAACTTTTTCTTACTCTACCTGCCCTACTTACAACATCAGTTCCATAATTATAGCAGTGATTTAAAGCTTCTAAATATTGTTTCATTTTCTCCAAATCTCAAAATGACAAGTTTTATCTCCATCAATTCTTTTAAACATTTTCATATTATCTTCAATCAATGATAAATTGATAAATTTTTCACAACTATAGTTACCGTAGATTCTGGTAAGATAAAATTCTTGAATTATATTTATCGTAAGATTTATAATTTCTGCTCCCCCTATTATAAAAGTGTCTTTATCTGAGTATCTTTTTTCAATTTCTTTAATTTGACTTGTTATATTGCCATTTAGGCAATAATCGGCTTCAGGGAAAAAAAATTTTTCTTTTTTAGTAATCAAAATGTTTACTCTTGACTTTAAAGGAGTAGGCATAAAAGGATCCTCCCACGTTTTTCTTCCCATAATTACAATATTATTAATTGTATTTTCTTTAAACCATTTTAAATCAATTGAATTTTTTGGCCATGGCATACTTTTGCCTTTACTAATTCCACCTTTTTCATCAACAGCCATTATTGCTTTAATCATAATTAAATATTTTTGTTTGTTTTGAATTTTTAGCAATTATTTTAATTAATTAATACAATTTAAGACAAAACTTTAATGTATCATATTATTAGGGTATAATAATTATGTTGATTTATCAACTATGGTAATAAATGCTTTGTGAAATAAGTTATTCGGACCCGGGGGCGGTACCCGGCGTCTCCACCAATATGGGGACGAAATAGGTTTGACGGTAATTCAAAGACAAAGACTTTATCCGGTATTGTACCACCGTTATCGGGCTATTTTATAAACGCTAACGATAATAGATTAGCACTTGCTGCCTAGATTCTAGGTGAGCGCGGTTTGGGGCACCGAGCAACAGAACGCCCCACTTTTTTATATTATCTAGTTATATATATTTTTTAAAAAAAATTATCTAGAAAGTAAACGTGAAAGTTTCTAGAAAATTCAAAAACTTACTTAATAAATTATAAATTTATCTTAATAGGCATGATTAAGTTTTAATTGTACCTTACTAATGCATGTTTAATTTTACCATCATATTTATGAATAAAAGGTGGTTTTGTTGAATAAAAATATTTTGCCCAAGGACATTCTTCATAAAAAATTTTTAAACCATTTCCCCAATCATAATTGTCAAATATCAACTCTTCTCCATCATAAAGTTTTTTATACTCCCTATTGCTTGTATAAAGTAGAGATTTATTATTTTTTATTATATCAAAATATTTTGTTACCTCAGAATTTTTCATTTCTTGAAATGAATTAATATTTACAAATAAATCTATTTTCTTTTCAAAAAGAAAATTCTTTAAATATGATGGTACAAAGATTATTTTTGAAGAATTATATAAATTATCACTAATGTCCTCAACAACATGGATTTTATCATCATCAATTATTTTGTGTTTTTTTAAAACCAGATAATCATCAATTAAAACTTCAGATAGATTTATTGAAAATATTTGTGCATTTGGATAAAGACTAAGTGCACCTATTAAAAAATTAGCTTTACCATCTCCTATGATACAAATTTTTTTGAAGTCATCATATTTTTTAAGCAAGTTAAATATAAAAATATGTCGAAGAGTGTCAGAATCAATTTGTCTATCAATTTTACTATAAATTTCGTAATAGATTTTAAATATTTCAGATTTAGTAATTTTATAACCATAAATTATAATCTGTAATAAATAAATTATTATAGATTTATAAAAAAACTTTCTCGTGAAGCTTCCAAATTCATTTTTTGAATAGATGTTAAACAGTTCTTTATTTTTTAAATGAAATTTCCAATGCGAAGATTTAATTTTATCATCATTAGGTATATGTGATAAAATTTTATTAATTATTTTATTTTCAACATGTTTCATTAATTTTAAGAAGTTTAATAAGGTAATTTTATCGTAATCAAAAGATATTTAAAACAAAATCTATTTGCAAATTTATAAATTTAACTTTCAAAAAATTAAATTGTAAATAATAAATACGATGCATATGGCAAATAAATTTTACCGGTTCTGTAGCGTTTAAATTACCAATTTTCTTGTTTATGTGGTATTAACTTTTTAAGAAAGAATAATCTAATATTAAATAATTAGCTTAAACTTTTGGGCGAGGTTTTGTGCCGTTCTATATGAGTATCGCTCATGACAGCCAGTAACTGACCCCCCATAAAAAAATAGGAGGATTGAAATGAAAAAATTTGATGATTTAATGAGTGTCAAAAGTGAAATTGAAAATATTAGTGCCTCAGAAGCAAAAGAAAAACTAAATGACCCAAATGTACAATTTATTGATGTTAGAGATAAAGAAAGTTTTTCTAAAGGCACTATTGGAAATGCAATTCATATGGATAGGGGTTTTCTCGAATTTTATTTAGCAGAAGGCAGTCCCTTAGAAAATGATATTTTTAAAAATAATCCGGATAAAGAATTTGTTGTATTTTGTGGTGTAGGTGGTCAAGGAACCTTAGCAACAAAGACTATGAAAGATATGGGTGTTAAAAATGTTAAGAATATTACAGGTGGCATGGCAGAGTGGGAAAAAATAAAAGACTGACAAAAAAATTGTTAATATCTTTGTAATAATTTTTAACCTATATATAATATTATTTTATGGAGTCACTCAAGCGATATAACAAAATTAAAACTCCAACAGAAAAAAATTTTGGAATAGTCTTTGCAATATTTTTTTTTATAATTTTTACATATTTCTATATTTTTTTAAATAAATTGAATCTATTGTTAATCTTAATTTCATTATTTTTTTTAATATTCAGTTTTATTTATCCAAAAATATTTTTTTATCCAAATAAAGGTTGGAATTTATTTGGAATTGTTATTGGTCATATAATTGGTCAATTTACAATGGGTGTTTTATTTTTTTTTATAATAACACCAATTGGATATTATAAATCATTTTTTAGTAAAGATTTTTTTAATACAAAAATATTAAAAAAAGAAAAGAGCTATTGGATAAATAGATCACAAGATATAAATTCAATGAAAGATCAGTACTAATGTCATTTTTTATTGAATTTTATCGATTTCTAAGACATAGAAAAAAATATTGGTTGTTACCAATATTTATATTCTTAATTTTATTTGGAGGATTAATTATTTTAAGTCAAGGATCTGCTGTAGCTCCTTTTATTTATACATTATTTTAAAATGCTAATCATTGGGATATCTGCTTTTTATCATGATAGTGCTGCTGTTTTAATTCAGGATGGAAATATTATTGCAGCAGTGCAAGAAGAAAGATTTACAAGAATTAAACATGATGCAAGTTTTCCAAAAAATTCTATAAATTATATACTTAAATTAAAAAACATAACTTTAAATGAAATTAATTATGTTGTGTTTTATGAAAAACCTTTTCTAAAATTTGAAAGATTGGTTGAAACGTACACATCTAATGCGCCAGATGGTTTCAATTCATTTAGAAAAGCAATGCCTATTTGGATGAGTGAAAAATTATTTCAAAAGTCTGTAATCTTTAATGAATTAAAAAAAATTGATAAAAATTTTAAAAAAGAAATAATTCGATTTTCTGAACATCATTTGAGTCATTCTGCTAGTGCATTTTATCCATCACCTTTTAAAGAAGCGCTAATATTAACAATAGATGGTGTGGGAGAATGGGCTACAACTTCTTTGTCAATTGGAATGAATAATAAAATAAAAATTCTTAAAGAAATACATTATCCTCACTCTATTGGGTTACTATACTCAGCTTTTACATATTACTTAGGCTTTAAAGTAAATAGTGGTGAATATAAAGTAATGGGATTGGCACCTTATGGTAAACCTATATACAAAGATTTAATAATCGAAAATTTAATCGATCAAAAAGATGATGGTTCATTTAGATTAAATCAAAAATTTTTTGATTACTCAAAAAATTTGAAGATGATAAACAAAAATTTTATTAATTTATTTAATCATCCTGTAAGGCAAGCAGAAAGTGATGATTTAACGGAATTCCATATGGATATTGCTGCCTCAATACAAAATGTAATTGAAATCTTGGTTTTAAAAATTTGTAAATCTATCTCTCAAGATTATAATATTAAAAATATATGTTTAGCAGGAGGTGTAGCTTTAAACTGTGTTGCAAATTCTAAAATATTACAATCAAAATTGTTTAAAAATATCTGGATACAGCCTGCTGCAGGAGATGCTGGTGGTGCTCTGGGTGCTGCCTATGTTTTATATTACAACGAATTGGATAATATAAGAAAAGTAGATAAGTTAGATCAAATGAAAGGTTCATATTTGGGGCCATCCTTTAGTGATGATGAAGTGATTAATGAGTTGAATGAATGTGAAGCAAAATTTAAAAAATTTAGTGAAGAAGAGATAATTAATATAACTGCAAAAGAAATATCAAACGGTAAAGCTATTGGATGGATGAATGGAAGAATGGAGTTTGGTCCAAGAGCATTAGGTAATAGAAGTATATTGGCTGATCCAAGATCACCATTTATGCAAAAACAACTTAACTTAAAAATAAAATATCGTGAAAGTTTTAGACCATTTGCACCTAGTGTTTTAAGTCAATACCAGGATGATTGGTTTGACCTAAACATTAAGAGTCCATACATGCTAATGGTTGGAAACATAAAAGAGGATAAAAGACTTGTGCTTCCAAAAGATTTCAATAAGCTATTTGGTCTTTCTAAGTTAAATGCTCAAATATCAAAAGTACCTGCAATTACCCATGTTGATTTTAGTGCAAGAATACAAACAATATTAAAAAAAACAAATCCTAAATTTTATAGATTGGTAGAGCAGTTTTATAAAATGACAGGGTGTCCAATGGTTGTTAATACATCATTTAATGTAAGAGGTGAGCCAATAGTATGCTCACCAAAAGATGCTTTCAATTGCTTTATGGGAACCGAACTCGATATATTAGTAATAAATAATTTTATTTTATTTAAAACAGACCAAAATAGTAAATTGGAAAGAAGTTACAAAAATAAATACAATTTAGATTAAATAATTATTACAAAATGAAAATATAAAGATAAGTATAATATCATCTCATGAAATATGTTTACAAATATTTTTCAATAATATGTTTATTACTTTCACTATTATTGGTCTTTTATATTTTTTTCAAAAGTCAAATTACATGGAATGGTGAAAAAAATGATTACTATTTTAAATATTTTGTAATTTCGATTGTATTGATAATTTCCTCACTAATAACTTTTTTCATAAACAATAAAATTAAAGAATATCTATTTATTTCATTTGTCACAATAATTCTTAGTCTTTACATAATTGAAAGCTTATTTATTTTTGGATGTACTTATTGTAATTTTGAAAGTCGTCTAAAAGGTTTATTTAGTAATTACGAAACTAGAACTTTGCTTGAATTTTATGAAGATAATAAAGTAAATGATAAATCCCTTAAAGTAATGATCACTCCAGTAGATTATTTACAGTATTACAATAAAAATGATAATATTTTTCCACTATCTGGTTTTTCAAATACAAAAACAATTTTTTGCAATGAAAATGGTTACTTTTCTATTTTTGAAAGTGATAGATATGGTTTTAATAATCCTGATGAACAATGGGATAGTAAAGAAATTAGTTATTTATTTATTGGTGATTCTTTCACTGAAGGTGCTTGTGTAAATAGACCAAATGATGTGCCATCAGTATTTAGAAAATTAACAGGTAAATCAGTTTTAAATTTAGGTAAAGCAGGAAATTCTACGTTATTAGAATATGCTACATTAAGAGAATACCTGGATACAAATGTAAAAAATATTGTGCTTATGTATTATGAGGGAAATGATTTAAGGGATTTGAATCAAGAACTATCAATGACTTTTCTAAACAAATACCTGAATGATAATAAATTCTCACAAAATTTAAGATCAAGACAAAATGAGGTAAACAAATTAATTAATAAAATAATCGAAAATGAAATAAATAAACGTAATGAATTAAATAAAATGATTAAAGATGATTCATTTTATAAATTTATAAAATTATTTAATGTAAGAGCATTATTTTTAGAAAGTTTTAAAAATATTAATATTTCAAAAGTTTCTCAATCTAATGCTGAATCATATATAGAATTTAAAAAAATTCTTAAATTAATTAATTCTTTAAGTATTGAAAATGGTTCCAAATTATACTTTGTCTATCTTCCTGAATATTCAAGATATAAATACAAATATGAAAATTCAGATTATATTTTTATAAAAAAGCTTCTAAATGATTTAGATATTCCTATTATAGATATACATAAGGAAGTTATTGATAAAGAAAATAATCCAATTAAAATTTTTTCTAAAAGATTTGGGCATTATAATATCTTAGGATATGAAAAAGTTGCTAATGCTATATACAAAAGTATTAATGAACACAAAAACTAAATAATAGTTTTCATAAAGAAAGAATATTTTTTAATTTTAAGGGAATTAATTATTTTTTAAATATATTTAATAAAAAAATTTTGAAAATTAATAAAATCATATTTATAGCTACTCTTAAAGAAGAATAAAAACTATAAGTTATTTTTGAATAACCTTCTCTTTTTAAATAAAATACTGGTATTTCAATTATAGTATTTTTTTTTTGAATTAATCTAATCATTAATTCAGGTTGAAAATGTGAACCGTCAACAGATAATTGATCATAAATATTTTTAATACTATTCTTTTTAAAAGCTTTAAAGGAACAGCCTACGTCGGTGAGGCTTGGGCCGCCAAACAAATATTCTAATATTTTTGCAACTGCTATATTTCCATATCTTAAATACCAAGACATTTTTGCGCCAACCTCAATCATCGATTTTGATGTTCTTGTTCCAAATACACAGTTGAAATCATCAAGATAAGCTAAGAACTTGTAAATATCTAAATGGGAAAATGTTAAATCTGGCTCACACATAATAATAATATCAGAATTTGACTCTAATATTCCTCTTCTTAATGCAGCTCCATAACCTTGTTTTTTTTCAAAAATATATTTAGCTTTTGTTTTTTTTATTTGTTCAGCAGTGTTATCAATACTATTATTATCTACAGCAATAATATTCGTAAAAATTTTTAAAGAATCAAAATTATCTATACATTTTTTTATAGATTTTTCTTCATTATAAGCTGGTAGTATTAAATCTATGCTTTCTGTTAAATTGAGTTTTAAATAAGTTTGTTTTTCCATGTTTCAGGTGTAAGTTCATTTTTTATTTCAATATCAAATTTATAATCAAAATCTTTTGCTCCTCTTTTCTTAATATACTCATATGTAAGTTTAATTGATTCATCTAAACTAAACTTAGTTTTATAATTTAATAATTTTCTAGCTTTATCAGATGAACATGTAGCGAATTTGACTTCTTTTGGCCTATCCTTATAAAATATGTGTTTTTCATTAAACCCTGTTAAATTTGCACATTTATCAGCAAGTTCTTTGATTGATATAAATTCCTCATCTGGTCCAATATTTATAATCTGCTCAGATGTTTTTTTATTAAAAATTGATTCTTCTATACAACTAATGCAATCATCAACATAAGAGAAGCATCTTTTTTGAGAACCATCTCCATAAATAATAGCAGGTTTATTTTTTATCATTCTATTCAAGAAAATTGATAGGACATTTCTGAAAGGATCATCATATTTTTGTCTTGGCCCAACAATATTGTGCGGAACAAGTATGGTCCAATCAATTTTGTGTGTATTACACAAATTAACAAGAGTCTCTTCTGCGGCTACTTTGGCTATGCCATATGGATCTTGAGGTAAAGTTTTCATATCCTCTATAAAAGGGAATTTTTGTTCCCCATATCTAGCCATAGAAGAGCAAAACACTATTTTTTTTACATTATTAGATATAGCAGCTGAAAAAGTTGTGACACTTGCTTCATATATATTTTTAGTTACAAATGACGGAGAAAATACTGAAAATCCTTCATAAGCAGTTGCTGCTGTATGTATCACTATATCCATATTTTTTAAAATCTTTTGCATTTCATTAAAATTGCAACAGTCTGTTTCATAAAATTTAAATTCATCTGAAAGATTGTCTCTATAACCGCCTATCAGACTATCATTACCATAAACTTTATATCCTTTTTTAATTAGAGAATGAGCAAGATTTGAACCTAGAAAACCAGCTATTCCAGTAATAAAAATATTCATCTTTTTTTTTCTCTATAAATCATAAATACTTTTAATGCCAATATTAAAGCAGATATCCAAAAGATCCATAAATATCTTGGCCCTGGATTTAAAAAAAAGAAGAGATACAATTGTGAGAATATTAAAATGTACAGTGGTAACAGATAAGAATTTTTTAAATTATTAATATTAATTGAAATAATTATCATTCCTAAAATAAAGTATTTGTGTATTTCAAATGGATTTATAAAATTGCCTAACATTTCATAAAGCATATCTTTTTTGTAAATACTTATTTCATGAAACATTAAAATACTTAGATAATCATAAATAGTTATTTTTATATTTGCATCTGAAAATACTGCATCAGTAAAAATAACAAATTTATTTCCAAAATATAGGTTGTGAAATAACGGAAGAAAAATAATAGATCCTGTTAAAAAATAAAAAAATAAGTATTTATATTTGTTAAATCTAACTAAATAAAATAAAGGAATCAAAAGTAGAAAAAAACTAGAAGATGAAAGGTTAGGCCTTAATATACATGAAGTTGAAAATAACAAACATGTTATAGGTAGAGTATCATAAAATTTGTCTTTATTTGTAAACCATAATACTAATCTATAAAATGCATATAAAAAAATTGTATAAGCTATAGGTTCTGCGAAAACTTTTGTAAAATACCTGAAGAACTGAAAGTAGCTAAATCCCATATGATGCATTAAGGGTAAAAAAAGAAAAGATAGCATTAAAGTTATTACAATTTTTTTTGAAAAATAAATTGATAGTAAATTTTTAACAATAAATGGAAGAAATGATAATATAATCAAATGTAAATAATAAGCATTACCATAAATTAGTTTTTCAAAAGCAACAAAATATCTCATTCCAGGCATGTAATAAAATACATCATTCCCACCTCTAAAAGCCTCATAATAATTGAAGTTTAAAAATGATTCTTGAATTAAATTAGCTAGTATTAAATAAAGATGACCATCGCCTCCTGGATATTGGAAAAAATATGAATTAAGAAAATTTATATTCTCTTTATTTGTTAAAGAAAATATTATTAAAATTAAAATTATAGATAATGGATATAATAAATCAAACTTATGCTTTATTTCAAATAAATAAATATTTTTAAGCACATATATAAATGAAGATATTAAAAAAAAGGATAATATAATTTTTATAGAAATTAATTCTATATTTTGATCTAAAAAAATAATATTTTTTTCACCTTTACCTAAGACTTCATAGGAAATTTTTGTATCATCAATAATTTTACAATTTTCTAAACTATTTTGAAAATAACATAGTTTTGAGTTTTTATATAAATTAGGAAATTCAAAAGTTAATATAAAAGGATAGTTATATTTATTAATATATTCATTTTGATGTATTATTGCATCATTAGGAGAGTGAAAAATATTACTTCTTAATTCATTTATATTACTTATCTTTAGATAATTTCTAAAAAAAATATTTTTTGCTTGTGGTAAATTATTACTATTCCCAAAACAATCATTATTATTTTCGTAACAAAATTTAAAATTTTCTTCATAGAAAAATTTTGCCTCTTCCGAAATTTCAGTAAAATCTATTTTATTGAAACTATCTACATTTAATGAAAACTTTATAGGAATATAATTTATAACTAAAATTATAAAAATAAAAATTAAAATGCTTAAAAACGTTTTAATCTTTAATATATTTTTATATTTTATAGGTAAAATAATTAATAAAAAATTAAGTATTATAAATAAAATGTACTTGATTGGCTGTATAGCAGGAACAACATTTATAAATAATGTTAATAATATACTGGAAAATAAATACGTTATAACTTTATTGGTTGCAAGTGGCATTTTAAGGTCTCAAATTATGTTTATTAATATATTTTATTTTCATAATGATCTTCATATTATTTGTGTTTACTATAAATATATGTATTTTAAAACAAACTGCATTTAAATTTTACTTAAACTTATAAATTATGATTAATTATGACTTAATACTTAATGAAAACATTAAAAATGTTCTAAAAGATGTATTAATAAATATAAGAGACAATGGTCTATCTAATAACAATCACCTTTATATTACTTTACAAACCAATCATAAAAAAGTAAAAATACCTAAATGAATAATTGAAAAATATCCAAGAGAATTAACAATTTTAATTCAATATGAATATTATGATCTCATAGTTAAAGATAATTTTTTTGTAATAACATTATCTTTTAATGATATTAAAACTACAATAGAAATAGATTACGGTGCTGTTATATCTTTTGCAGATCCATCTGCTAACTTTGGTATGAAATTAAATATTGACGCACAGAATGAGAATAAAAATAAAAATACAATTAAAAATGATATTAAAAAAACTGATAACATAATAAATTTTTCAAACTTTAAGAAAAATTAATCTAAGTAATAATCATTAATTAACTTACCTTCCTCATAAACCAAACAAAATGGGCTTCCAGTTGGTAATTCAATTGATGAAATATCCGCTGGTTTGTGTAAACCAACTTCAATCATGATAGCCCTAAGGGAATTTCCGTGTGCAACAATTAAAATATTTTTTTGATTTAATATTAATGGCTTAATTTGATTAGTAAAATATGGTGAGACACGCTGAACTACATCTTTTAGGCTTTCACCATTTGGAGGTGGAGTGTCATATGACCTTCTCCAAATATGCACTTGTTCTTTTCCAAATTTCTCAGCTGTTTCCGCTTTATTTAAACCTACTAAATCACCATAATCTCTTTCATTTAAAGATTGGTTTCTTGTATAAATTAAATTATCATTTTCAAAAAAATCATCCATTTCTGCTTCTTTTACTGCTATTTTAGCGGTATGATTGGCTCTTTCTAAAACACTACTAAATATTTTATCAAATTTAATTTTATTTTTTTTTATTAGTTTTCCTGCATTTCTAGCTTCATTAATTCCTTGCTCTGTAAGAGGCACATCTTGCCATCCAGTAAATTTATTTTCTAAATTCCATTGACTTTGGCCGTGTCTAAGTAAAACAAGTTTATTCATAAGTTATATTTATTATGTTATAAGATATTATTATCAAATAATGTCTACAAAAAAAAGAATAGAATTCGATAGCTTAGGTCCCAAAAAAATAGATAAAAATAAATTGTGGGGTGCACAAACTCAAAGATCATTAGAAAACTTTAAAATTGGTGATGAGAAAATTCCAAATGAAATTATAATTGCTTTGGGTCAGCAAAAGAAAGCTGCAGCTTATGCTAATATAGAATTAGGAAAATTAAATAAAAAAATTGGATATAAAATTATTAATGCATGTAATCAAATAATTAATTTAAATTTGGTAAATGAGTTTCCTTTATCTCTATGGCAAACAGGCTCCGGAACGCAAACTAACATGAATGCGAATGAAGTAATAAGTAATTATGTAATTAAAAAACTTAAAGGTAAAATTGGTTCTAAATATCCTGTACATCCAAATGATCATGTAAACTTATCTCAATCTTCAAATGATACTTTTCCAACAATTATGAATATTGCTATTAATGAATTAACATTGAATAAATTAATACCAAGTATTAAAAATTTAATAAAAGAATTAGATAATAAAAAAAATAAATTTAATAAAATAATTAAAATTGGAAGAACCCACACACAGGATGCTACCCCTATAACTTTAGGAGATGAGTTTTCGGCCTTCTCTTCACAAATAAATTCATGCTTAAGTAGAATTATTTTAGCAAAAAAAGAATTGAATAATCTTGCACAAGGAGGCACTGCAGTAGGTAGTGGTATAAATGCACCTAAAAATTTTGACAAAATATTTTGCAAGTATTTAAATAAGATTACAAAAAATAAATATCAACCTTCAAAGAATAAATTCAAAGCCATATCTTCTCACGAGGATTTAGTAAATTTTTCTAATTCACTAAAAACATTATCAATAGCTATAATGAAAATTATTAATGATATTCGTTTTCTAGCTTCTGGTCCGAGATCTGGAATTGGCGAATTAGAATTACCTATTAATGAACCAGGATCCTCAATTATGCCAGGCAAAGTAAATCCTACGCAAATTGAAGCTTTAAGTATGGTTTGTGCACAAGTAATAGGAAACAGTTCAACTGTTGATATTGCTGGCATGAGTGGTCATTTTCAACTTAATGCATATAAACCAGTAATAGCTTTTTCAATAATTCAGTCATTAAATTTACTTAGTGATGGAATAAATAGTTTTAACATTAATTGTTTAAAAAATATCAAGCCAAACAAAAAAAATATAACAAATCATTTAAATAATTCATTAATGCTTGTAACTGCACTAAACAACATAATAGGGTATGATAATGCATCAAAAATAGCAAAAAAAGCATTTGAAAAAAACTTGACTCTTAAAGAAGCAGCTAAAAAACTTAATTTGGTAAGTGAAAAGGATTTTGATAAAATAGTAAATCCAAAAAAAATGATTTAGCTAAATATATTCAAAATTATTTTTATCAGAAAATAATGCTTTCAATAATAAGTTATTCAAGTAATGACCAGATTTATTACCAAAAAAATATCCCTGTATTGGTGCTCCAGCTAAGTATAGATCACCAATAGAGTCTAAGATTTTATGTCTTACAAATTCATCTTTAAATCTAAGTCCCTCTTTATTTAAAATCTTATTATTGCCGACAACAACAGCATTTTCTAATGATCCTCCTAAAGCCAATCCATTTGATCTAAGTATATCAACATCTTTTTCAAAACCAAATGTACGAGCAGATGCTATATCAGTTTTATAATTTCCATTAACAAGCTGCAATTGACATGATTGCTTACTTATAAACTTACTTGGAAAATCAATTTCAAAATCAATTGAAAATTGTTTATTAGGTTTTAATTCAACATAACTATCATCATTAGTAACATTTATATTTTTATTAATTTTAATAATCTTCCTTTTTTTATCTAATGTTTTTAAAGTTATAGCTTCAATAAGATTTACAAAATCTTTTGAGCTACCATCCATTATAGGAACCTCTGGACCATCAATCTCTATTTTTAAATTATCTATATGCAATCCTGAAAGAGCACTCATGAGATGTTCAATAGTCGAAACACTTACTCCTGAACTATTAGTAATGGTTGTACTTAATTGAGTATTAGTTACATTTGACCACAAAGCTTTAATTATATTGTTTGAGCTTACATCAGTTCTGTGAAAACAAATACCATAGTCGGCTTCAGCAGGTATTAGTTTCATCGATACATCAACACCTTTATGAAGACCAATTCCCTTAATTAAAATTGGCTTAGATATTGTCTGTTGATTTGTATTATTAATTGTATCTATCATTATTAAAAAAGTGCTGAAATCAGCACTTTTATGGATATATTAATTGGAGATTTTAACAACTAACCTAATATTTCAAAGTATTTCAAGATAATTTATAAGTTTATATTAATTAGCTTGTCGTCTCAGAAATGTAGGTATATCTAACAATTCTTCCTCTGTTTCCTGGTTAAACTCTTGATCTAACTCTGAAGAATCTGTTTCTTCAGGACTAAATTCATTTTCTGAAACATCAGGTATATTTTTCTCATCTAAATTAACTGCACTAACAGTCTCTTCATCAGATTTTTCTAAAATTGGCTCTGATTTGATAGGATCTAAATTATTATCTTTTTCTGTTTCTAAATTTTCAGATGACAGTGTATCGAATAAGCTAAGTCTCCTTACATTAGGCTCATTTGAATTCAAATTACCTACAGAAACATCAAGTTCATTTTTCATAGTCATGTTGTCTATTTTATCCCCATCATCTACTATCTCTTCTTTTATTATCTCTTCTTTATTTTCCAAGATAATATTATCTTCATCATTTGTAGCAATATCTTGCACTATATTTCTAGATTCACTATCAATATTGCTTGAATATGTATCCATGGATATTGATTGTTCGTTATTTTCATTCTCATCGTTTAATTTATAATCAGATTCTGAAGTAAAATCAGTTGTCTGTAATTTTATATCGTGATCATCAGTTTTTTCTGAAACAAAATCTTGTCCAGTATCTAATAAATTAGTGTTTATTGTTTCATTTTTATAAATATCATTATTTATATTAATTGATCCAAAGTTTTCATTTTTATTAAAAGCAACACTAACATTAGCATCAATACCCGTGGCAACAATACTAACTCTTACTAAGCCTTCTAATCTATCATCACAAGTAGTGCCATAAATGATATTAGCTTCCTCATCAACTTCTTGTTTAATTCTATTAGCTGCTTCATCAACCTCATAAAGTGTAATATCCTTGCCACCAGTAATGTTGATAATTAATCCCTTAGCACCTTTCAAAGAAACATCATCAATAAGTGGATTAGCAATAGCTGCTTCAGCTGCCGCAATAGCTCTACCTTCTCCGGAAGCTTCTCCTGTTCCCATCATTGCCTTACCCATTTCTGACATTATTGTTTTAATATCTGAAAAGTCTAAGTTAATCATTCCTGGTTGTACCATAAGATCAGTAACACCTCTAACACCAGCATAAAGGACGTCATCAGCCATTTTAAATGCATCAGAGAAAGTAGTCTTTTCATTAGCAATTCTAAATAAATTTTGATTTGGAATCGTTAGCAATGTATCTACATACTGCTGAAGTTCTTCTATACCCTTTTCTGCAATTTTCATTCTTTGAGAACCTTCGAAATGAAAAGGTTTTGTAACAACGCCTACTGTTAAAATTCCTTTTTCTCTTGCTAGTTTTGCTATTACTGGAGCAGCACCAGTTCCAGTTCCACCTCCCATTCCAGCAGCAATAAATAACATATGACTTCCATCAAATTTTTCGTTAAGATCTTGAATTGCCTCTTCTGCAGCTTGTTTTCCAATATCAGGTCGCATACCTGCTCCTAAACCTTTAGTGCTTTTTAATCCTAATTGAATTTTATTTGAACATTTTGAAATTTGTAACGCTTGAGCATCTGTATTTGCAATTAAAAAATCGACACCCTCTAAATTGGCATTAATCATATTATTAACTGCATTTCCTCCAGATCCACCAACTCCTAACACAGTAATTTTTGGGTGTAGATTTTGTTCTACATCTTGTAATGAAATATTTATAGTCATTTAATTCTCCGCCGTTTTAAATAGTTTTTAACGATTTATAATCGAAACCGTCAATATAATTTACTATATATAGTATTATCTAAATATATTGATCAAGCCAAGTAAAAAAGCTTGAAATTCCTAGTTTTTTTTGAGATTTTCCATGTTTTTCAATAAAATTAATTTTATATTTTTTAGGATCGTAGAGAATAGAACCAATTACATCACAATAAATTGGTTTGTTTTGATCTTTTTGTAAATTTAATTCTATCAATGGATAAGCAATCCTAGTACTGCTTGCAAAAATCGTACTAACATATTTTTCAATATTATCTAATAGGGCCCCGCCTCCAGTAATTACAACATTATTTAATTTTTTATTTGTAAAATTATTATCTTTTATTTTTTGCCACAACATTTCTAATGTTTCTTCTATTCTCGGTTTAATAATTGAATTTAAATTAGATCTTGTAATTTGTTTAAAACTATTTTTATCACCTGATATTATTGGAATTTCGATAATCTCATGATCATCACTTGGTGAGGAAATAAGAGATCCATATAAAGTTTTAAGTCTCTCTGCACTTGATATTGTTGTTGATACTCCTCTAGCAATATCTAATGTTACATTATTACTGCCAATTCCTATACTATCACCATAAATAAATTTATTGTTTTCAAAAATTGAAATAGATGATATCGTGTGACCTAAATTAAGGCAAATTGTACCTAAATCTTTTTCATCTGTTGTCAAAGTTGATAAAGCAGATGATAAAGGAGATGGAACATAATTTTCTATACTCAGTTTTAATTTTTTTAATAAACTTGTTAAATTGTTAATATATTTTTTTTGAAGAAAAATTTTGTAGAAATTTATTTTAATGAAATCAGAATAATTACCCAAAGGAGCTGAAAAATATTGATTATTATCTATATTATATGAAGTAATATTATTAAAAATTTCGAATTTATCATAGTTATTATTGTTAAAGTATTCAGATTGATTAATAATTTTTTTTAAATGTAATTCAGAAATTTTTTCATTATTAATTTTAATTTCAGAGTCATAGTAATAAGATGATGAATTTAATAATGAACAATTTAAATTAATTGAATTTAATTTTGTTTGAGATTGTTTTTCAGTTTCAGCTATTAAGTATTGAAGTTGTTCTTGGAGATTTTCATGATTTAAAATTAAATTTTTTTTAATATTATTTGTAGGAATACTTTGTAGTGATAATATGTTTATATCCTTAGAACTTTTATACTCAGCAACAACAAGTGATATTTTGGAATTTCCAATATCTAAACCAGCTTTTATCATTTTTTATAAACTATAATTGTTTTATTTAGATTTCTTAGGTCTAAACTTTTTATATTATTCATATCTTCTTTAACAAGATTTTTTTCTATTTTAATATAATTAAGTAATGATTCTTTAGGAAATTTTTCTGATAACATTAATCTGATATTATTATCTAAAATCAAATCCCATCTCCTTTTTTTTATATATACAATTTCTTTTATATTATATTTTTTTTGAAATTTAATAATTTCTATGATTTCAATAATATTTTTTGCCTCTAAGTTAGAAGATTGGCCGGTAAAAATAATAAATTTATCGTTATTTAAATTATTATTTTTTTCGTCAATTATTTTTCCATTTCTATCAAAATAAAAACTTTTATTATTAAATTTGTATATGCCCAGTGGTCTATACTCTTTTACTATTACAAAGAGTGTATCTTTGTAGTTTGTACTTAATTTTACATTCTCAATCCAATTATTTTCTTTAATTTCTGTGTTAATTTTATCTAATGGTAACAAAAAAATTGATGAGTTCAAATATTTAGATAATTTACTTTCAATAAAATTATACTTAACTTTATTTAATCCTGATATGTTAAGATTTTTGTATTGATATTCATATTTTATAGAAAAATTTTCAATAGTTTGGTAAAAATTTTTTAAAAAAAAATTTTTTTGATAATAAAAAACAGTTATAATAGATAAAAAAAGGAAAGTTAAAATTGCATAATATAAATTTATATTATTAAGTAAGGTAAATTTTTTTCTATTAATATTTTGACTCATATTATTTTATTAGTTTAAATTTTTTAAAATACCGATTATAATTTCTTTAAAAGAAATATTTTTATATTTTGCCTGCTCAGGTAATAATGAAATTGAAGTTAATCCAGGTTGAGTATTGGTTTCTAAAAAATATATTTTATTTTCTTTGTTATCGAAGATAAAATCAGTTCTTGCTATAGATTTACAACCTAAAATTTTATGAGATTTTTTAGCTAAATTAAGACATTTATCATAAATTTTTTTGTTAATTTTTGCAGGCAAAATATGTTTTGAATAACCTGAAGAATATTTGGCAGTGTAATCAAAGAAAAAATTTTTATATCTAATTTCTGTAACAGCCAATGCTTTAATTTGCTTTGAAAATTTAATTGTTGAAACTGTTAATTCTTTTCCTACAATAAACTCTTCAGCTATTATTTTATTATGATTTTTTAATTTTTTTTTAAAATCTTCTAAATTATTGATTAAATTTTTTAAATCTTGATTATTTTTTAATATCTTAATACCAAAACTGGAACCACTATTAGATGGTTTAATCAAAAATTTTCCAAAAACCTTTTTGATTTTAAATAGCTTTTCTGAATTCAAATCTTTTTTAGTTAAAACAAAAAACTTTGGAGTCAAAATTTTATTTTTAAGAATTATTTCTTTTGTCTTTACCTTATCAAAACAATTTTTTGAACTTATGTATCCTGAATGTGTAAATTTTATTTTTTTTTGTTTTAAAATTTTTTGTATTTGACCATCTTCACCAAAAGGTCCATGTAATGCATTAAAACAAATAAAGTTTTTATATTTTGTTATATCTTTTTTAAAATTAATAGGATTAACTCTTAGAGATTTGTAATTTAAATTAATTTTATTGAAGATTTTTTTTATTTCAGAAGCACTTTTAAGTGAGACTTCATGTTCTTCATTGAAACCACCTTCAAGAATTAAAATTTTTTTAATATTCGCCAATAATCTTGACCTCCCAATCAAGTTTAATACTGAATTTATTATATACTTTTTCGATTACCATTTTTCCTAAATTTTCTAAATCAGTTGCAGTTGCATTCCCTTCATTGACTAAAAAATTAGCATGTTTGTTACTTACATATGCATTGCCACAACTCATACCCTTACATCCCGATTCTTCTATTAATTTTGCTGCATATAAATTTTTCGGATTTTTAAATGTGCTACCTAAAGTTTTGTTTTTTATTGGTTGAGAAGATAATCTCTGAGATTTAACTTTTAACATTTTTTCCTTTATTATCTCTGGAGTTCCATAACTGATATTGAATATGACTTTTGATATAATTTTATTTTTTTTTATATCAGATGAGCGGTAACCTAAGTTTAATTCTTTTTTATTTAAAATATTCCTTTCACAGTTATTGTCATAAACTTCTATACTTTCAATAACATCTTTTGTTTCTGAGCCAAAACATCCTGCGTTCATCTTAACAGCACCTCCTATTGATCCTGGAATTCCACTAAAAAATTCAAAACCTTCAATTTTATTTTTCAATGCAAAGTTTGATAAGTTTATATCTTGTACGCTAGCACCTACCTCTAATTTATTTTGTTTAATACAAAAACTATTAAAGCCTTTGCCTAATTTCAATATTATACCATCGTAACCATTATCCCTGATTAAAAGATTTGATCCCGAACCTAAAATGTAAAAATTATTATTTTTAATTTCATTAAGGATTATTTCTAATTCTCTATTATTTTCGACTAATATAAATATTTTTGCATTACCACCAGTTCTAAACCAAGTTAATTTTCCTATGTTGAAGTCAAAATATATTTTACTTTTCAAGTCATTTTTAAATTTCAAAAGATTTTCAATCATTATTAATTCATGTATTTATACGCTAAACTAGATATTGACCCTGCACCCATAAATATAATAGTATTTTTTTTCAAAGTAAATTTATGTAATGTATTTTCGATTTTATTTATATTATTTAAAAAAACTGAATTTTTGTTAATTTTTAGTAAATTGAGATGCATATCTTTTGATGTCGCACCTGCAATTTTTTTTTCTCCTGCTGAATAAGTATTTAAAATTATTAAATTTTTTATTTTTGATAGTACTCTTATGAACTCTGGCATTAATATTTTAGTTCTGCTATATCTGTGAGGCTGAAAGATAATAACTATGTTTCTTTTTAAATTTTTTGCAGCATCTAAAGTTGCAACTATTTCTGTTGGATGATGAGCATAATCATCAAATATGAAAGCCTTATTTTTTTTTCCTAAATATGTGAACCTTCTTTTTACACCAATATAATTTTTTAAAGCATTGTTTATGGAATGATTTTTTACACCAACAATTTTAGATGCAATAATACTAGCTGCTCCATTCAAAATATTATGATTACCTATCGCATTTATTGTAAATTTATAATTTTTTTTATGTTTAATATTTTTTTTATTTATATTTAATTTAAATGATGTTTGATTTGTTTTTTTAATTATATCAAATATATACACATCTGCTTTTTTACTTTTTATAGAATAAGTTATAATATTTCTTGAATTAATTTTTTTTGATAATGTTTGTAGATTTTTATCGTCTAAACATAATATTGTTACTCCATAAAATGGAAGCATATTAATAAATTTTTCAAATGATTTAATTAAGTTTTCTTTTGATTTATAAAAATCTAGATGTTCAATATCTAAATTTGTAATTATTGATATTTGATGAGGTAGTTTCAAAAATGATCCATCACTTTCATCAGCTTCAACAACCATCCATTCACCTTTGCCATAACGATTATTTTTAGATAATGAATTTATGATACCTCCATTAACAATAGTAGGATCAAGCTTTCCATAATTAAGAATATTTCCAACTAGACTAGTTGTAGTTGTCTTTCCATGAGATCCAGCAATAGCTATACATTTTTTATTTTTCATTAATTCAGCAAGCATATCAGCTCGCGATAACAAAGGAATTTTCTTATTTAAAGCAGCAATTATTTCTGGATTTTTTTTATTAATTGCTGATGAAAATACTACTGCATCAATATTATCAATATTCTTTTTGCTGTGTCCCAAGAAAATATGAATACCTTTTCTTTTCAATCTCTTGCTATTATCATTTAGTACTAAATCACTTCCCTGTACTTCATATCCTTGGTCCAACATAAGTTCAGCTATTCCAGACATTCCTATTCCAGAAATACCTATAAAATGAATTTTGATATTATTTTTCATAATCTATTAATTTATAAATTAAAGAATTAGAGTTTTTAACTTTAATTTTATCTAATTTTTCTCTTATCAACATTGCTTTCTTTTTATTATTATAAATTTCATAAATATAATTTTTTGCTTTATTGTAATTAATGTTTTTTTGATCTATAATTATGGCAACGTCATGTTTAACTAAAATAGAAGCATTCTCAAATTGATGATTATCTTTTGCACTGGGTAGTGGAATTAGAATTGATGGAATACTGTAATCAATTAAATTCCTTATAGTACCTGCACCAGATCTAGAAATCATTAAAGATGTGTTCTCTAATAATTCATCTATATTATGAAAATAATTATCTATTATAAATTTAGATTGTATTTTCTCTAAATCAGTTTTTATTTCATCTATTAAATGTTTTGGAGATTGAAATATAAATTTAATATTTATTTTTTTTTCTTCTTCTATTATTTTAATTAAATTTAAGGCAAATTTTGAAATAAATTCTGATCCCTGACTTCCTCCCAATATACATATCGAGAACATCTGATCTTCAAATTTTATTTTTTTAGATAAGTCAGCTTGTAGATGCTTTTCAGGTAAGCCAACTACGTGTGTTCTACTTAGATATCTAATACCTATTTTTGAAATAATATCAAAATTTAAAAATAATTTATTACAATATTTCAAAAAAAATTTATTTGTTCTCCCGATTATAGAATTTTGTTCATGTATATATATATCGATTTTATAAATAGGCTTTAAAAGCGTACAACATAACATTGGTGCAAATGATGCATAGCTTCCAAAACTAATAACTTTACTTGGCTTAAAGTATAAGACGATAAACAAAGATTGAAAAAAACCTAAAATTAAACTGCATAATCCAATTAATTTTTTTATTATATTACCATTTAAATTAGAGCTGTTAATTAAATATAATTTTCCATTAAAATTATTTATATAATTATTGCCTCGCTTATCGGAAATAATAACACAATTGCGATTCTTGCTCAAAAGAAAATTACCTAAATTCTCAGAAGGTATAACATGACCTGCAGTACCACCTGTAATCAATAAAATGTTATTTCTCACAAGCTTTCATTTTTTTTATTAGTTAAAGATAGTAAAAATCCAAAAAGCAAAGCAATTGATATCATTGAAGAACCGCCATAACTAACAAATGGAAGAGTCATACCTTTTGTTGGAATCAAACCAATAGAACTAAATATATTTATTAAACATTGTAGCCCAAATGAACATATCAAGCCGCTTATAGCTATTATCTTGTAAGGATCCTCTTCTTTTAGAACAATTAACAGAGTTCTTACAATTATTGATAAAATAATTAAAATTATAATCAAACAAAATATATATCCTAACTCCTCGCCAGCTACAGCAAATATAAAATCAGTTTTAGCATCAGGTATCTTTTCTTTTAAAATACCTTGCCCAGGTCCTTTACCTAATAAACCTCCATTCTTGAAAGCTGTTAAGCTGAGATCTATCTGATATGTATCTGATCCTCCTATTCCACCAAGAAAAGAATTAATTCTTGATTGCACATGATCAAATATAAAATATGAAATTAAAGAAATGCTTAATATAAAAAGAATAGCTATTAAAACTAAAAGTATAGACAATCCAGCAACAAATAATTGACAAAAAAAAGTTGCAGAAATTAACACTGTCATACCTAAATCAGGTTGAATTAATATTAATCCTAAAAGAATAAAGAAGTTAGAAAAAAGTAAAGGTAAATAAAACTTTTTATTTTCTATTGTTTTACTAATACACCATGCTGTAAGAATTACAAAAACAGGTTTAATTATTTCAGATGGTTGAAGTGTAAAATTTAAAATCTGTATCCATCTTTTTGCACCTTTTACTTCATAGTCTAAAAAAAGAATTATGATCATACAAAATAGTAAAAAAATAAAAGAAAATAATGAAATTCTTCTTATATTTTTGCTATTAAGATCTGTAACTATACACAGTAAAAAAAAAGAAACTATGAAAAAAATTGAATGCCTATTAATAGAAAAATATTCATCAATTGAAAAGGAAAGTATTAGTCCAGTAATGCCTAAAGATAAAATTAAAATAAAATTAATTTTATCTACACTTGACCACCATTTTAATAAATAACTCATAATTTAGAGAGGTTTTCGTTTATTAATTTTGTAAAATCTTTTCCTCTTTCTTCAAAATTTTTATATTGATCGTAAGAAGTACAGGCAGGGGCAAATAATATATTTAAGTTATTATTGGTATTATTTTTTAAATCCTTAAATATTTCTTTAATTACTAATTTAAGATTTTTAAACTTTTTTACTTTTATTGATTTTGTTAGAATTTTATTAATAAGAATAGAAGATTTTCCAAATGTATAAATACAAATAATTTTATCTTTATAATTCAAAATTTTTTCAAAATTTTTTTCCTTAGCAATTCCGCCTAATACTAAAAAAATATTTTTATAATTTTGGATAGAATTAATGGTTGAATTAATATTAGTTGATTTACTATTGTTTATGATTTTTAATCTTCTATTTTTGAAGATAACACTAGATCTGAAAGGTAAGCCTTTAAAATTTTTTATAGCATTAATAAAATTTTTTTCAGGTATTTTTAATATTTTAGTACAAATATAAGCAATCAATATATTTTGATTATTAAAACTTCCCTCAAAATCTTTTGATAATTTTTTAATTGAGAGTTTCTTATTATTTTTAAAATAATTATCAAAAATAAAGTTTTCTTGTATATAAATATCCGCAGATTTATCAAAAGTTGAAAAACTAATTTTATTTTTTATTTTTTTATCAAAAAATATTTTTTTTGAATACTTATCATCAATTGAAAATAAATTTATTCCGTGATTTGTAATTATATTTTTCTTTTGCTTAATATAATCATTAATATCTTTATATCTATCAAGATGATCATTATCCAAATTTGTAATAACTGAAATATTAGATGGTATATTTTTTACTGTTTCTAATTGAAATGAGCTTAACTCTACAACATGATATTTATATTTATTTTGTGAAATGAATGCATTACATAAAGGTTCACCAATATTGCCACCAACAAATGTTTTGTTGCTAGTTTTTTTTAAAATATTTCCAATTAATTTGGTTGTGGTCGACTTTCCATTTGTTCCTGTAATGGCAATTATCTTTTCTTTTTTTATTTTTGAGAGATATAAATTGACATCTCTATTTAATTTTGTCGAGTTTTTGATCAATTGAAACTTACTCTGTCTTAAAGAAATACCTGGTGAAACATATATGCACTTAAAATCATGAAGATTACTTTTATATGGGCTAAAAAAAAATTTAGAATTAAATGTTTTTTTTAATTTCTCTCTTATTGCTTTGTTATCATCCCAAATTTTAAATTTTATATTTTCTTTATTAAATAATTTTACTATTGATATACCCGTTTTTTGTAATCCATAGACCAGATACATGCTATCTAATTCTTAAAGTTGCTAATCCAATTAGAGCCAAAACTATAGTTATTATCCAGAAACGTATAACAATGGTTGATTCTGCCCAACCCTTTTTTTCAAAATGATGATGTAAAGGAGCCATAAGGAATACTCTTTTTCCAGAGATCTTAAAAATTAACACTTGTATTACTACCGAAAATGTTTCCAGTACAAATAATCCTCCAATTATAGCAAGTAATATTTCTTGTTTGCACATTATAGAGATTGACCCTAGTGAACCCCCAAGTGCAAGTGATCCTGTATCTCCCATAAATACTTTAGCGGGTGGTGCGTTGAACCAAAGAAATCCAAGAGCGGCACCAATTAATGCCCCACAAAAAACAGCTAATTCACTTGTCCCGGGAATATATTGAATAAGTAGATAATTTGAAAAAACAATATTGCCACATATGTAAGTTATAAAAGCAAAAGACATAGCTACAATCATTACTGGAACAATTGCTAATCCATCTAGTCCATCAGTCAGATTTACTGCATTAGCAGAGCCAATTATTATAAAAATAGATATAAAAATATAAAAAATTCCAAAATCTATAATCAAGTTTTTGAAAAATGGGAAAGTCATTGAATGACTAATGCTTTTATCTAAATTAATAGTAATAAAATAAGTTATTAATAATCCAAATAATATTTGAATAATTATTCTTGATTTTGAAGAAATACCTGAGCTTGAGTTAGTAATAATTTTTTTATAATCATCAGCAAATCCAATTAAACCAAATATTAAGATAGTTATAATAGCAATCCAAATAAAAATATTTTTTAAATCTGCCCATAAGATAGTAGAAACTAAAACACTTAAGATTATTAATAGACCTCCCATTGTAGGTGTACCCTTTTTAGCAATAATATGTGACTCAGGTCCATCTTTTCTTATTGGTTGACCAGCAGGCTGAATATTTGACAATTTTGTGATTATATAATTACCAAATATTAATGAAAAAAATAAACCAGTAAGGATTGCGGCTCCAGATCTAAAAGTAATATAACTAAAAATATTTAAAAAACTAAATATTGATTGATACTCATATGCTAGATATTTAATCAAGACAATTTTCCTTTTGTTAATAATAGTTTTACAAATTTATTTACTTCAGTTGAATTTGAACATTTACTTAAAATAATGTCATCTTTATGAATTTTCTCTTCTAAAAATTGCATGATACTATTTTTATTTTTAAGATAGATAAATTCATTTTTTGGATTAATTAATTTTTTTATAGATCTTAAATAGAATTCGCCACATAAAATTACAAACTTAAAATTGTATTTTTCAATATGATACAATAAATTTAGATGCATTTTATTAGTATTACTGCCTAATTCATTCATATTACCTATTATTAATATTTTTTTATTATTGTCTTTTTTTAAATTATAAAAATAATCAATTGTCTGAAGCATTGTATCAGGATTGGCATTATAAGACTCATCTATAATTTTTATTTTTCTTTTATTGATTAAGACTGTATGAGTAAGTCCTCTTCCATCTACAGGCTTTAAATAATGATGATTTTTTGTTATGGTCTGAATTTTTAAGGAGTTTTCGGAAAAGAAAGCGTAACAAAATAGGAGATTTGCTAATCTAAAAATTATAGGTAAATTTATTTTTAATAATACATTTTTTTTATTAATAGAAAAAACTACTTGGTAAAAGTTTTTTTTATGAATTATATTTTTAATAAAATATTTATTTAAATTTGAACCTAAACGAATAATTTTTAATTTTTTTTCTTTTTTTGCTTTTTGCAATATTATATCTTCATATATATTTGTTTTATTTAAATATAATTTTTCTCTTAATTTATTATATTTTTCAGAAAAAATATCTGCTTTTTCTCTTGCTATATTATTTTTTGATTTAAAATATTCAAGATGTGTTGATTGAATATTTGTAATAAATATTTCTGCAGGTTTTACTATTTTTGTAAGATTTTTAATTTCACCAAAATTGTTAGTTCCTATTTCAAATATTGAATAATTTGATTTCAAATTTAAATTTAATATAGAAATTAAAACTCCTAATTTATTGTTATAACTTTTTTCAGAATATGAAATTACAAAATTCTTTTTTAAAAAAAAAGCTAATGTTTCTTTCAGAGTTGTTTTTCCTGCGCTTCCTGTTATACCAACTACTTTTCCAGTATAAAGATCTCTCTTTCTAACAGCAAGACTGGTTAAATAAGAATATAAATTTTTAACATAAATAACCTCATTTCTTTTAATATGACTTCTTTTGTCAGTTAAACAAAACTTAGCTCCTTTTTTTAGTGCAGATAAAATAAATTTATTTCCATGATAATTTTTTCCTTGTAATGCTAAAAATATATCACCCTTTTTAATATCTTTACTAGAAATTTTGACCTTGTTTTTTTTTGAAATAATATATTCTTCTAACTTTAATTTATAATTCATTTTTAAAAGTATTTTTTACAATTTCAGCATCGTTCAAATTAATTACTCTATTTTTTAGTATTTGAATTTTTTCATGTCCCTTACCAGCTATTATTAAAGTTTCATTTTTATTTAAATCTTTTAAGGCTTTAATTATTGCTTTTTTTCTACCTGGAACTTCAATTCCTCCTGTACAATATCTAAGAATTTCTTTTCTTATTTTTGTTGGATCCTCATTTCTTGGATTATCATCAGTTATATAAACTCTAGAGGAATGATCTTTGGCAATAATTGCCATTTTTTTTCTCTTACCTTTATCTCTATCTCCGCCACAACCAAATAATAGTACTGGTTTCTTATTATTTGAAACTAAAGAAAGTAAAACTTTTTTTAGAGCTTCAGGTGTATGAGCGTAATCAACTATAATTTTACAATTTTTTTTCTTATAATAAAATTTTTGCAATCTTCCTGGTGGATTTTTAATATTATGTAATACTTTTACAATTTTTTTTTCTTCAATATCTAAAGCCAGACAACATGCAATAGCGCATTCTAAATTTTGTAATTCTATATCTGTACTTAAATTTAATTTATCTATAATATATTTTTTTTTATTAATATAGAGCATGAGATTTTTTTTATTTTTTTTAAAAAAAATATTTTTTTCTCCAAAAATAATTACTTTTATTTTTCTAATATTTAATATTTTTATTAATTTATTAATATTTTTAATTCTAGAATTAATTACAGCAATGCCATTTTCTAAAAGATATTTACTAAATAATTTATATTTTGCGTTTTTATATTCTTTTAAAGTTTTATGATAATCAAGATGATCACTGGATATATTAGTAATGGCAGCAATGTTAATTGGAAAATTTCTTAATCTATTTTGATCTAGAGCATGACTTGAAGCTTCAAAAATAAAAGTATTTTTTCTAATATTTTTTCGAGATCCATATTTGTACAATTCTGTACAAGCTGGTGTTGTTAAATTAGTGTCTTTAGTTTTTTTTCCATTATTAAAATAACCTAATGTTCCTAGAGTAGTGTTTTCAACATTAATTGATGTTAATATTTTTGAAATATACCAAACTACAGATGTTTTGCCATTTGTCCCAGTTACTGCTATACTTTTATAAGGGGGATTAAATATTTTTTTTAATAATTTATCTGTCTCTAAATTTATATTTGAAACTATAAATTGTGCAATATTTGCAAATTTATGATATTTATTTGAAATAATTGCAGGTACTTTATTTCTTAATGCCTCAATTAAATATTCATTTTTTAAATTCAAATTTTTATTCCAAATAAAAATGGTATTTTTGTTTGTAAATTTTGAGTTAGAAGTAATTGAAAAAAAAATTTTGTTTTTCTTAAAATTATATGTTTTATTAACTCTAATTATTTTAATAAGATCAGATAGAAGCATTGAACACTCTATAATTTGATTTTGTGTCTGCTTTTAGAAGTTTGTTATTATTTTTTTTTGGTATATTCATGATTTTAATCATATCTAATATAATTTCTTTAACAAGCGGGGCATTTACTCTAGCACCAGTCATTTTTTGATCTGTTCCTGCTTCTTTTTTAGGATATTCAATTGCGGTATAAATAACATATTTTGGGCTTTTAATGGGAAAAACACCTATAAAGGAAGTTAGGTTTCTATCTTTATAGTAACCTCCTTTTGGATTTAATAGCTCAGATGTACCAGTTTTCCCACCTACTTGGT
This sequence comes from uncultured Alphaproteobacteria bacterium, assembly GCA_902577945.1. GTDB lineage: Bacteria > Pseudomonadota > Alphaproteobacteria > HIMB59 > CACPNW01. The sequence goes on from CACHBB010000003.1 coordinate 39,209, forward strand.
AACCATCAATTTTAACTCTTGGACCAGTATATTCAGTTTTTAACACTACTGAATTAAGTAAATTCAAAAAAAATTTAGAGGAATTTTCATTTTTTAATATTTGATTTCTTATTAGTTTGTTATTTAATTTAAGTGTAGGAAAAACTTCAAATCCATTGTTTGATAATGTTGCATATGCTTTTACTAAATGAAGTGGAGTTACTGAAAAACCATGACCAAAGCCAATAGTAGCCGTCTCTTTTAAACCCCAATTATTTTTATTCCCTAGTGGATTTGCTGCTTCCTTATTTTCAATATCAATTCTATCGTTAAATCCAATTACATCAAAGAAAGCTTTCTGATTTTTTTTCCCTATCAATGTTGCAATTTGTGCAGTTCCAATATTTGAAGACTCAACAATTATTTTTTCTACATCATATATGCCATTACCTTTATATTTATCATGATCACCAATATTGAGGTATTTTTTAGTTATATCAAAAGTCATTTGAGGATTTATAAGCCCATAATCATAACCCATAGTTGCTGTAATAGGTTTAAAAGTTGATCCCATTTCAAAATTAGATTGAAAAACTTTATTAATTAGATTTTTTTCATTAAATGATGATTTATTTTGTGGATTATAATCAGGTAAACTTACAGATGATAAAATCTGACCACTATGAATGTCCATTACTAAAGCTAACCCTGAATCTGCTCTATAATGATTTACAGATTTCATTAAATTATTTCTTACTTTTTGCTGTAAATTAATATCCAAACTTAAATGTAAATTTTTAGAATTAGATAACTCATCATTATAAAATCTTTCAATACCATTTTGACCATTTTGATCGACATCTACGTGACCAACTATATGGGATGCAATATTTTTATATGGGTATATTCTTTTAAATTCGTTATGACTTTTTATGTTTATTTCACCTAAGTTTATTATCTCTTGATACTCTTTTGGAGTTACATTTCTTTTTATCCAGATGAATTTATTTTTTGAGTTTAATTTTTTTTCTAATTTTATTTTGTCTAAATCTAATATTGATGATAATTTATATGATAAAATTTCTTTATCTTTTATCTTATTTGGATTTATAGATAACGAAGTACTTATAATTGATGTAGCAAGAATATTGCCATTTCTATCATAAATTTCACCTCTTATATTTTCTTTATCAAAAGCATATTTTTGTTCAATAATTTCAGGAAACAACATTATTGATGAAATTCTATAGATCGAAATAAGATAAACAAAAATAAAAATGATAATAGAAAAAAAAACGCGACTATGGAGAATTTTTAATGAATCACTATCAAACAATTTAAACTTATTATTCATTAAACTAATTCTTTGTATTTACTAATTTTACGTTTTGATCTGTATTTTTTAACTGATTTAATGAAATTACATTTGGCATAATTATTTCTTTTGATATTGGAAAATATAATGAATATAAATTTTTTAAATAAGAACTATTTTGATGAGTTATAAATTCAATTTTGTTTATTTTAATATCTTCTTTAAGTTTTGAGATTTCAATTTTTAAATTGATATTATTTTTTTCAATTTCTCTCGTTTTATTTGCAATAAATATCATTAAAAATACCAACAACAAATTTAAACACATAAAAGAAATAATAGATTTAGTGTATTTCATTTAAATTTTCTTAGCTACCCGGAGTTTTGCCGATCTTGATCTGGGATTTATTAAAATCTCAGAGTCTTTTGGCACTAATGGTTTTTTGGTGATTATTTTAAGTTGAGTTGCCATATTATCAGGTAACTCCGGGTAGTGGCGGGAGGAACGCCATCGTTTACCACTGTTGTGGTTAAAAAAATCTTTCACAACTCTATCTTCTAGACTTTGGAAAGAAACTACTAAAATTAATCCATTGGGATTAAGAATGTTAATTGTTTTTTTTAAACTTGTTTTTAATTCATTTAATTCATCATTTACATATATTCTTAAAGCTTGAAAAGTTTTAGTTGCAGGGTGAATATTTTTTTTTAAATAAATTTTCTTTGGGATAGATTGTTTTATAATATCTGATAATTCAGTTGTTGTTTCTATAAATTTAATTTTTCTATTTTTAACAATTTCTTTTGCAATAATTCTTGAATATCTTTCTTCTCCGTAATCAAAAATTATTTTTGCTAAATTTTTTTCATCATATTTATTTACAATTTCAAATGCATTTCTTGTGTCTTGCCCCATTTGCATATTAAGTGGTCCTTCTTTACTAAAAGAAAAACCTCTTTTCGAAATATCTATTTGATTTGAACTGGTACCTAAATCATACAGTATTACATCAAATTTTTTATTTTTTAATCTAGAATCTTTTACTATTTTATCTATGTTACTAAATTTATCGTTTACTAATGAAAAATTTTTAAACTTAAGCGATATATCTTTTGATAAGATTTTTGATATGGGGTCTCTGTCGATAGCTAACAATTCAGAGACATTGAAATTTTTTAATATAGCTCTTGAATAACCTCCACCTCCAAAAGTAGCATCTATTATATTAATAGATTTTTGAGGTGGGATATAAGATATTACTTCTTTAAGCATTACTGGTTTATGTAAGTTTTTCATTTCATTTATTTTGAGTTAAAATTGATGTTAGTGATTTTTTTTCTTTTAAAAGTCTTTTTCTAGATATTTCAGAATTAATAATGCCACTTTTTGGTTCCCAAATTTGAAAAAAGTGACCTTGACCAAAAAAAGCTGCTTCAGATTTAATATTTGCATAATTTTTTAATTCTTCTGGAATTAGAAATCTTCCTTCTTTATCTATATTTGTTGGAATTATTTCGGAAAAAATTGATGTAGAAAAATCATTATGTTCTTCTGAAAAAAAATCTAAATTATTAATTCTTTTTGCAATTTCTTCTAATCTTTGAATACCACAACCCTCTATGGAAGAAGTTTTAATTGATTTATATAATATTATTTCATTCCTACTTGATTTAGGAAGTGAATTTCTGAAAGATGAAGGAAAAGAAACTCTTCCCTTTTTATCAATCTTATTAAAATATCTGGATACAAATAAATCCATAATTTATGGGTTATCATGGGATTATATGGGCGTCAATGGGATATCTATAATTTTTTAATGTTCTTATTCTGTTCCTAAATTAAATTAAGATGGTGTATAAGCCGGGTTCTGTTATTTTTATAAAAAAAGATGATCATTAATCTAGAACAAATGTCACCATTTGCTTCAAGCGGTCTACCCGAATAACTCATCTGGAAATGATTGTTATTCCTATTTGACCTTGCTCCAGAAAGGGTTTGCAATGCCTCTTTTGTTACCAAAAAAGCGGTAAGCTCTTACCTCACCATTTCACCCTTACCTATAAAGGCGGTATATTTTCTGCTGCACTTTCCCTAAGCCATAGCTTGCCAGGTGTTACCTGGTTTCTTTTCCAGTGGAGCCCGGACTTTCCTCTTGATTTCTCAAGCGATCATCACACCATCAATTTACTAATATTAAAATTTATAATTTTTTCAATACTAAAGTTAAAAAATGTATTTTTATATAAGTAAAAGTTTTATCGTCCACTATACCATTGATATTAGATTGAATAAAATGTGTTTGATAAGCTATTATTAATTTTTTAAACAAATAATTGTTATGCACAACTAAGGATGTGTCGTATCCTATAAAATTAAACAATAATATAATTATCTTCTTTTTTGAATTAAAATGATATTTTTCAAACCATTTATTCAATATTTTTAAGTAAATTTTATTTTTTTTATCCGGACAAAAGGCTATATTTTTATTATATAAAAATTTCCATGGAAAATATTCGCCCGGATCTTTTTTTCTAAATGGTGCAATATCTGAATGCCCTAATACATTTCTATTATTAATTTTATACTTTTTTAAAATATAGGTCAAAAGCAAAGATAGAGACCTCATCATATTCTTTGAAAATTTGTTGTTTTTATATTTTAAACTATAATCTAACTCAATACCTATGGAACTTGAATTAAGATCACTTTCTCCATTCCAACTTGATACACCTGCATGCCAAGCTCTATATTTTTCATTTACAAGAGTATAAATTTGACCTTTTTGAGAAATAATAAAATGACTACTTACTTTATTATTTTCATTACATAAATGAGATATAGCTTTTTCACAATTTTCTAGCGCTGTATAATGAATAATTACATAATTAATTTTTGATTTCTTTCTCTTATCAAAACTAAATGATTTAAATTTATTTATAAATTTCATTCAAATTTACCTTTATACAATATATATATGAATTTATGTTAAGAATATTTTCATTTTCATTTATAATTTTCTTTCTATGTATTAATTGTTCAGATACAAATAATTTACAGAGTTCTTTAAAAGAAAAAGAATTCGATTCCCCTAAAGAAATTTATACTGAAGCAATGATTTTATTTGATGCTCAAAATTATGAAAATGCAAATGATTCTTTTATGAAATTAACTAAATTATATCCTTTATCTAATGAAGCTATACAGGCAGAGATAATGTTGGGATTTATTGCATATGTGAAAATGGATTATGAAAGTTCAATTTATCGATTTAAAAAAATAATAAACAAATACCCATCTTTAAAAAATTTAGATTATGTTTATTACATGAAAGCAATGTGTAATTATGAACAAATTACACATCATGGACTAGATGGAAAATATAATGATTTAGCTCTTACAGATTTCCAACAAGTAGTTAAAAGATTTCCAAAAAGTGAATACGCAAAAGATAGTAGGCAAAAAATAATACTGATAAAATCAAATAAGGCAGCAAAACATATGAATATTGGAAGATTTTACCTTAAAGAAAAAAAGTATACAGCAGCATTAAACAGATTTAAGATTATAATTGAAAATTATTCAATGACTAAATTTACACCCGAAGCACTTCACAGAATGGTAGAGGCTTATTATGAAATGGGCATGATAGATGAAAGTGTGAATACTGCATCAATTCTTGGTCACAACTATCCAGAATCAGAATGGTATAAATATAGTTATAATTTGATAAAAAATATTGAAGAAGACTCATTACTTAAAAAATTAAAAAAAATTTTTTAATTTAATGACTAAAGATAAAAAAGAGGAAATTATAAAGAGAAGGTTACAAAAACTTGCAAAATCTATTGAAAAACATAATAATTATTATCATAATCTAGATAGACCTAAAATAACTGATGCAGAGTATGATAAACTTGTTAAAGAAAATAATGAATTAGAAAAAAAATTTTCTCACTTGGTATTAGACAAAAGTCCAAATAAAATTGTTGGCAGTAAAATAAAAAGTAAATTCGAGAAGATAAAACACAATTCTCAAATGTATTCACTTAGCAATGCGTTTGATCAAGCAGATATTTTAGAATTCATTAAAAGAAATAATAAATTTTTAAATAATCCTGCGGAATATAAATATAAATTTTTATGCGAACCCAAAATTGATGGTCTCTCTTTAAATTTATTATACAAAAATGGTAATTTAATATCTGCTGCTACTCGCGGTGATGGTTTTGTAGGTGAAAATGTTACTGAGAATATTAAAAAAATTAAGTCAATTCCAGAAAAGCTAATTAAAGAATTTCCAGAAATTATTGAAATAAGAGGAGAGATTTTTATTAATAAAGATGATTTTAAAAAAATTAACTCTGACCTAGAAATAAAAGAAAAATTTGCTAACCCAAGAAATGCAGCTGCAGGTAGTTTAAGACAATTAGATATTTCAGTTAGCCATAATAGACCGTTGCAATTTTTAGCACATGGTATTGGAGAAAGCTCTAAATCATACAAAACTATTGAAGATTACTATATTGACTTAAAAAAATGGCAGATACCAACTAATAGATTATCTATTTTTGCAAATTCTATTGATGATATTATAAATTATTATAATAAAATTAATAATATTAGAAGTGAGATAAAGTTTGATATAGATGGCTTAGTTATTAAAATTGATGATATTAATTTACAAAAAAGACTAGGTCATGTAGGTAAAAATCCAAGATGGGCAATTGCTTTAAAATTTTCTGCTCAGAAAGCTAACACAGTTATTGAGTCTATAGACTTTCAGGTAGGAAGAACTGGTGCAATTACACCTGTTGCAAGATTAAAACCAATAAATATTGGGGGTGTTATTGTTTCAAATGCCTCTCTACATAATTTCGATGAAATAAATAAAAAAAATATTAACGTATCAGATATCGTAGAGATTGAAAGAGCAGGAGATGTAATACCATATGTTACTAAATTAGTTAAGAAAGTAAACAAAACTTCAAAAAAATTTAATATCCCAAAGAACTGTCCTGTATGTAAAAGTAATACAATTAAAGAGTCTGGCGAAACTGTGGTTAGGTGCTCTAATAGATATGGATGTGATTCCCAACGAATTGGACAGATTATTCACTTTATTAGTAAAAAAAGTTTAAATATTGATGGATTTGGGGAGAAGCAAGTTAAGCAGTTCTATGATTTAAAAATAATTAATAAATATGAAGATATTTTTAATTTATTAAAATTTAAAGATAAAATTATAGAACTTGAGGGATGGGGAACCTTGTCATTTTCAAATTTAATAAATTCAATTGAAAATTCAAAGAAGATTTCATTAGAAAAATTTATATACTCTCTAGGAATAAGATATATTGGAGAAATTAATTCTGAGATACTGGCAAATGATTTTAAAGATATAGATTCATTAATCAACGCAAGCAAAAATAAAGAAAAACTTGGTAATATTGATGGTTTAGGTCCAAAAGCAATATCTTCATTACGAGAATATTTTTCTAATAGTGAAAATATAAATTCAATTAAAAATTTGCAAAACATACTTACTATTTCAAATTATATCAAAACTTCAAAAAATAATTATTTTACGAATAAGAATTTAGTATTTACTGGAACATTAGTTTCTCTATCAAGAGACGAAGCAAAATATTTGGCGAAAACAAATGGAGCAAAAATTTTATCAACTATAAGCAAAAATACTGATTTTTTAATTGTAGGTGAAAAAGCAGGTAGTAAGGCTCAAAAGGCAAAGTTATTAGGTGTAAAAACAATTAATGAAAAAGAGTTTATATTAAAAATTAATCAATAATTTGAAGAAATTTTATATAAATTTTTTTTGAAGAATTATTTTCAAAATTTACAATTGCTTTATCATTATCTAAATGCTCAACATGTCCATTGCCAAACTTTTTATGAAAAACTTTTGTTCCTGGATTTATATCACCATAATATGAATAATCTTGATTTAAATCCCAATCAATTTCATTTTTTTTTGAATTATTAATTAATCTTTTTCGCCCAGGAGTTATATTAAACTCTTCAAAATCTTTAGTTTCTATAAAATCTTGAATAAAATTGTTTTCTTGAATATATTTTGAGTCATTCATTTCAATAATTTCTTCAGGTAGCTCGTTTATAAATCTGGAAGGTAAATTATAATCATGTGATGCATAAGAATATCTATTTTGATTAACATAAGTTATATAGATTTTTTTTCTTGCTCTTGTAAGAGCAACATAAGCTAATCTTCGCTCTTCTTCTAATCCTTTGTTTCCAGACTCTTCAATTGATCTTTGACTTGGAAAAACACCCTCTTCCCATCCAGCTAAAAATATATAATCAAATTCTAATCCTTTAGCAGCATGCATTGTCATTAAACTAATTGTTTGATCTGATGTATTTGAAATATTTTCCATCACTAATGATACATGCTCTAAAAAACCCTCAAGGTTGCTGAACTCCTTCAGGCTTTCTATAAACTCATTAACATTTTCTATTCTTGATAGATTATCTGGATTATTAGAATTTTTTTCTTCATTTTTTAAAAACTCTAAATAACCTGAGTCTTCTACTATAACTTTAGCTAGTTCTATATGGTCAAAGTTTTTTTGAATTTTTTGCCATTTTCGTATGTTATCTATAAATTTATACAATTCAGATTTTGCCTTTGAATTAGACTTAAAAATTACTTTTTCTGCAGCATCAAACATAGAAATATTATTAAGTCTAGCATATGAACTTATTTTACTTAATGTAGTTTTACCAACTCCTCTTTTTGGTACATTTACTATTCTCTCAAATGCTAAGTCGTCAGACAGATTATTTACTAACCTTAAATAAGCTATTATGTCTTTAATTTCTCTTCTCTCATAAAATCTTAATCCACCAATTATTTTATATGGTAAGCCTAAATTTATTAATCTTTCTTCAAAAGATCTTGTATGTGCTGCAATTCTAAATAATATTGATATTTCACTTAATTTTATTTTTTCTTTAATTAAATTCTCTATTTTATCTGAGACATAAATTGATTCTTCTTTAGTTTCCCAAAAGCCATTGATTGAAATTTTTTCACCCTTATCATTAGTACTCCACAACTTCTTGCCATACCTACCTTTGTTTTTTGATATAAGAGCTGATGCACAATTTAAGATATTTTGGGTAGATCTATAATTTTGCTCAAGTCTAATAATATTTGTTTTTAAAAAATTTTTTTCAAAATTTAGTAAATTTGTTACATCAGCCCCTCTCCATGAATAAATTGATTGATCGTCATCTCCAACACAACAGATATTTTGATTACCTAAATAAAGATATTTTATCCAAATTTGTTGTATAGGATTAATATCTTGGTACTCATCTACATGTATGTATTTAAAATAATTTTGGAATTTTTTTAATATTAATTTGTTATTTTTGAAAATTTTTATACAATGTAAAATCAAATCTCCAAAGTCTACAATATTAAGTCTTAATAGTTCCGACTGATATATCTTATAAATTTTTCTAAGATCATTATCATTTTTTCTATATTTATTTTCTTTTATTTCATCAGATGTAATTCCTTTATTTTTTAAGCTTTCAATTAAATTTAAATAATATTTAGCTGATACCTCTTTAGTATCAATTTTTTCTGCTTCACAAATATTCTTAATTAATTTCAATTGGTCGTCACTATCAATTATAAGAAAATTTTTTTTTAAACCAACTTCATCATAGTGCTGTCGCAAAATTCTTAAAGATAATGAATGAAATGTACCTACCCACATTCTATCAACTGGAAGATTAATTAATTTTGCGATTCGTGATTTCATTTCATTTGCAGCCTTATTTGTGAAAGTAACTGCAAGTATTTGAGATGGTGTAGCTAATTTTTTATAGAGTATATGAAGTATTCGGTAAGTCAAAACCCTAGTTTTGCCACTTCCAGCGCCAGCTAAGACTAATATTGACCCTTTAGTTAATTCAACGGCTTTTCTCTGTTCATTATTCAATAAATCAAGATATTTATATGATTTTTCAGACATTTTTTTGCTATAATATAACTATATAGTAATTTATAAACTATGTTAATTTTATCTTTGTAAAATAATTATTATGAAAAATATATTTTTTTTATTCTTCTTTATATTTTTAACTTGTTTTTCAACAAATGTATTTAGTGCAGCTTCTGATCAAGTAGATACTAGTTCTGATGACTTTGAAACTTCACAAGTAGAAGATGAAATTTATGATCCTTTTGAACCAATTAATAGAGCAATTTTTAGTTTTAATAATGTTGCTGATAGAATTGTTTTGGAACCAATTGCAAAAGGTTATAAAAAATTACCCTCACCATTACAGACTGGTATTAGTAATTTTTTAAGTAATTTAAGAGCTCCATTAGTAGTTTTGAATCAAGTTTTACAAGGACAAGGAGAAAACGCCTTTCAAACAACTGGTAGATTTTTTGTAAATAGTACTGTTGGAATTTTTGGATTAATTGACGTGGCTGAAAAAATGGGGTTAGAAGAAAAAGAAGAAGATTTTGGTCAAACGCTTGCAACCTGGGGTGTAGGTGATGGATTTTATGTAGTACTGCCTTTATTTGGACCATCTAATGTTAGAGATACCACAGGTATGATTATGACAATGATGACTGATCCAATTAATGCTTATGTAGTAAGCGAAGGGGAGGCTTGGATTGTTCCAATGAGGACTGCTGCTAATGCAGTTGATCAAAGATCAAAAATTATTGATGAGGTAAATGCATTAAGAGATAACTCCTTAGACTACTATGCTGCTGTAAGAAGTTCTTACTATCAAAATCGAAATGCAGCAATAAACAACATAGATGATAGTGAATTAACTCCTTTGCCATTAATAAGCATTGAATTTGAATAATGAAGATTTTTCGTTTTCTTTTTTTATTAATCATAGTGTTTAATGGAAATAAGTTATTTGCGGACGAACCTTCAAGCTGGTTAAAAAATGAAATAGACAAGATTCTTATTTCTTATCAAAGTAGTGACCTTCCAAATGAAAATAGATTTTTAATGATAGAACAAACTATTAATAATAATTTTGCTGGTACAGGTATAGCAAAATTTGTTGTTGGTGAGGCATGGAATAAAGCATCAAATGATATAAAAAAAGAATATGTTAAAAACTTCAAAAGACATTTAGCTTTAAATATAGCTTCTATGATGCAAGGTTATTCAGACCAAAAATACGAATTATCAAAATCAAGTTTAGATACAAAAAGCAATATTATTTTAATTGATATGGAGATATTTTCTAACACTGGATCAGTCGTTGTAACTTGGAGAGTTAAAGAGTCAAAGGGACGATATTTTGTAATTGATCTCATAGTTGCAGATATATCATTAGTTGTTACTAAAAGATCTGAGTTTAACTCGATGTTAAAAAGTGTAAATTATAATTTATCAGAGTTTAATAAAATACTTTATAATCAAAACAACGAAAGTTATCAAAAAATAATTAATTAAAATTTTAATTTTGAGATATCTGTTTCATTAAAATATTGAGGTTTTTCTGGTTTGGTTTTTAAGATTATTTGATGATTTGTTTCTGCAGATTTTATTATTGCCTCCATAGTTTCTAATACATGTATTGATAAATCTATTGAACATCTAGGTTTTTGATTTCGCAAAATTGAATCTATCATATCAGATAAACCTATACCTCTGTAATTTGCTATTTTAGATCCATTGTTATCAATTGTGTTGGGAGTGCCTAATAACATATCATCATTCTTAATAATGTTCCATTCACTATCCTTATTTGAAAGTAAAATATCTCCACTAAAAAAATTAGGATCTGGAATAATCATTGATCCTTCAAGTCCATAAAGTTCCATATTTGTGTGCGTGTGTTTCCATATATCCCATGAACAAAAAAATTGTATTTTTGATTCATTTTGAAAATTCAGTGTCCCTAATAAAGATGTTGGAGTTTCTACAATAATTTTTTCACCAAATCTTGGTTTACTTGTAATCGTTCTTTCCTTTAAAGCAGTGCCGCTAATAGATTGAACACTTTTAATTGGTCCATTTAAATTTATTAATTGGGTTAAATAATAGACTCCAAGATCAAATACGGGTCCAGCACCAGGTTTAAAGAAAAAATCTGGATTGGGATGCCAGTCTTCCATTCCATGAGACATAATATTAAAAGTCCCCAATACAATTTTCCCTATTTCTTGATTTTCAATTATACTCCTAGCTTTTTGACCTGCAGCCCCTAAAAAAGTGTCTGGAGCACAACCAACTATTAAATTTTTTTCTTGAGAAATTTTCTGTATTTCTAACCCATCTTTAAAATTAATAGCTAAAGGTTTTTCACTAAAACAATGCTTACCATTTTCAAGTGATTTAATGGTAACATCTTTATGAACATTTGGAATTGTTAAATTGAGTATTATATCTATGTCTTTGTTCTTTAGTAAACCTTCTACAGAATAAGACTTTATTTGATATTTTTCTGCTTTGCTATCAGCTAAGCCTTCTAATATATCGGAACATCCAATTATATTAATATTATTAAAAATTTGCTGTGAATTAAAATATGTATCAGAGATATTTCCACATCCAATTATTCCAATATTCATTTTAAATTTTAGTTAAATATTCTAGTGATTTAGTAATATATTCTTTATAATCACTTGGGTCATCGTGCTCTATTGCAATAACTTCGCAGGGTGTATTGGATATTTTACTTAATAATTCTTTCCAATTAATAAAGCCGTCTCCAATTGAACATTGATTTGAGTGATTAAGCAAATCATTATTAGAATAAAAATCTTTCAAGTGACACGCAATAATTCGATTTTTATATTTATCAATCCATTCAATAGGATTTGCTTTACCCGCAGTTGTCCATCCTAAATCAATTTCAAATTTTAAATTTTCGTCTTGATCTAAAATTAATTCCATTGGATATTTACCATTAGGAAGTTTCAAAAATTCAAATGAATGATTGTGATAACCGAGTGTTAATCCATTATCATGAAAGATTTTAATATATTCTGAAATTTCTTTTGCAAATTGTATCCATTCACTTTCGTTTAAACTAAAAAATTCCTGAAAGTCTTTACCTTTTATTGCCTTTGGAGCAGGTATTATTGCATGTCTAATATTTAAATAATTAATTTTATTTATAGTATCGTTTAAATTTTCAAGACTTTCAAAACTTATGTGAGCAGATAGTGCTGTTAAATTATTTTGCTGTAATAAATCATATAATTCCTTTTCATCAAAATCTGATAATGCAAACAATTCTACATTTTTAATTCCCATTGATGCAATATACTCGAATATATTTTTATAAGGTTCAAATTTTCTAGCAGTATATAGTTGAAATGAAATATCAGCCTTATTCATTTTAATTTTTCTCCATTAGATTTAACCAAGCAATTTCTTGATCATTTAAATTAATTTTCAAATTGTTTAGACTAGAGTCTATTTCTTCAATTTTACGTGGACCGATTAGAGCAAATGATGGAAAATTTAAATTAATTGGCCATGCACCTGCAATGTTTTGTGCAGTTGTATTCTTTTTTATTGCAAGTGATTTAGCTCTTTTCTTTCTTTCACGATTATCTTCACTATCAAAGCAACTAAGTGGTCCACTAGAGTGGTCCCCTGGTTTCCTCCAACTTTCATCCTTAGTAATCTGATCTTCGATTTTTTTGGTAATTTCATCAGGAAGAAAATAACCTCTGCCTTGACTTGACCATGAAAGATGTGCTGTATTTGTACTATCAAGATACTCTAAAATTTTTTGGTCATTTGATGAAACACATCCTGACCAAAGAGGTTTGATCATTTTACAGAGTGCTAAATTATTATTTAAAATACTAAAACCAAATTTATTATTTTTTTTTGCCCACTCACTAGCTTCTTGAAAGCGTTGTAAAGTCCAGTTTGAAGCACCAAATATCTTTATTCTTCCTTTTTGTTTTTCTTCATTCAAAACATCAATAAACTCACTAACAGGAATCTCGATATTGTCTCTGTGCATTATATAAATATCAGCACTTTCACATTTAAGTCTATCCAATGACTCGCTAAGTTGCATTGTGATACTTTGTGGATTGCAATTTGGTGTATGTGCTCCTTTTGCAATTATTACAAGATCGTTTAAATTATTTCTTGATTTGTGCCATTTCCCCAAGAGAGTCTCCATAGAGCCTCCACCATAAATATGCGCATTATCAAATGCATTTCCTCCTACCTCTACCCAGTGATCCCATAATTTAGCAGCTTCATCATAATTAGTTTGGTTATCATTACCCATAATAAGTTTTGATATACTTTTTTCTAAACCATTTATGTTATCATATTGCATAATTAATCTTCATTTAGTTTGTAATTAATTTTTTGTCTCCATTTATCTAAAACCTTTAGATTACCAAGAGTATCTTCCCATGTCATTCCTGGGTGTGGTACCTGATATTTTTCTTTTAAAATTGATTGACTAGAAAGCTCGGCTTCAAAAAAAAATAGATGCTCTGGTCCTTTAAATTCTCTAATTTCTTCATGACCATTTTTTATTATTCTTATATTGGAGTGATATGGACCACCATCTCTTCCTGGCATCCATGGATTATCAATAATTATTTTACCATCTGAACCTTCAATAATTGCGTTGTTATCCATATTTTTCATAATTGCTGTATCTGCTTTAGCTGTTATTCCATTATCAAATTCCATTATAGCTGATGATATTTCATCTACACCTGTTTCTCCAATTTGTGCTTCAGCTGATAATTTAATTGGATTCACAAATTTTTTACCAGACTGTACTCCTGCGATCATTCTAGAAAGTGAAACAGGATATAAGCCAACATCCAAAATAGCTCCACCCGCTAAATTTTTATTAAAAAGTCTATGTTCAGGTATTACTTTGGTCATATCAAAGCCAAAAGAAGATATAATTTTAGTTATATCACCTATAGTCTTATTTTTTAATAGTTCTAATAAAGCTGGGATTTGAGGATGGCATCTGTACATAAATCCCTCTTTATAAAAAACACCTGCATCCTGAACTGCTTTTATTACTTTCTCCCCTTGTTTGAAGTTTACCGCACCTGGTTTTTCACACAGAATATGCTTACCTTTTCCAGCCGCTCTAATTGACAAGTCGGCATGAAATGTATGTGGTGTTGATATGTAAACAGCATCAACAAATTCACAATTTAATAATGAATCATAATTTTCGAATCTTAAATTGTTTTGAATATTATATTTATCTCCAAAAACTTTTCTTCTTTCATCATTAAAACTTGCAACTGCAGTTAACTCTGCAGAATATGTTTGTAAGAGAGCATCTGCAAAATTGTTTGCAATTGAACCTGGGCCAATTATACCCCAACGTATTTTATTCATTTAATTTGTTATCGAACTCAACTCTCCAGATTGATACCTGGAGGCCATAATTGATAATGATGAAGGTTTTATTTTTGATGCATTTCCAGCAGCTCCAAATTCTTCTAACTTATTTTTGACAACTTCTTTCATTGCATCTTTTGAAAGTGACAAATATTTTCTAGGATCAAACTCAGATGGATTTTCAAAAAAATATTTTCTTATTGCAGCAGTTGATGCTAATCTTAAGTCAGTATCCACGTTTACCTTTCTAACTCCATTTTTAATTCCTTCTTTAATTTCATCGAGCGGTACACCATAGGTCTCTTTTATTTTTCCACCATATTTGTTTATATCAGCAATTAAATTATTGGGTACACTAGAAGATCCATGCATAACTAAATGAGTATTTGGTATTTTGGAATGTATTTGTCTTATTCTTTCCATAGCGAGTGTTTCACCAGTGGGTGGTTTAGAAAATTTATATGCTCCGTGACTTGTTCCAATTGCAATTGCAAGAGCATCTACTTTTGTTTGACTTACAAATGTTGAAGCTTCATCAGGATCAGTTAGTAATTGGTCTTGAGTTAATATGCCTTCAGCACCAACACCATCTTCTTTTTCGCCAGTTCCTGTTTCAAGTGAACCAAGACAACCAAGCTCTCCTTCAACAGAGATGCCTAAAGAATGTGCAATATTAACTGTCTCTTTTGTAACTTTAACATTGTAGTCAAAGTCTGAAGGAGTTTTTTGATCTTCTTTTAATGATCCATCCATCATTACGGAAGTAAATCCAAGGTCCATACAAATTTTACAATCTTCTGGTGATCCTCCGTGGTCTTGATGAAGAACAATAGGAGTGTCTTTAAACTCATCTACAGCGGCTTCAATCATCTTAATTAAAAATTTAGGTCCAGCATATTTTCTTGCAGATTTAGATACTGCTAAGATGACTGGACTATTTAAATCATTTGCTCCCTCAACAATCGCACGTATTTGCTCAAGATTATTTATATTAAATGCTGGAACTCCGTAATTATTTTCGGCAGCGTGGTCTAGCAATTGTCTTAATGTAATAAGAGCCATAATGGTCTTTTATATTTTACTTCCTTAATTGCAAGATTATCCTTTGACAGCACCAAAAGTTAATCCCCGGATAAACTGTTTTTGTAAAATAAAAAACATTATTACTGGAGGAAGCGCGCAAACAATCGAACCAGCGGCAATAAGATTCCAAGATGCTACCCATTGGCCACGTAACACTTGAATTCCAACAGTTACAGGGCGAACTGAATCACTTTGAACAAGAACCAAAGCCCAAAAATAATCATTCCAAATAAAAGTAAAAATTAATACACCTAGTGCAGCTAATGCAGGCCTCATTAAGGGCAATACGATCTTTCTATAAATAAAAAACTCTGATGCTCCGTCAGCTCTTGCGGCTTCAATTAATTCAAATGGAAGCTCTTTAATGAAATTTCTTAAAAAAAATGTACAAAAGCCAGATTGAAAAGCTATGTGAAAAATAATTAGCGCAAACCATGTATCATAAATTCCAAATTGTATAGTTATACTTCTAACTGGTACAAGCAAAATTTGAAAAGGGATAAAATTTCCAGCAATAAATGCAGCAAAAATTATCATATTTAGTCTAAACTTATGTATAGCTAAGGTAAAACCAGACATCGAACTAATCAATAATGTAATTAAAGTTGTTGGTATGGTTATAATTAAACTATTAAGAAAAAATCTTGCCATTGGACTTCTAATAAAAACTTCTGAATAATTTTCAAAAAAATGGATTTCATTAGGTATGCCCCAATAATTCCCTGCATTTAAATCTGTCAAAGATCTTAATGAAATTAGCATAATAGCAAATAACGGAAGCAACCATGTAATTATGCTTAAATATAATAATATTCTGTAACGATATCTGTTTAAAATTGGTTGTTTTTCTATTGGGTATGGAAACATTATTTTTCAGATTTTTCATTTTGAAATAATCGATATAAAAACCACACGATATAAATATCCATTATTATAAATAATATTGTTGCAATTGCAGAACCGTATCCCATTCTGTAACTAAATAGTGCTTCTTCATACATTTTGTATGCGAGAACTGACGAACTACCCCAAGGTCCTCCTTTGGTCATAATTGCTACCATATCAAAACTTCTTAAAGCGCCTACAACTGTTACAACAGTAGCTATAAAAGTTGCTGGCTTAAGTTGTGGAAGTATAACATACCAAAACATTTTAAAACCCATCGCACCATCAATTCTTCCAGCTTCAACTATTTCTCTGTTAACATTTGTCAGTCCAGTTAGATATATAATCATTGTATATGCGATAGATGGCCAAAAAAATGCAAAAATTATCGCGTAAGTTGCTAGAGATTCTTCAGCTAAAAATGCTATAGGTTCTAATCCTAAAGATCTAAAAACTAGGTCTAAAAAACCATATTTTGGTAAATAAAACCAAGAAAAAATTAAACCAACTACAACTAAATTAATTACAAATGGGAAAAAAAATAGAGGTTTAATAAATTTCATTTCTTTGATGTTTTGATTTAAAAAAATTGCTAAACCTAGTCCTATAGGAATGACGAGAAGACTTAAAATTAACCACTTAATATTATTTATAATGAGAGTAGGAAATTCATAATCGTCAAAAAATAGTTCTTTATAGTTATCTAATCCAACCCACTTCCAGTTTTTAAGATCACCACTTAAACCAAGCAACCCCCTGTCCATTCCATTCCAGGAATGAAAGCTTACCCAAATAGAGTCTATTATTGGATAGATAACATACAATAGGAAGAGGCAACTAGCTGGTGCCAAAAAGAATATCGGCGCCAATTTAATTTGATTTTTTGATATATATTTTATCATAAAAAAAGGCGGAAATATTTCCGCCTTTAATTTTTACAAGGTCTTTAGTTGGAACTAAAGACTCTTTTTCTAGTTTTATCTAATCTAGATCTAATAGCTCCAATTCTTTCAGGCTTTACCATGAATTCTTGGAAACCTTTCATGCCATCACCATGCATATCTGGATGCGTATCTCTATCATAGAATTGAGCAATATCAGAAGCACTACTTAGAACAGCAAAACCTTGTTGCTTAAATCTATCTGATGGTGGTGTAGCATTAGAATTTGGCGTTAGAGATCCATTATCCTCTGCCAAAGCTTTTGCTGCATCAGGATTTGCTAGGAAAGCAAGAAACTTTTTAGCATCTTCTTTGTTTTTAGCTCCACTTGGAATATGGAACGTATCTGTTGGCGCATCTTCTGCCATACCTACACCTTTGTAAACCATCGGAAATTGGAAATAATCTACATTATCTGCAACACCAGCATCTTCAAAGAAAGGTACTACAAAATTACCCATCAAATACATCGCAGCTTCACCATTAATCATAGGTGTTATAGCTTCTTGCCATGACAGAGAAGCATGGTCTTCAAGATAATATCCTGCATTGGAAAGTTCAGCCCATTTATCGAATACATCATCAAGTCTTGGATCTTCATAACTAGCATTACCAGCCATTAAATCCATATGGAAGTTATAGCCATTAATTCTCATATTCATGTAATCAAACCATGCTGCTGCTGTCCAAAGATATTTGGTTCCTATTGTAATCGGAGTATAACCATTTTTCTTAAGCATAGCGCATACCCATTTAAACTCTTCAAAATCTCGAGGCTCATTTAAACCAAGCTTATCAAATATATCTTTTCTATAATAAACACCCCACTGATAATAAGCATAGGGAACTCCATATTGCTTGCCATCAACAGTTAATGAACCTTTAGATGCTGCCATTGAGTCATTCAAACCAGCACTTTCCCAAACATCAGAAACATCTTCAAATAGACCTTGATCAACAAAGAATTTCATTCTGTTCCCAGCAAACCAAACAGCTATGTCTGGAGCATCAGCTTGTAAAAAGTTTCTAATTGCAACTTTATACTCTTCATGATCAAAATCATTTACTACAACAGTTACTTCAGGATGAGCTTTATCGAAGGCATCGATAAAAGCATACATCACCTCTTTTGCTCTTGGATCTGATTGATTATTATTGATAACCAAAGTTCCAGCTAATGATACAAATGAAGTAAATAAGGTAGTCAAAACTACCCCAAAACTAAATATTTTCATTTTACCTCCCATGAAAATTATACATATTATCTAACATATCTAGAACCAGATAGAATAGGAAATATGGATAATTTGTAATGGTGGGCCCTCAGGGACTTGAACCCCGGACCACCCCGTTATGAGCGGGGCGCTCTAACCAACTGAGCTAAGAGCCCTGAAACTGCTAATACATCTCAATTTTGTAAGTTTCAATTAATTTATTCCTAGATCTGAATTTTTAAAAGATCTTTCCCAACTATTGGGTTTTTCCCAAAATCATTTCTGACGATTTTCATAAGTTTATTTTCATTGAATTTTGTTGGTACAAAATGAGTAAGAACAAGTTTTTTACAATTGGTAATTTTTGCAATTTTACCAACTATTGTTGAGGGAGTATGATAATCTCTTACATTATGTAATGTTTTATTTGTTCTCATTTTATTAGTTTCTTTTATTTCTCCATCTATAAAAACTTCATGCAATAAAACGTCTGCGTTTTGTCCGAATTTCATTATATTTTCACATGGTTTAGTGTCCCCACTTATAGTTAGTTTTTTTTTATTATAGTAAAAGTTAAAACCATAAGCATATTTTACGGGTTTATGATCGACTGTAAAATATGTGATTTTTATATCTTTAATTTTAATATTTCCAAGGGATTTGAATTCTTTTACTATAATATCAAATGCTTTTATTGATGATCTTACTTCATAATTTATTCTTTGCTCTCTCTCTTTTTTCCACGCGTTCATAATTTTTTTTATAAAGATTTTAGTTCCTGGTGGTCCATAAATTATCCATGGTTTTATTCTATAAGAATGCCATGAAGAAATTATTAATTGATATAAATCAACTACATGATCTGAGTGAAGGTGTGTTAATAATAGAGCATCAATACTAGCACCTGATATATTTATTTGATTAAGTCTCTGTGTTACTCCAGAACCACAATCAACTAAAATTTTTGCTTTTTTTGTAGATACTAAATTAGAAGGACCAAATCTTCTGTAATCAACACTAGGACAACCTGTTCCAAGAAGTGTTAATTCCATTACTCATCCAAAAAAGTTTTTAATTTTCTAGCCCTAGTTGGGTGTTTTAATTTTCTTAGCGCTTTTGCTTCTATCTGTCTAATTCTCTCTCTTGTTACACTAAATTGTTGACCAACTTCTTCTAAAGTGTGATCACTATTCATTCCAATACCAAAACGCATTCTTAAAACTCTCTCTTCTCGTGGAGTAAGAGATGATAGAATTCTTGTTGTTGTGTCTCGTAAAGAGCTTTTAACTGCTGCATCAATAGGAATCAATGCATTTTTATCTTCAATAAAATCTCCAAGTGAGCTATCTTCTTCATCACCAACAGGGGTCTCTAAACTTATTGGTTCTTTGGCTATTTTCAGAACTTTCTTCACCTTATCAATTGGCATGTGTAAACGATCTGCAAGCTCGTTAGGAGTTGGCTCTCTACCAATTTCTGACATAATCTGCCTTGTTGTTCTTACAATTTTATTAATAGTTTCAATCATATGCACAGGAATTCTAATTGTTCTTGCTTGATCAGCAATTGATCGTGTTATAGCTTGTCTTATCCACCATGTTGCGTAAGTTGAAAACTTATACCCTCTTCTGTATTCAAATTTATCAACCGCTTTCATTAAACCTATATTTCCTTCCTGAATTAAGTCTAGAAATTGAAGACCTCTGTTAGTATATTTTTTTGCTATAGAAATTACTAATCTTAAATTTGACTCAATCATTTCTTTTTTCGCTCTGTTAGCTGATCTTTCTCCTTGCTGTACTGTATTAACAATCCTTCGAAACTCAGATAGTGGAAGTTCTGAAGCTTCTTGTATCTCACCAATTTCCTTAACAAGTTTATTAATCTCAATATGATTTCGATTAATAAATTTTTCCCAACTTTTATCATTTAGTGATAGGAGACTTTGGATCCAATTTTTTTCAAAATTAAAATTTAGGTATTGATCTACAAATGACTCTCTTTTAACTCCAGAATTTGTGGCCATTCTAAGCATTCTGCCTTCTCTAGTTAAAAGTTTTTTATTTAAATCATATAACGCCTCCATTAATGCCTCAATAGTTGACGAATTGAAATGAACAGCTTTCATTGCTGAAACCATTTCCTTTTGGACTTTTTTGTACTTTTTTTCTAATGATTGATATAATTTAATATTTTTTTTATCACCGTTTATAAAGTCATTGCTATGTTTTTGCAGCTTCTTAAATAACTTTGTAATATCATTAAAATCTTTTAAGACTTTTGGTTTTAATTTTTCTTCCATCGCCGCTAAAGAAACATTTAATCCATCATCTTCCTCTTCTTCTTCAGTATTAGTTGAGTTATCATCATCTGTGTTTTCATTTTGTGAAATTTTTTCTTCAGATTTTTGATCATCATCATTTTTTGAGGAGGCTTCAATTAACTTTAAGGTATCATCGATTTTGTTATCTGAGATATCAGACATATCGTATGTGGCTTCTAAATCTACAATATCTCTTAAAAGCATGGTTCCATCTTTTATAGCGTCTTTCCAGTTTATGATTGATCTAATTGTCATTGGACTTTCACAAATTGCACCTATCATTTTTTCTCTTCCTGCTTCTATTCTTTTAGCAATAGCTATTTCACCTTCTCTACTAAGAAGTTCAACAGCTCCCATATCTCTAAGGTACAACCTAACTGGATCATCAGTTTTACCTGTTTGTTTTTTTTCTTCCTCATCACTTGCTTCTTCAGATTTAACTGATTCATCTTTAGATAATTTTTGAAATTCTTTAGCTTCTTGTTCTGAATAGATTTTTATATTTGCTTTTTTAATTAATTCATGGAATTTATTTATATTTTCTGGTTCTCTAAACTTTTTAGGTATTGCTTTTTCAATAATTTTATTTGTATAAATACCATCAATTTTATTTTTATTTATCAACTTTTCAAAAATTTCTTGTATTTTAGTTTCAAAAGTTACCTTCTGTTTTTTTGGTTTAGTAACAATATTCGTAGCAGCTTTTTTTGTTATTATTTTTGTTTTTAAAGGTGACTGTTTTTTTGAGGGTGTTTTTTTTACTTTTGAACGAGCAGTTTTTTTTACTTTAGAGTTTTTAACAGTTTTAGATTTTTTTTTAGTTGTATTTTTTTTTTAATGAAGATTTCGTTATCTTTTTTTTACTAGTTTTTTTTGAAGTTTTTTTAGTGATGTTTTTTTTTGTTTTTTTCTTTAATACTTTTTTCATTAACACCCCTTAAATTAATCTTCACTATTGTGAAGATCAGCAGAAAAATTTTTAAGCTCTTCCCATGATAGTGAAGATAAATTTTCTTGTAATTTATCTAGGCTTTTATTTATTTTTTTCAAATTTGAAAGTCTTGTATTTAAATTTTTAATAGATTCTTCAATTTCTACCAATGTTTCCTCAGGAACGTAGTCTTTTTTCGAATAAGGAAATAGCTGTAAAAGGCTGTTTTCATTGATTTTATTAAATACATTTAATATCTCTGTTGGTAAGTTTAGGTTAAAAATTTCCTCAGATGTTAAATTTTTAATTTCAGATTTTTGGAAGTATTCTATAAAATCTGCTTGTTGTTGATTAAATAAATCAACGTTTTTAAATAATTCGAATAATTTTTCTCTGATACTTAAGTGATTAACATAAGCTAATAAGAAAGAATTAATTTGTTTGTCTATCAGTGGCACTATTTTAGAAGGTTTAGTAATAAACCTTGATTTTCTATTATTTATTTTTAATTTTTCAAAAAATAATTTTTTAAATTCACTTCTATAAAAATACTGAATTTTTTTATCTTTGATATTCTCAACCAAATCATCAATATATTTATCATATGAAATTTTATTATCTGCATTATTTAAATTAATAGTAGAAGATGATTGTTCGAAAATAAAATTAACTATTGGTATAGGTTTCTTTAGAATTTCAATAAATTTTTTTAAAGAAAAATCATTTATATAGCTATCAGGATCTGTATCTTTAGGAAGTGTAATAAATTGTAAAAATTTGTTAGGAGATAAATAAGGCAAAGCCATTAAAGCGCTTTTATACGAAGCTCTAACACCGGCGTTATCGCCATCAAACATTAAAGTAGGTTTTTTTACATATTTCCATGATAATAATAACTGATCTTCTGTTAAAGATGTTCCAAGTGGTGCTACTGCTGTTCTTACATTATTTTCATACAAGCTAATTACATCCATATAGCCTTCACAAATAAGTATATTGTTTTTAGATCTTATATTTTTTTTTGCGTTACCAAGATTGTACAAAATACTTCTTTTTTTAAAAAAAAAACTGTCTGGAGAATTTATATATTTTGGATTTGAATTATCTAAAACACGTCCTCCAAAACCTACTACTTTATTTTGTTCATTCGAAATTGGAAAAATTAATCTTTTATAAAAAAAATCTCTAATTTTGTTATTACTATCTTTTTTTACAACATTTGCCTTCAAAATATCTTCATCTTTGAAATTTCTATCTTTTAAAAATTTATAAAGAGATGATTCAGGATTATATGAATAGCCAATTTTAAAATTTTTAATTGTACTATCGGAAAGTGATCTATTTTTTAAATATTTTTTACAAATATCACTCTTAGATAAATTATTTTCAAACCAAGAAGTAGATAGTTCAAGTATTTTGAAAATAATTTCATTTTCTTTATCTTTACGAAAGTTGTTTTGACTGATTTGCAAACCTGCTTTCTGGGCTAGTTCTCTAACAGCATCAGGAAAGGAAAAATTGTATAAGTCTGTATAAATTGTAAAAATATCTCCTTTTGCTCCACATCCAAAACAATAATATGAACCTAAATCATCATTTATTTTGCATGAAGGTGTCTTTTCTTCATGAAATGGACAACAACACCAGTAATCGTTTCCTTTTTTAATAATTTTTGTTTTTTTTTCAATTTCACCAGAAAGCTTTAATTTTGATTTTATTGTTTCAAGATCATTTTTTGTAAATGACATTATTTACCTAAACTAGTTTTAGCAATCTTACCTGCTACCCCCATATCAATCACACCTAGATATTCAGACTTAATTATGTTCATTAATTTACCCATATCCTTAATTGAAGAAAAATCATTTTCTTTAATAATATTATCTATTATTTCTTTTGTTTCAGGTTCGCTTTTTTGCTCTGGCAAGAATAATTCAATTATGTCAATCTCAGCCCTTTCTTTATCAATAAGGTCTTGTCGATTCGCTTTATTAAATGCTTCTATAGAGTCCTTTCTTTGTTTTACTAAGTTTTGCAACAAAGTAATAACATCTTTATCAGAAAGAGAGTCTTGTTTACCTCTTATTGATATTTGCTTATCTTTAATTGCACTTCTTACTAACCTTAAAGTATTTATTGAATTACTGTCTTTTTCTTTGATTGAAATTTTGTATTTTTCATCAATTTTATCAATTAAATTCATCTGGCTTTTGTACTCCTAATTTTTATGATTAATATTATTATAGTAATATAATTCTTGTTATTAATTTCAACTAATCCTTGACTAGATAAGTATAAATGCCTAGTAAATATCATTTTGCTTCACAGAAAATATGGGAGTCTTAAAAAAAAATCATCAAATAAATTATAAATCTGCTGCTTTGGTATTGGAAAATGGTGAGATTTTATGGGGGTATGGGCTTGGAGCCAAAAAAGCAGTTGTTGGGGAACTTTGTTTCAATACATCCCAAACAGGATACCAAGAAGCCCTTACAGACCCATCTTATACTAAACAAATTATTAATTTTACTTTTCCACATATTGGAATTGTTGGCACCAATTCCGAGGATCATGAATCAAAAAAAATATATGCGGATGGGTGTATAATAAATCAACCTGTCAATTATTACTCTAATTGGAGAGCTGAAAAAGATTTAAATTCCTTCTTTATTCAAAACGATATTCCATGTTTGTTTGGTGTAGATACTCGCTATTTAACAAAGAAACTGGCAAATCACGGTGCAATAAAAGTAGCTTTAATTCATTTTGGAAATGTACAAAAATCTTTTGATTCTCTTAAACAACAAGTTGAAAATTGGTCAGGGTTAGAAAATTTAGATTTAGCAAAAATTGTATCAACTGAAAATAAATTTCATTGGAATAAAACAACTTGGTCAAATAAAAAAGATATTAATAAAATTGAGGACTTTAATGTAACTTGTTTAGATTTTGGAGTAAAACATAATATACTAAGAAATCTTAAGAAGCATAATTTAAATCCAACAGTTTTAAATTTGTCTTCTAGTTTTGATGAAATAAAGGATACCAAACCTGATGGTATTTTTTTATCCAATGGACCAGGAGATCCCTACGCAACAGGAGAAAAAATAATTACTACATTAAAAAAACTTATTGAAATTGAAATCCCAATATTTGGAATTTGTTTAGGCCATCAAATATTAAGCTTAGCTCTAAATGCAAAAACTAAAAAAATGTTTCAAGGACATCGAGGTTCGAATCACCCTGTAAAAAACTTAAATAATAATTTTGTTGAGATAACTTCTCAAAATCATGGATTTGAAGTTGATAGAAATTCTTTTTCTAAAGATATCATTGAAACACATGTTTCACTATTCGATGGAACAAATGAAGGGATTAAACATAAAGATCTCCCAGTATTTAGTGTTCAATATCATCCTGAAGCATCTCCAGGACCTCATGATAGTCATTATCTATTTTCTGACTTTTATAATCTAATTAGTAAATATGCCAAAAAGAACTGATATAAAAAAAATATTAATTATAGGTGCTGGTCCTATAGTGATTGGTCAAGCATGTGAATTTGATTATTCAGGAGCACAAGCCTGCAAATCATTAAAAGATGAGGGATATGAAATAATTTTAATTAATTCAAATCCAGCTACTATTATGACTGACCCTGAGCTTGCAGATAAAACTTATATTGAACCAATTACAAAAGAATTTGTTGAAAAAATTATAAAGATTGAAAAACCTGAAGCTTTACTTCCAACTATGGGTGGACAAACAGCATTAAATGTATCTATGGAATTATACAATAACAATATTCTTAAAAAATATAACGTAAAAATGATTGGTGCTAATCCAGATGCTATTGAATTAGCTGAAGACAGACAAAAGTTTAAAGATGCAATGCGAGAGATTGGTTTAATTTGTCCAAAAAGTTTTGTTGTTAATAATTTGGAAAAAGCAATAAACGTAAAGTCTGAGTTAGGGTTACCTCTAGTTATTAGACCAAGTTTTACATTAGGAGGTACCGGTGGTGGAGTGGCATATAATGATGAAGAATTTATAGAGCTTGTTGAAAGAGGGCTTAATGCTAGTCCAACTAATCAAATATTAGTTGAAAAATCTGTATCTGGCTGGAAAGAATTTGAAATGGAAGTTGTTAGGGATAATAAAGATAATTGCATAATTGTTTGTTCTATTGAAAATGTAGATCCTATGGGGGTACATACTGGTGATAGTATTACAGTTGCGCCTTCACTAACATTGACTGATAAAGAATATCAAATTTTAAGAAATGATAGTATTAAAGTTCTTAGGAAAATAGGCGTTGATACTGGAGGATCAAATGTTCAATTTGCAATCAACCCTGAGGATGGTGAAATAAATGTTATAGAAATGAATCCAAGAGTTAGTAGATCTTCAGCACTTGCATCAAAGGCGACTGGTTTTCCGATAGCAAAGATTGCAGCTAAACTTGCTGTTGGTTATACCTTGGATGAACTTCAAAATGATATAACTACAACAACTCCTGCAAGTTTTGAACCTACAATCGACTATATAGTAACGAAAATACCAAGATTTACATTTGAAAAATTTGCTGGAGCAGATTCTAATTTAACTACATCTATGAAATCCGTAGGAGAAGCAATGAGTATTGGTAGATCATTTAATGAATCTCTTCAAAAAGGATTTAGTTCGCTTGAGTATGGACTTAATGGATTAGATAAACCTCAAAAAACAGACAGATCAAACTTTAATATAATTGAGGAATTAAAGTTACAATCCCCACAAAGATTACTTCTTGTTGGTGAGGCATTGAGAAATGGGGTGGAAATAGATAGAATTCATAAAGCTACCAAATATGATAAATGGTTTATTAATCAAATTAATGATCTTGTTAAATTAGAGCAAACTATATCGAACAATAAATTAGATAAAAATTTGATTTTATTTGCAAAAAAAAATGGCTTTACTGACAAAAAAATATCCTCATTACTAAATATTGAAGAACTTGAAGTACGTGAATTTAGAAACAAGAATAATATAAATCCAGTTTATAGATTAGTTGATACATGTGCTGGTGAGTTTAAATCAAAAACACCTTATTTATACTCGACTTATGATTGGGAATTTGAAAATAAAAAATTTTGTGAATCAAATCCTACAGATAAGAAAAAAGTAATTATTTTAGGTGGTGGACCTAATAGAATTGGGCAAGGGATAGAATTTGATTACTGTTGTGTTCATGCTGTTTATGCTCTTCAAGAAAGTGGTATTGAAACAATTATGATAAACTGTAATCCTGAAACGGTATCTACTGATTATGATACTGCTGATAGGTTGTATTTTGAACCATTATCAGCTGAAAGTGTTGTTGAAATTTACAATAAAGAATCAACTAATGGCGAGGTACTAGGAGCATTCGTGCAATTTGGTGGGCAAACTCCTCTAAAAATTGCAAAAGAAATAGAAGCTGCAGGTATAAAGATTATTGGAACATCAACTGAAGCAATTGATCTTGCAGAAGATAGAGATAGATTTAGCGAAATATTAAATGAATTGAAAATTGATCAACCTAAAAACGGTTTTGCAAATAGTGTTGAACAAACACTTCATAAAGCTGAAGAAATTGGTTATCCAGTGCTAATAAGACCATCCTATGTTTTAGGAGGTAGAGCAATGCAAATTGTCTATGATTCTAGTAATTTAAAAGCTTTTTCAAAAGAGGCAATGGAAGTATCAGCTAATAATACAATTTTAATAGATCAGTATTTAGAAAACGCTAAAGAAATAGATGTAGATTTAATTAGAGACAAAAGTGGAGAAATATTCATAGCTGGAATTATGGAACATATTGAAGAAGCTGGAATACATTCCGGTGATAGTGCTTGTTCCCTACCTCCCTATTCAATCGATATAAAAACTCAAGAAAGAATAGTGGATTGGGTAAGCAAAATTGCAAACAAAATTAATGTTATTGGTTTAATGAATACTCAATTAGCTTTAAAAAATAATAAAATTTTTGTTCTTGAAGTTAATCCAAGAGCTAGTCGAACAGTACCATTTGTTGCTAAAGCAACAGGTATACCAATTGCAAAAATTGCAGCAAAAATTATGGTAGGGGGTAAACTAAAAGAGGTTTTGAAAAATTATAAAGTAAGAAAATTACAAAGTTATAATGTAAAAGAGTCAGTCTTCCCCTTTAATAAATTTGATGGCGTTGATTTAATATTGGGACCAGAAATGAAATCAACTGGTGAAGTAATGGGTATAGATAAAACTTTTTTATCATCTTATATCAAAAGTCAAATAGCTTGTAATAATATACTTCCTTCTAAGGGAAAGGTGTTTATTTCAATTGACGATGACAACAAGAAGCAAATTATTTTGATTGCAGAAAAATTAAAAAAGTTAAATTTTGAACTAATCGCAACTAAAGGCACATCAAAATACTTGAATGAAAATGGTATAGAAACATTACAAATAAATAAAGTTAAAGAAGGCAGCCCTCATATAGTTGATTCACTTACGAGAAATGAAATTGATTTAGTAATTAATACAACCAAAACTCAATCTTCTATTAGAGATAGTTATAGTATAAGAAGGACATCATTAATGTATAATATTCCTTATTATACAACTATTGCAGGTGCTAAAGTAGCTATTGATGCTATAGAACATATAAAAAACAACGATTTTGAAATTCAGAGTTTACAAACTTTAAATTAATTTAGTTGACTTAAAAAAATAAATAAAACATCATATAAAAATGAATAAAATACCAATGACTCAAAAAGGGTACGAGAAGCTTCAAGATGAATTGAAAAAATTAACATCAGAAGATCGACCAAACATAATTTCAGCTATAGCTGAAGCTAGAGGACATGGAGATTTATCTGAAAATGCTGAATATCAATACGCAAAAGAACAACAGAGTCTCATAGAGGGCAGAATATCGGATTTAGAAAGTACAATTAGCAGAGCTGAAATCATTGATGTAAAAAATATGATTGGAGAAGATATAAAATTTGGAGCAACAGTTGAAATAGAAGATGATGAAAGTGGTAAAAAACAAACATACCAAATTGTTGGCGAATATGAGTCTGATATTGAAAATAAAAAAATTTCTATTACTAGTCCATTAGCTAGAGCGTTAATAGGTAAATCTAAAACTGATAACGTAGAAGTTAATAGCCCTAAAGGTATAAAAAGTTATACAATTGTTTCTGTAAAGTACACTTGAATATTAATAATCCAAAAATCTGGACAATAACCGATGGCTCTCAAGGTATGATAAGCCAGGTAAAAGGTTTGGCTTTTGAGCTTAGTAATGAAGTCACAGAAATAAAAACTGATATTATTTTTCCATGGAATAGTATTCAACCAGGATTTTTACCTAACTTCAAGTGGATTTTCAAAAATGAAATTCCCAATTATATTCCAGAAATTATAATAAGTTGTGGCAGAAAAAGTGTCTATCTTTCAACATACCTAAAGAGAAAATTTTCAAACATAATCAATATTCATATTCAAAATCCAAAAATATCACAAAAAAAATTCTCATATATAGTGGCTCCTAATCATGATAATTATTATGGTAAAAATGTAATTAATTCTGTAGGAGCTCTACATAACTTTAAGAAAAAAAACTACCTAAAAAAAAATTTTGAATATAAAAATAAAAATATAGTCTCATGTCTGATCGGTGGAGAAAACAATCATTATTTATTTGGTTTAAAAGAAGCTTATAATATGTGTGATAAAATTAAAAAATTAAAAAAAATTAATTCTGAATTAGAATTTTTAGTAATTTCATCAAGACGAACTAGTAAAGAAATTAAAACGTTAATTAAAAATGAGTTAGAAACTATTGCTAATATTTGGCTAGGAGACGGTCAAAATCCATATGAGTTTGCTATCTTTAACTCAAAGTTTTTTATAGTTACTTCTGACTCAACTTCTATGATTTCTGAAGCTTCGTGTTCTGGAATGCCTATTTATGTTTATAAACTTCCATACAAAAGAAAAAGCATTAGATTCGAAAGATTTCATAACGAATTTAAAAAATTAAAAATTACTAGAGATTTTTTATCAACCAATATGTTGGAAAATTGGTCTTATGATAAACTTGATGAAAGTAAAAGAATTGCTGGAATTATAAAAGAAAGAATTATACAAGGAATTAATGAATCTAAGTAATATAACACACTCAACTTTTCCTTTTAACCATTGGGAATTTAGTAACTGTTTAGATAAAAATGCTTTAAATGAGATATCATATTCAGATTTACCTAATGGTGAAAGAGCATATGACGGAACTAGAGCAGCAGATCATACAGGAGAAGGAATAGATGGTAAGCTCCGATTATTTATTACAAAAGACAATCATCAACATTTCCCTCATTTAAGTAAATTAATAAAATCATTACAAAATAAAGTTTTAGTAAATAAAATTTCTAAACTGATAAATAAAGATTTATCGAAATCTTTTGTAAGATTAGAAATTATAGGTGATAAAAAGGGTTTTTGGTTAAAACCACATAAAGATATTTCTGAGAAATTGATGACTATGATGATATGGGCAAATCCGTATGATGAATCATCAAATCTAGGTACAGACTTGTATGATAAAAATTTTAAATTGGTTAAAACGATAGAATATATACATAATTCAGGATATCTCTTTTCTTCTGGAGAAGATACTTGGCATGGTCTTGAGCTTAAAGAAATCAAAAAAGAAAGAAGATGTATTCAAGTAAACTATGTCTCATTTAAAACAGATTGGCCAG
>CACHBB010000004.1 GCA_902577945.1 uncultured Alphaproteobacteria bacterium
AGTACTATAAATTTCACTATTAATTTTTGCATCGTTTAGAATATTAACTATTCTTTTGCACTTAGATTTATCTCCATCTAAAATATGAACTACTGCGTTAATTCTAATATCTCTTACGATCGGTATTTCTCCAAAACCAAAATATTGCATTCCACACATACAAACTCTTTTTTCAACATCACAAGTTCCAGCATTTGATATGTTAAAAAAGCTCAAGGATAACAAAATAATCGAAAAATATAAAATTTTCATATTTTTTTTATAAATATTATTAATTTTAAGGAAATATTAAAATTTAATAGTTATATTTTCTTAGCTACACTGATTTCTTTTATATCTGTAATTTTTGTATATCTATCTATCATCTGAGTAGTTTTATGTCCGCTCATTTTCATAATTTCATGAGTTGGAACTCCATTCATTCTTGCTTGAGTTATAGATCCAATTCTTAAACTATGGCCTGATATTTTATCACATTCACTTAATCCAGCTTCTTTAGCTCTTTTTTTTAAAATTAAAACAAAGCTTGTATCAGTTAAACTAATTTTTTTATTATTCTCATTAAGCTCATATTTTCGAATTGAATTAGCTTTATCAATACGATAGAAAAGGGGACCTGAGTTTACCATTGATATCTCTAGCCAATGATTTAGCGCTCTAACTGGACAATATAAAGCTTCTTCATCACTTTTTTTCTGTAAATAAATTACCCTACCTTCACCTTTTTGATCAGTTTTAGAAAATGGTATCATTATTTGAATTCCTTCATTGTCATATTTTAGATGTTCATATTTCATGCCTAGTAACTCTGATCTTCTACAAAAACTAAAATAACCTACTAAAATTAATGCTTTATCCCTTATATTTTTATAATCATCTGAATTATTAGGTATCAAATCTATTATCTGCTCAATATCTTTTCTAAGTAATTCCTTTGCTTGTCCTGCTTTATTATTTTTTTCATCTCTTACAATAGCGCTTATAGTTTCTGAAATGGCTGGGTTTTTTCTATCAAATTGAAATCCACCTAATCTATATTTATACGTTATTGAGGCTAATATTCTTTGTATTGTAGAAGCTTTATAAGCTGATGAAGAGTAGGGGTTATTATTTATATTTTCTCTTCCTGGTATATTGCTCAATCCTTTTAGAACTTTAGCTTCAGGATCTTCGTGTAACCAATGCATGTAGTTTGCAACAAGTGAATAAGCGCTATCTAAATCATCGACGTCTAGAGGTTCACATTTGTAATTATTTTTACAGTAATCTATAAATTTTAACCAATCTCCATTATATTTATCTTTAGTGTTCTTGGCTTTAGATTTCTCTCTAAGTTTACTTACATTATCATTTATTGATATTTTAACCATTATATATATTACGATAATTACAGTTATCGTAAATAATAGTCAAGAAGAAATAATAATATATATAAATCAATATTTTAAATATATAAATTAATATCATTTATAATATCATAAACTAGATATAGATTTTCACGTGTAATAAAATACTGTATATAGTGTATAAAATGGAACAATTACCGCAGATTTCAGCTGATTCCCAGATCTTTGTATTAACGGGTGCTGGTATAAGTAAAGAGTCTGGAATTGAAACATTTAGAGACTCAGATGGTTTATGGAATAATCACAGGATTGAAGATGTTGCTAGTCCGGAAGGATTCTATAGAAACCCTACTCTTGTCTACGATTTTTATAATAAACGTCGAAAAGAACTAAATTCAGGAATAAAGCCAAATAGGGCTCATATTTTACTACATGAATTAGAAAAAACATATAAAATTCATATAGTTACACAAAATATCGATAATTTACATGAAATTGGAGGATCATCATCAATTATTCATATGCATGGTGAACTCAATAAAGCTAGATGTATCATGAATGAAAACCATGTATTTGATTGGTTAGAGGACCTAAATGAGACTCACAAATGTCCTGAATGTGGATCTCAAATGAGGCCTCATATTGTGTGGTTTGGTGAAATGCCAATGCAAATGGATGAAATTCATGATTTAGCAGAGCAATCTAGTCTATTTGTTTCAATAGGTACTTCTGGACAAGTCTACCCTGCTGCTGGTTTTGTTACGATGTTTAGAGATATGCGTAAACCAACAGTTGAATTAAATCTGGAACCATCAAGTAATCAAGAACAATTTGATTTTGCTATTCATAAACCTGCTACAGTTGCGGTTGAAGAATTTAAAAATTTACTTTTAAGCAATATAAAAAACTAATTTATTCACGTTATTAAATTTTTTTTAACAAAAAAATTTTTCTAGAACTTTCTTTATAAAGAATCATTCGCATTAATGTTGTTATGACAAAAATACGTCCTGATTACACTAAAGCGCGTAATTATTATATTAAAGGAGAGGGAAATGAGTACCCTACTCTTCAAGATATCGCTACTGAATTTAATTATTCTTTATCAACACTAAGAAAACAAGCAGCAAATGAAGGCTGGCTTTCAAAAAGAAAAGAAAGAATTGATCTTAAAGAAACAATTAAAATGAGAAAAGATTTTATGGGAAAAGCTTCTAAACTTACCAATGTTTCTTTTAATGCAATAAGTGCCGCAGAATATATAATCAATAAAATTCAAGAAGAGCAAAAGCAAATTGAATTAGGACATAAAAGTTTTGATGTTCACATTGCTACTAAGCAAATTTGGGCTTTAAATAATGCAATGAAACTTGTTGAAAGAGGTCAACAAACACTTGATGAAATTGAAAATGGCCACATGTCCCCTCTTGAAGATTTTACTTTTTTATAAAACCTTATCTTTACATCATAATAAGCTGAACTAATTTAAAACTATGCACAAAATAGTTTTTCTATTTATTTTCTTATTTTCTAGCAGTCTTTTCTCTGCTGCATCTCCTCCATCAGAGGAAGAAAGTTCCCCTCCATCAAATAATAATTCAAGTAGTAATACTGCTGAAGATAATAGTTCTACTTCAGGTCCATCAGCTAATATTAATATTTCTAGAGATGATCATTTATTTATTTTGTACAAAAAATCGTATGACCTTGTGTATGAAAAAAAATACACAAAAGCTATTAAGTTACTCGAAAAAGTTATTAAACGAAAAGATTTAAATGAAAGAACAGCCGATTTTTATAATCTACTTGGATATTCTTACCGTAAACAAAGTAATCCTGATTTAGATAAATCGTATTCTTTTTATATGATTGCCCTTGAAGCAGATCCAAATCACATCCCTACTCTTGAATACTTATCAGAATTATACGTTACACTTGGTAATGAAAACAAATCAAAAGAATTATTAGAAAAGATACAATATTTAGATAATAATAATTCTTCTAAATATCCAAAAGTAGAAAAAAAATTAGATTATTAAATTACCACTTATATTGGCCAGTTAAACTCATTCTAATACCAGAATCATTTCCTTCAACGTGATTGTAATCATTAATTTGACTAAGGTTGATGCCAATATCAACATTATTACTAAATGATTGCGTATAATTAATACTCATATCTAATTGTCTTCCTGAGCTTTCTAAATCTATTTCTTTATATGCATAAGGAATATTTCCATCAAGATCTGCTAATCCAGGAATACGAACTTTTAAGGCACCACTTTCAATTCTATTTGGCTGACTAACCGAGAATGATAACTTGTTTTGTTTACCTTGAAGGTTATGCAATGAAATAGATGCGTTTAAACTTGAACTAATAACATTAGTTGTTCCTTCTATTAAACTATGATTTGCATTATCCATTCTTGATTGACCAAGTGTCCCAGAGAAACTTAAAGATAAATTATCAATTCTTTTTCCTAAATTCATACCAGTAAATAAAGAATTAGGATTTGCATTGCGATATCCTAATGCTCCTTTTCCTTCTGAGAATAAGAATGTATCTTTTTCATCTAGCGTTCCAATCAGGAATTCAACTTTTGTATTTTCATCTGTATCTAATTCAAAGGAAGCAGCTAAAGTTTCTGTTTTTAATTCATTATCTAATTCCTCACCTTTATATTCAGAGTTATGATATCCTAATACTGCTTTAATATTTCCTATTGTGTATTCACTATTCACACCAAGACCATTTGTTTTACCAACAAATGGATTACGTTGCGGTCCAAAATAAAAATTATTTCCATTATTAAAGCTAGCAAATTTTTGTATTGCTGCATTTGGCGACTCAAGAGTAATATATGCAGTTTTTTCTTCATCCGTTGTATATGATAATGCGTTAGCTGCATTAAATTCACTTTCAAATTGTGTGTTATCTTTTATCTGACCAAGTTTAGCTAAATCTTTATTAATATTATAGGCCGGTGGTTTTTGAATTGTCTTTTCATCATTTAGAAGAGAAGACATATTAAATTTAAATCCACCATTTAATCCATCATAGAAGTATCCAGTTTCATTTGAAAGTCCTTCACTTATTGCATCTCCCATTAAACCAGGTACTGATAATGTTGTTGCGGCAACATCATATCTAGTTTCTGATAAATATGTTTGATCGTTATTTCCATTATTTTGACCTACGTGATTTGTGTTACCTGTAGTTATAGAGGCAGGATTGGCATTAGATGTAATTGGAGACATTGCTGCCATGAAATCAGGTAGTCCATGACCCCATGTATTATGATATCCGTGTTTAATGCTAGCTCCATGTGTTGTAAATGTAGTATTACCAGCAGGAGTGAACCAACCATTATTTGCTGAAGCTAAAATTCTATCTACGATTTGCTCTGGTGTATGATTAGGAAATGCCTGTTTAACTAATGCAACTCCACCTGCTACCATTGGCGCTGTATAAGACGATCCCCCAACTTGCAAAGTTGCATAATATGAAGTTCCAGTAGATTCATCATAATAAGTTTGATGATTTGTTGCATAACTATCTGCTGTGAGGCAAAACTCTCGTGCTTTACCACAAGGATTTCCATAGAGAGTAAACTCAGATTCAGTAATACCAGACATATCTGTGCCAGTAAAATCTGCCCAAATAACTGACAACCAAGCATCGGATAAATCTTCTAAAGAATTACCTAAATTATCAGTACCACCATTGTACCAATATGGTAACGCAGCTAACCAGGAAGCGTCACTATCTGTGCTATAATTTCCATTCGCAAAAACAATTACACCAGATTGCTGAAAATTATCTAAAGCAGTTACGTATGTCTGCCAATCACTAGTTTGTGCTGCTGGAACACTTGCATTACCACTAAAGTTATATCCAGCAATTTGATCCATTGTAAACGATGCTTTATTATTGTCATACAAGGTTTGAAACTCTGTAGCGTCTTTCATAGATGTAGAAGTATCTTTTTGACCCCAACTATTATTTGAAGCGATCGCACTGTAACCTCTTGCAGCATCTAGATCTGCTGCAAAGTCATCACCATCATAAGTTCCTTGTGTATCGGGTATTGATGAAAGTACTAAATCAGCATCTGGTGCAACGCCAGAAAATAAACTTGATGTACCTGCAGTATTATCTCCAGCAGCAAATGTTGCAACAGCGTTACAATGATAATCTGTTGCAGTATCATTTTGGAATGTACTTTCACCTGAACCTCCATCATCAAGGTTATAAATTGTTTTATTATTAAAAACGGGTACGTTAGTATTGCAGTTAAAATCAGCTATATGAATTGTTTGACCAACACCAGTTAAATAATTTGATCCATCTGTCATAGCTTGAACCTCATTTATTCTCATTTGAGTATATGGATGCACAGAACTTCCAACAAGATGAGTATCAATATTTGAATATTGAGCATCAGATGCAACACTCGAACTTGTTACTGAATCAGACCCACTATCTGCAAATGCAGTAGCTGTTCTTAATGCATATTCTGTTATCGTGATGGAAACAGAGGTTGTTCCTGAAGTAGAAGAGTCAGCTCCTGAAACACTTGAAATAGATATCGTTGCTGTCTCTGATCCTTCATTAACTGTATCTTCAGTTGGATTAAATGTTGCCGTACCTGTTGTAGCTCCAGCACTAATAGTTATGTTTGAAATTTCAGCATAATCACTTGTTTCTGTTGCTGTACCACTTGTTCCTATTACAACAGTTATGTCTTCATCCGCTACTTGTGTTGAGGTTGCTGTTAAGGTTATATTAGATCCATTATCATAAACACTTGTACTACTGGTACTCAACGATACTGTTGGTGCAGATTCATTTTCTGTAATAGTAATAGTTTGTGTTTGAGTTCCATCTTCTAGTACTCCTGATTTACCAGAAACAGTATTTATACTAACTGTAACAGCTTCATTACCTTCATATACTGAGTCGTCCTCTGGAGTAAAATTAACTGTTCCCGTTGTGCTAAGAGCAGAAATAGTAATATTATCCACACTACCACTTCCATCTGTAAAATCTGTTCCTTCTGTTGCACCGGAGAACGAAAGATCAACAGTAATATTTTCATCTGTTGCTCCACTTAAGGTTGCGGTCATAACGACAGAAGAGCCTGAATTTTCGGCTATACTTGAAGAAGCAACACTTAATGCTACAGTAGGAGCACTATCATCTTCAGTAATAGTAAAGGTACCTGTTTCATCACCGCTATTAATTGTTGCATTACTTGGACTCGATAAAGTCATCGTAACAGTTTCATTACCTTCATAAACATTATCTTGAATAACTGTTACAGGAATATTTCCTGTTGTAGCACCAGCGCTTATTGTTAACGTTCCATCTGTTGCCGTGTAATCACTACCAGCTGTCGCTGTTCCATTAGATGAATCATAATCAACTGTCACATCTTTGCCCGAAGCTGCTGATAGAGTTACTGTCATGTTTGTTGATGTACTGCTTTCATTTGTTGATGAAGGACTGTTAATAGATAATGTAGGAGCACTATCATTATCTGTAATTGTTAAGGTTCCAGTTCCACCTGTGATTGTACCACTTGAAGGGTTACTCAGGGTAATTGTTACTGTTTCATTATTTTCATCTAATGTGTCGTTTGTTATTGCTACTGTAAATGTTTTAGAAGTGTCCCCAGCACTAAATGTTAATGTACCATTTGTAGTTGTGTAATCTGAACCTGCTGTTGCTGTACCAGCAGATGTTGCATATTGTATTGTCTGGGAGGAAGAATATGCACTGCTCAAAGCCACCGTAATAGTGGCATTACCAACATCTTCTGCAACAGTAACATCTGCTACTGAGAAATTACCACTGTCATCATCAGTTATAGTTATAGTAACAGATTGATTACCATCCTCAGTGGCACTTCCCCCAGATACTGTATCAATTGCAATCGTAGCTGTTTCATTTCCTTCAACAGTTGAATCATTAGTTGGTGTAAAATTAGCTGTCGTTGTCGTCGATCCAGCACTTATTGTCATATCATCTATTGTACCACTACCATCCGTATAATCAGTTCCCTCTGTTGCGGTACCGCTTGTGCTTAAGGCAACAGTTACATCAGCTGTTGTTGCAACTGATA
Source organism: uncultured Alphaproteobacteria bacterium (assembly GCA_902577945.1). Classification (GTDB taxonomy): domain Bacteria; phylum Pseudomonadota; class Alphaproteobacteria; order HIMB59; genus CACPNW01. The sequence goes on from CACHBB010000004.1 coordinate 7,472, forward strand.
AGGTAGCTGTTAATGTAAGTGAAGTACCAGCATTCTCGGCAATAGAAGTATCACTAGTAGTAAGAGTTACTGTTGGTGCTGAGTCACCATCTGTTATTGTAATGGTTATTGATTGCGTTCCACTTTCTGTTGCGCCTCCCCCTGATACATTTGACATACTTACAACAAGAGTTTCATTTCCTTCATAAAGAGAGTCAGCTGTTGGATCAAAACTATAACTCGCTTGAGTATTACCAGCATTAATAGTGATATCACCAGATGCTAAATAATCACTGGAATAATCTGCTGAACTTGCCGTTCCACCCAAAGTGACACTTACTGTAACTGTCTGAAACGTAGCTCCAGACAGTATAGCTGTTATACAGCTTGCTCCCGCACTTTCAGAGACAGTTGATGAAATAGAATTTGTATTACTACAATTGTTTAAGGTCATAGTAACTGTTGGTGCACTCTCATCATCTGTTATTGTTATGGTAACTTCTTGCGGTGTACTATTTTCTGCTACTCCTGTTTTTCCTGATACACTATTTATAGCAATTACCGCTGTTTCATTAGACGTTGCATCATAGATACTATCATTTGTTGGAGTAAACGAAACAGTTCCTGTTGTTGCACCAGCACTAATAGTAATATCAGAAAGATTACCATAATCTGTTCCTTCAGTCGCTGTTCCCGAAGTATCTAAAGTAACTGTAATGGCAGAGTCTGTTGTACCACTTAAAGTTGCCGTCAATGTTAAAGAAGATCCTGCATTCTCAGCAATACTTGTAGCACTTACTGCCAAAGTAACAGTTGGTGCACTTTCGTCATCTGTTATTGTTATAGTAACTTCTTGCGGAGTACTATTTTCTGCTACTCCTGTTTTTCCTGATACACCGTTTATAGCAATTATGGCTGTCTCATTACCTTCGTAAACAGAATCATTAGTTGGGTCAAATGTAACAGTTCCTGTCGTTGCACCAGCACTAATAGTAATATCATCAAGATTTGATGTACCACCATCATCAGAATAATCAGTTCCCTCTGTTGATGTACCTGAAGTATCAAGGGCAACAGTAATATCTTCATCTGTTGTTCCACTTAATGTTGCTGTTAGAGTAATAGTTGAACCAGAATTTTCAGCTATTGATGATGCGTCTACGGCTAAAGAAACTACAGGCGCAGATTCATCTTCAGTGATTGTTACAGTGACAGATTGAGAACCACTTTCAGTTGCACTACCTCCTGACACACCTGAAATAGATATGCCGGCTGTTTCATCTCCTTCATACACATTATCATTTGTTGGATCTACTGCTGCCGTTCCTGTTGTAGAACCAGCACTTATTGTAATATCTGAAACCGTTGCAAAGTCAGTGCCTTCTGTACCTGTTCCCCCTGTACCATCAATAGTAACCGTTACGTCTTGAAATGTTGCATTCGATAACGTTGCAGTAATTGCAACAGTACTAGAAGAATCTTCATCTATAGCATCTGCACCTTTTGATAATGTAACTGTTGGAGCGCTTTCATCATCCGTAATTGTTATTGTTACATTTTGTGTTCCATCTTCAGTGGCGCTACCACCAGACACACCACTGATATCTATTGTTGCTGTCTCATTTGAAGTTGCATCATAGATACTATCATCTGTTGGAGTAAAATTAACGGTTCCTGTTGTCGAGCCAGCAGAAATTACAATATCATCAATTGATCCACTTCCATCGGTGTAATCCGTTCCCTCAGTTGCTGTGCCAGAAGTTGATAGAGCAACAGTGACATCAGCAGTTGTTGCTACAGATAGAGTTGCAGTTAGTGTTAACGATGAACCAGCATTCTCTGCAATGGATGTTGCACTTGTTGAAAGGGTTACAGTTGGTGCTGATTCATTATCCGTAATCGTTATTGTTGCTGATTGTGATCCACTCTCTGTGGCACTTCCACCAGAGACACTATTAATAGCAACTGTTGCTGTTTCATTTCCTTCATAAACACTATCATTGGTTGGTGTAAATAAAACAGTACCTGTAGTTGCTCCTGCACTGATTGTAATGTCATCGAGATTACCTGACCCATCGGTGTAATCGGTTCCTTCTGTTGCTGTACCACTTGTACTTAAAGCAACAGTGACATCAGCTGTTGTTGCAACAGACAGAGTTGCTGTTAAAGTTAACGATGAACCAGCATTTTCCGCAATAGTTGTATCACTGACAGTTAATGTAACAGTTGGTGCACTTTCATCCTCTGTTATTGTGATTGTAACTGATTGATCACCGTTTTCTGATGCATCTCCACCAGAAACACTACTAATAGCAACTGTTGCTGTTTCATCATCTTCATACACACTGTCATTTGTTGGTGTGAAATTTACTGTACCAGTTGTAGATCCAGCACTGATTGTAATATCATCTATTGCTCCACTTCCATCCGTGTAATCAGTTCCTTCTGTTGCTGTTCCTGACGTTGATAGCGCAACAGTAACATCTTCATCACTTGTGCTAGAGAGAGTTGCGGTTATAGTAAGAGAACTACCGGCATTCTCTGCAATAGAAGTTGCGCTAACAGTTAAAGTAACACTTCCCGCACTTTCATTATCTTGAATCGTAATCGTAGCTGATTGTGATCCACTCTCTGTTGCACTTCCACCTGAGACACTACTAATAGCAATCGTAGCCGTTTCATCACCTTCATAAACTGAATCATCAGTTAGTGTGAAGTTAACTGAACCTGTCGTACTTCCTGCGCTAATAGTGATGTCATCAAGATTGCCAGAACCATCAGTGTAATCAGTTCCTTCTGTTGCTGTACCACTTGTACTTAAAGCAACAGTTACATCTTCATCTGTTGCACCAGATAATTTTGCTTCTATTTTTAAAGACGTCGATGAATTATTCTCCCTAATGGATGTACTTGCGTAATCATATCCTAAACTATCTATTTTAATAGATAAAGTAACAGTAGGCGCTGATTCATTTTCTGTAATAGTTATAGTAACTGCTTGAGTTCCACTCTCACTTGCTTCACCGGTAACGCTACTTATAGCAATTGTAGCAGTTTCATTTCCTTCATAAACACTATCATCAGTTGGCGTAAAGTTAACTGTACCTGTTGTACTTCCAGCACTAATAGTAATATCATCAACATTGCCACTTCCATCGGTATAATCCGTTCCTTCTGTTGCCGTACCAGATGTACCTAATACAACGGTAACATTTTGATCGGTTGCTCCAGATAACGTTGCTGTTAAAGTTAATGACGTTCCTGCATTTTCTGCAATAGACGTTGCACTAACAGCAAGTGTTACTGTTGGTTCAGATTCATCTTCTGTAATTGTAACGGTAACAGATTGTGAACCACTTTCACTAGCTCCTCCACCTGAAACGGTATCAATTGCAATGACTGCTGCTTCATCATCCTCATATACCGCATCATTTGTTGGATCAAAGGTTGCTGTTCCCGTTGTTGAGCCTGCGCTGATAGTAATATCGGAAATTGTTCCGTAATCTGTTCCTTCTGTTGCAGCTCCACTAGTACTTAATGCAACTGTTACAGCTTCATCTACTTTTATAGAAAGAGTTGCTGTTAATGTTACGGTTGATCCAGAGTTCTCAGCAATGGATGCAGCACTTCTTGCTAATGTTACTGTTGGTGCACTTTCATTTTCTGTAATTGTTATTGTTACCGATTGTGATCCACTCTCTGTGGCACTTCCACCAGATACACCATCAATCGAAATGATGGCTGTTTCATTTTCTTCATAGACTGGATCTGATGCATCATCAGTTGGGGTGAAACTTACGGTACCAGTTGTACTACCAGCACTAATCGTAATATCATCGAGATTACCAGAACCATCCGTGTAATCAGTTCCTTCAGTGGCGGTACCAGCTGTTCCAATAGTAACTGTTACATCCGCAGTCGTAGCTGTAGATAAGGTTGCTGTAATGGTTAATGATGATCCAGCATTCTCTGCAATTGATGTATCACTTACAGTTAATGTAACTGTTGGAGCACTTTCATCTTCCGAAATTGTAATCGTAACAGATTGCGTTCCACTCTCTGTGGCACTACCACCAGAGACACTACTAATAGCAACTGTTGCTGTTTCATCACCTTCATACACACTGTCATTGGTTGGTGTAAAGTTAACTGTTCCTGTTGTGCTACCAGCACTAATAGTAATATCATCTATATTCCCTGACCCATCGGTGTAATCGGTTCCTTCTGTTGCTGTTCCAGAAGTTGATAATGCAACTGTAACATCAGCTGTTGTTGCAACTGATAATGTCGCTGTTAATGTGAGAGATGATCCTGCATTCTCTGCTATACTTGATCCACTAGTACTTAAAGTTACTGTTGGTGCACTTTCATTTTCTGTAATTGTAATAGTAACAGCTTGTGTACCACTTTCACTTGCTCCACCACCTGACACACCAGACACAGAAATACCTGCTGTTTCATTTCCTTCATAAACATTATCGTCTGTTGGATCAAAAGTTACAGTACCTGTAGTACTGCCAGCACTAATCGTAATGTCTGATACTGTACCAAAGTCTGTTCCTTCAGTTCCTGTTCCACCAGTACCATCAATGGATACTGTAACATCTTGGAAGGTGGCAGTTGATACAGTAGCTGTTAAGGTAATTGTATCACTAGAATTTTCTGCAATAGATGATGACGCCGCTGCTAAAGTAACGGTTGGTGCACTTTCATCATCCGTTATTGTTATAGTAACTGCTTGCGGTGTACTATTTTCAGCAACACCCGTTTTTCCTGAAACGCCATTAATTGATATGGTTGCAGTTTCATTTGACGTTGCATCATAGATACTATCATTAGTTGGGGTAAATAAAACAGTACCTGTAGTTGCTCCTGCACTAATCGTAATATCATCGATGTTGCCCGAGCCATCGGTATAATCTGTACCTTCAGTCGCTGTTCCCGAAGTATCTAAAGCAACGGTAATATCTGCATCTGTTGTACCAGATAATGTTGCCGTTAAGGTTAAAGATGATCCTGCATTCTCCGCAATAGTTGTATCACTTACTGCTAAAGTAACAGTTGGTGCACTTTCATCATCCGTTATTGTAATAGTTACTGATTGTGTTCCGTCTTCACTTGCATCTGCTCCTGATACACCGTCAATAGAAACTATTGCTGTTTCACTTCCTTCATAAACACTATCATTGGTTGGTGTAAATAATACAGTTCCAGTTGTTGAATTAGCGGAAATAGTTATGTCATTTAAATTTCCACTTCCATCGGTATAATCGGTTCCCTCTGTGCCTGTTCCACCAGTTCCAATTGTAACTGTTACATCTTCATCTGCTTTTCCAGATAGTGTCGCTGTAATAGTAAGAGATGATCCTGCATTCTCTGCAATACTATTTGCACTAACACTTAAAGCAACTGTTGGTGCACTTTCATCCTCTGTTATTGTAATGGTTACTGATTGTGTTCCACTCTCTGTAGCGCCACCTCCTGAAACAGATCCAATAGAAATAATAGCTGTTTCATTTCCTTCGTAAATGGCATCATTTGTTGGTGTAAAATTAACGGTACTTGTTGTACTACCGGCGCTAATAGAGATGTCATCAACATTACCACTTCCATCAGTGTAGTCTGTTCCTTCTGTTGATGTACCACCTGTATCAATACCAACAGTTACTGTTTCATCAGTTGCACCAGATAAGGTTGCTGTTAAAGTTAATGATGTCCCTGCATTTTCTGCAATACTTGTATCGCTAACAGAAAGTGTTACAGTTGGTGCAGATTCATCTTCTGTTATTGTAACGGTAACAGATTGAGAACCACTCTCACTAGCACTTCCGCCGGAGACGCCATCAATCGTAATAGTTACAGTTTCATCATCTTCATAAATATTATCATCAGTTGGATCAACAGACGTTGTGCCTGTTGTGCTACCTGCACTAATAGTAATATCAGAAATAGTTGCATAATCTGTTCCTTCTGTTCCACCTGATGCACCAATTGTAACGGTAACATCTTGGTATGTTGCATTTGATAATGTTGCGGTAATCGTAACAGTACTAGAAGAATCTTCATCAATAGCTGGAGCACCTCTTGTTAGTGTTACTGTTGGTGCACTTTCATTATCGGTAATAGTAATTGTTACTGATTGAGTTCCATTTTCTAATGCATCACCTCCTGAAACTGTATCAATGGACACCGTTGCTGTTTCATTTGATGTTGCATCATAAATACTATCATCTGTTGGCGTAAAAGTTGTCGTTCCTGTTAATGATCCAGCAGTAACAGTAATATTCGACAAAGATCCATAATCTGTTCCTTCAGTAGCACTACCAGATGTACCAAGTGTAACGGTAACATCTTCTGATGCCGTTTTAGATAGCGTTGCCGTTAAGGTTAACGTTGAACCTGAATTTTCTGCAATCGATGCTGAGCTCACAGTTAACGTAACTCGAGGAACACTTTCGTCATCTAAAATACTAATGGTAACAGATTGCGATCCACTCTCTGTAGCACCACCACCACTGACACCACTAATGGCAATTGTTGCAGTAACAGTATCTGTTTCATCGGAGTCATCGGTTGGATCAAAAGTTGCTGTTCCTGTTGTGGAACCAGCACTAATAGTAATATCAGATATATTACCATAATCCGTTCCCTCTGTTGCCGTACCAGATGTACTAATTGCAATAGTTACATCTTGATAAGTTGCATTTGATAGTGTCGCTGTTAACGTAATAGTTGAAGCAGAATTTTCTGCAATACTAGTTGATGATGCTGCTAATGTAACAGTGGGTGCACTATCATCATCTGTTATTGTAATTGTTACTGATTGTGAACCACTCTCACTAGCACTTCCACCTGAAACACCACTAATAGCAATGGTGGCAGTCTCATCGGATGCCGCATCATACAAACTATCATTTGTAGGTGTAAAGCTTACTGTACCTGTTGTTGATCCAGCCGAAATAACAATGTCATCTAAATTTCCTGAACCATCGGTGTAATCCGTTCCCTCAGTTGCGGTACCACTTGTACTTAAAGCAACAGTGACATCAGCTGTTGTTGCAACTGATAACGTTGCAGTCAGTGTTAACGAAGAACCAGCATTCTCTGCAATTGTATTATCACTTGTTGCAAGTGTGACGGTTGGCGCTGATTCATTTTCTGCAATTGTAACACTTACTTGTTGTGTTCCATTTTCAGTAACACCAGATTTTCCTGAAACACTTCCAATATCAATGGTCGCTGTTTCATCTCCTTCATAAATATTATCATCTGTTGGATCGAGTGTTGACGTACCTGTTGTTGCACCTACACTAATGGTAATATCCGAAATTGTTCCATAGTCTGTTCCCTCTGTTGCGGTACCAGATGTATCTAGTGCGACGGTAACAGCTGTATCTGTTACACCAGAAATAGTCGCCGTTAATGTGATAGTAGAAACAGAATTTTCATCTATTGACGCTGCACTTCTTGTTAACGTAATAGTTGGTGCTGATTCATCTTCAGAGATCGTAATAGTAACAGATTGTGAACCACTCTCACTAGCATCAGCTCCCGAAACACTACTAATAGCAATTATTGCCGTTTCATCACCTTCATACACACTGTCATTTGTTGGTGTGAAATTTACTGTACCAGTTGTAGATCCAGCACTGATTGTAATGTCATCTATATTCCCTGACTCATCTGTATAATCGGTTCCTTCTGTAGAAGTTCCAGAAGTAGATAAAGCAACGGTTACAGCTTCATCGGCAGCACCTGATAACGTAGCAGTAATTGTTAAAGATGATCCAGCATTTTCGGCAATACTTGTTGCACTAACACTTAAAGCTACTGTAGGTGCAGATTCATCTTCTGAGATAGTAATAGTAACAGATTGAGAACCACTTTCACTAGCTCCTCCTCCAGATACACCAGTGATAGCAATCGTTGCTGTTTCATTTCCTTCATAAGTCGAATCATTAGTCGGAATAAAGTTTACTGTTCCTGTAGTTGATCCAGCACTAATAGTAATATCATCTATATTTCCTGACCCATCGGTGTAGTCCGTTCCTTCTGTTGCTGTACCAGAAGTTCCAATAGCTACTGTTACCGTTTCATCAGTTGCTCCACTTAAAGTTGCAGTTAATGTTAATGATGATCCTGCATTTTCCGCAATTGATGTATTACTAACTGTAAGAGTAACTGTTGGAGCACTTTCATTCTCTGTAATCGTAATGGTAACTGATTGCGTCCCACTTTCAGTTGCATCTGCACCAGAAACGGTATCAATAGCAATAACTGCTGCTTCATCATCTTCATAAATATTATCATCTGATGGATCAAAACTAACTGTACCAGTCGTAGAGCCAGCTGAAATTGTTATATCATCTAAATTACCTGCACCATCCGTATAATCAGTACCTTCCGTAGCTGCGCCGCTAGTACTTAATGATACAGTTACATCTTCATCCGCTATATTAGATAATGTTGCTGTTAAGGTAAGAGTAGAATTTGAATTCTCAGTTATACTACTTGCGCTTGTTGCTAGAGTTACCGTTGGTGCTGATTCATCTTCTGTAATTGTAACGGTAACAGATTGAGAACCACTTTCACTAGCGCCTCCACCTGAAACGGTATCAATAGCAATAACTGCTGCTTCATCACCTTCATATACTGCATCATTTGATGGATCAAAACTAACTGTACCAGTGGTAGAGCCAGCTGAAATTGTTATATCATCTAAGTTACCACTTCCATCTGTATAATCTGTTCCCTCTGTTGCAGCACCACTTGTACTCAAAGATACTGTTACAGCCTCATCTACTTTTATAGAAAGGGTTGCTGTTAATGTTACCGTTGATCCAGAGTTTTCAGCAATGGATGCAGCACTTCTTGTTAAAGTTACTGTTGGTGCTGATTCATTTTCTGTAATTGTTATTGTTACTGATTGCGTTCCACTCTCTGTTGCTCCACCTCCTGAAACAGATGCAATAGAAATAATCGCTGTTTCATTTTCTTCATACACAGGATCTGATGCATCATCAGTTGGTGTGAAACTTATTGTACCAGTTGTACTTCCTGCACTAATCGTAATATCATCAAGATTACCACTACCATCGGTATAGTCTGTTCCTTCTGTTGCAGTTCCAGCTGTATCTATTCCAACCGTAATATTTTCATCTGTTGCTCCTGATAGAGTTGCAGTCAGTGTTAACGAAGAACCAGCATTCTCTGCAATTGTATTATCACTTACAGTTAGAGTTACAGTCGGTGCAGATTCATCTTCTGAAATTGTAATCGTAACAGATTGTGATCCGCTCTCTGTTGCTCCACCTCCTGAAACAGATCCAATAGAAATTGTTGCACTTTCATCATCCTCATAAATAGAGTCATTCGTTGGTGTAAAGTTAACTGTTCCTGTTGTGCTACCAGCGCTAATGGTTATGTCATCAATATTTCCTGACCCATCAGTGTAGTCCGTTCCCTCTGTTGCACCACCCGATGTATCAATACCAACAGTAACATCTTGGAATGTTGTACCTGATAAAGTTGCTGTTAAAGTTAAAGATGATCCAGCATTCTCTGCAATAGACGTAGCACTAACACTTAAAGTAACAGTTGGAGCACTTTCATCATCATTAATAGTAATAGTAACTTTCTGATCTCCACTTTCACTAGCCCCTCCTCCTGATACACCACTTATAGAAATGATGGCAGTTTCATCTGAAGTAGCATCATATACATTATCATCTGTCGGCGTGAAGGTAGCTGTTCCAGTTGTTGATCCAGATGAAATAGTTATATCAGAAACTGTTCCATAATCTGTTCCCTCAGTTGCTGTACTTGAACTTGATAACGAAACAGTTACATCTTGACTAGTTGTTCCACTTAATGAAGCAGTAATTGTAATGGATGAATCAGCATTCTCGGCAATACTTGTTCCACTTGCTGCAAGTGTAACAGTAGGAGCAGATTCATCTTCGTTAATTGTAATTGTTACAGATTGTGTTCCATTTTCCGTTGCTGATCCACCACTAACCGTATCAATAGCAACTGTTGCTGTTTCATCTGTTGATGTTTCATACATATTGTCATTAGTAGGTGTGAACGTTGTTGTTCCTGTTGTTGATCCAGCGCTAATGGTAATATCAGATAGAGATCCATAATCTGTTCCCTCTGTTGCTGTACCACTAGTGCTAAGTGTAACGGTAATGTCTGAACCTGAAACAATTGAACTGGTTGCTGTTAAAGTTAAAGATGATCCTGCATTTTCTGCAATCGATGTTGCACTAACAGTTAATGTAACAGTTGGTGTTGCTTCATTATCATTTATCGTAATTGTGACTGATTGCGACCCACTCTCTGTTGCATCAGCTCCTGAGACACTACTTATTGCAACTATAGCTGTTTCCGCTACATCAGAAATAATATCATCGGTTGGATCAAAAGTAGCCGTACCAGTTGTATTGCCGGCTGTAATTGTAATATCAGAAATTGTCCCGTAATCTGTTCCTTCCGTAGCAGTACCTGATGTAGAAATACCAACTGTAATGTTTTCATCGGTTTCTACAGATGAAGTAGCAGTAATGGTTAAGGTTGAGTCAGAATTCTCAGCAATACTTGAAGCACTAACAGAAAGTGTAATTGTTGGAGCACTTTCATCTTCAGAAATGGTTATTGTAACAGCTTGAGTACCGTTTTCTGATGCTTCACCACCTGAAACACTATCAATAGAAATCGTTGCTGTTTCATCACCTTCATACACACTATCATTTGTTGGTTTAAAACTAATTGTCTCTGTTGTATTGCCAGCTGTAATAACAAGATCATCGATATTCCCACTTCCATCAGTATAATCCGTTCCTTCTGTTGCAGTACCTGAAGTTGCAATAGTAACTGTAACATCAGCGGTTGTTGCAACTGATAACGTTGCAGTTAAAGTTAATACAGATCCAGAATTTTCATCAATACTAGTTGCACTTGTTGATAGTGTTACAGTTGGCGCACTTTCATTCTCTTCAATTGTTAGTGTTACTGATTGAGATCCACTTTCAGTAGCACTTCCACCGGAAACACCGGTAATAGAAACAGTTGCTGTTTCATCAGTACTTGTTTCATATAAATTATCATCTGTTGGTGTAAATGATGCTGTCCCTGTAGTATCTCCAGAAGAAATAATAATATCAGAAATTGTTCCATAATCTGTTCCTTCTGTTGCACTACCAGATGTTCCAATTGAAACAGTTACATCTTCACTTGTGGGGTTAGATAAAGTTGCTGTTAAAGTAATAGAAGTGCCAGCATTCTCTTCAATACTCGATGAACTAGCAGCCAATGTAACTGTAGGTGCACTATCATTTTCTTCAATTGTTAATGTTACTGATTGAGACCCACTTTCAGTTGCTCCTCCTCCTGATACAGTGCCAATTGCAATCGTGGCCGTTTCATCTGTTGATGTTTCATACATACTATCATCAGTTGGGGTGAATGTTGTTGTTCCTGTTGTTTCACCAGCACTAATGGTAATATCAGATATTGTTCCATAATCTGTTCCTTCTGTTGCAGTACCAGAAGTATCAAATGATACAGTGATATCTGAGCCAGAAATAATTGAACTTGTTGCTGTAAGGGTAATTGATGATCCTGCATTCTCTGCAATACTAGATGCACTAGCTGCCAAAGTTATAGTTGGAGCAGCTTCATCATCTACAATTGTTACAGTTTGAGAGTTTAAAGTATTTTTACAAAATGTAATATCTCCACCACTTGGAGTAAGACTGATATCAACCGTTTCATTTATATCCGAAATTGAATCATCTATAGTTGAAATTGAAAAAGATGTATTTGATCCATTTGCATTTATAATTTCATAATCTGTGTCTTCAGTTGCAGAACCAGAAGTAGAAATAGTGTAAGATACTCCACCCGGAGCACCCGTAATGGTAAAATCAATAGTACTTGATGAATCTTCATCAATTGAAGAAGAATTTTGGGATAATGAGGCATTAACGTTACATCTTATTTCATCATCACTATTTATAAGATAAAGAAAGTAGCCAGTTACAAGAGTTGCAAAATTTGTTTCTTGTTTGATCTGTTTTGCACTTTTATTATTTTCAATTATTTCAACAGTTGGAATATTTGAAAATAATTTTGGTAGAAGATCTGATTTTCTTAACTGAAAATCGCTAATAATTGCATCTTTACCTCTTAATAAACTGTCAATTGTAAAAATATGATTTGGATATTTTTTGATAAATTCATCAATCGTTAATTCAGGATTATTAGGGATATATTTTTTATCTATAAATTGATTTATATTTTTGCCAAAATTAACTCTATCATGAAAATTCTTTGGTAATTTTGTTTTAAAAGATTGGATTAAATTATCTTCTATTGATAAATTTTTAGAGTCTAAACAGCTTTGAAAATTCTTTTTATATTGCTCAAGATCTTCAGAATACTTAATACATTTATCAACCTCCTGAAATGTATTAAAATCAAACGCTAATAATTGAGAACTAGATAAAATTAGAAAAAGTGAAATAACTATTTTTTTCATAAAAAGCTTATTTTATTTATGAATCTATAAAGATTTTTGTCTAATTTTTAAGTAAAACAAGTATTGAGCAAAATTTTAATAATAAATAAATGTAAATTATTTATAAAAAAAATATATATTTTTCAATTAATTATAATAAATTTCTAATATTATTAATTAATTCTTTTGCTATTTTAATATTTTCTTCAAAATAAGGGTAATGTTTAGGTAATAATTCAAAATTAAAATTAGTATTTTTAGGAAATTGCAATTCATCAAATATTTCATCAAAGGGGATATTACCCCATCCTAATGGCAAATGAATATCACCCAAACCATAACTAACTGCTTCAGATTTATAAAACGTTGGCATTTTTTGCAATAATCCAAAAGAGTCGTGCATGTGGAGATGCTCACTTAATGGAGCCATTGTTTTTATTTCACTTATATAATCAGCATTATTATAATTACAGTTAATATAAGCGTGGGAAAAATCTAAACATGCTTTAATTCTTTTATGATTGATTTGATTTAAATTATGCGCAATTTCACTTGGTAAAGGAGCGTAAGCCTCCATATTAAATGGAAATAAGCACTCAATAGCTAGAGTAACGTTACAAGAATCAGCTAAACTCGATAATTCTTCATAACACTCGTTTTGTTTTTCTAATAATTCACTGTAATGATTTTTATCTTCAAATATTTTTTTGGTTGTATATCCAAAATGGGTCACTAAATGCGAAGCACCTAATTCACCTGATACTTCAATATTTTTTTTTAAAACCTCTTTGTGATCAGTAAAAAACTCTTCATCCATTAAGTTTACTGAAAGTTCTCCGTGAACAGTATAATTAAAGTCAAAAGTAGAAATAATTTTTTTTAGTTTATCTATTTCGGGTTTAAAAATTTTTTTTCCCACAATTATATCTAAAGCATAAATTGGTAATTCTATTGAATCTACTTCTAATAATTTAAATTGAGTAAGTTCTCCTTCTAGAATTTCTAAATTACTACTACTATTATTGTTTACAGATGTTCCAGTAATTGAAAATCCAACTTTATTCATAAATTTTCAAGTAGGTTATATTTATTAAAATAATGTTAAGAAAAAAAAACTTTTTTAATTTTATATTCTTAGTAAAGTAATCATAATGTTACATAAAGTTCCCGTTCATAAACTGGGTATAGGTTCGATTTTTTCTTATGGTTTTCTTTTTTATTTATTTGCACCAGTAAAACCTTATTTGTCTAATTTTTTAGAAACTTCAGAAACTTCCATCCTTATAATTTTAACTATAAATTTACTAATTCAAGCAGCAATAATGCCTATCATTGGTAAATATATTGACAAATTTGGTGGATTAAAGGTGATGAGGATAGGTTTTATTATTGGCAGCATAGGTATTTGTTGTTTGGGTTTAATTGAATTGAATTATATATATTTTCAAAATTTTTTTTGGTTATCGTTATGTCTTATTTTAATATCAACAAGTCTTTCTATGTGTGGTTATGAATGTTCATTTAGTACAGTCATACAATTAGATGAAAAAAATTCTAGGAAAAATATTTCCATAATTACTTTTTATGGCGGAATTGCAAGTACTATAACCTGGTTATGTATTTTCCCACTAATAGATATTTATAATCTATTAATTTCTTGTCTCATAATAAGTAGTTTATTATTAATTTATTCATTGATTATTAATTATGAAATTAAAAATCATACGCATTTAAATATACAAAAAAATAAATTTAAAAAATTCAATTTCCTTAAATTGGATATAAAACAAAGATTAATTTTTCTAATATTAAGTATATCAAATTTCTTAAATGTCTTGGTATTTGCATCACTAACACTTTTTTGGATAAATTGGTTTTCAGAAATTTATGAAAACCCAAGCTTAGCAATAATATTAGCAAGCATTTATGGCCCCTTCCAAACTATTGGAAGATTAATCGAGATGTTTTTTGGATCAAAATTTGACGCAAGAATAACGGGAACGATTGGATGCATTATTACTGCAATTAGTCTTATTTTAGTTCAATTTGATAATATATACTTTTCAATTTTATCAATGATCTTATTTGGGATGGGTCACGGTGTCATAACTGTTACATTTGGATTTGTTACTAATCTTTACTTTGATGCAAAGATTTATGGTCAGGCAAAAAGTTTAATTGCATCTACAAGCAATATAGCAATGGCTATTGGCCCAAGTCTTGGTTCATTTTTATATTTTTATAGTGGGTATTTGATGTTTACATCTATGCTTGTAATTAAAATAATAATGACTTTGATGTTTGCTTTATTAATAATTTTCGAACCAACGAATGCTGTTCATAAAAACATAAAATTTCACAGAAAATAATAATTAAAAGAAAATTTTAATAAAAAATTCATCAAAAAAGTATATTTTACGAAATTATGAATAAATCAGTTTTTATAGGTTTATTAGCAATATCTTTTTACGTTCAAGCTGATAATCATAAAGTCTATATTCCCATTGAAAGTGGTGCAGGTAAAATTGAGGATCCAGAAGCGTATTTTAAAGAATACTTTTATAATTGTAATGATCCTGAAATTTTAAATCTCAATGCTAGATTAGAAAATGCTCTAGGAAGAATAGCTGAAGAAAAGAAAAAAGAAATAAATGATATCAGAAATGAAGGTGTCAACCTATGTAATGAAGGTAAAACTTTTTTTGCAAAAAATAAACTCACTGAAGGCTTTACCAAAGCAGAAGCTGCCGGTGAAGAGTATCTAAAGGACAGTGATAGTTTTTTTACCGGATCAGAACTTCAAGATTCAAAAAAAGATGAGACTAATCAGGATAAAAAACCTTGGTGGAAGTTCTGGTAAATTTTTAATTATCTCTTAAAAAAAAATTTTACTTCACTATAGCAACAAATACGTTACCAATTAATTTCCTTCTCAACCATTGTGAAAATGTATCCATCAAAAAAACAACAATTAAAATTAAAATTGACATATAAGCAACGTTTTCAAAATTAGCACCTGTCATTATCGAGTCAAGAAATAACAAACCAATACCTCCCGCACCCATTGCACCTAAAATGACAGCACTTCTTGTGTTTGACTCAAAATAGTAAAGTGATTGAGAAACAAAAACTGGAAGAATTTGCGGTATTATTCCAAACCTGTGTTGTTGATTTCTTGTTGCGCCTGTTGATTCAACTCCTTCATTTTGATTTTTTTCAATATTCTCAATTGCTTCAGACATTATTTTTCCTAAGGTACCTGTATCTGTGAATGCAATTGCTAGAATACCCGTATAAAGACCAGGTCCAAAAGCTCTTAAAAAAATCAAACTCCAAATTAAAAAATCAATTCCTCTTAAGGAGTCAAAAAATCTTCTTATAAAAAACCTAACAAAATTAAAAGGAGTTATGTTTATTGCTGCTAAAAATGCTAAGAGAAGACCAAATATAGTAGCAAATAATGTTCCTATCACAGCCATAAAAATGGTATCCCTTAATGAAGAAAAAACCAATCCATGAAACCACTGCTCATTAGATAGAAATTCATTAAACATAAAGCGAGCATTTGATATTTCTGGATCTAATCTATTTGACGAAAAAAATAATAAAAATAATTCTGATGATGAATACTTATTAAAAGGGCTTGCAAAATCAAAAAAGAAATATTTCCAACCAAATTGGAATCTATGTATTTCAATTTTTTCCGAATAAACTTGCAATCTTTCAAATAAACTTGGCCTAACCTCAACTTTGTTTTCAGTAATCCTAATCCATTTAGGTAATTTTGGATCATCAAATGTATACCCTTCAACTGTAGGTTTTCCATTTAAAAGTTTAAAAGTTAGCAGGAGATTTTTTTCTTCCTCATCGCCAAATCCTTTCATTTCAATTCTGTCTTTAAAAATATCGATTATTCCTTGATTATTAAATATTACTGAATGTTTATTAGTATCTGAAAGGAACCATTCTGGAAAATCTTTAGGATCATATTTAGTAAATGCCCCTCCTTCATAGCTTATAGTAACATCGCTTGTATCACTCCATTTTGTATTGATATGATCTTTGTAAGAGTATGAATCTTGAATCAATTTAGCTGCAAAATCAGGCTTAAATTGATCTGTTAGCTTGTTAAAACCAAGAGAGTAAAATGCAAAAATAGAGTATGAAATAATTAAGAATAAATAAAAAAAGCTTCTTAAGTATTTAGAAAATTTAATATTTATGATATCACTGTGTTTTTCTAAAAATTCTTTACTAACCTTATCCATTATTTATCTTTCGGAATAATAAAGCTTCCACCAATTAATTTCTGCCGGGTAAAAGTTGAAAAATAATCAAGTAACGTAATAGTCAAAATTAGTAAAAACATTACAGCAGTGATTTTGGCTCCAAAATTCCATTGAATTAAAGTGTTAAGCTGTTCACCAATTCCTCCGGCTCCAACAAACCCGAGTATTGTTGATGCTCGAACATTTATTTCTGCTCTTAATAAACCATAACTTAGTAAAATAGGCATTACTTGTGGCAAAACACCAAATCTTATTCTAGACAACCAGGATGACCCAACAGACTCTAATCCTTCAATCTGTTTATTATCTGCATTTTCAATAGCTTCAGAAAATAACTTTCCCAAAGCACCCGCTGTATGAATAATTATTGCTATAACGGCTGGTATCGGAGATCGACCTAGTAAATAAAGTAAGGTTATAGCAAGAACCAATTCAGGAAAAGCACGACAAATATCCATAATCCTTCTTGCAGTCCAAACAATAGTTTTATTTTTAATTAAATTTCCACTTGCAAATACACTAAGAATTAAGGCTAATATTGCACCAACAATTGTAGAAAATAAAGCCATATTAAAAGTATAAAGAAGATCAGGAACGTAATCTAAGACGTATCCAAACCAACTAAAACCAGCATCAAAAGTTTTAGCAAATAAAGCAATGGGATAATCAAAAAAATTATCTATTCCTCTTACAAAACTTCCAGCATTAGATTCTTCTGCAACATATGTTCCCGTTGCTAAAATTAAAATAATAGCTGCTATAGAGATTACAGAATAAAGCATTCTCGTTCTAGCCATCTTGTTAAGATTATCTTCAAGATATTTTAAGTGATTAGGTAGCTCTTTATTATTCATAATATAAAATAAAAGGAAATCAAAGCGAGCTTATACTCGCTTTGACACTTTAGAAGATTAACCTCCAATTTTAGCTAATCTTGCAGCAACGATACCTTCGTAGAATGAATGATCAACGTCAACATATTGCTTAATTTCACCATAAGCTATATTTTTAGAACATTCTTTATCATTTGCATGAATCCATTCTAATAAATTTCTCATATGTTCAATCATAGCGATTGGCAAATCAGTGCTTAATGATTGAGGGCCCTCAGGAATAAGTGAAGAAGACCATAATTGAACTAGATCATCCATATTAAGAATACCTTTATCAACCATTCTTCTTAAATTTCCATTTGAGTAACCTTCTTCCCATTTACCTACACCAGATACCCAAGTAAAAGATGCATCAACATCGCCATTTAAAACGCCTAAGACTCCTGGCTCATGTCCACCCATAAAGTTAACTGATTCAAAGAAATCTTCATTAATACCCATACTTGCAAGTTCAGTAGATGGTATTAGAAAGCCAGATGTTGAATTCGGATCCGCATAACCTAATTTCTTTCCAGCCATATCTTCTAGGGATTTTAATCCAGAATCTTTTCTAGCTACTAAGACAGAATAATAACCAGTAGCTCCGGCGGGATTCATCCAAGTTGATATTGGTACGATTGCAGTAGGATCTTCAATATATACACCAGCGTAAGAAGAAGCTCCAAATCCTGCCATATCTAAGTTTCTACCAATTATTGATTGCATGGTACCAGCGTAATCTTTGAATGTAAAAATTTTTGCAGGTACATTTAAAGATTCGGTTGCATAATCTGCAAAGCATTGTTGTAATCTAATTTGATCAGAGGCATTTTCACCTCCAAGTATTCCAATTCTAAAGTCTGGTCTAAATTTACTTAGGTCAAACTTCGGCATTTCATGACCTCCGGCAAAAGAATTTGAAGAGATAAATAAGCCAAGCAAGACTGTAAATATAAATTTTCTAATCATACGTTCTCCTTTAAATATTAGTAAAATTTAAGTTTAATTTATCAATCAAGACCTTCCCCCTTTTTGTTACCAATTAGCCTTTCTTGATTATCACCCAAAGACGTAGAGGTAATAGCGGCTTCAAAAGCTTCTTCAGCTTCGGCGCCGTAAATATCTCTTGCAGTTTCATCTTTAAGTAATTCAGGTTGGTCATCGAAAACTATGTTTCCTGTTTTCATACCAATTATTCTGTCGCAATATTTTTTTGCTGTATCCAATGTATGTAAATTACATATAACCGTAATATTCTTTTCTTTATGTATTTTTTGCAATGACTCCATTACTAATCTTGCATTATAGGGATCTAATGATGCTATGGGCTCATCAGCCAGAATCATGGAAGGGTTTTGCATTAAGGCTCTGCAAATAGCTACTCTTTGTTGTTGACCGCCTGAAAGAGTTTCCGCTCTTTGTAAAGCAGTTTCTGCCATTCCTAATTTATCAAGATTAATAAGAGCCTCTGTTCTCTCTTCTTTAGTAAAAAGTTTTAAAGAACTTTTAAAAAAACTTTGTTCATTTAACGTGCCTAGAATTACATTTGTCAAAACATCAAGTCTTGGAATAAGATTAAATTGCTGAAAAATCATTGCACAATTTTTTTGCCATGCTCTTTTTTTATTTTTTTTAAAATCTAAAATATTTTCATCTTTAACTATAATTTTTCCACTAGTTGCATCCGTTAATCTATTAATGATTCTTAACATTGTAGATTTACCAGCCCCTGATCTTCCAATAATACCTATCATTTGAGGTTTATTGATATTTAAGGAAATGTTATTTACCGCTTTGTTGTCACCAAAATGTTTCGAAAGATTTATTATTTGCATAAAAAATAATTGGTAAATTATTTTTATTACAAAAAGGTTAATGTTATTTTACGATTAGTTTACTCTTTTGCCTTTAATATAAACTTCTTTGATTAACGGTGTATTTTCTACAAAGGCAACTCTAAGAAAATCCGATCTTTTATTAATTTCAATGTGACCCCTGTCATCTAAACCAACTGAATTTGCTGGATTATAAGAAACTAATTTAGTAGATTCACTTAAATTCACACCTTTATGTAATAATTTAAATACAGATTGTATTAGACTCAAAGGAACATAATCAGATGAAAATATATCAACTAAATCAAAGTTGTTATCCACTAAATCATTTACCGAAACATTATCCGAGTGTGATTTATTTCTTATAAAATTTGGAGCACCTAAAACTGTTTTCATTTTGAGTTTTTTTGCTTGTTTAACAGCTTCTAAGGTAGTTGGAAATTCACTAATATAAATTCCATTTTTGCTTGCTTCATTTACATGTTCTTCTGTCGTATCATCGTGAGAAGCCATAATAATTTTTTTCTCTCTCCATATTGTTGATACTTTTGGTCTATTCTTTTTTTCTGCTTCTTTTGCCGTTTCCTCTAGTCTTAACATTTTTTCATCAAAATCATATGCACCATGGGATGTAAAATTACTTCCTTTACCGTAAAATTCTAGCATTTTTTCTTTATTTCTCCATTGTCTCTGTCCAGGAGTATGATCCATTAAAGAAGCTAATGCTATATATTTGTTATCATAGTATTTTTCTAATGTTTCTAAGAGCTCAGGATCAGATAATTCACATCTATAGTGAAGATGGTGATCAGCTTTGAATAAACCTAAATCCTTACCTCTGGTAATCGAAGTTATTATATCATCCAAAATACTTGTTCTAATTTTTGTATAGTTTCCAACTAATATTGCATCAAAAACCGTTGTTATACCAGAAGAAATAATTTCATTATCATTAGCTATTGCAGCTGCAATTTTATTAGGCCAAATTGCATTTGGTCTAGGAATAAAATGTTTTTCTAAGTTATCTGTATGAAGCTCTATAAATCCTGGTAATAAATAATCACCTTCAAAATCAATTGCATTAGAGTTATTTAAATTACCCTTATCAATGTTTAAAATTGTTTCATCAAAATTTATTGAGCCAATAAAAGTATCATTTAAAGTAACTATATTTGCATTTTTAATTATCATTTGGAATGTATTTTTCTAAATTAATTTCTCTTGTACATATTTCATTTCTAATTTTTTTATCATGAACTATAACTATTATTGTTACATCTTTTTTAAGTTTTGATTTAATCATATCAATGACGATGGATTTATTAATATCATCGAGAGATGCTGTTGGCTCATCTAATAAAAGAATAGAATAATTCCCAATTAATGTTTTAGCTAAATTTACTCGTTGTTGTTCACCTCCAGAAAAAGTCAATGGTGATAAATTCCACATAGATTCTTGTATATTTAATTCAGATAAAAGTTTTTTTATTTTTATTAATGAGTGTTCATCAAATAAAGACTGTTGTTTTAGAGTATCAGATACTATTTCAATTGTTGGAACCCTAGGCAAAACTCTTAAAAACTGACTTACATATCCAATGAAATATTTACGAAGATTTATTATTTGATGTTCTAATGAATTAGCAATATTGATTTTATTATTATTATAAATATTAATTTCACCTGAAGATGGTAAATAATTTCCATATAACATTTTTAAAAATGTAGATTTACCAATTCCAGATTTTCCAACTAGCGCAATACATTCTCCTGTCTTTATTTCTAAATTAATATTTTTTAAAACATTTAATACGGTGCCCTTCTGATTATGCAGAATAAATTTCTTATTAACGTTTTTTAATTCGATAATTTTCATTATTAAACTTGTAAAATAGATGAAGTTAAAAGCTGTGTGTAGGAATGTTGAGGATCATCCAAAACTCTATCTGTTAATCCTGTTTCTACAACTATGCCATCTTTCATAACCAATAATTTATCAGTTAAAAATCGCACAACTGCTAAATCGTGTGTTACTATAATCATAGTAACATTAATATCTCTTACAATACTCTTAATAGTATCTAGTATTTTAGCTTGTACAGACACATCCAACCCCCCTGTTGGCTCATCCATAAACACTATCTGCGGGTTTGATGATAATATTTTTGATATTTGAAGTCTTTGCTGCATTCCGCCTGAAAAACTTAAAGGAAATTCATCAATTCTATCTGAATCCATCTCAGTTTTTTCCATCCAATATTTTCCAGTATTTCTTAAAAATGAATAGTTTTTTTCAGATACATTGAGAAGTCTCTCTGCAATGTTACCTCCAGCACTAATTCTTAAATTTAAACCATCTCTTGGATTTTGATGAACTATTCCCCACATGGATCTCATCAATTGTCTTTTTTCTTGTTCAGGTAGAGAAAGAAAGTCTTTTACACCCCCTTGATCTAGCGATATGTTAATTTTTCCTGCAGATGGAGAAATTTCTCCTGACAAGCACTTCAACAGTGTACTTTTACCTGAACCAGATTCACCAACAATGCCTAAAATTTCACCTTTATACAAATCAAAATTTATACCTTTGCAACCAATTTGGTTTCCATAAAAATGTGTAAGGTTTTCCACATGCATTATTTTTTTAATATTCATTTATTTTTCTCAAGATTGCTTTTACAAAAATCTGTATCTGAACATATAAAATTTTTCTTTCCCTCATTATTGATAATTATTTCATCTAAGTAACTCTTCGTTGAACCACATATTGAACAACATTCATCCCATGTTTGTATTTCAAAGGGATGATCATCAAAATCAAGACTTTTAACTTTAGTGTAAGGTGGAATTGCGTAAATTCTTTTTTCTCTTCCTGCGCCAAATAATTGCAACGCTTCCATATTATTCATTTTGGGATTATCAAATTTAGGTATTGGTGTTGGATCAGTAATATATCTGTTATTTGTTTCTACTGGATAAGCCCAAGTTTTTATTACTGAGCCAAATTGAGAAATTTCTTCGTATAATTTTACATGCATTAATGCATATTCTTTATACGCATGGAGTTTTCTAGTTTCTTTTTCTTTAGGCTCTAATTTCCTTAGTGGTTCTGGTTGAGGAACTTGATAAACAATGATTTGATCTTTATTTAATGTTGTTTCAGGAATTCGATGTCTAGTTTGTATCAAGGATGCTTCTGCAGTTCTATCTGTAGTCATGATATTGCATACACGTTTAAAAAAATTTTTAATAGAAACAGCATTAGTAGTATCATCAGCACCCTGATCAATTACTTTTAGAATATCTTGCTTACCAATTATAGAAGCTGTAACCTGGATACCTCCTGTTCCCCATCCATATGCTAATGGCATTTCTCTTCCTCCAAATGGACATTGATAGCCTGGAATGCAAACAGCTTTTAGAATTTTTCTCCTTATCATTCTTTTAGTTGCTTCATCCAAATACGCAAAATTAAAACCAGTTTTCATAATTTTTTTCCCTGCAGAATTTCATTTCTAAGTTTTCGAATAAGGTTTAGTTCTCCTTGAAAGTCAACATAATGAGGAAGTTTTAGATGTGTTACAAATCCTTGTGCCTCAACATTGTCAGCATGATAGAGAACAAATTCTTGATCTTGAATTGGGAATTTGATTTCTTCACCGTACCCTTCACTCTTTAATGCTCTATCCACAATAGAAATAGCCATGGATTTTCTTTCATTATAGCCAAATGTTAAACCATAACCTCTCGTAAATTGGGGCGGGGTATTTTTATTTCCTGCAAATTGATCTATCATTTGACATTCAGAGATTTCAATTTCGCCAATACAAATTTCAAAACCTAATTCATCTGGTGAAATAAAAATATCAACAATACCGTATTTAATTTCTCCAACAAAAGGATGAGTTCCTTTACTTCCAAATCCCCTAATAGCAGAATAAGATAAACCTAGAAGAAAACCCTCATCACCCCTAGCTAGTATTTGCATCCATTGATCTCTGGATGCAGGAAATTTCATAGGATCTCTCGTAACATCAAATGGATTATCATTTAAATTGTTAATTTCCTGCTCTAATAAATTCTCATTATTAAGATAATCAATAACACTAGGAAATTCTTTATTTTTAGGTTCTTGGTTATTGATGTTTTCATATGAATTTATCTCATCTTCTTTCATTAGAGAAAAATCTAATAATCTGTGAGAATAATCAAATGTTGGGCCAAGTATTTGTCCGCCCGGTATATCTTTAAAACTTGCAGATATTCTTCTTTTTATAATAATTTTGCTTGTATCTATAGCAGTTGAGTAAGCATATCTTTCTAAAGTGGTTCTATAAGCTCTCAATAAAAAAATTGCCTCGACCAAATCTCCTTGAGATTGTTTTATTGCTAAAGCAGATAAATCTTTATCATATAATGAACCTTCATTAATTACTCTATCAACTGCAAAACTTAGTTGTTCTTTAATTTGATTTATCTCAATACTTTTAGTGCCAGTTTCTTTTCTTTTTTTCTCTAAAAGTTTCAATGAGCTTTTGATTGCTTTTTCCCCTCCTTTTACTGCTACATACATTATTTTAACACCTTTGATGTTCGTGGCAGACAGAAAAAATCATCTTTACACGTAAGAATTAAGTCGACACCTCTTGGAAAAATAAAATTATTATTTTGCCATTGAGATTGAAAATTTTTAGGTAAATTAGTTGGGGATATTGATTTTGTTTTTTCAATACCAGGACCTTCAATTATTAATTCTTCACCGTTAATCAGATCTTCAACTTCAATAATTATCGTGGATGAGTTGTCAGGATATTCATCTGAGCCAAGATTAAAATTTTCAATATTAAATTCCTTATTTTGAATAATTGCAAAGTCACAATGATTAGATTTTTCTATACAATTTGCATTTGTGTTGAATGTTATAAAGTTTTGTATTTTTGATATCTTTTCAGAATCTATAAAAATTTTAGTATCAATATCAAATAACGTAAAAATAATATTAGCTGTTGAAGAATAAAGAACATTATCTGTTTCAAGATTTTCTGGAACTGTGAATATAGATCCAGGAAAAGAGGTTGCTTTTAAAATTGTTCTAAACATATTTTGTGATGAATGTGTTTGATCTTGATATCCAATATATTCCATTATCCATCACCTCTCACTAGTGTAAAGAAATCAACTTTTGATGAGTTACTTTCATTAATAATGTGATTTTCTTTTTTATTAATTTTATCTTTTAAATCTAAAATCATACTTTGAAGTTTAGAATAATAATTATTATCTTGCATTAAAGCATCTAAAACTGCTGCATACTCAGCTCTAATTTTATCTCTACCTAGATGATACGAATAACCAGTTGTTCCTTCTTCTAATTTTATGACACATTTAGTTAATGTTGCTTCGCCTAGATTATAAGGATCTCCATTACCTCCTAATCTTGCCCTTATCATGATCGACCCAACATTTGGTCCGTAAATTATTTTATAATCTTTAGTATAATTTATATTTTCAATACAATTTTTTAAATCTATTGTTTCTGTTTTTGACAAAATAGAAATCCAATCTTTTCTTTGTATTTCAGACATTTTATTTTGCTCTTAAATCTTGATTTGAACTTGAAAATGAACCAAGAGGAGTAATAATATTTCTTTTGTTATGTTCATTAAAAGTACTTATTAAATCTAAATGTTGAAGAGACTCACATAATTGATCATCTGTTAGTTGCTCAGCTTTAATATTATTCGTCACTAAATCAGTAAGTAATTTATTTACTTCATTTGATTTAGCATGAATTAAAGAAGGGAATATTAAAAGAAAAAATAAAAAAAGTTTCATTTAAATTGATTTTTTATACTAAGTTATTTAATTTATTAATACGCTTCTTAATTAAAAGCACCCTAATAGAGTGCTTCATGAATTATGCAGTAGGAGGAGAAAAATCAACTTTATTTCCCATTTCCCTTACTTTGTTTAAATCAACAGACTCTAAAGTAACTGCCTCGGTAAGAGTTCCTGCTGCTTTTGCTTTTAATGCACATGCAGCCATACTTTCAAATGAGTCTGCTTCAGTAATCATGACAAAATCATACTGCCCTCTTGTTATATGATAATCAATTAATTTGCCCCCAACACTGCTAACCATTTTTTCCATAGCTTCTTTTCTGTCTGAGTCTCCATTAATGATACCATCTGCACCTTTTTGGGAATAAATACCTAATGATATAAAAATTGACATTTAATAATCTCCTTTCAATTTAATTATAAATTATGATAGAATTTTTATTAAAAATTTATGAAGATCAACAATCTTTTTATTAATAAACCTAAAAGGTTTGAATAACTATTCGTCAATATTTATTATTTTTTATTAATAATATTATTTTTACTTAACTTAATTATTATTCAATAATAGAATATTCATAAAATTGTAAAATTTTAATCTTAGGTTTTAAAAAGCAAAAGGAGATTTATGTTATTTGAAAAATTACAAAAAGCATTTGAAGAAAAAGATGCAAAAGCTCACAGAGCTCTTTTCCATGAAGATCATGAATTTATTAGCCATAAGCAAAATAAAGTTTTTAAAAAAAGTGAAGGAAGCGAGGAGCAAACTTTAGAAATGTTTAATAATATTACTGAAGATAAAGTTCGTTGTATTTATGAAAATGATGAAATTTTAGTTACACATCGCTTTAATACTTATGCATCTGGCGATAAAGAAGCTTTAATGATGGTTGCATTAAAAAAAGATGGATTAATATGGAGAACAGAGACTGGTGCCACAGAAATGTGAATAAATTTTAATTTTATAAGGAGATAATTATGAATTTAGGAGAAAAATTTGCTGAAGTATTTTTTAATTACACTGGTGAAACAAATGATGAAACACTTTCTTCTCTATTAGCAGATGATTTTATTTGGGAAACTATAACAAAAGCAAGGATTAATGATAAAATTTATGAAAACAAAGAAGAAACATTAAATACACTTGCACAAATTAAATCACCTCCTGATTGGAAAATTTTTTATAGTACTGATGAAATACTAGTTGCATCATTACAAACAATTGCTCCAACAGATAATACTAAAAGAGGATTAATCGTTTCAGTTTTATTTGAAAAAGGTAAAGCAATTAAAATGATTTCAGCAAATGGAGATGGAATATAAACATTAAATATTAGGAATTCTTATGAAAATTATTATGAATGTTAAATTAAAAGAAGGTTATGAAAAATGGAAAAATCTTTTTCTCAGTGTCGATACACATAGAGAAAAGTATGGAATAAAAGTTTTAGCATATGGCCATCCAAAAGATAATGAAAATAAAATTTATCAAGTTTTAGAGATTGAATCGATGGAAAAAATGCAAGAAGCAATGAAAGATCCAGAATTAGCAAAACTTAGAACTGAGGCTGGTGTTGATTTGGATAGTCAAGAAATTGTTTTTTTAGTTGAGTAGGTTTTAATTTTATAGAAAAAGATACGGTATGAATTAAATATAATTAAAGACTTCTTCACTATGGAAGCTTTTTTTTATATTATTATTTTAATATTAATGATTTTTTATCTTGTAACACCGCTGATATTGATTTTTTCAAGCTCTTTAGGCTTAATTATTGACCCTTTCTGGTCTATTTCACCATTTGTTTGGGTATTTATTCTAGTTCCCATTATTGATTTAGTTTTACCTTATTTAAATAAGCAAGATGTCGATTTAGAAGAAAATATATTCCATAATTTTTCTATTTTGATTGTTCTTCCTTGTATTTTATTTCTAATAATTTTTGGTTTAATTGTTGTATCTAATCCTTCAATAACATTTTTAACTGCTGCTGCTTTAGGTGCAGCTGTTGGTATGTCAGGTGGTTCAATTGGTATTACAACAGCCCATGAGCTAATTCATCGACAAAATAAATATATGCGAGGTATTGGTGTGTTATTATTAATTGTATGTTGCTATGGTCATTTTCGCATAGAGCATATTTATGGTCATCACCGAAATGTTGCTACTAAAGAAGATCCAGCTACTGCTAGAAGAGGTGAAAATTTTTATTTTTATTTTGTTCGCTGTGTTATTAATAGTGTCATCTCTTCATGGAATATTGAAAAAAATATACTTTTAAAAAGAAATATAAATTTATTAAATATTCGAAACAGAATGTTGCATTATTTCGTATTAGAATTTTTATTTTTAATAATTTCTTTTTATATTGCTGGTATAAATGGACTAGTATTTGTTTTGTTTCACTCTTTTATTTCAATACTATTACTTGAGCTTGTTAATTACATTCAACATTATGGTTTAGAAAGAAAAATGGAAAATGGTAAATATGAAAAATTTACTGATCATCACTCATGGAATAGTCGTCATATATCCGCTAACTGGTCTACATTCAATTTAGGCCTGCATGCAGAACACCATCATAGAGCATCAAAACACTATCCTCTTTTATCACAAGAAGAAAAATCAGTAGAAATGCCTGCCAACTATTCCATAATGTTAATAATGGCTTTAATTCCACCTTTATGGTTTTTTGTAATGGATAAAAAAATACATAATTAAATTACTATAGAAAACAATAAATAAGCGGGAAATTAATCCCGCTTTTATTTTAATTAAAACAAGCGGCTATTAAAACGTTTGATATATATTAATACCCCTCAAATATTGTTCTAATAATAATTAAAATTAATCCAACTAATGGGAACATAACTCCTCTAATATTAGGAGTAATTCCATAATTATTTACAAGATTAAAGTACCTAACTAATGAACTAATTAAAGCTATTGCAAAAAGCATAAATAAAAATGAATACCAAAACTTATATTGTACTACATTTTCTTCATAAGTATTCCCAGTAACATCAAAAGTTAATAATATTGACATTAATAACATTGTTAAAAAAACAGCACCTAAAGGGCCTCTAAAAACTAACTTGGGTTCTTCATTTGAAAAACCTAATTCATTAAAAAATTTATTATTAAAATAAAACTGATAAATAATAAATAAATTAAAAAGCATAAATAAAACATGGAATGTAAATGCCATTGTTCCTCCAGCCTCTAAAATATATTGGGCCATAAAATCTCCTTTTTTAAAATAATTATAAAATTAATGATGATTCTTAATAAAAAACTATTAAAAAATTATGAATAAAAATATTTTAATCTAATTTAATTGCTGTTGAGAGTTATACTCTAGTTTTTGTACAGAAATTTCTAAATTTTCTATTAAATCATTTAGATAGCCAAGAAATAGTTTTTTTAGTTGAGTAGATTATAATTAAAAAATAGAATATAATTAAACGGGGTATAAAGCCCTCTCCACTGAGGGAGTTTTGCCCCATGATAAATATGAAAATACAAGAAGAAAATATTAGTTATTTTATTAATCTTGATAAATTTCCTATACACGAACCTCAAAGTTCAAAATATCAAACAATTGTAAAAGAAGCACGTGAAGCACTAGATTATGATGGTTGCTATGTTTTGAAATCCATTGTTAATTCAAATGCAATTAAAGATATGCAACATGAAGCATCAAGTATTGAGAGTTTTGCGCATTATACATCTAATAAAGTAAATGTTTACTTTAGTAAGGATGATCCATCGTATCCTAAAGACCATCCACGTCGTTTTTTTATGGAAAGAAGTAACGGATTTGTTTCAGGTGATAAATTTCCAGAAAAATCCAAGATAAAAGATTTATATTATTCTGAAATACTAAAAAACTTTATTGCAGATTGTTTGGAAGTAAAAATGTATCACTATGCTGATCCTTTAGCTTCGCTAACAATAAATGTAAATAAACCAGGTGATCGTTTTTCTTGGCATTACGATACAAATGAATTTACTGTCACTATGCTTGTGCAAGATTGTGATAAAGGAGGTATATTTCAATACGTACCAAGTATTAGAAATAAAGATGATGAATGTTATGATGAAGTTCAAAAACTTCTTCATGGAGATACCTCAAAGATAAAAGAAATAAAACTTAATGAAGGTGATCTTCAATTATTTAAGGGTCGCTATGCACTTCACCGAGCAACTAGAGCAGAAGGAAATAAAACAAGAAATTTAGTTGTATTCACATACACTGAAAAAGAAAACGTTATTGGCTCTACTTATAGAACAGAAGAGCTCTACGGCAAAACTCTTGACGTTCATAAACAGACAAAAGTTAGAAGTGATAATTTAACAGATTAAAATTATGAAAAAAATTGGAATGATTGGTCTTGGAAATATGGGAAGTGCAGTTGCACGGAATATTCAAAGAGCTAAATACCCTCTTTATGTTTATGATATTAACAAAGAAGCTGGAAAAAATGTAATAAATAATGGTGGTATAGTTACTAACTCTCCAAAAGAACTTTTAAATGATGTTGATATAGTTGTTTCAATGGTTTTTGGACCAAAAGAAATTGAGGATGTTTTAAAGGGTGAAAATGGTATGCTCCAAACATCTTGCAAAGATAAAATTTGGATAGATTTAACAACTAGCTCCCCTACTCTTATGAGGAATTTAGCAAATGAATTTGAAGATGCTGGTGGATATGCAGTAGATGCCCCTGTTACAGGATCATTAGACTCAGCTATTCGCGGAGATATGATAATGTTTGTTGGTGGATCAGAAATTGCTTTAAAAAAAGCTAAGGAAGTTTTGGATAGAATTGGTAAAACAAGACGAGTGGGAAAATATGGCAATGGATACGTAGCAAAACTTGTTAATAATCAATTATGGAAAATTCATGCTTCAGCAATTGGAGAGGCAATGGTCTTAGCTAAAAAAGCAGGTTTAGAACCAGATGTTTGGTGGGAAGTAATGAAAGGTGGTGCAGCAGATAGCTTTGTTCTTCATCACGATGTGCCATCAATATTTGCTGGTCATTATGATCCATCATTTCGCGTAGAATTAGCTTTAAAGGATTTAGATTTGATACAAGAATTAATTAAAGAAAATAATACTAGAGCAGAATTAACTAATGCAGCACACAAAAGATTTAAAGAAGCCAAAGAACGTTACGGTGATGAAGCTGGAGAAATGACAGTTTGTAAATTAATTGAAGAAGATGGAAATGTTAATTTACAAGTAGATGGTGATTGGGTTGCGCCATGGGAAGTAAAACATCCTAATGATACATAGCTTATGTTATTAACTTATATATTTTTACTTTCAGCTGTTGTCCTAGGAACTGCATCTAATATTTTTGCCAAAGAAGCTTATGGATTTACAAAATTATTTCCCTCCTTTTTAAGTGCGTTAACAATAATTCTGTGTATGTATTGTTTATCACAAGTGATGAAAACAATTTCAGCAGGATATACTTATGCTACTTTTGCTGGACTATGTATTATTGCAACCACAATCCTAGGTATTTTAAGATTTAATCAATGGCCTAATTTATATGCCTTTTTAGGATTAATTTTTATTATTATTGGAGTTATATTAGTAAATCTTTTAGGAAAAAATTAATCTTAAGTTCTAAGTGTTGTTTTAGCAACAACTAAAGATTTTTTTCTATTTTCTCTAAAGACTATATATATACCACTTGCAACAATAAGAATGATACCAATAAAAGAATAAAAATCTGGCAATTCATCAAAAATAAAAAAACCTAAAATTACCGCAAAAATTAAATGAACATATTCTGCAGGTGCATTTATTAATGGAGACCCTACTCTATAAGCTGCAATTAAAGACATAATGCCTAAACTTCCTAAAACTCCAATGAATAAAATAAAGATAACGGTTTGAATGTCATTAAGGATCCAGGGATTATTTAAATTATCAAGAATATTAAAATTTATATCTGAGTTATATATCAAAGCACTAATTAAAGTTCCTCCAATAAATGAACCTATATAAATATGAAAAGTCTGTTGAAATAACGAATCTTTATCAGAAGTCTTTTTCGCTAATGTCATGGACAGAGCATAACTGAACGCTGTAATAATAGGAAATATCATATAGATATTTATATTTGTGAAATCAGGCTTAATAATTAGCAGTGTTCCAGAGAAACCAACGATAATACTAAATATTCTATTCATACCTATTTCATTTTTTAAAATTAAATAAGAGAATATTGTAATAAAAAAAGGACTAACAAAAAATAAGGCTGTTGCTTCAGCAAGGCCAATTTTACTTAATGAAATAAAAAATAATAAAAAACCAAAAAAAAATGATATGCCTCTAAAGACAGCAACATAAGGATATGCAGAACTAAAGACAATATTCTGTTTTGTATAAAGTAAATAAAAAATTAAAATTAAAGATCCTACTGTTGCTCTGAAAGATAGTATTTGAAGCAATGACAGATCATTAACTGTTAACTTTATTAAAGTATCGTGGACAATGAACAACAACATTCCAAATATAATCAGTATTAATCCTTTAATATTGTTATTCATTAAATAAGGTATTAATACTATTTTTGTTTTAGAATAAACAAAAAATGGATTTTATAAGGTGATAGATTTTTTTTCTAAATTGCGAGATAACCGAATTTTTCAATTTACTGTTGTAATCATTATAATTCTCAATGCAGTATTAATTGGAGCAACTACCTATGAATTAGAACCTTTATTTTTAAATTTCATTCATCTTCTTGATTATGCAATCACAATTTTTTTTGTTATTGAAATTTTGATACGATTTATAGGAGAAAAGGAGAAAAAAAACTTCTTTAAAGATGGTTGGAATGTATTTGATACAATTATAGTAGCTATATCACTTATCCCTATACCAAATAATTCTAGCTACTTAGTTTTGAGATTGCTAAGAATATTTAGAGTATTAAGGTTAATTTCAGTTATTCCAGAGCTAAAAAAGATTATTGAAGCAATTCTAGCATCAATAAAAAGAGTTTTTTACGTTAGTCTTCTTCTTTTTATAATACTGTATATTTACGCAACTATGGGCTCAATCTTATTTGGTGAAGATGATCCTGAAAGATGGGCAGATCTTGGTATTTCTCTAATAACACTTTTTCAGGTATTAACATTATCTAGCTGGGAAAATGTAATGTTACCTATGCAAGCAATTTATTGGTGGTCGTGGATTTATTTCTTTAGTTTTATAACAATATGCTCAATTACGATTTTAAATTTAGTAATTGCCATTCTGGTAGACGTTGTAAATCATCAAAAAAATTAAAATTAATATATTTTAATATAAAATTATGTTAATTAGAGATTAAATTGCAGTCGTAGAATACCTGCATTATCAAAACACAATGGAGGGATAAATGTTTGATAAAAAAGAAGATAATACTACTTCAACGCCAGATGTATTTAGACCTGCAAAGGGTTCAGCAAAGGTTGTAATTGGTAATGGAGTAACCATTAGCGGTGAGATTAAAAAAGCAGATGAAGTACAAATTGATGGAGAAGCAGACGTTATAATGAAAACAGATAATTTAGTTGTAGGCGCAACTGGTAATTGCAAAGGTGATATTGAAACTCATAATGCAGATATTTGGGGTGTGTTTGACGGTGATATCAAGGCTTCAGGAACATTAACTATACAAGAACAAGGAAGAGTATCCGGTAAAATAGAGTATCAGAACATGCAAATTAAGCTTGGTGGTCAAGTAAGTGGTGATATTAAATTATCAGATAAAATTCAATCCATTAAAAAAGATCCTAAAACTGTAGCTGATGATAATGTATCTTTACAAGATGCAATGAAGAAAGATGGAAAGTAGAAATTAAATTAATTTTTAACAATTAATTATTATTTTTAACTTATCACTTACATGTCGATAACTTGGCAATTTGCTAAACTCGACACATGTTTTTTTTCAATTTTTAGCTCTATTGTTATTCTAATAAATTAATATTAATAATCTGTTGTCGATTTGTTAAATAAATGAATTATAATCCACCATGAGATAATAAAAAATTTGAAATCTTATCAATACCATTATTATTTTTCATTTCACCAAAAACATATGGCAAACCATTTCTGGCTTCATTTACATCTTTTTTCATTTGTTCTAAATCCACATTAACATATGGAGCGAGATCAACCTTATTAATTACAAGTAAATCAGATTTCTTTATTGCTGGAGCTTTTTTTCTTGGTATGTCGGCACCTTGCGCTACATCAATCATATAAATTGTTAGATCAACTAACTCAGGACTAAACGTTGCTGCTAAATTATCACCACCAGATTCAATAAGTATTAATTCTAGATCAGGAAATTTTTTTTTCATTTCATCTACAGCTAGTAAATTAATACTACAATCTTCTCTTATAGCAGTATGAGGACAACCGCCAGTTTCTACACCTTTAATTCTCTCTATGGGTAGAACTTGTGCTTTCATTAAGTATTCAGCATCTTCAGTTGTATAAATATCATTTGAAATAACTGACATAGAGATATTTTTAGATAAATGACGACATAACGCTTCAGTTAAACTAGTTTTACCTGTTCCTATTCCGCCGCCAATACCTACTTTTAAAGGTCCATTAATATTATTCACGTTAGATATATCCTTGAGTCTAAATTTTCATGTTTAATAGCATAAATATCGCCTATAAAAAAAGATGTACCAATATCTTTAAGAGTAAATTGCTTAGATTGTTCTAAAAATTTTTGAATTTGATCAATAAAGTTTACATTTAAAGTTTGTCCATCTTTTTGTGACATTGGTATATGCTTGACACTTACATTAATTAAATTCGAGATGAATGATTGCAGATAAAATTTAATTAGATCCTCAAAATTAATATTAAAATACATTCCAGCTTTTGCTAAACAATAAATAAAAGAAGACTTTTCAGGTAAAAATAATTCCCAGCTATCTTTCATAATTTTTCTAAAAGAATTTCCCATATCAATCATTTCTATTTGTCTCTCTTTAGAAGATGCACTTGCTAAAATTAAATCATTGATATCATTATTATGATAAATTGACTTAATAAAAATGTAGTCATTTCTTAATGTTCCATAAAATAAAAGAGCATTTAAATATTCTTTAACATCATCTTTGTTATTAATTTTTTTATAATCTATTAGAGCTTCTAAACCATGAGAGTAAGCATAAGAACCAATTGGGAAAGAGGATGAAAACCATACTTGTAATATTTGATGTGGATCTCTAATTGTACTCATTTTAGTGTTTATGGCTATGTGTTCTTCCCATACCATAAGCGCCACCTTCTGGTTTAAATTTTTCAAAAACTTTTTTTACTTTTCCATTTAATTTTAGAATCATATCAAGAATTATAGCATCATCTTGAATTAGAATTCTGTTATCTTCAATTTGACAAGGTAAGTGCCTATTTCCTATGTGCCATATGATTTGTTTTAAATTATCACCTTTAATTTCAATTAAATTTTCTTCCTTAGATAATACTTTGATTAAATTTCCATTCTCTAATTCAAAAAAATGATTTTCATCCACACTTACCGTCTCTTTAAGATTTACTATAAATTCAGTACCATTATTTGCTATTAATTTTTTTCGACGAATAAACCTCTCTTCATAAGAGAGAGTAATTTCATCTAATATTTCTTTATTTTGATTTTGATTAGTTATTTTGAAAGAAGTTTCCATTTTAGTACATAAAATAACGTTGCGCTAAAGGCAATGTTTTAGCTGGTTCACATGTAATTAACTCACCATCAGCTACTACTTCATAAGTCTCTGGATTAACTTCTATATTTGGGCAATAATCGTTTAAAATCATATCCTTCTTAGAAATTTTTCTAATATTTTTAACGGGTAATAAAGATTTACTAATTCCAGAATTTTCAAATGAATTTTTTTCTAAAGATGCTTTACTCACGAAAGTCGCAGTAGATTTTTCTAATGATTTTCCAAATGAAGAGAACATTGGTCGTGAATACACTGGTTGTGGTGTTGGAATTGAAGCATTTGGATCACCCATTTGTGCACAAGAAATATTCCCACCTTGCAAGATTATTTCAGGTTTAACACCAAAGAACGCTGTGTCCCAAATAACAATATCCGCGCGTTTATTTTTTTCTATACTCCCAATATGATCAGAAATACCGTGAGCTATTGCAGGATTGATTGTATATTTAGCAATATATCTTTTTACACGAAAATTATCATTATCACCTTGCTCTTCTTTTAGTTTTCCACGTTGCACTTTCATTTTATGCGCGGTTTGCCATGTTCTAATAATAACTTCACCAACACGACCCATGGCTTGACTATCAGAAGCAATAATTGAAAAAGCACCCATGTCATGCAGTATATCTTCTGCGGCAATTGTTTCTTTTCGAATTCGACTTTCAGCAAATGCCACATCTTCAGGTATTGATTTATCTAGATGATGACAAACCATCAACATATCTAAATGCTCTTCAATTGTATTAACCGTATATGGTCTTGTTGGATTTGTAGATGATGGAATAACATATTCTTCACCACAAACTTTAATTATATCTGGTGCATGACCTCCACCAGCTCCTTCAGTATGAAAAGCATGAATTGTTCTTCCATTAATGGCTTTAATTGTACTCTCAACAAATCCACTTTCATTTAATGTATCTGTATGAATCATTACTTGAATGTCATTATCATCAGCTACATTTAAACAATTATCTATTGCAGCTGGAGTTGTGCCCCAATCTTCATGTAATTTTAGTGAAGATGCACCAGCAATTACTTGTTCTTCAAGAGCTTGAGGCAATGAACTATTTCCTTTTCCCGCAAATGCCAAGTTCATTGAAAATGCATCTGCAGATTGTATCATTTTTTCTATATGCCACGGTCCAGGAGTAACTGTTGTTGCTAATGTACCATGTGCTGGACCTGTCCCCCCTCCTAACATTGTTGTGATACCTGAGTGAAGAGAGTCATCAATTTGCTGAGGACAAATAAAATGAATATGACTATCAAATCCTCCAGCTGTTATAATTTTTCCTTCTCCTGCAATTATTTCTGTTCCAGGTCCAATAATAATATTTACATTTGGTTGTGTATCAGGATTACCAGCATTTCCAATTTCGTTAATTAATCCATCTTTAAGACCAATGTCGGCTTTGTAAATTCCATTTACATCAACAATTAAAGCATTGGTTATAACAGTATCAACCGCACCCTCTTGACGAGATACTTGAGATTGACCCATTCCATCTCGAATAACTTTTCCTCCGCCAAATTTTACTTCCTCTCCATATGTTGTTAAATCTTTTTCTACTTCAATAAAAAGTTCTGTGTCAGCAAGTCTGACTTTATCTCCAGTTGTTGGTCCATACATATCTGCATATGCGTTTCTATCTATTTTTTTCATTATAATGCACCCATAACTTTATTATTAAAACCAAATATTTTTCTATTTCCAGCTATTGGAATTAATTCAACATCTTTTGATTGACCTGGTTCAAATCGAACAGCAGTACCTGATGGTATGTCTAAACGCATACCATTTGATTTTACTCTATCAAATTTTAAATATTCGTTTGTTTCAGCAAAATGATAATGACTTCCAACTTGTATAGGTCGATCTCCACTATTTGAAACTTTAATAGTGATTGAGTGTCTGTTATCATTTAAACAGATATCACTATTTTGTTTGATAATTATTTCTCCAGGTTTCATTATCTAATCGGTTTATGTACTGTTACTAACTTTGTTCCATCAGGAAATGTTGCTTCAACTTGCACCTCTTGAATCATATCAGGTATTCCATCCATACAATCTTGTTTTTTAACAACATGTGCTCCAGTCTCCATCAATTCTGATACCATTTTACCATCTCTTGCTCCTTCAATGACAAAGTCTGTAATTAAAGCTATAGCTTCTGGATAATTAAGTTTAACTCCTCTTTGTAAACGATTTCTAGCAACGTTTGCTGCCATACTGATCATTAACTTATCTTTTTCTCTTGGTGTTAGTTTCATTTATAAATCCCATGTTGTTGGAAGTTTATCATGAATTATTTTATTCATAATAAATTTTAGTGTTTTTTTTAAATGATAATTATCATCTGCTAGGCATCTGATAATAATTTTATCATCAAATTTTGTCATTTCAACGTAGTGTTTATTTATATTTTTAAGGGTTTTTCTTAATTCATCTTCAATTTGGTTAATTATTTCACCAAATATTAAAATTGTTGATAAAGTTGATTGATTAGAAAATGTATAATTGTTTTTATAATTTGCATTGATTAAACCATTTATATTTACTGTTTCAAAATGTTTCAAAGATGAATTTACATAAATTTTCCAATTATCAACTAATGAAATTTTTTTAATTTTTTCAGACATTGCCTTTCGTCCAAAAATTGATGTTTCACAAAATATTAAATTTGAATTGTTTGTAAGATTTATATTTATTTTCCTATCTAACTTTGAATTATTAAATAAAATTAATTCTTTTGGTAACCAATATAAAGTTGAATTTTTAAGTGTTATATTAATTTCTACATTGGCAGGATCTCCTATACCTGCATAAATTTTTTCTGCAGCTTGCGTGCTTACACTTATATCAGAATTAGTCGCAGTTATGTTTGTTTTAATTTTATCATTACACGTTATTCCACCAGCTGTATTAATTAAAACAATTTCTTGATTTGTATTATAATTATTAGGAAATAAAACTCTACAACAGCCATTTTGAAATAATTTTATTATATTGTTATTTTTAAATTTAATATCACTAAAACCATTAGATCGTTCTAAAATTTTATGCATACAATTAATTTATTGAAAATAAATCTAAAATAAATATAAATTTTTATAAAATACACTTTTTAATATACAATCTAGATTAAAATATAGGATATAGTTTAAATTTGATGAATAAATACATTTTAATATTTTTTATATTTATTTTTATCTCACCTGTGAATGTTATTGCAAATCAAATTAAACCTTTAGCTGAATTAAAATTATATGACTCTGAAAATTATACTCTTCATTTAATGGAAAGATGCTCTGTTTTATATGCAGCGTTATCTATTTTAGAAAACAATAATGACTATGAAAATAAATATAAAGTTTTTTTACAATCTTCAATAATTGCAAAAAATAAACTATTCCCAGATATAGATGAAGCAACATTATATAAAAACAGCATAGAAGATTTTAAAATATCACTTAGTTTTTTTCTTCAAATATTAAAACAAAATTACCTAAAAAATAAATCATATTTAAGTGAAGAATGGTTAGTGGATGATTTTAATACATGTTTAAAGTTATAAAACATATAAAATATTTTTATTTTTTTTGACTCACCATCTAAGACTCATACAACTTAATCCAGCATCAATTTTTGATATTTCATTTATATTAATTTTTATTAGATCGTATTTCGATGATAGTATTTCTTCTATTTTAAAAAAACCATCCGCTATAAGTATTTTGTTATTAACTCTCAAAGCATTTGCCGCAAGCTCTTCTCCCTCTGGCAATTTAATTAATTGAAAATTTTTACGAAGATAATCAATTTTTGACATTCTCTGACTAACTAATAATGTTTCTTCATCAATATAACTACATTCTGATTTAAAATGTAGAATGTCATTAGAAGTTTTACAAATTTTAACAGATGCGCCTAATAATTTAAGTAAAATTGATAAGTTTTTTGCACCTAATTCATTAGTTCTTTTCGACAAACCTATAATAAAATGGTTATTAATATTTAAAATATCACCTCCTTCAATATTGCCATTTTCAATAATAAATATATTTTGAAAATAATTTACGATTTCATTTTTTATTATTTTACTTTCGCCTATTCTTGACGGATGATATGGTTTTAAAATGATACAATTAGATTTATAAATAAGAGCTGGATCTTCAATAAACACACTATCAGGAAAATTTTTCAAACTCTCAAGATTGTGAATTAAAATTCCAGAATTTTTTAAACCTTTGACATAATCATTATGTTCTTTTAAAATTAGTTCATATTCAGGCTTAATATTACGAGAACTTAAAGCATTTATAATACTTTTACTTGGTTTTCTTACTAATGCATTTTTAAATATATGTGTCATAATTAATGGCGTGCCCGGCATGATTCGAACATGCGACCCCCAGATTAGGAATCTGGTGCTCTATCCTACTGAGCTACGGGCACTAGATTTATATTAAAATTAATTATAAAATTTTCCTACTAAAAATAAACCTAATGAAACAGAAAAACCTATACCAACTGCATATATAACTGTTCCTATCCCTACTATACCACCAAGATAAAATCCAATTCCAACCGCGCTAAGTTCAAGTAAAGTTCTTATAAGGGCTATGGATTGATTGGTTTGCTTATTAATACCAGTCATTAATCCATCACGAGGTCCAGGACCTAAATTTGCAGCAAGATAATATCCACTTCCTATTCCAATAATAAATATACCAATAAAAACTTGGATTAATTGAAATAAGAATTCTTTAGGGTACGGTAAAAAAAATAATGATAGATCTATTACAACTGATATTAAAATTGCATTTAATATAGTCCCAACGCCTGGCTTTTGTTTTAGAGGAAACCATAATAATAATACAGCAACACTTACTATGAATGTTGTAATACCGATTGTATAACCTGTTTTAAAAGCTAAACCTTGATGAAGAACAAACCATGGACTAACTCCTATATTTGCAGTAATTAATAGAGCTTCACCAATACCAAATAAAATTAAACCTAAAATTAAATAAAAAATGGTTTTTATTTTTGGCTTTAAATTATACTCATATTCAGAACTCCAATGTAATTCAGGTATTTTTTTCAGAGTTAATATATAAATTAGGTTTTTAAGCATAAATTTTGTTTCCTTTATCACATAATAGAATTAAGCTTCTATTTATTTATGAGTGAGATCTATAATTATATTGATCAAAGTAAGTTGTCTGTTGTTTTAAAATCTATTGAACACGCTCATGGACTACCAAATGAATGTTATCTTGAAGGTCCATACAATAAAATTGAAAGAAAAAAAATTTTTGAAAATAATTGGGTTGTTGTAGGAACTGCAAGTTCTATACCTGTTCCAGGTGATATAAAGTCATTCAATTTATTAGGTATACCATTAATTTTAGTAAGAGATAATAACTATAAAGTTAGAGTTTTCCATAATGTTTGTAGTCATAGAGGATACAAACTAATCAGCCAAGATTGTCATTTAAGAAAAGTTATTAAATGTCCTTATCATTCATGGTCTTATGATTTTACAGGTAAATTAGTTGCTACTCCACATATTGGTGGTGTCAATATTCATGATCATAATGATTTTAGAAAAGATGATAGCGGGTTAAAAGAAGTTAAATCAATAATTTGGTTGGATTTAATTATTGTTAATATTTCTAATGATGCAATTCCATTTAATGAATATATAAAGCCATTAGAAAAAAGATGGTCAACCTTTATTGCTAAAGAAGATTATAATTTAATTTACCATCCTAAAGATTATGGTTATTTTAATTTTGAAGCTAAGTGTAATTGGAAATTTGCTATTGAAAATTTTTGTGAAAGTTATCATCTACCTTTTGTGCATCCAAATCTTAACAAATACTCTAAAATTGATGATCATTATCATATTCAAGGCCTGCCTAATCGTTTTGCCGGTCAAGGAACATTAGTATACAATCCAAAATTTAAGAATAATAAGTCATTTCCAAACTTTCCTAGTTGGCCAAGTAAAAAAGATAAGCAAGCAGAATATGTGGCATTATTTCCTAATGTAATGATAGGAATTCATAAAGATCATTATTATGCTTTCTGGTTAGAGCCCATTAATCATGAAAAGACACTTGAGCATATGGAAATATATTATGTAGGAGAAGAAGCAGCTTTTTCAGATAAGTATAAAAATATTAGAGAAGAAAATTTTATTCAATGGAAAAATATAATGAGAGAAGATTTAGATATTATAGAAGGTATGCAAGAGGGAAGAAATTCTCCAGCTTATAATGGTGGAAATTTTTCACCTGCGCTTGATAATCCAACACACCATTTTGCGAAATGGGTTGCAAGTTCACTAATTAATTAAATATATCCAGAATCATATAATACTTATAAAGTATAATAATTTAAAAGGAGGTAAAATGATAGAAACTGCTGGAGGAATGATTCCTTTCTTATGTCATGTTTTTTTAATTTTATTCGGAGGTTTCTTTGGCTTAAGTTTTGCTTTTAATAAAAACTTTGTCAAAAACAGTATAGGTTTTGAATCAAAAGATGCGATGTACATGGGAAGACCACTAGGCTTCTTAATGATAGGAGTTGTATTGATGCTAATAGCTACGTTATTTCAAATTGGTGATTTTAAATCACCCAATGAAGTAATCGGTATTATGTTTATTTTTACTATTATTGCTTTTTGTTACAATGTTGGAACAACATTAAAAATTTTTGAAAGTTTTGATGGAAAAGATTGGCCAATAAAGCATGCTATAAGACCATTAATACCAATGATAGTAATTATAATCAGATATTTTACTTTATAAATCTTAATGCGGCATTTAATGCCGCTTTTTTTAATTAAAATAACTTCTAATTCTATTTCTTGATGCAAAATGTAAGATTAATGAAACTATAAACAAAAATAAAACAAAATAATATTCTCTATATTCAACTTGGCTTGTGTAAAAAACAAATAAACAACAAAGTGTAAATGATTTAATGTAAATTTCTAAAAACTGAAGAGGATAAAGTTTTTCTGATTGAAAAAAAATATATCTAAAACCAAAGTATGCAAAAGTTAAAAAAACAGCTAATCTGACTGAAGTAATTCTATGATATGGTATTTCTTGTTTTTCAACTATAGTGAATGGAAAATAAATAGTTACACCCATAATCTCTGCAATTATAAATACTATTGCCCATAAGCTTAATAAACCAATTATAATTTTAGCTAATGTTTTTACCATAATCAAAAATATGGTCTTTTTTTTACAAGGGTTTTGACCAACCTTTTTTTACATTTAAACTAAATTTTAAAAAAAAACATAAATATTGATTTGATTGCAGAAAACTATGTTATTTTTTACCTAAAGTTTTCTTTAATTGGTGAAAAATAAAGCAAAATTAAGATAGCACCAGATACCATGCCTCCTAATTGATCTAATACAGTACCTAAAGAAGTATAAACAACTGAACCATTAAAATAATTTATGAGTATTCCTGAGACTATTAAAAACAAATATAATTTTTTACCATAAGAAATAAAACGATAAAGTAAGTTTAAAGTTAATAGATACAAAAAAAATAAGATTATCGATAATATCATAGAAAAATTTTCATATTTAGCAAGTAAGCCTTTTTCTAAATATTGATTAATAGCATTTAAATTATTGGAGTCGTAAGTAGATGACACAACAATAAGGACTAAAAGAGCAAAATCAATGATAATTAAATTTTTAAAAATTTTCTCAATTTCCATATTTATTAAAAATTAACCCTTTATAATTTTAATAATAATTAACTTTATTTTATTCATTTTATAAAAACCAAATTAATTATTAATTTTCATAATCTTTTAATGATCTAATAAAACAAATCCATGTAAAATAGCCTGTACAGATTAACCAAATTATTAAAACAATAGTATCATTAATTATTAAATTAAATTCCGACTTAGTTACTAATCTTAGGGTAGTAGCTGCCCATATAACTGTAAAAAAAATAGTTAAATTTCTAAATGATTTTACTCTTAATGGATGAACAAATTTCCAGGGAACAAATGTCAAGATAGATAAGATGATTATAACAATTAAATTGATCCATTCATTTGTATTTAAGATAAAAAAATATAAAACAACAACATTCCATACTGCAGGAAAACCTTGAAAATAATAATCATCAGTTTTCATATTAACATTGATAAATGTGTATAAAGAAACTCCAAAAATTAATGCAGGTAAAATTAATTCAAAACCGTTTGGAACCATTTGAAACCAATAAATCATAAGTGCAGGATTAATAACGTAATTTAAATAATCAATTATAGAGTCTAAAATTATACCATCAAGGTTTGGTGCTTTTTCTTCTACACCTACTCTTCTTGCAAGAGTCCCATCAACTCCATCAACAAGTAAAGCCATTCCAAGCCATAGAAAACTCCCAACCTGATCATCATTTAAAATTGATACTAGAGCTAAAAACCCTAGGATAGCGCCAGAACCTGTAAATGCATGAACTCCCCATGCTGAAATTTGATCTTTATTGACTTTCATATAATGCCAGTCCATTTAACATTAAATTTAAACAAAGTTTAGTTAATTAAAACTATTCCTAGAGTTTTGGGAAATAATATATTTATAAAAGAGATATTATATCTTTGTCTCCTTCAGCAAAATTATAATTATTAAATTCTTCTTTTGATACCCAAGCTGCTTCTTCATGTTCTTTTAAAGTAATATTCCCTTTTATAATTGTGCAAAAAAAATAATGTAAATGAACATTAATTTTTTTATCACTATAATGTTCTTCACCTAACTTACTATCTACTGTAATATCAACATTTAATTCTTCTTTTATTTCTCTTATTACGGTTTCCTCTAGAGTTT
This sequence comes from uncultured Alphaproteobacteria bacterium, assembly GCA_902577945.1. Lineage (GTDB taxonomy): Bacteria > Pseudomonadota > Alphaproteobacteria > HIMB59 > CACPNW01. The sequence goes on from CACHBB010000004.1 coordinate 51,459, forward strand.
CATTATCATCTTGTTTCCCCCCTGGAAATTCATAATAACCTCCGAGATGTTTATCTTTATTTCTTTTAGCAATAAAATATTTATTATTTTTTTTAAGAACAGCAGCAGCAACATTAATTTTTTTCATTAAGTAGTATTATCACGTATGAATTGATTTGCTTTTTTTATTATATATTTTTTTCTTTCAGGTTTCATTTTATCATAAATTTTAACCATCATGTTTAAACGAGGATTAGACTGAAAAAAACTTCTATTTTTATTGATAAATCGCCAGTACAATCCATCCATTATATCATTCCAATTACCTTTTTTAAAATTCATCATTTTCATAAAATAACTAGATCCACAAATATATGGCTTTGTACTAAAAATTCCTCCATCACTAAACAATCCCATTCCATAAACATTGGGTGACATTACCCAATCGGAGCTATCGACAAACATTTCCATAAACCAATTATAAACTTCACTAGGTTTAATTTCACATAAGTTCATTATGTTACATAAAATCATTAATCTTTCAATATGATGTGTGTATCCATACCTTTGAGCATTTTTGATTGAATGGTCTAAAGGATCTAAACCTGTAGTGCCATCATACCATTTATTAGTAAGAGAATTTTTATGTTTAAAGAAATTATTTTCTTCTAATTGCTTATCATAATTTTGGTAAATACCTCTAATAAATTCCCTCCATCCAATAATTTGTCTGATATACCCTTCATAAGAATTGATTTTAATTTTATTTTCAACTTTTTTTAATCTCTCAATAATAATTTCAGGTGTTAATAAACCTAAATTAATCATGGGGCTTAGTGCACTATGAAATAAAAAATTATTATTAGTATCGACTGCATCTTCGTAGTCACCAAATAAATTAAATTTTTTTATAATAAAATAATCTAACCATTTAACCGCATCACTACAAGTTGTTGGCAGCCAAAAATTATCAACTTCACCTGGGTGATTTTTAAAAATTTTATTAATTTGTTTTTTTAAAACTTTTGTATGTATTGTTTCTTTTGCAATTATCATTTCTGGTATTTTAATATCTTTAGGAAGTTTTTTTCTGTTATCTTCATCAAAACTCCATTTTCCACCCTTAGGTTTATTATTTTCCATTAAAATATCTGTTTTAGTACGAGCAATTTTATAAAAATTTGCCATAAAAGGTTTTTTTGTTTTACTTAAATAATTTTTAAATTCATCTCTGGAGTTTAAAAACATAGGTGATTGTATAAAAGTTAATTTAATATTATTTTTCTTACATAATGCGATTATTTTTTTTTCAAAAAATTTATCTTCAATTTCAAAAGAAGTTAATTCTTCATATTTATTTTTTTTTATAAAATTCTCTAATTTTTTTTCATAGGTAATTTTAAAATCCTTATTTAAATCAATATAATTTACTTTAAATTTATTTTTTTTTAATTCATCAGCATAAGATCTCATTGAGGACAAAAAAAGTATAAGTTTTAATTTATGATGTTTTTGAAAAGTACAAAGATCATAACTTTCACACATAAAAATCGTTGAATTTATGTGTTTTCTCAGATATTTTTGAGGGAATAATTGATTTCCTAATATTAAAAATAAATTTTTCATAAACATCTAAATAGTAAGTTATTAGAAAATTTATATAAATTATTAAATTTAATTGCTTATTTTAAACAATTTTTAATTATAGTAATTGATAATTAATGACCAAATTAATAAAATTATTAGTAATTCCATCAATAATAAGTTTTGTACTAATTTCTTGCAATACCTCATCTCCAAATAAGGTAAAAAAATCTGATGCACAGAAAATAACTAATATAGAATATGGAACAATCAAAACCTCTCTTCCAGTAAAAATAGAAGGTGAAAGTGATTGGATTGGCGCAACTGCAGGAGCAATGATTGGGGGTCTTTTAGCATCTCAAATATGTGGAGAAGAAGAAATTCTAGGAACTAAGTGTCAAGATATTGCTATAGTATATGGAACAATTGGTGGAGCAGCTATGGGTTCAGTAATACAAGCTAAAATTGGTAATCATGATGGATTCCAGTATATAGTAAATATTGATCAATGTGGTAATGACAATTCTAACTGTAAAAATGATCAAGAGAAAGCTTTTGTGCAAGGAGATGATAATGCTCTTCCAAATGGTCAAAGAGTTGTAATAATCTACGGTGATATAATAAGAGTTATGCCTTATGAAGAATAGTTTAGTAAAATTCATTTTTTGCTTTCTTTTATTATTACCATTTAACCTAAATGCAGAATTAATTTTTGAAGACAATTTTCCAAAAGACATACAAGGTATTTGGAGCGATGATTGCAGCGCAGAATATCAAGTCTTCATAATATCAAATAACACAAGTATGTGGATTGATGATACATATGTTGGGTTTAATGTATCGAAAACCTCAAAGGTAAAAGAATGGTCAGCATATAAATGGGGTGAATTAGATGGTAGTTATTATTATTTTTTAAAAAAAGATGGTGATAATTTACTTGAAGTTACTGCTCCTGATGATTGGGATGGTATAGATTATTCTTTTTTAAATTCGTCAGAGTATTCAGTTTATGAAAAATGCGAGTCAATACCTGGTGTCTTTCAAATTATTTATGGTGAAATTATTAATTTAATGAATTCTCAATTAATTGAAACATGTAATAATGATAATAATCCTGCAAATTGTATTAATGAAACTTTTGAATTTTTAGATGTATCTCAAGATGATGAATTGTCAGTAGCGGAATTAACTCGTGCAGCAAGAATAGCTATATACTTTACATTTATTGATAAAAGACGAGACGAAGATAGAGATATAGGTTTTGCGACCTACACTACAACATCACTTATATTTCCTGCGTTATCAAAAATTATAATAGGGAATTATGATTATGATAATTCAAATACAATTTCTTTAAAAGAAATTTATACGGATCGTATTGATACATTAGATTATCAAAATTTATTTAAAGAAAATTTAAAAGGAATAGATCCAGAAGAATTAAGAAGATTAATTGAAAACTTAGATTTTTTAAAGTCATTACTAATGTTAAATTAAATTACTTTCTTGACTTTTAAGTATATTTTTAAATATAAATAGATATGAACAAAAGAAATTTATATGCTGTTATTTCTTTAGTCTTTATATTTGCTGCTTTAAATCTAACTATTTATTTTTTTTATTAGATTATGGTAATTAGAAGTAAATCCAGTATTAATAAAAAAATTTACGAAATTAATGGGCAAAAAACTATGTTTGGTTATGATAATGTTAATTTTAAAACAGTAAATTTACCTAAGAAACAAAAATATAAAAACTTATGTAGTAAATTTCGTTTAAAAAAATTTAATAAAATAAAGACAATATACCTTAATACATTAATTATTAATTAAGTGAAAAATATAGCCATAATAGGTGCTGGAATGACTGGTTTATCTCTAGCCTATAATCTTCAAAATACTAATATAACTATATTTGATAAGTCTTGGCGAGCTGGTGGCAGAGCATCTACTAGAAAACATGATGATTTAATATTTGATCACGGAGCACATTATTTATCTCAAAAACATAAAGTTAAACAGCTAAATGATGTTTTAAATAAATTAAATTTGTTAAAAGAAAAAGAAATCATATTCTATGCTGATTTTAAAAAAAATGAAAAAATTAAAAAAAAGATTTTTGTTGGTAAAAATGGAATAAATTCAATTCCAAAAGGCATCTTTGAAAATATAAAAATTAATAGTCATTTTAATACTAAAGTTTTAAAAATTTTTAAAAATAAAAAAAACAATTACGATTTATACACTGAAAATGAAGTATTTAAAGATTATGATATAGTTTTAGTTTGTATCCCTTTTTTTCAAGCTAAAGAATTAACTACAGATTACATAAAATTTTCAAATAATCACATACCTGAATATGATCCAATTTATACACTAATGCTATCTTTTAAAGAAAAAACACATTTAAAAATTGATGGTGGATTAAATTTGCATGATGATATTAGTTTTTTTATGAAACAAAATTTCAAATTCCCTAAATTGAAGAGTGAAAGTTGGGTTTTAAATATGAGTAGTGAATATACAAAAAAAAATTTAGATATAAGTAATGTTGAATTAGAAAATTATGCTTTTTCAATATTTAAAAAGATATTAAAAGTAGATAATAAACCTTTTTTTATAAAAACCCATCGATGGCTATACGCACAAACGAAAACAACATATAATTCATTATCAAAAAAAAATTGGATAAATTCAAAAGATAATAAAATATTCCTTACTGGTGATTGGGTTTTAGGTAAGAGTTTGAGTGATGCTTGGAATGCTGGTTTGCAATTATCACATTATTTAAAAATATTAGATATTTAACAATTTTTTCTTTATTTTCCTTGCAATAGATTAAATTAAAAATATCTATATAATTCTCAGATTAATTATGTGTGGAATAGTTGGTATTTATTTAAAAAAGAAAAATTTACATCAAAAACTTGGCAATTACTTGTCTGGTATGCTTGATAATATGTCATCAAGAGGTCCTGATTCTGCTGGCTTTGCCATATATAATAAAAACAACTCATCAAGAACCTACAAATACTCTGTTTGTTGTCCTTCAGATTTCGATATAAAGAAATTTGAAATAAGTGTTGGCAATGAATTCAAAGACATCTTAATTAAGAGTGTTTCTGATCATTTAGTTATTTCAACTAAAACAAGTCCAAAACTTTTTCTTTCATTTTTAGGTAATAATTATAAAGAATTAAAAATAATTGGTTATGGTAAATCTATCGAAATCTTTAAACAAGTTGGTAACCCAAAAGAAATAGTTAAGAAATTTAAGTTGAACAAATTACAAGGCAGTCATGCAATTGGACATACCCGTATGGCAACAGAGAGTGCTATTACTTTAGATGGCTCTCATCCTTATTCTACAGGTGAAGATGAATGTTTGGTCCATAACGGATCTCTTTCAAATCATAACAATTTAAGAAGAAAATTAATTAAAAAAGGAAAGAAATTTGATTCATTTAATGATACTGAAGTTGCTGCAGGATATATTAGTAATCAATTATCAGAAACCAAATCTATGAAAAAAACACTAACGAAATGTCTTTCAAATTTAGATGGTTTTTACACATTTATAGCAGGTACAAAAAATGGTTTTGCAGTTTTAAGAGATGAAATAGCATGTAAACCTGCTGTAATTGCTGAAACTAAGGATTATGTTGCAGTTGCATCTGAGTTTCAAGCAATGGCACATCTTCCTGATGTAAATAAAGCAAAAATTTATGAACCAGAACCTGGAGTAGTTTATACATGGGGAAATTAGAAAACTTAGATTTTAAGAAAAACAGTCTTAGAAATATCAATAATTTTCTCCAAAATATTGATTTTAAAAAAAATCTAAGAGAGTTTGTAATTAGAAATCCAAGTGGCAATCATGCAATTTGTGCAGGTTTAAAAGAAGATATTTCTGTAAACATCAAAGGACATGTTGGATATTACTGTGGAGGTATGAATCAAAATGCAAACATAACCATTGAAGGTAACGCAGGTACTGGACTTGGTGAAAATATGATGTCTGGACTAATACATGTAAAAGGAAATGTTTCACAATCAGCTGGAGCAACAGCTCATGGTGGTACAATAATTGTAGATGGTAACGCTAGTTCAAGATGTGGAATTTCAATGAAGGGTGTGGACATCATTATCAAGGGTTCAGTCGGTCATATGTCAGCATTCATGGCTCAATCAGGCACTCTATTAATTTGCGGAGATGCCGGTGAAGCTTTAGGCGATAGTATTTATGAAACAGTTATTTATATTGCAGGAACACCAAAAAGTTTAGGTGCGGATTGTGTAGAAAAAAAAATAACAAAAAAAGATTTAATTAAAATAGATGAATTACTTAATATTGGAAAAATAAAAAAAATTAAATCATCCAAATTTAAAAAATATGGATCTGCAAGAAAATTGTACAACTTTAAAATAGACAATGTATCAGAATATTAAATGAAAAATAAAAGACAAAAAAATTCAACAAAACCAAGACAATCATGGACTTTTGATGAATACACCAACTCTGAAATTAGAAGAGCAGCTGAAACTGGTATTTATGATATTAGGGGCGGCGGTTCAAAAAGAAAATTACCTCATTTTGATGATTTGCTTTTCTTGGGAGCATCAATGTCCAGATATCCATTAGAAGGATATAGAGAAAAATGCTCTACTGATGTCATATTGGGCACTAGGTATGCAAAAAAACCTATTGAATTGAAGATACCAATTACAATAGCAGGAATGAGTTTTGGCGCACTCTCAGGCCCTGCTAAAGAGGCTTTAGGTAGAGGTGCTTCAATCGCTGGCACATCTACCACAACTGGTGATGGAGGAATGACAAAAGAAGAAAGAGGTCAATCAAAAACTTTAGTTTATCAGCTTTTGCCTTCAAGATATGGAATGAATCCAGATGATTTAAGAAAAGCAGATGCTATAGAAGTGGTTATTGGTCAAGGTGCAAAACCAGGTGGTGGAGGAATGTTACTTGGTCAAAAAATTTCAGACCGTGTAGCCGAAATGCGCACATTACCAAAAGGAGTAGATCAAAGATCAGCTTGCAGACACCCAGATTGGACTGGTCCAGATGATTTAGCAATAAAAATAACAGAATTAAGGGAAATAACTCAATGGAAGGTTCCAATTTTTGTAAAAATTGCAGGTGCACGTCCCTATTATGATACAGCTCTAGCTGTTAAAGCTGGTGCAGATGTCGTAGTTCTTGATGGAATGCAAGGAGGAACTGCCGCTACACAAGAGGTGTTCATTGAAAATGTTGGTCAACCTACCCTAGCCTGTATTAGACCCGCAGTAGATGCGTTACAAGACTTAAACGTTCATAGAGAAGTTCAATTAATTATTTCTGGTGGAATTAGAAACGGCGCAGATGTTTCAAAAGCATTAGCTCTCGGAGCAGATGCCGTATCAATTGGTAGTGCTGCAATGATTGCCATTGGTGATAATGATCCAAAATGGGAAAAAGAATATAACAGAATTGGTTCAACAGCAGGTGCATACGATGATTGGCACGAAGGTAATGATCCAGCAGGTATCTCTACTCAAGATCCAAAATTAATGAAAAGATTAGATCCTAAAAAAGCTGGTAAAAAATTATCAAATTATCTTAAGGTGATGACTCTTGAAGCTCAAACTATTGCTAGAGCATGTGGTAAAAATGATTTACATAACTTAGAACCAGAAGATTTGTGTGCTTTAACTGTAGAAGCAGCTGCAATGGCGAGAGTTCCTCTAGCTGGTACAAACTGGATACCTGGATCTGACCAAAAGAATAATTTAACTTAAAAATTTTTTAATATTTTTTGCAGCCTGCCTTATCCGTTGTGTATTTTCAACTAAACCAATACGAACAAAACCCTCTCCGTTATTACCAAATGCTAACCCTGGTGCTACAGCAACATCAGCTTTTATCATTAATTTTTTTGCAAATTTCATTGATCCAAATTTTTTAAATTTATGTGGAATAGGTGCCCAAACAAACATACTTGCCTTTGGTTTAGGAATATCCCACCCAGCCCTTCCAAATGACTCAATAAGAACGTCTCTTCTTTTTTTATAAATTTGTCGGATTTCTTCTACACATTGCTGAGAGCCATTTAAAGCTGCTGTTGCTGCAACTTGAACAGGAGTAAACGCACCATAGTCAACATAAGATTTAATCTTAGTTAATGCCTCAATAAGTGTTTTATTTCCAACTGCAAAACCAATTCTCCAACCAGCCATTGCATATGTTTTTGATAAAGTTGTAAATTCTACCGCTACCTTTTTAGCTCCATTAACTTCTAAAATTGATGGTGGAGGATTATTTTCAAAATAAATTTCAGAATAAGCTAAATCAGATAAAATATAGATACCATTTTTTGAAGCTAATTTTACAAGATCTTTATAGAAATCTATATTAACTATTTGTGCAGTAGGATTTGAAGGAAAAGAAACTATTAGGGCTTTTATTTTAGAATTTTTTTTTATATTTCTTTCAATATTTATTAGATATTTTTGTGGATTAAATTCTCCGTTATAAATTGTTTTTAATGGAATTAATTTTGCACCAGCTATAGTAAAACCATATGGATGCACAGGATACGAAGGGTCTGGACACAAAATTTTGTCACCTTTAGATGTAATTGCCTGCGCAAGGTTGGCCAAACCTTCTTTAGAGCCAATTGTTACAATTATTTCTTTATTAATATCAAGATTTACACCAAACCTTCTCTTGTAATATTTTGCCTGAGCTTTTCTTAAACCATTAATACCTTTTGAAACAGAGTATCTCCCTACTCCAGGTTTATCAATTGTTTCTTTTAATTTTTGCCTAATATGGATAGGTGTTGGCATATCAGGATTGCCCATACCAAAATCAATAATATCTTTTTTTTCTGAACGTAGTTTAATCTTAAGACTATTAATTTCTGAGAAAATGTATGGTGGGAGTCTGTTAATTCTTTCAAATTTAGATTTCATATTTTTTTAATAGATAATTTTTAAAAAAAAACTACTTTTAATAAAATTGATTTTTAACAATATTATTACTATTTTTAAGATATGACTAAATTATTATTTTATATTTTACCGTTTTTGTTAGTTTTTCTCCCAAGCTTATGGGTAAACTATGTTTTAAAAAAATTTAATGTAACTTTTTCTGATATGCCATTTACAGGGAAAGAATTAGGTAAAATAATACTAGAAGAGCATAACATAAATAACGTTAGCATAAATTCAATAAAACAATTAGATCATTATAATCCAATAGATAAAAAAATTCACATTTCAGAAGATAAAATTAATAAAAAAAGTATTACTAGTATATCTGTAGTTGCACATGAAATTGGTCATGCTATTCAAGATAAGTATAATTATAAACCACTTAAATTAAGACAAACTTTAATAGAGAAAACTTCTATCTTACAAAGAATAGGTTCATTTCTTTTAATTATAGGACTTCCATCAATTTTTGCTTTTACTAAAAGTCCTTTTATTACTTTACTAGCTGGAATTATAATAATGGGATGCCTATCAACGAATGTTTTAATTCATTTAGTAACACTACCTGTTGAATTTGATGCTAGTAAGAGAGCATTAAAAATTTTAGAAAAATATGTTCCAAAGAAAAATATTAAACAATGTAGAGCGGTATTGACGGCTGCTGCATTTACTTATTTGGCCCAATCAATAGTCAGTATATTCAGATTAAAAATTATACTGTTATCTTTTGTTAATATTTTTAAATCACTAATTAGAAGATAATTTTTCTTTCATTTAAATTATAATTATTTAATTATTAACTTATGAATATTGCAGAGAGAATTTCATTAGTTTTAATTGATAAAGGATTTAATTTAAGTCCTAATTATAAAACAGAAAAAATTATTAATGATGCTTCTAAATTAAAAAAAACATCAGAAGAAATATTAATTGCTAAACAGCATGGTATTGCAGATAAGCTTTTTATATTAATTAATGGAGAAGCAGAATTTACAAAAGATCATAATAATAAATTATATAAATTAGCTACTTTAAGAGGTGTGGGAATTCCTCTTGGTGTTTCTGGACTAAATCCACCAAGCAGATATATGGCTGATATTTATGTAAAAGCAAATGCAGAATATATTGAAATTGATCTAAACAAACTAAAAGAAATTGAAAATAGTGACCCCTCTTATGCCAGTGTTTTTTATTCATATCTTGTGCTTCAATCAATGAATTTAATATGGTCATCAAGAAATTTAAATGATTGTCATTTACAAGATGATATCAGAATGTCTGAAGGAGTTAAAACGGGTGGAGAAATTATTAATACGAAAAGAATAAAAGATACAGCTTTTCTCGCCTTTCTCAATGATCAAGATTTATTAAAATTATTGAATTATAGTAGTATAAAACTTTTTTCTGCAAATGAATATATAACTTCTGAAGGACAAATATCAGATGGTATTAATATTCTACTTAAGGGAAAAGTTGATGCATCATTTAATAGTCACAAAAAAAATATTTTAGAAAAAAATACTAGGACAATTGCAAGGTCTGGAGTTGCTTTGTCACTTTCAGCGGGGTTACATGATATTAAATCTCCTTATACAATAAAGGCAACAAGAGATACGACTATTATAAAATTCTCAAATGAATTCATTGATAATTTAATTAAAAAAGATCCAGACTTAGCATTAAAATTTTTAAAACGTCAATTATGGCAATTAGGAAAATATATTCAATCTTCATCAGGTTTAACTACATATCCTGCTAAAGATGAAGCTGAATTGTTCAATTTTCTTTTAAATGATAATTCTTCAAGAATACCAGTGAATTCTAAACTTTATAATATACCACATCTTCTAAAAAACCATTTAACACATTCATTAGCATTTAATATTATTTATGAAGTTGTAGTATCTGGTAATGAAAATGAAAAATCTATTGCCAGTCTTATGATAGACGCGATGTCTGGTTTAGAGAAAAAAAATAGATTTTTTAATCAATTAAATAAAATTTATAATAGAGTTGCGACATCTCATGAAGAAATTAATAAAAAAACTTTGCAGAAACTTACAAATGCAGATTTTGTAAAAGCTTTTGATCAAGTACCTTATGTTATTAAAGGAATGGAAAACTTACCCGAAGAACCAACAAATATTTTTTTTTATAATCATCTAGCGAGCATTGAAGAAAATACATTAGCTAATGGACATTCATTCAGTATAGATAGTCATTTTATATCAGCTAAAATCTTGTTTCCAAAATACGGAGATGGAGGTCAAAGGATAGCTAGGTATAGTAGAAATACAGAATTTTGGCGATATAATTATTATGAAAATTTAGATTATATTTTTGTTCACACACCTGAATCTGATAGACTAGAAGAAACCAATTTAGAAAAAAAGAAAAGAAAAGAAAAACTATTTGTAGAAACACAAAATATTTTTGATCAAAATAGACCACTTGTTATTGCTCCAGAAGGAACTAGCGAAACTGAAGATAATATAACCGTTAACTCTCCAGGGCCTTTGAAGCCTGGTGCATTTTTATTAGCTAATCAACTAGAGCCAGAACCCTTTCTAGTTCCAATTGCTCTAGCTAATTTTGATCATTCAATATCAAATACAGTTTATTCAGCGATAATCAAAGAACCAATAAAAATAAATGATTATGTTAAAGATATTAAAAACAAAAAAGAATTAGAAAAATTTTTAAATAATTATAGAGTAAAATTTAAAAGTTATGTTCAAGAAGCAATTGAATTGGCAAAAAATATTCATAATGATAAAAAAAAATTAGATAATGTGGAAACAAATATTAATCTTGTTAGCCCCATTGAAGAGGAATATGAGGCTGATGTAAGAGAATTAGAAATTAATCTTCATAATAAGGAATTAGAAAACAAAAAAACAATCTTATATGGAAGTTCAACTTTTAAAGATTGGATAAATGCAGATAAGGATTTATCAATTAATAATCTAACAAACCTGGGCTTTGGGGGTTCAACTTTAGTAGCTTGTAGAAATTATTTCAATAGAATTGTTGTTCCGTACAGTCCTGATACAATGTTATTTTATGCTGGTGATAACGACATTGGTAGTGGAACTTCTGCTAGTGAATTATTAAGTGAATTTATTTTACTTACTTCTGAAGTTAGTGAGAAAATTCCACATACTAGATGTTTTTTTATTTCAATCAAACCGAGTATTTTTAGAAAAGATTATCTAGATATTATTTTAGACGCTAATGAAAAAATAAAAAACGCTATCAATCATTTAGGCCAATGGAAATATATTGATTTATGTTCTCCAATGTTAGAAACAGGATATGAAAAATTTTATGGTGATGACCCACTACATATGAACGTCTTAGGTTATAGTTTACTTAGTAAGTTGATAAGAGATGAATTAGCTGTATTTAACAGTTAGTTGAATTGAGGAAGATAATTTTTATGAGCATTTAATAATTGATCAACCATTGAATATATTTCATCAATAGAGAGAATGGAAGAAGTCAAAGGATCTAGCATTGCTGCATGATAGATATGCTCTCTCTTCTCAGTAATTGCAGCCTCAGCAGTTAAAATTTGAACATTAATGTTAGTGCGCATTAAAGCAGTTAATTGTTCGGGTAAATTGCCAATTTTTTGAGGTTTGTATCCATCAGAATTAATTAAACAAGGAACTTCTACACAGCAATTATCTGGTAGATTGTTAATTAAATTACTATTCATAACATTCGCATTAATTGTAATAGTCTTATTATTTGTTACAGCCTCCATTATATGTGAGGCATATTCATGGCTTAATTTTAAAGGTTCATTTTGTAAAGGCGTAATGTCCTTTTCTAATTCTTTCCAGGTTTTAGCATGATATTCACATCTATCTAAATACTCATCAATTGGAATTTGATACTTGTTAATTATGTCATCTCTATTATTTTTTATAAACCATGGAACATATTCAGCAAAATGCTCACTTGATTCAGTTACAAAATAACCAAATTTTCGTAAAATTTCATACCTAACTTTTTCATGTAGCTTTTTATTAGACTCATAATGTACTTTTTTACTTCGAGATGAAATTTTTTTATCATTAACTATGTCATCAGCTAAATTTTTTAGTTGAGGATAAAGATCAATTTTTGATCCATTTTGTTTTTTTTCAAATTTTAAAAAAAATGCCATATGGTTAATTCCAGCACATTTAAATTCAATATTTGAAATTTCTTCATTTAAATCATCAGCAAGCATCTCAGCAGTTCCCTGAACTGAATGACACAAACCTATCGAATTAACTTCTGGATATTTATTTTTAATAGCTATCATATTTGAGCACATTGGGTTCACATATTGTAACCAAAGACTATTTGGGCAAACTTCCATGATATCTTTTGCTATATCTAATAAAATAGGAATAGTTCTTAAGCCCCTCATGATACCTCCAATTCCTAGTGTGTCTCCAATCGTTTGCTTGAGTCCATATTTTTTAGGAATATCAAAATCTAGAACAGTTGATGGTTTATAACCACCAACTTGAATAGTTGTTTGCACAAAATCAGCATTAAGCAAAGCTTCTTTCCTATCGGTGTGTAAGGTTATTTTAGGATTAGCATTGAGTTTAGCAGATACTGTATCAACTAATTCTTTTGCTAATTTAAGCCTTTTTTCATCTATATCCATTAAGGATATGTGCATGTTTTTAAATGAAGAAATATGCAATAAATCAACAACAATATTTTTAGTAAATACAGCACTACCAGCCCCTATTATTGTTAATTTAATCAAAAATTACCTCTAAATAATATCACAATCTTTCCTTAATTATATCTATATTACAACAATATTTATAAATAAGATATACTTGTGGCACTGATCAAAAGAATAGTTCTTTTTTTTATTTCATTATTTTTTATCATAATTCTCCTTGTAGGTGCCACATCTTCATATGGACATACTATTTTACTATAGTAAATATAAATAATGAAAAATCTTATTGAAGATTTAATTTTTTCTACAAATGGTAAGGGTATGCACGAAATTACAGAAAATATTAATGATTGGATTTCTAAGAATAGTGTTACTCAAGGTCAATTAAATATATTTATTAGTCATACATCAGCATCATTAACAATTATGGAGAATGCAAGTCCTGATGTACTTGACGATATAAATAATTTTTTTCTAAAATTAGTACCTGAAGACTCATCTTTGTATTCACATGGATATGAAGGAAATGATGATATGCCTGCTCATATAAAATATATGTTGACACAAACATCCTTAACTATTCCTATTAAAAATAAACAACTAATTCTCGGAACCTGGCAAGGTATATACCTTTTTGAACATAGATATAATCCTCACAAAAGAAAAATATCTTTAAGTTTCTTGGGAAATTAATACTATAATACTTAATATTAATTTAAGATGGAGTAAAAAATGACTGTAGCAAGAATAACAACTATAAATTTCAAAAATAAAGAAGATGCTGATAAATCTATTGAAGACTATGCAGAAAAAGCGCCAAGTGAATTTCCAGAAGCAGAACAATTATTGCAAATTCGTGCAAGTGATACAACAGTAATGGCAGTTTCTCTATATTCTGATAATGATGCCATGGATCGTGCATCAGCTGCAAGATCTAAAAGAATGAGTAATAACGAAAATACTTTTGATGTTGTTGATACAAAAACTGGTAATGTCACATTAAATCATAAAAATTAAATATTAGGAGAAAAAAATGTCAAATGTAATGAAAATTTCCTTTGAGGAAGGTGAAATTAAAACACCTAATAAAGCACATTCCTCAACTGTTAAGCTTGGAAATGTTACAATGAGCAAAACTACATTACAACCTGGTTGGAGCTGGAGCTCATGTATTAAACCTATTGTTGGCACTAAAAGTTGTCAAGCAGGTCATGTTGGAGTTGTTATCAAAGGTGAAATGAAAGTGAAACATGATGACGGTACAGAGGATAACTTTAAGGCAGGTGATGCATATTATTTAGCTCCAGGTCACGATGGATGGATAGTAAGTGATGATGAATTTGTTTCATATGAATTTACAAGTGACCAAAAAGATTTTGGTCCTTGGAAAAAATCATAATAATGTTGCGGGTCTTGAAGACCCGCTAGTTATAAATATAATTTATCAGATAAATTTAAGATTAAAATTGCTGAACCTACAGTTAAAAATGTAGACACAACCAAATCTAAGCGAGAATTCTTTGCTCCAATATCTTTATCAATTATTTTAAAATAATAAGATAAATCATAAATTAAATTAAATAACGCAGTAAGAAATATAAAATTGTAATATGGCCATGTTCCAGTTGGTCCCATAGGACGAAATAAAATCCATAAACCTAATAACAAAGCGCTAAGTGCAAAACATCCTAAATATCTAATTATAAAAATACCACTTTTATCTACATTAAATTCTTTCGCAATACCTGCAGGTGCAAATAATATTCTGAAAGTATAAACAGCAAAAAGAAGTAGAATTAAAATATTTAAAATTAAATTAAAAATACCATTAAAATTTTCTAACATATTTCTCTCCGAAACACTTAAAATCAGATTTATTAATTATAATATATTTACCAATTAGAATGAATATCTTTTTTAAAATATTTGTTATAAATTTCTTTAATATTGTCTTTTATAGTATTTATTTCATTAAGTTCAGATGCTTTAACATTTAATTCCGCTTGGATTTTATTTTTAGCACCTGGTATAACTACTGTTACTTCAGGGTGAGACAATATCCATTTTAAAGATAAATCAGTTAATGAAAAATCATTAGGTTTAATTTTTTTTAATTCTTCAACAGCTTCTAATCCTTTTGCAAAATTGACACCTGAAAATGTCTCCCCAACATCGAAAGAATCTCCATTTATATTATAATTTCTATGATCATTTTCTGGAAATGAAGATTGATTATTCATTTTACCGGTCAACAATCCACTTGCTAAAGGAACTCTTGCTATAATAGCTACATTATTTTTTTTAGCTTCTCTAAAAAAGATTTCATTAGGTTTTTGTCGGAAAACGTTAAAAATTATTTGAATACTTTTTACATTTGGAAATTTTATAGCATCTAATGCTTCAGAAACTTTCTCTACACTAACTCCATAATAATTTATCTTACCTTTTTTAACAATTTCATCCATCATTTCATATGTTTCATTTATTCCACATATTTCTGACGGAGGACAATGAAGTTGAACTAGATCGATAACCTCAACCCCTAAATTAACTAAAGATCTATCAATAAAACTTTCAATATTTTTTAAATTATATCCTTCTGCATTATGTGGATTTAATCTTCTACCAGCTTTTGTTGCAACATATATTTTTTCATTAGTATTTTTTAATACTTCACCAATGATTTTTTCACTTCTACCGTCACCATATACATCAGCAGTATCAAAGAAATTAATACCATTATCTAAAGATGCATATAGGGCTTCTTTTGCATCAATTTCTGAAACATTTCCCCATTCAGAACCAATTGCCCAACATCCAATTCCTATTTCTGATACTTTCCATCCTAAATCACTAAATTCTCTATATTTCATTTATCTAAATTATTTTTCACGAATTGTTTTATTATAATGCTCATTTCTTTCAAGAAGTCTTTCATGTCCATCATAATCAAAATCACTCTTTGCAACTATATCCATTTTAAAATTATTATAATCATCATTGCCTCGTACAAGTAAAGCACTATCATTATTACTTTTTAATTGTTGCATATCAGTTGTGATAAATTGTAGATTAAGACCTATTCTTCTATCATTACTTTTATTTGGTTGAGACGCATGAAGAGTTAATCCATGGTGAAAAGACGCTTCTCCAGGCAGTAATGGACACGATACTGCTTTATTTTTTTCAACGTTTAAAACTGTCTGCCCTCTTGATAAAACATTATTACTATCATTTGTAGATTTATGATCAAAAAAACCTTGTTTATGTGAGCCAGGTATCATCTGCATACATCCACTAAGATCGTTAACATTTGAAAGAGCAATCCATGCGCTTACTTGCTTTTCATTATTATCAAAACCCCAATATGTTAAATCTTGATGCCAGCTTACATGAGTTTTTGATTTTGGTTCTTTAATAATGAAAGTTGCATTGTATAATAAAATATTTTTACCTATTACTTCTTCTACAAAATCTAACAAGATTGAGTTAGTCGCTACATCATGCACCCATTTTAACATAGTATAAGTTTTTGCAAAATAATGAAGAGGACCTATCTTAGCTTCTACTATTTCTAATTTTTTTCTATATTCTTTTGCCTTATCAATATCAAAAAGTTTTAGAGGAGAATAAAATCCGTTAGTATTATAATATTCTTTCATTTAAATAATTTATTTTAGTAAAAGACAAATAATAAATCAATGATAATAAATTATAAATAATCCTACTATGCATATAATAAAAATATCAAATATAAGTACTGTGTACATATTTATAAATCGTGGTGCAGATTTTTATGGATAGAATACATTTACAAACTAAATATATATTGGTTGATCAGCACCACGAAAAATAATGTATAGTAAAAAAAAGACTAAATTTTAGTATAAAAAAGGCAATATTGTGGAAAAAATTAGTTGGGTTACACATCCTCAGTATGACATTCCTCTTCCTGAAAATCATAGATTTACTTCTAGTAAATTCTCAGATCTCTATAAAGAATTAAAAACAAGAGATTTTTCTAAGAATGCAGTAATTTTAAAACCTAAAAAAGCATCTGTTGAAGATCTTGAGATAGTTCATGATAAAGAATATATTTTAAAGATTAAGAATGGAACATTATCAGAAAAAGAAATTCGTAGATTAGGATTTAAATGGTCAAAAATTTTATCAAATAGATCATTTTTAGCAGTTAATGGAACATTATTAACTTGTGAGGAAGCATTAAAAAATAACGTAGCATGTCACATGGCTGGAGGTACTCATCATGCGCACAAAAGTTACGGTGCAGGTTATTGTGTAATGAACGACCTTTCTTACGCTTCTAAAAAATTAATAAAAAATAATATTGTTAATAATATTCTAATTATTGATTTAGATGTTCATCAAGGTGATGGTACAGCAGAAATATTGAAAAATGATAAAAATATATTTACTTGTTCTATACACTGCAAAAATAATTTCCCTTTTAGAAAATGTAAAAGCGATTTAGATATAGAATTAGATGACAACATAATAGATTATGAATACTTAGAAGTTTTAAACAAGACTCTTGATTTATGTCTTAAAAATTTTAATCCAGATCTTGTAATTTATGATGCTGGCGTAGATGTTCATGAAAATGATAAATTAGGTAATTTAAAACTCACATCTAATGGAATTTTAGCAAGAGATAAAAAAGTAATATCCTATTTTAAAAACAAATCTATTCCAGTTGCAACCGTTATTGGTGGCGGATATTCTGATAATAATTTAGAATTAGCAAAAAGGCATAGCATTATATTCCAAGCAGTTGATGAAATTTACAATTAATTACATTTTTTTATT
>CACHBB010000005.1 GCA_902577945.1 uncultured Alphaproteobacteria bacterium
TTATTTTTTTTATTTGTTGTCTGGTTTTGTTAATTTTTAACATAAAATTAAAGTATGAATAAACTTAATTTATATCTATTTAACTTATCAACTAAATATATTTTAGTTAATTTGGCAATATTTACAATTTTTATTATGTTTCTAAACGTTATTGATTTAGCAAGAATTTTAAGTGAAACTGATAAAGGAGTCGTTAATTTCATTTATTTATCAATATTAAAATTTCCATCTATATTAAATGAAATTTTGCCATTTGTTACCATTATTGGAATTTCTTTTTTATTTAGAAATCTTATTAATAATAATGAATTCATCTCAATGAGAAATATTGGTTATTCAATTTTTGATATTTTTATACCAATTGGATTATCAGTCTTTCTTATTGGATTAATATTTTTATTATTTTTAAATCCTATATCTGTAAATTTTGAAAATAAATTTGATGAATTAACTAATAAGAATGATCAAAGTCTTTACTCTATTAAAATTAGTGAAAATGAGATGTGGATTAAAAATCAAATAGATAAAAATTATTCAAGTTTTATTAATATTAAGAATATTGATTTAAAGGATATGCATGCAAAAAAAATAAAAATTTTACTTATTAAAGAAAAATTAAATATATTAATTCAATCAGAAGAAGGAAAATTTAGTAATAATAGTTTTTTACTTAAAAATGTAAAATATTATGATTTAAATACTCAAAATTATCAATATCTTGAAAAATTCAATTTAAATATAAACTTTAATAAAGAAAATATAATTAATTCTATTGCAGATTATAAATCAATTCCATTTTACAAATATATTTCTCACACAAAAACACTTAAAAAATTTAATTTGTATTCTGCAGAAATTGGACTTTATTATTTATCTGAAATACTAAAACCTATATTTATAGTTATGCTTTCATTTGTAGTTCTTGGTTTTTCAGGAAAATATAAAAGAAATGAAAATTTTTTCAAAATATTGTTTATTTCTATTTCAATAGGATTTGTAATATTCTTTTTAAAGGAAATTATTAACAAAATGACTATAACATTATCAATAAATTTTATAATTTCATATTTTTTAATTTTTTTTATTCCTTTTGTTGTTGGATTGTATCAAGTTATCAAAATTGAAAATGATTAGTCTAAAAAAAAATATTTTGATTATAAGTATCATTATTTTTATATTTATAATTTTTATTCCAAATTTAAATGATGCAAAAGAAATATTAATTTATGCAGATAAAATAACTTATGATGAAGATAAGAATATAATTGCAAGAGGAAATGCAAAAATCTTTAAAGAAAATCAATTTATAAATTCCGATTTAATAATTTATAATGAAAAAATTAAAAGAATAATACTACCAACTGAATTTGTTTTAAAAGATGATAGAAATAATTTTTTAAGTGGATCAAATGGATATTTTGAGCAAAATTTAACCTATGGAGAATTTGATAATGTTAAAATAAAATTAAATGATGGTTCAAGAATAATTGGTGAGAAAGGTAAAAGAGATGGTCATGTAGATATAATTTCAAAAGCAGTTTACACTCCATGTATATCAAGAATTAAAATTGGTAATTTTATTTGTCCTACTTGGCAATTAGAGGCTGAAAAAATTTTGCATGATAATAAAAATTTATTTTTATACCAAAAACATTCTAAAATGAGAGTAATAAATACACCTGTTTATTATTTACCTTATATGGTAACTCCCTCACCCTTAAGAAAGGAGAGAAAATCAGGCTTTTTAACTCCGTCATTAAATTTTAATTTCTTTGATTCTAAAACTTCACAGTCTCCATCTTTTCCATATTATTTTAATTTATCAGAAGATAAAGAATTAACATTTACTCCAATCTTTAATTATGGTGGTGGTGTTGATTCATCTCAAAGATTTAATTTTGATTATAACCAAATAATATCCGGAGGTTATTTTTCATCAGATTTAATATTTGACTCGAATTTTGAAAATCAGAATAATAATAAATGGTTTTCTGATGCAAGTTTAATAACTACATATAAAAAAAATATTAATTCAAATTACAGGGTTAGTATTGACTCAGCACTACAAACATCTAAAAACTACATACAAATAACTCAGCCAAATAGTGATTTAAGTTATACAAACTCATTATCAAATAAAATAAATTTAGAAGGTTTTAATTTAAAAAAAATAGATGATTATTTATTGATAAATTCCGGTTTTTATTTAACTAATCAAGAAAATGAAGATAATAAAACTAATCCAACAGTATTACCAAATATAAAATACTATTCAGGTAATTCAAAAATTAACAATCATAATATTAGTTCAATTTACGAAATTTATAATATATTTAGAGATACAAATACAGATATACATTCAGAAAATCAGCAAAAGTTTTCTTATAAAATAAATACTTCAAATTTGAATTATAAATTAAATTCTAAAATCAATCTCGAAACTGAGACATATACACAAATATTTAATACTAAAAATAAATTAATGGACTCAGATAGTTTTCATACAGGAAGTTATGCAAGATTATTTCCTATTTTAGGTGTATCTATAGAATCTCCATTTAAATTTAATAAAACTATTTATAATTTTACATATAAACCAAGAACACAATTGATAATCTCTCCAGGTATGTCAAATTCTAACAAGATTTCAAATGAAGATTCATCAAATAATAGTTTTGCAATTGGTAATGTAATGTCTCTTAATAGATATAGTGGAAGTGATAAGTTGGATAACTCTAAAAGAATTAGTTACGGATTTGATATATACAATGAAAAAATTAAACTTAATTTATTACAAACATATGAATTTACTAATAATAGTAATTTTCACCGAGAGCAAGGAAACGACAAAAGGCTTAGTGATCTATTAGGATCATTTGATTTTCAAGATAAAAAGAGTTTTAATTATAACTTTAGATATGATGTAAATGACAACTATTTAAAGTCTCAAAATATTAACTTTATTTCTCCGACAATTATTGGAGATATAAATTTATCATATCTAGATGAAAAAACAAAAACAGATAATAGTATCACTCAAGATACTGAAACATTAAATTACAAGCTAAATTCAAAAAAATTTAAAAAATTCTCTAAAATATATTTATCAGGCTTGTATGATTTAAAAAAAGAAATTAATAGTGAATATTCAATTGGATATACTTATTTTGATGAATGTTTTGGAATCAATTTGGATTTTAATCGCAAGTCATATGAAGAAGATAATTTAAAACCACAAGACATACTGACATTAATGTTTTCATTTAAAAATATTGGATCATATAAATCTTCAAACTTAGCTGTTTCAGAAACAGATAAACAGGACATAAGATGGGAAACTGGGGATTCAAATGAAAATTTATTCGAAATAATAGATTAAATATTATGTTAAGAGTAATTTTAATTTATTTTGTTATAAATGTACTTCATTTAAATCAAAGTATAGGTCTCGAAAATAAAATTTTATTTAAGATAAATAATATTTCCTATACATCTTTTGATATAAATTCTAGACAAGTTTATTTAAAATTTATCGGTGATGAAAAGATAAAAAACATTAATGAAATAATTAATGATTTCATCTCTGTGAATTTATTCAGAGAATATAATAAAAAAATATTTAATGATAAATATTTGGAAAGTGAAATTAGAGAGATTTATAATAATATTATTGAAAAAAGAAATAACCCAGATGATATTAATTTTAATAATGAATTTAAAAATAATATATTGATAAATCTCAAATTAGATCTGAACAGAAAAAAAATACTAGAAGAAATACTTAATACAAAACGAAATATAATTTTTAGTGAAGAAGAAGAAATAGATTTACTATACAATATAGAAATTAACTACGTATCATTTAAAGAAGAAGAAGATAATGACATTTATAATCAATTAATTAACAATAACTTTAATAATATAATAAAAATACAAGAATTTTTAAATAAAAATAATATTAATTATTTTTCTAAAAAAACAGAGATTAATAAAATTAATGAAGTAGATGCAAATATTAAAAATAAGATTCTTACAAATGAACGGTTTTTTATGATTAAAACAAGTAATCTAATATCTTTTTTTCAAATTACAAAAAAATTTGAAACAGAAGAAGAAATAATTGCTGAAATTTATAGTGTTGAAGTAAGCGATAAAATCAAAAGAGAAAATATATCATGTGATAATATAGAGAATTTTGATAAAAATATTTATAGAATTAATAGAAAAGAATACGAATACAAAAAGTTAAATAATAAGATTAAAGAAAATTTAATACAGAAAAATGATTTTTTAATCATTAATAATGAAAATAAAATTACTTATATTTTATTATGTAATTTGAAGTTTAATAGAGAAATTTTGAATAATTTTAATTTAAATAAAAAAATAAACAAAATTGTCAGTAGAACAGAATCACAATTTGTTAAAAAATATTCTGAAAAATTTAATCTTATTTATATAAATGAATAAATACATAGCTGTTACGTTGGGAGATATTAATGGTATTGGTATAGAAATATATTTAAATATTTTAAAAAAAAATAAAAATAATAATTTTATACTTTTTACAAACTATAAATTAATATCAGACTATCTTAAAAAGAATAATAATAATCTTAAAATTAATACTGCAAACATTTTTAAAGAAAAAATTTATTTTAAGAAAAAACATTTAAATATTTTTAATTTTGATGCCACAACACCTGAAGAAAATACTTTTAAATCTCTTAAAATTTCATATTTAACTGCAAAAAGATTTCAATTTAAAGGAATAGTAACATTACCACTTAGAAAAGATTTAATAATTCAAAATGTGTATTCTAAATTTATTGGTCAAACTGAGTATTATCAAAAACTTGATAAAAAAAATATTTCTAATATGATTTTATATCATAAAAAAATTATAGTATGTCCTTTAACTACTCATCAAAGTATAAAATCAATATCTAAAATCGTAAGTAAAAAAAATTATATTTATGATAAGATTTTATCACTTTATAATACTTTAAAGTATGATTTTAATATAAAAAAACCAAAAATCTTAATTTCAGGACTTAATCCGCATGCTGGAGAAAATGGAAATATAGGACAAGAAGAAATTAATATAATTGAACCATCAATAAAGAAAATAAAAAAGAAAAATATAAGTATTACTGGACCAATTTCAGCAGATAGTATGCTTATTGAAAAGAATTTAAACTTATATGATTGTTTTGTTTTTATGTATCATGATCAAGCATTAATACCATTTAAATATATAAGTAGATTTTCAGGTGTAAATTTTACAGGTAATTTAGATGTTATTAGGGTATCACCTGATCATGGAACTGCCTACAATCTTAAAAATTCAAAGAATGTTTCCGATAAGTCTATTTTAAATTGCTTTAATTTAATTAATCAAATTAGTATTAATAGAAAATTTAATGATAAAAGAAAAAATAAAAAAATCCTTAAGTCAAAATTTTATTAAAGATCAAAATATTTGTGAAAAAATTGTAAATCTTATTACAATTAAAAATAACTTTATTATTGAAATAGGCCCAGGTTATGGAAATTTGACAGATTTTATTTTAAAAAAATCGCCAAAAAAATTAATACTTATTGAAAAAGATATTAAACTTTATGAATATTTATTAGAAAAATACAAGAATGTGAAAAATATATATATTCTAAATGAAGATGTAATGAATTATAATTTTTGTAACCATAAAGATTATAAAATCATTTCCAACCTACCTTATAATATAAGTAGTAAAATTATTTTAAAACTCTTAAAACTCTCAAATAATATATCTGAAATTGTAGTTATGATACAAAAAGAAGTAGCATTAAAGTTTGATTATAAAATTAAAAAACCTAATAAATATAAATTTATTACAAAAATAAGTGCTGAATACAGTAGATGTTTTGATGTTTCAGCTAATGTCTTTATTCCTAAACCAAAAGTTAAATCCACTGTTGTGAAATTCATTTTAAAAAAAAGTAAAATTAATTGGAAGAAATTGACTGAATTCAATACATTAATCTTTAAAAATAAAAGAAAAAAAATTTATAATAATTTAAAAATTACAAATAAAAATAATTTATATAATAAAAGAGTTGAAGAATTGAGTTTTAATGAATTATTAACTATATATAATTCTTTTTAAATTTTTATCTAAATTAATTTTATTTTTATGGTTCATCAGATCAAATTCAATATATTTTTTGATATTATTAACAGTTTCATGAATATTTTTATTAATTAAAACATGTTTATATTCTGTATAATGCTTCATTTCTTTAATAGCATATGACAATCTTAAGTTTATTTCTTTGGGATTATCTCTGCCTCTTTTCACTAATCTTTTTTTTAATTCAGATTTTGAAGGTGGTAATATAAAAAAATCTATAATATCATTTTTATCTACTTGCCTTCTAATTTTTCTTGCTCCTTTCCAATCTATATCAAATAACAGATAATTATTATTTTTTTTTGCTTGAGTGATATTTTTAAATGGAGAGCCATAATAATTATTAAAATTTTTTGCAGTTTCAATAAAAAAACTTCTATCTTTAAGTTTTAAAAAATTTTTTTCAGATACAAAAAAATAATCTCTTCCATTAATTTCATTTAACCTTTTATTTCTAGATGTATAGGATATAGAAAGAGTAATATTTTTCATTTTTTTTAACAATAATTTACATAAAGTAGTTTTTCCAGCCCCAGATGGCGAAGATATAATAATTAATTTACTTATCATTTCTATACTCTCTTAATTTACGCTTATGTTCTTTAAAGTTCTTAGAAAAAATATGTTTATTGTAATTTTCATTAAAAAAATAGAATAAAAAATCTGTTTTATAATTTTCTAAAATTAATTCAATTGTTTTAGTTCCAACATATGCAATTGGTCCAGGAGGAAGTCCATTAATAACATATGTGTTATAAGGATGTTGAACTTTTAAGTCGCTATAGCTTAGTTTTCTACCTAAATTATAATTACCATTGGTTAAAGCAAAAATGACGGTAGCATCTATTTGTAATTTAATTTTGTCATTTAATCTGTTGATTATTACTGAAGAAATTTGTTTTTTATCAAAATAATTTAAACCTTCTTTTTCTATTAATGATCCTATTATAAATAACTCTTCAATAGTATATTTATCCATAAAAATATTATTTTTGATATTACTGATATATTTTTCTTTATGTTTAGTTAATTTAAGATAAAATTTATCAAATTTTTCATACTTATTAAAAAAATAAGTATCAGCAATAATTTCATCATACTCCATAATCTGAAATTCATCAAAGTATTTTGATAATTCTATATAAAGATCTTTTTTAGACCACCCCTCAACTATTGTTATTTTATTAAGTATATTACTTGGTTTGGATATCACATTTAGAAGCTCTATAAATGTAATTGTATTTTTAATATTAAAATGTCCATAATGTATTTTTTTTTTACTATAGATTGAATTTATTCTATAAAATAATTTGAATATAGTTATTTCTATTGGACTTAATTCATAAAAGTTATTTAGAATTAAATTATTAAAATTTTCACCTTTTTCAATGAATAAAACCTCCTTTTTAAAATGTAATTCTTTGTTTATTAAAAAATAAAATAAAGAAACAAATACTAAGAAAATTATTACTAATATAATACTAAAACTTTTTAAATAATAATGCAGTATTGGTTCCTCCAAACCCAAATGAATTACTTAATGCATAATTAATTTCTTGTTGAGCAGATTGTTTCGAAATTAAATTTATACCATCAGAGTCAATCGGATTATCTAAATTAAGAGTGGCGGGTAAAGTATTTTCTGTAATTGCTAAAATTGAAAATATTGATTCTACACTACCTGCAGCTCCTAAAAGATGGCCTATTGAAGATTTGGTAGAGCTTACATTCACTCCTTTATCAAATAATTTTTTAATTGCATTTAATTCTATCTCATCACCTTTAATAGTGGAAGTACCATGAGCATTAATATAATTAACTTGATCTGTATTTATTTTTGCCATTCGTAACGCCTCTTTCATTGCTCGATAACCACCATCACCATCTTCAGATGGCGAAGTTATATGATAAGCGTCTCCTGACATTCCATAGCCAATAAGTTCTGCATAAATCTTTGCACCTCTTTTTTTAGCAGACTCTAATTCTTCAAGAACTAAAATACCTGAGCCCTCTCCCATTACGAAGCCATCCCTATCTTTATCCCATGGTCTCGATGCAATTTCTGGATTATCATTAAATGAAGTACTCAAACTTCTAGCTGCACAAAAACCAGCAATACCTAATCTGCAAACCGCAGCTTCTGATCCACCGGCTACCATAATATCGCAAGCACCTCTTTTTATCATCTCTCCAGCATCACCAATTGAATGGGCTCCAGTAGCACAAGCTGTAACTACTGAGTGATTTGGACCTTTAAATCCATATTTAATTGAAATTTGCCCTGATAATAAATTGATTAATGAAGATGGAATAAAAAAAGGTGAAAGCTTTCTAGCACCCTTGTCATTAATTGTAAGAGAACCCTCGTATATGGTTTCTAATCCACCAATTCCTGATCCAACTGAGACTCCAACTTTTAATTTTTGACTATCAGATAGGTTATTTAAATTTGCATCATCAATTGCCATTTTTGCAGCAAGAAGGCCGTATTGGATAAATCTATCGTTTCTTTTGATATCTTTAGAGTCAATATATGATGACTTATTAAAAAAGTTATTGCTATCAGGATCATTAGATAGATAACCGGCTATTTTACAAGTAAGATCAGACGTATCAAAATGATTTATTTTGGAAATTCCAGATTTACCCTCAATCAAATTACTCCAAGTTGAATTTTTGTCATTTCCTAGTGTAGTCAATAAGCCTAATCCAGTAACGACAACTTTTCTCATTCAAGAATTAAAATTTATTTATTATTTTCAATATAATCAATGGCGTTTTGTACAGTTTGAATAGTTTCTGCAGCATCATCTGGAATTTCAATACCAAATTTTTCTTCAAAAGCCATTACCAGCTCAACTGTATCTAAACTATCGGCACCTAGATCATCAATAAACTTTGCTTCAGGTAATACTTTAGATTCATCAATGCCCAAATGATCAACTACAATTTTTTTTACTTGCTCTTGTATTTCACTCATATTTTTCTCCTTATTTCTTAATAGATTATTAATAAACAAAATGTCAACCAATTAAAACATTAACATTCCCCCATTTATGTTAAAATTTTGGCCAGTAATGTAAGATGATTCATCAGATGATAAAAAATATACTAAATTTGCAACATCTTCAGATTTACCAAATTTTTGCATTGGTATTTTTGAAAGAATTTCATTTTTTTGATTATCATTTAATTTATCTGTCATTGCAGTATAAATAAAACCAGGTGAGACAATATTTACATTTATATTTCTTCTTGCTACTTCAAGAGCAATTGATTTATATAACCCAATCATACCAGATTTTGAAGCAACATAATTTGATTGACCCTGGTTTCCTGTAGTTGCGACAACAGAAGAAATACCAATGATTTTTCCATGTCTATTCGCCAACATATTTGGCAATAATGATTTTATAATAAAATAATTAGAATTAAGATTTGTATTAATTACCTTATTCCATTGTTGTGCTTTCATTCTAAAAATAAGATTATCCTCTGTGATACCTGCATTGTTAACAATAACAGAAATATCTTTATGTGTTGATGATATATCTTTGGTTACACTCTCAATATTATTTTGATCAGAAATATCAATTTTATAATAAAAATTATCATTTCCATATTTTTCTTTTAAGTTATTAATCTTTTCATCGGATGAAGAAGTTAAAATAAGCGTAAATTTTTTAGATAGAAATTTGTCACAAATAGCAGAACCAATACCTCCGGAGGCACCAGTTATAAATACCTTTTTATTAGATAACATATTTATATATCCGATGTTTTTGAAATTGATTTAATATCAAATTTATTAGAGATTCTCTTTATTAATCCAGATAAAACTTTTCCAGGACCAATTTCAAATATTTTATTCTCACCTATTTTTTCAAGATTTTCAATACTTTCAGTCCACCTAACTTTATTTGCCATTTGATTTTTGAGATTATTTTTTAAAACATTTTCATCATTTGAAGCTAAAGATGAATAATTTGAAATTATTTTAATTTTATTAAATTTTAAATTTATATCTTCTATTAAGCTAGCAAGAGAATTCTGAGCTCTTTGCATATAACGACTATGAAAAGCAGCAGAAACATTTAGTTTTACAAATTTTTTAATATTTTTTTTTAGAAAAATATTCTCATTTTTATCGATTTCTTCTATAGAACCAGAAATTACAACTTGTAATGGTGAATTATCATTAGCAATTTCCAAGTTCATTTTATTTTCAACAATAATTTTTTCA
Organism: uncultured Alphaproteobacteria bacterium; assembly: GCA_902577945.1. Classification (GTDB taxonomy): domain Bacteria; phylum Pseudomonadota; class Alphaproteobacteria; order HIMB59; genus CACPNW01. The sequence goes on from CACHBB010000005.1 coordinate 10,417, forward strand.
ATAGTTTTTGCATTACACCCAATTAAAGCTGCCATTCCTGATTTATTTGGCTCAACTGCAGTGTGCATAAGCTCACCTCTTTTTATAAGTATTTGACTACATTCTTTCAAATCCATTTTTTTGCTACAAGCTAAAGCAGTATATTCACCCAATGAATGACCGAGCATAATATCATTTTCTGACAAAATAAATTCTCCATTATTTTCAAGTGTTTTGAAAATAGCGATTGAAGCAGTAAATATTGAGATTTGTGTAAAATTTGTAAGATTTAATAAGTTTTTATTATCATCAAAAATTATTTTTTTTAAATCAATGTTGACATAATCTGATATTTCTTCAAAAACTGTTTTAGCGACATTAAAATTATCATGGAAATCTTTGGACATTCCAACAAATTGGCTGCCTTGGCCAGGAAATACAAAAGCTGTCATTAATGCTTGATTTATTAGAAAATAATAATATATGCAAGTCCAACTTCTCTAGTATTATCATAATAATATTAGATTAACCACGGAGTTATATGAGTAAATTTGAAGTAGTTTTATTATTTAGCCCTGAGCTGGGGTCTAAGAATCTTAAAAGTGACATTGATAAATTTAAAGACTACATTAAAGATAATTCAGGTACTATCATCAATGAAGAAGATTGGGGTCTGAGGGATTTAAGTTATAGTATTAATAAATTCAAGAAAGCGTTTTATAACTTCATTCAAATAGAAATATCTGGAAATTCACTAGATAAGATAAAAAAAGATCTAAACCAATCAGATAATATACTTAGATATTTGTTTATAAAGGTAGACAAACATCAGGAACTGCCAACCAAATTAAAATATGAAAAAAAATAGAAGAAAAAATAGTAATTCCAGCAGAGAAGAAAATAATAACTCACCATTTGAGAATAGAAAACGTTTTTGTCCATTTAGTCTGCCAAATTCGCCCGTAATTGACTATAAGGATCTAAAAATGCTTAATCGATACATTACAGAAAAAGGTAAAATTGTACCAAGCAGAATAACAGGTGTATCAACGAAAAGACAAAAAGAACTAGCTAAAGCAATTAAGAGAGCTCGTTTCTTATCATTAATGTCATACACAAATAAGTATATATCGCAATGAAAGTCATACTAACTACAAATATAAAAAAACTTGGCAAAATTGGTGACCTCGTAAACGTAAAAGATGGATTTGCTAGAAATTTCTTACTTCCAAACAAAATGGCATTAAGAGAAAATAAAAAAAATTTGGAGTATTACGAAAAAATTAAAGACGAAATGAATCAGAAAGAACAATTAAAACTTAAAGACGCTAATGAATTGATTGAAAATATTTCACGAATTAAAATTATTTTTCATAAAGAGGCAGATGAAAAAAATCAATTGTATGGATCAATTTCAAAAAAAGAAATTATTGATTTTTTAAATGATAATAATCTAAAGGTAAAATCAGACGATCTTATAATTAAAGAGCCAATTAAATCACTTGGTGAACATGAAATCGAGATAAATCCATATATTGAAGTATCAAAAGTTTTCAAAGTTAAAGTAAATAAGAATTAATTTATTCACATTATTAATACTTTATTAACCAAATAATTTCCATTGTTATTGTTTCAATTTTTTTTTCCTTTAATGATTTTTTATGGCTTTTGAATTGATTGATTCAGACAGTAAAAATATTGATAATAATACATATGACAACTTAATAAACTTAGATGCTGAAATTGCACTAATTGGCTGTATTTTATGGGATAATAAAAACTATGAGAAAATAGCAGATTTTTTAGATGATACTCACTTTGTTGACAAAAATAATCAGATAATTTTTAGAACAATTAAAAATCTACTTGATAAAAATATCTTAGTATCGCCTATTACTTTAAAAAATTATTTACCAAATGATAATGAAAATTTAGATAATACTCATTACTTAAATCAAATTAAGGACAGTACACCATCTACTCAAAATACTTATAATTATGCAAAACTTATTTATGATCTTCATATTAAAAGAACTTTAATTGGAATAAGTCATAAGATAATTCAAGATACAAATAATAAAAGCGATAGTTTATCAGGTGATATTTTGATCGAAAATGCTGAGAATGAGCTTTATCTGCTATCACAAACTGGAAACGCTGATAGAAATTTTTTAGATTTTGGAACTGCACTCAAAAGTGCAGTCGATATTATAAGTGAAGCATACAAAAGGGATGGTAAAATTGCAGGAGTTCCAACTGGATTTAAAGATTTGGATAATAAACTTGGAGGATTGCACAAATCAGATTTAATAATTATTGCAGGAAGACCTTCAATGGGTAAAACTGCTTTAGGTACTAATATTGCTTTCAATTGTGCAAATAAATTTAAAGAACATAAAGACGAATTTGGAAACTTAAAGACTATTGATGGTGGAAAAGTAGCATTTTTTTCATTAGAAATGTCTTCTGAACAACTAGCAACAAGAATTTTAGCTGAAAGATCTCGAATATCTGGTGATAAAATGAGAAAGGCTGAATTTTCAAAAGATGATTTTAATAAAATTGCTAAAACTTCTGCAGAACTAGAAACATTAAACTTAATTATTGATGATAATCCAATTCTTACTATTCCAACTCTAAGAGCACGTGCTAGAAGATTAAAAAGATTACATAATATCAATCTTATAATCATTGATTATCTTCAGTTAATGTCATCATCTAATTACAACAGGTCTGATGGCAGAGTTCAGGAAATATCAGAAATAACCAGAGGTTTAAAATCAGTTGCTAAAGAATTAAACATACCAGTTATTGCACTTTCACAATTATCAAGACAAGTAGAGCAAAGAGAAGATAAAAGGCCCCAACTATCAGATTTAAGAGAGAGTGGAACAATAGAACAGGATTCAGATGTGGTTATGTTTATTTATAGAGAAAGTTATTATTTAGAGCGTATGGAACCGATAAAGAAGCCTGAAGAAGATCAAATAAAGTATAATGAGAGAGTTAGTAGATGGCAGGAATTAAATAATGAAAGTTATAATAAAGCTGAAATAATTATAGCAAAACAAAGACATGGTCCAATTGGATCAATTAAGATGCATTTTGATGCAAATTATACTAAATTCAGTGACTTAACATCAAAAGATTATGATAATATTATTGAGTGATAAAAAATAGTTTTATATTAGAAATTAATAAAAAAAATATTATAAAAAATTATTCCTTTTATAGAAAAAGAAAAAAAAAATTATTAGTTGCTCCTACTATAAAAGCTAATGCATATGGATTAGGTTATGATGAAATATTTAAATTATTAAAAAGAAATGGCTGTAGGCATTTTTTTGTTGCAACTCTTGAAGAAGGATTAAAAATTCAAAATCGTGATAAAACTGTTAAAATTTATGTACTAAATGGCATACAAAAAAATAAAATATCATTATTTAAAAAAAATAAACTAATACCAATAATTAACAATGTAGAAGATTTAGAATTAATTATTTCAACTAACATAAATTTTGGAGTTCATATTGACACAGGCATTAATAGACTTGGTATAGATTATAAAAATGTTCCAAAAGAAATATTTGATAACAAAAATATTTGCCTTGTAATGAGTCACTTAGCAAGTGCAGATGAAATAAAAAACAAATATAATCAAATTCAGAAAGATAGATTTATAAATATAATAAAAAAATTTAAATCAAAAAAAATAATATTCAGTCTTGCTAATTCTAGTGGTTCAGTATTATCAAAATCATTTTTACTCGATATGATACGACCAGGTATTGGATTATATGGAGGTAATAACAGTAATAAATTGTTGAACAAAAAAATAAAACCAGTTATCAAATTGAGCGGTAAAATTATTCAAATAAAAACTATAACTAAAAATCAATATATTGGATATAATCAAAAATTTATAACAAATAAGAAAACCAAGATAGCAATAATTGGAATTGGATATGCAGATGGCATTCCTAGGAGTTTAAGTAACAAAGGCATTGTATATTATAAAAACAATAAATTTAAAATTATTGGAAGAATATCAATGGATAGTTTCACTATAGATATAACAAAATCCAAAAATAATTTAAAAGTAGGAATGTTTGTAGATTTAATTAATCATACCTATGGTATTGAACATTTTGCAAAACAGTGCAAAACAATAAGCAATGAAGTAATAACGAACATCGGAATAAGAGTTAAAAAAATATATGCATAAAAATTATCAATTTTTATTAATTTTATTTACCATTTTGATAACAATTTTTTCAGCTATTTATGTAAAGGATTTTAGAATAGATGCATCATCAGATACATTAGTAGCAAAAAATGATAAAGATTTTCAGTATTATAAATATTATCAAAATATATTTCCAACTAAGAATAGCCTAGTAATCGCTGTAGAGTCTGAAAATGAAATTGATTTAAAATTATTAAAAGAAATAGAAATTTTAAGTAAAAAAATTTCAAGCATAAATGAAGTAGCATCAGTTTTTAATATTAACAAAGCTCCAATACTTTTTTTAAATGATACTACTCTATTGGATCTTTCAAACAATAGATTTGATACAATTTTAAATTCTAAATATGAAATAAAAAATGTATTAGATGAATTTTCAAAAAGTCCAATTTATAGCAATCAAATTATTAATGATAAAAAAAATATAACAGGATTAGTTATATTTCTAAAACCAAACTTAAAAGTTAAAGATCTTCAAGAAAATAAAAGTGATTATATTACAGAAAAAATTTATTATAAAATAAAATCAGAGATTGATAAAGAAAGAAATAATCTCATTAAAAAAGTTAGAAATATTATTAAAGATGGAAGTAATGATTATAAATATTATCTAGGTGGAGTTGAAATGATATCCAACGATGTAATTTCGTTTGTTAAAGATGATATTATAAATTTTAGTTTATTAGTAATTTTGCTTGTTTTAATCATTTTATTTTTAATATTTAGAAAATTTAAATGGGTATTTTCAATTTTAATTTCCTCATCTTTAGCTGTATTTATTATGATTGGTATAAGCGGTTTTTTCAACTTTGAGATTACAGCAGTTTCAGCAAATTTTATTTCATTAATGTTTATTTTATCAATTTCTATGAATATTCATATTTTAAATAATTTTTTAAATAATAATAATAATTTATTTCAATGTCTTAAAATTATGATTTGGCCATGCTTTTATACTTTTTTAACAACTGTTGTTGCTTTTTTATCGTTAATAATATCAGACATCAAACCAGTAATAGATTTTGGTTATATTATGATTATTGCATTAAGCATTATATTATTAACATCTTTTACTATTTTACCATTATTTATATCCTTTTTTACTAAAGAAAAATCCAAATTAAAAATTAATTTAAACTTATTAAAAAATATTTTCTTTTACACCAATAAATATAATAAATTTATTATTATAATAAATTTTATATTTTTTTTAATATCGATTTATGGAGTGACTAAATTAAATGTAGAAAACTCTTTTATTAAGTATTTTAAAAATAATACAGAAATTTATAAAGGGATGAGATTAATAGACAAAGAGTTGGGAGGGACGACTCCATTAGATATTATTTTAAAATTTAATGATGAAAATATTATTTCAAATAATACTACTAATGATGATGACGAATTAGAACTTGAAATAGAAGACGACGTATTTTCAGAAGATATATTCTCAAATAACAACGATGGTTGGTTTACAAACGATAAAATTAATACAATAAAAAAAATACATCAATATTTAGAGAATAGAGAAGAAATCGGAAAAGTAAATTCTTTATACTCACTTATTAATATTGCTAATAAAATAAATAAAGATGAACTATCATCTTTTGAACTAACAGTTTTATATAATGAAATACCTGAAAATTATAAAATAGATTTAATTGACCCATATTTAAATATTGATGAAAATATGGTTAAAATTTCTGCAAGAATTAAAGACTCTGAAGATATTAAAAGAGTTAAATTAGTTAAAGAAATTAATAATTTTATTCAAAATTCTAATGAAAATATTGATGAAATAAAAATTAATGGATTATTAGTTTTATATAACAATATGATTACTTCATTATTTGATTCACAAATTAAATCTCTAGGATTTGTTCTTTTATCAATTTTTGTAATGTTTATAATTCTATTTAAATCTATAAATTTAAGTATAGTTGGTATGATTCCAAATATATTTGCCTCAAGTTATATCTTAGGTCTAATTGGAATTATTGGTATTCCTTTAGATATAATGACAATAACAATTGCAGCTATATCAATAGGCATTGCAGTTGATAACACCATTCACTATTTATATCACTATAAGTTTAATAGAAGCAAATCTGCTAATAATCTTGAAGCTATGCTAGATTCACATACAACTGTTGGCAAAGCAGTTTTAACTACGTCAATAGCAATTTCTTTAGGATTTTTAGTTCTGTGTTTTTCCAACTTTATTCCAACAATTATATTTGGATTGTTCACTAGTTTAGCTATGATATTTGCAATGATTGGAGTATTAATTACATTACCATCAATTTTATATTATTTAAAATGAACTTTAGTTTAATTGATCTTTTATTTTTTGATTATGTAGTTTTATTACTATCATTAATAATTATAATATTTAGCTTTTGGAAAGGTTTTATAAATTCAGTTCTAGGATTACTAACATGGGTTGGGTCTGTTTTTATTACAATTTATACATATGAATATCTTTCCGGATACTTAAATAGCCTACTTATAAGCACTAATTTACTCTCAGGTTTTGATCAATTCGTTTCTGTTTTAAGTTTAGTAATTTCAATTCCATTAATATTTATTTTAAGTTTATTTATTTTGAAGAGAATAAGAAAAATTTTGAATAGTGATCTTGATAAACAAGTTTTTGGCATAATTTTAGATAAATTTTTTGGTTTAATTTATGGAGTCATATTTTCATATGTAATTTTTAGCACTTTATTATATTTTATAAATGATAATAGAATTGCATTAGTTACTAATACTAATATTTTTTTAGTTGAAAATTCTAATATTTTAAAACAAATATCTCAATATAATGATAATTTAATTTCAATTTATATCGAAAATAATAATAACTAATTAAAAGGATTAGATGATTTTGAGAAAATTATTTTTATGTTTTTGCTTTTAATTTTAAAATATTCATAAAATGAATTTATTAAAAATCTTTTATACTGTGTAGAAATTTCTTTAGAAAAATTTGAAAAAATTTTAAGCGTAAGAGGATTTGTTAGTATTTGAGTAGCATATTTAAATTTCACTTCCTTGCCTTTTATTCTGGAATGTGGTTTTTGATTAGTTGTTAATTTAAGCCATTTATTAATGTTAGATGTTGAAAATTGTTTATTTACCTTGAATGTAACATTATGAATATAATTTTTAAGAGATGTGATATCTCTTTTGTTTAATGAAGATAATGTTAATATTATAAAATTTTTTGATTGTGAAAATTCTGCTTTAATATCATCTTGAAGTTTAGATAATATTTTTTTTTTATTAGCATTAATTAAATCTATTTTATTTATGATAAAAATTAATATATTCGATTTTTCTGATATTAAATTAAAAATTTTCTTTGATTGATTATCAAAACCTTGCTCTACATCAATCATAAAAAGATTAACATCAGGCTCTTTAATAATTGATAATGTTTTTTTAGTTGCATAATAATCTAGACTTTCTTTATCAATTTTATTTTTTTTTATTAATCCAGCAGTATCCTTTATAGAATATGAATTGCCCTTAAATGTATATGATGATGTAACTATATCAGTAGTGGTTTTTGGAGTATTACTAACCAATGACCTATTATACCCAACTAATTGATTGAGTAATGTGCTTTTTCCAACATTTGTTTTCCCGAATAATCCTATGGAATAATCTTCTTTTTGAATTTGTTTTTTTTTGACCAAATTTTTTTCCAAATTATCTAAAAGGTTATCAATACCCAATTTATGTGAACAAGAGATGTAATAATGATTGTTTAGGCCAAAAGTATTTAAATCTTTATCTTGATTAAAATTATCATCTTTATTTATTATTAATATAATTTCTTTATTATACTTTCTAATAAAATTAATAATTTCTTTGTCTAAGACATAATTACTACTTTTATAATCAATTAAATATAAGAATATATCTATTTTATTAATTAAATTTTCAAATTTATTATCAAATATTTTTTTATTAATTTTATCTATACCTGGAGTATCATAGATATTAATATTTAAATTATTCTTAAATTGAGAATGATGCCAGTCTCTAGTAGTGCCAATAGACTTATGTATAATATTATTTTTATCCGCTGATATAATATTAAACAGAGAAGATTTGCCGACATTTGGCTTTCCTATAATTAGAAAATTCATTTAATATATATATGTAAAACCCTTATTACTTAAAATAAAAATTTTATCTTGATAGCTATAAATTTTAGAAATATTTTTAATTTTTAATTCTATTTTTTTATCAATTTCATATTTATTATTTAATATTAATACCTCGCCTTCGTTAGTAAATAAGTGAAGATAGTTATTAATGTTTAGGACTTTTATGATCTTAGAGTCATTTTTTAAAATTTTATCAATGTTTATTTCTAAAAATATTTTACCAGTATTTATATTATAAAAATTAATATTCTTTTCATTTCTATCTATTAAAGAGTTATTAAAAAAAATGGGGGAATTTAGATCATTAATTATATAATTAGATAATATAAATTCATTTTTTTTAAGATCATAAGAATTAAGGATACTTTTATTATCTAAGTATAATAAAATATTTTTATAAACATAAATTTTATCATTTAAATTATTTAAAGAGGTTTTTAGATTTAAATTACTTAATTCACTGTAATGTTCGTCAAATAAAAATACATCAATTACGTTAAATTCACTATTAGGAAGTATAAAGAATATTAAATTAAAATAATCAACAATCTTACCACCACTAGATTGAATGATGTTACTCGATTTATATTTTTTTTCAAATATCACTTTCCCAGTTTTAGATGATAAAATTACAATATTTTCAGAATACAATATAAGAATATTATCATTCAAATGTTTGATAGGCGTATTTAGTAAATTATTTTTTTTAAATGTCCATTTTATATCGCCAGTTTTATTAACTCTGATAACTTCACCAGATTTAAATCCAATTATAAAATCATTATCAATTAACGAAAATGAAACCGGTATTTTGTTTTTAATTTTTTGATTAATTTTATATTTTTCTACCTGCTTACCATTTTCATTATTAAATTTTACAAGACTCCCATTAAGATTAACGGAATATATGAAGGAATCATTGTAGATTACATTAATAGGTAAATTAGATTTTACTTTACCTTGATAACTATTAACACGTAAATTAATTAATTTTTTATTATAGAAATCATAATTTGCATTTTGATAAGAATAAAAATCAATATAATTATTTTTTGTTTTTTGATTAATTTTAGTATCTAATAAGTTTTCTACTTCTGGTGAACTTTCTTTAATATTATTATTTTGGGTTTCTTTTTCAGTGTCTTTCAATAAAGAAATATTATCCTGACAACAAAGAATAAATAGAGAGGCAAAAATAAGTAAAAATTTATTTAAATAAGTGAAATTCATGTATTTTTTTCACTCTTTCTTTTACTGAAGATGAAATTAATTCTGAATCATTTATTTCATTGTACAGCTCAAGAGCTCTTATATTATTTTTATAATTTATATTATCAAGATCTAGCTCAGTAATAAATAGTAAGTACTCTAACTCTTTTTTTATTGATAAGTAATTTTCTAAATCATCATCAATATTATTAATAAAAAATTCAATATCATTCAAATAGGTCTTTGTATTTGTATCATATGAAGCATCAATTAAAGTAAAACTAGCATGTATAGCAATAGAAGATTTATAAAGCTTATTATTTAAATTGGATTGTATTAAATCTTTATACAGCTGAGAAGATGTTTGATAATTTTTTTCAAAGTTACTTTGTTGAATTAATTTTAGATTTGATAAAGTTGAATAAATATTTCTATTCTTACTTAATAATTGATAATTTTGATCAAATATATTCTTGCTTTCATCAATTGAATTGAAAAAAATAATACTTGTTTTTTTTAAATCCCTTATAGTTAAATAATTATAAGTTTGAATTGATATAAAAATAATAATTAAGAAGCTCATGCCAATTACAATATTTCTTAAATTGCTAGATAAAAAAAGTTGAATTTTTTTAAATATATTGTTTTGAATATTATTCTGATTCATTTTATTTCCACTTAATAGAACACCCAATACTATTATATTGTTCATTAGGCCCTGTACCCTCATCCTTAATTTTAATCATAGCATTGTATAATTCTCTATTAATTTTTTTTGTATCGATATTTTCCATTGTTCCAGAATCTATTCTACCTCTGTATTTTAATTTTAAATTTTTATCAAAACCAAAAAAATCTGGTGTGCATACTGCTCCATATTTTTTTGCTATTTCTTGAGTATCATCATATAAATATGGAAAATTGAATCCAAATTTTTCTGAAAATTTTATCATGTTATCAAATGAATCCTCAGGATAATTTTCTACGTCATTTGACATAACTGCAATAGTTGCAATTGAATGTTGTAATAATTCATCTGCTTCATTTTTTAAACGTTTAGCAATAGCTTTTACATATGGACAGTGATTGCAAATGAAAACAATTACTGTACCATTTGTACCCTTAGCTTTATCCAGTGATACCATTTTGTTATCAATGTTTGTAAGATTGAAATGCGGAGCAATCCAATTTAATTCATTATTCGGGGCATTTACAGGCATATTATTTTATAGTAATATTAATATGTGAGTCTAGTACCATCTACTTCAATTTCAAACAATCACAAATTATATTTTTCGAAAAATGAACTATCAAAAATTCTTAATTTATATTCTTTAGGTGTTTCAAATGGAAGTTGGAAAGATTATTCAATATTATTTGCAAAAAATGAAGCAAATTTCTATATTTATAAACACACATTAGCAAGTCCTGAATGGATTTTAAATAAATTTTTAGAAAAAAAAAGAAAGAAAATATTCTATAAACTTATTAATAAAAATTATAATAATAAATTTGATAATCTTGATAATTTGATCAGAATTCTTTTTAGAAAAAATATTTATTTAACAAATTAAATTAATTTATTTAAAATTTAATTAATTTATGTTTAGAGATTCCATCAAATTTTTTTACAAAAGGTGGTCTTGATATTGGAGCTTTATTATACCACTCACATATTTCTTCGAAGATAATACTATCAGAATTTAACCAATCGTATTCATCAAAATTAGAATAGGAATTATCAAAAAGTTTTTTAGAAACTCTATTACAACAGTAAAAAAAAGTATTTTTTGTTTTCTGTTTCCTCATAAAATTAAAATATCTTTCTATTGTATTCATATTCATTTCTTGCATAGATGCTATATTAAAAAAGAAATCAATGTGATCAATTTCAATATCAAATATATCTTCAGCTGGTATGAATACACAATCAGATAAAATATTTTTCTCTTTATTGTTATTTTCAATTATTTCCATATTTCCAAAAATATTGCTTAAAGAAGTAAACAAATAATCATATATTAAAATTTTTCCTAAATTAATTTGAACTATTTTTATATCTGGAAACAAAGATTTAAGTAATATACCCATAAAACCATTGCCATCACCAATTATACAAACTGTCAATTTGTTAAAATCAAATCTATATTTTGTTAAATGATCTATAATTATAGCATTTTTAACACAATTAAATGAAACAAGTCTTCTTTGAAGTTTAATTACTTTGTACATATTATTTATAATATTTGAAGGTAATGTTTTTATCAGCTTGTTTAGATAAATTTTTTTTGGAATATCAATCAAATAATTTTTTAGATTATTTTCTTTGTAATCATCAAATCCTGCTTGATGTAATAAAACTTCATTTTTTGATTTATCATATCGAATTAACGTTTTTGGAAGGTAATATTTCCAATGAGATGAAATATGCTCTTCAGAAAAATTACTTTCAATATTTATAAATTTATTAAATAATAAATTAAAATTATCTAAATCCTCTTCTTTTAATAAAATTTTCAACAATTTATTACTCCCACTCTATTGTTCCTGGCGGTTTAGATGTAAAATCATATAAAACTCTATTTATTCCCTTAACATTGTTAATTATCCTTGATGATATTTCTTTTAACTGTGAATTTGTAAACATATAAAAATCTGCAGTCATGCCGTCAACGGAAGTAATTGCTCTAAGAGAAACCGAATAATTGTAAGTTCTTTCATCACCCATAACACCAACAGCTTTTACAGGCAATAAAACAACAAATGCTTGCCAAATTTTATCATAAAGTTTTTTTTCTTTTAAATAATTTATAAATATAAAGTCAGCTTCTTGTAAGATTGAGATTTTTTCTTTTGTTATATATCCTGGAATTCTTATTGCTAGCCCAGGACCGGGGAAAGGATGTCTCATTAAAAGTTTTTTACTAATTTTTAATTTCGTACCAACTTTCCTAACTTCATCTTTGAATAATTCTCTTAAAGGCTCAACTACTTTAAGCTTCATTTTTTTTGGCAATCCACCTACATTATGATGACTTTTAATTTTTGCAGTTGGACCTTCAAAAAAAGGAATACTTTCAATAACATCAGGATAAAGTGTACCTTGCCCTAAAAAATCTACCTCAGTTATTTTTTTTGAAGCTTTTTCAAATACTTCAATGAATGTTTTACCAATTATTTTTCTTTTTTTCTCAGGGTCAGAAATATTTTTTAAATTATTTAAAAAAATATATGAAGCGTTGACTTTGATAAAATTATTTTTAAATTTTTTTTTGAATATTCTCTCTACTTCTGTTGCTTCATTTTTTCTAAGAAGTCCGTGATCAACAAAAATACAATATAAATTTTTATTTACAGCTTTATTTAATAGGTATGCTGTCACAGTAGAGTCAACACCTCCTGACAAACCACATATGATTTTTTTATCTTTAATTATTGTTTTTAATTGAATTATTTTATCATTGATAAAACTATCAATTACAAACTTGTCTTTAATTTTAGAAATTTCAAAAACAAAATTTTTAATAATTTTTGAACCATAATCTGTGTGAAAAACTTCTGGGTGAAATTGTAAGCAATAAATTTTATCCTTTTTATTTTCAATCGAAGAGATTATTTTATTTTGTGAATTAGATGATATAATGAATTTCTTAGGTATTTTTTGTATATTATCTCCATGAGACATCCATACTTTAAGTTTGTTTCCTTTAATACCTTTAAACAGCAATGATTTTTTTTTGATATCAACTAAAGTATGCCCATACTCTCTGAACGTTGATTTTTTAACCTTACCCTTTAATGTTTTGGTCACTAATTGCATACCATAACATATTGCGAGTATTGGTTTTTGTAATTGTATGATACTTTTATCTAAACTTGGTGATTTTTTATCTAGTACTGATTTTGGACCTCCAGATAAAATAATTGCTGATGGATTAATTTTATTTAATAATTTTTTTGTTATTTTATGAAATGGATAAACTAAACAAAAAATTTCTATTTCTCTTATTCTTCTTGCAATTAATTGTGTATATTGTGAACCATAATCAATAATTAAAATACATTCAGTTTTTTTATTCATATGCTTGATATTCTATTGCTATAATAAAGATCTCACTTGATTCTTGTCTTGATGATTTTGGTTTAAAATATTCAACTTTATTAAAAACTAATTTTAGCTTTTTTATTATTTCTTTTTCTTCCTCACCTTTCCAAATTTTAAAAATAAACCATCCTTTATTTTTAATTGTGCTATCTAATATATTAATAATTTCAAAGATCATTTGACTAATTTTTAAGTGATCAGTAGATTTGTGACCAGTAGTATTTGGGGCTAAATCAGATAAAATTAGATCAAATCTAACATTTTGATTTTTAAAATTGTAACTTAAGAAGTCTTTTTTAAAAAAGTTAATTCTATTATTTTTTATTTTCATATCTAGTAAATCGAAACAAGTTATATTTGAACTAATATTAGAATTAATTATGACTTGTGTCCAACCTCCAGGTGATGAGCCCAGTTCTAAAATATCTTTTGATTTTTTAATTATTCCATACTTTTTCTCAATTTCTTCTAATTTAAATGCAGCTCTATTTATGTAACCTAATTGTTTAGCCCTTTTTACAAATTGATCATTTTTATGACGTAAAACCCATGTTTTTGATTTCATAATTATAGATAATATCTAACAAAAAATTGTTTTTTGTTAACTTTAATATATATGAAAGTACGATATTCCATGAAAAGATCAATAATTATAGCTATAATAATACTCGCTGCTGTTGCTGGATGGATTATTTCTGGGCAATTTTCAAATGATACTGCTCAAAATGATAATGCGAAAGAAAACAATAAAGAGGTATCAGACTATAAACCTGCAACTACTGATGAAAATGATAAATTAATTTTTTCTGTAGAAACTAAAATTTTTAATTCAAGTTTAATCGACCAATCAATTGAATTGCAAGGACAAACCACCTATAATAAAAAAATAGATGTAAAATCTGAAACATCTGGAAACATAGATAAAATAGTATTTGCTAGAGGCGATAAAGTTTCTCAAAATTCAGAAATGATAACTATATCACTTGAGGATAGAAATGAAAAACTGCTAAGTGCAAAAGAAGATTTAGAAAGGTTTTCTAAAGAACTTATTCTTAATGAAAAAAACAGAGATAATTTGCTAAGACAAAATATTGAAAGAATAGAATTGTATGAAATAGAATATGCATCCACTAAGCAATTAGTTGATAAAGGATTAAGTTCGAAATCTAAATTAAGCCTTGCTTCTTTTAACTTAGCAAATGCTAGAGCTGATAGAGAAGACATTAAAATAAAATTTGAATCTACACTTGCAAATCTTGAAGCTCAAATTACTAACGTAAAATCAAAATTAAAAAATATTAAATTAGATATAAATAATACAAGTATTAAAGCGCCATTTGATGGAATTATTTCTGAAAAAATGGTTGAGGAAACTGAATTTATTTCAATTGGGACTCCTTTATTTACTATCATAGATTTAGACCCTATTAAAATTGAAGGTTATTTATCTGAATTTGATGTTAATAAGGTTAGTGTTGGTACAAAAGCAAGCATTGAAGATAGTAATGGAATAAAAAAAACAGGGGTAATCTCATTTATATCCCCTTCTGCTAAAACTAGTACACGCACTTTCGAAATTACAATTGAAGCAGATAATAAAGATCTTTCATATAAAAGCGGAATAACCACAAAAATTATAATTAAAGGATCAGAATTAAAAGCACACAAAATTCCTCCTTCCATTTTAACTTTACAAGATGATGGAACAGTTGGCGTTAAAGCAGTAGATGATGATAATAAAGTTATCTTTTATCCGACCAAAACTATTAAAGATACAATTGATGGAATGTGGGTGTCTGGTTTGCCTGAAAAGGTTAAATTAATTGTAAGTGGTCAAGAATATATAAGTATAGGTGAAATAATTAATTAATTTTAATGAATATTAATATTATAGATTACGCAATAAGTCATTCCCGAGTGTTTATGGGAATACTTTTCTTTATCATTTTTTCTGGTGCTTCAACTTATTTAACTATGCCAAAAGAATCATCTCCTGATGTGAGCATTCCAATAGTTTATATCTCACTTCATCAAAATGGGATATCAGCTCAAGACTCAGAGAGATTACTAGTTAAGCCTATTGAAGATGAGGTAAAAACTGTAGAAGGAGTAAAAGAAGTAAGATCAACAGCATACTCAGGTGGAGGAAACGTAATATTAGAATTTGATGCTGGATTTGACTCTGACCAAGCTATGGTTGATATAAGAGATAAAGTAGATAGAGTTAAAGGCGATCTTCCAAATGAAGCAGATGAACCTACTGTTAACGAAGTTAATATTAGCACATTCCCAATCATCTCTATTTCTTTAAGTGGAGACGTCCCAAACAGAACACTACAAGACTTAGCTGACAAATTACAAGACGATATAGAGACAATACCTAGTGTATTAGAAGCAAAAATAGGCGGTAAAAGAAACGAACAGGTTGATATCCTTATAAATCCTACAGCTATAGAAAGTTATGATATCAATCTGGAAAGTTTAATCAATATAGTAAGAGAGAATAATAAAATGGTATCTGCAGGAGGACAAGATACTGGCGATGGTAGTTTTGATATTAAAGTACCTGGTTTGTATGAAACTATTGATGATATTTTAAATACTCCAGTAAAAACAAATGGA
This sequence comes from uncultured Alphaproteobacteria bacterium, assembly GCA_902577945.1. Lineage (GTDB taxonomy): Bacteria > Pseudomonadota > Alphaproteobacteria > HIMB59 > CACPNW01. Next base: position 26,756 of record CACHBB010000005.1, read on the forward strand.
GACTCCGTAATCACATTTAGAGATATTGCTGAAGTTAAAAGAACTTTTGAAGATAGACAATCTTATGCAAATGTTAATGGATCTAACTCTATTACTATTGATGTTTCAAAAAGAATTGGAGAAAATATCATTAATACTATTAATGAAGTTAAAAAAGTGTCATCTAGTACATCACAAAGTTTTCCAGATAATGTAGAATTATCTTTTGGAAACGATCAATCAAAAGGTATTAAAAACATGTTAAATAGCCTTCAAAATAATGTAATTGCAGCAATAATTCTTGTTTTGATAATAATCCTTGGTGCACTAGGAGTCAGATCAGGATTATTGGTTGGCGTATCAATACCAGGTTCTTTTTTATCAGGGTTATTAGCTCTTTCAATAATGGGCTTTACAATCAATATAGTTGTTTTATTTGCCTTAATTTTATCAGTTGGATTATTAGTTGATGGGGCTATTGTAGTTGTTGAATACGCTGACAGAAAAATGAAGGAAGGACTCAGTGTAAAAAATGCTTTTGCAAATGCATCAAAAAAAATGTCCTTACCAATAATCTCATCTACAGCTACGACTTTAGCGGCTTTCCTTCCTTTAATATTTTGGCCAGGAATAGCTGGTGAGTTTATGAAATATCTACCAATAACTCTTATATGTGTTCTTATTTCTTCTTTATTTATGGCTTTACTATTTGTTCCTGTATTAGGGTCAATACTAAACACAGTTTCAAGAATTCTTCTTCAATTTATTATACCTCTACTAATTTCGTTAATATTTTTTAATATAACAACTTTTGCATTAGGTATGTTAGATTTTCAAAGATTTAATTTATTAATTACAATTTTAAAATATCTTTTAAGCTTTGGATTGTTTATTTTTGTATTTATTAAAATCATACCAAGAGTTTATAAAATTTCAGAAAAAGTAAATTCTACAGATAAATTAATTTCAAGAAATGCAATAATATTATCATCAGAATCAAATGAGCCTGTATTAAATGCAACTGGATTTGTTGGAATTTATGCAAAAATATTAAATTTTTTATTGAACCATCCTTTAAAAGTTATGATTAGCGCATTAATAATTTTAGTTGCAGTAAATTATACTTATACAAAAGTTGGTGAAGGCGTAGAATTTTTTCCTGATGTAGAACCAGACCTTGCCAAAATTGTTGTTTTTGCAAGAGGTAACCTTTCAGTTGAAGAAAAAAAAGAATATGTATCTAGAGTTGAAAATATTATTTTAAAATTACAGTCTGAAAAGCAAGAATTTAAAAATATTTATTCTTTAAGTGGGAATGTAAGTGAAGAATCGGAATCGTCTGAAGATTTTATTGGTTCAGTTAGTCTTGAATACAATGATTGGGACAAAAGAAGAAAATCTAAAGTAATTCTTGCAGAAATTTTAGAAGCAACAAAAAGCATAAATGGTATTAAAGTTGAATCTAGAGAACAACAAGGAGGGCCAGGTGATGGTAAACCAATTAATATCAAATTAACAAGTGAAAATAAACAATTGTTAATTTCTGAAGGTATTAAGTTAAAAAAATTTATGGATAATTACCCAAAATTAATGAATGTTGAAGATAATTTACCAGCACCAGGAATTGAATGGGAGATAAATGTAGACAGAAAACAAGCATCAAAATTTGGAGCTAATATCACTTCCATAGGTAATGTGATTAAACTTGCAACTAATGGTTTGAAACTGGGTGAATATAGACCAGATGATAGTAATGAAAGTATACCTCTCCATTTACGTTACCCAAATGAAGGGAGAACATTAGATAGAATAGATAATTTAAGAGTTTCTACTTCTAATGGTCTCGTTCCTATTTCTAACTTTGTAAATATTGTTCCAAATAATAGAACAGGAAATATAATTAGAGTAAACTCAAAAAATGCAATTAATATTCAAGCAGATGTTGAGCCAGGTGTTTATCCAGATGGTAAAGTTAGAGAATTAGAGTACGTTTTAGGTATATCTGATATAGCTCCTTCATGGAGAGGAAGGACACTAGATGTACCACGATATAATTTAAATGATGCTGTTAAAGCTGAACTTATAGGTGAAAATGAAGATCAAAAACAAGCTCAACAATTTTTAACCAAGGCATTTGGTGTTGCTCTATTTTTAATGCTTATGATTTTACTTTTACAATTTAATAGTTTTTATAGTGCATTTTTGATTCTATTTGCAGTTGTTATGTCTACAGCTGGTGTATTTATTGGTCTAATGGTTACAGCACAGCCTTTTGGAATAGTGATGTCAGGTGTGGGAGTAATTGCCCTTGCAGGAATTGTTGTTAATAATAATATCATATTAATAGATACATTTGATTTTTTGAAAACAAGAACATCAAATATAAGAGATGCAATAATCAAAACTGGTGCACAAAGGTTAAGACCAGTATTACTGACAACTACTACTACAGTACTCGGTTTGTTACCGATGGTGACAATGACAAATGTTGATTTTATTTCAAGAGAAATTACAAGAGGGTCACCAGATACTCAATGGTGGGTACAATTATCAACTGCTATTGTTTTTGGTTTACTATTTGCAACTTTTCTTACTTTAGTTGTTACTCCATCTGCTCTAATGTTTAGAGAAAATATTAAAAATTGGTATAAAAATAAGATTACTAATTAGTTTTTTTCTAATTAAAATATATGACAGTTAAATCTATAACAGTATATTGTTCTTCATCTGATTTATTAGATAATGAATATTATGAAGATGCCAAAAAAATTGGTAAGCTAATTTCATCATTAGAATTTAATATTGTTTACGGTGGTGCCAAAGTTGGCACAATGGGTGAAATAGCAAAAACAGCAAAAAAATATGGTAATAAAGTTATTGGCGTTATTCCAATGTTTTTATCAAAAAAAGAAATTATTTATGAGGATATTGATGATTTAAAAGTTGTTAACGATATGTCAGAGAGAAAAAAAATACTTTTTGAGCTTGGAGATGCGTATTTAGCATTACCAGGAGGAACAGGGACTTTAGAAGAAATAGTAGAAGTGTTATCTTGGAAAGTTATGGGAATTCATAATAAGCCAATAATATTTTTTAATAAAAATAATTTCTGGGATAATCTATTTCAACAATTTAAATTTTTTGAAGATGAACATTTTACAAATAAAAATTTACAAAACAGTTTTCACATTATAGATACGGTTGATCAATTAAAAAATATATTAATTACATGGCAAAGATAAAAGTTAAAAATCCTGTAGTCGAAATGGATGGCGATGAAATGACCAGAATTATCTGGGAATACATCAAAGAACAATTAATATTACCCTATCTTGATATTGATATTAAATATTTTGATCTTGGAGTGATTAAAAGAGATGAAACTAATGATCAAATTACAATAGACGCAGCGGAAGCAGTGAAAAAATATGGTGTAGGAATAAAATGTGCAACAATTACACCAGATGAAAATCGAGTGACAGAATTCAAATTAAAACAAATGTGGCGATCACCAAATGGAACAATAAGAAATATACTTGGAGGAACTATATTTAGACAACCAATTATATGCAAGAATGTTCCAAGAATAATTACAAACTGGAATTATCCAATCGTAGTTGCTAGACATGCCTTTGGTGATCAATATAGAGCCACTGACACATTAATAGATAAACCAGGAACACTTAAAATGGTTTTTGAACCTAAAGATGGGACTGAGGGATTTACAAAAGATGTTTATGAATTTGAAAATTCTGGTGTAGCCCTATCAATGTATAATTTAGATAATTCAATTAAAGATTTTGCTAGAGCTTGTTTTAATTATGGACTTAACCTTGGTTGGCCAGTTTACCTATCTACTAAAAATACTATTTTAAAAGTCTATGATGGAAGATTTAAAGATTTATTTCAGGAAGTATTTGATTCTGAATTTAAAAATAAGTTTAAAGAAAAAGATATAGTTTATGAACACAGATTAATCGACGATATGGTAGCATCAGCATTAAAATGGGAAGGTAATTTTATTTGGGCTTGTAAAAATTATGATGGAGATGTTCAATCAGACTCTGTTGCTCAAGGATTTGGATCATTGGGTTTAATGACAAGTGTTTTAATGACTCCAGATGGCAAAACCGTAGAAGCTGAAGCTGCACATGGAACTGTTACTAGACATTATAGAAATCATCAGAAAGGTATGGAAACTTCTACTAATCCAATTGCATCAATTTTTGCTTGGACAAGAGGTTTAAGTTTTAGAGGAGAATTTGATGGTAACTATGAATTAATCAATTTTGCTAAAAAATTAGAAGAGACGTGTATCAAAACTGTAGAAGGTGGTGAAATGACAAAAGATTTGGCAATATTAATAAGCAAAGAACAGAAATGGTTGAACACTCAAGATTTTTTAAGTTCAATAAAAAATAATTTTCAAACTAGCTAATAGAATTTAATTTACTTTCTACGCACTTTATACTTTCCTCAATTTTACTAATATCTGATCCACCTCCTTGAGCAAGATCTTTCCTTCCGCCTCCACCCTTTCCACCAAGTATGGTTGAAATTTCTTTTATTTCTCTTGAAGCATCAAAAACATCTGTAATATCTTCAGTAACTCCTAATACTATAGATAGTTTATTTTCATTATTTGAGATTATTAATGAAACACTTTTTTTATTATATTGTTTTTTTTGCTCATCAATAAACGTTTTCAAAGATTTATTAGGATAATCTTCAGCAATTAAATATATAAAATTTAGGTCCTTGATTTTTTTAACAACAATATTGTCATTATTTTTTGTTATAGAAATATTTTGTTTTAATTTTTCATGTATCTGACTTAATTCTTTAATTAATAAACCTTTGTCATCAGATTGATTTTTAAAATTATAATCAGCATTAATTTTTTTAATTTTATTCTTTAAATCTTCAATTTGGTTATCTTGTTGTTTATTTTTTTCTAATAAATCACTTTCTATTTCTTTAATATATTTATCTACTTTAACATTAGATACAGCCTCTATTCGTCTAATTCCAGATGCAACACTAGATTGATTAGTTATTTTAAATTTACTTATTTCTCCTAATTTTTCAACATGAGTTCCACCACATAATTCTTTTGAAAAAAATGATTCATTTTCTTGACCCATTGTTACTACTCTTACTTCATCACTATATTTTTCTCCAAATAATGCCATAGCACCTTCTGCAATAGCTTTTTTTTGATCAACAACTTTAATTTCAACAATTCCATCTTTTTGAATTTGATCATTTACAATTTCCTCAACATTTATAAGTTGATCTTTTTCAATTGGATTATTATGGCTAAAATCAAATCGGAGTTTTTCTGAATTAACAAGTGAACCCTTCTGCGTAACATGCTTTCCTAATATTTTTCTAAGTGCAGCATGCAACAAATGGGTTGATGAATGGTTATATTTAATAAAGTGTCTATTCACTGTATTAATGCTTGCTTTAATGGTATCGTCAATTTTGCATCCACCACTTATTACTTTGCCTTTGTGAAGAAAATAGTTTCCAAATATTTTTGTTGTATTGATTACCTCAAACTTAAAGTTATCATTCTCTAAAAAACCCTGATCACCTACTTGACCACCACTTTCTCCATAAAAAGGTGTTTGGTTTAATAATATAATTGCCTCTTGATCTTTTTTAATTTTATTTACAGACTTGCTTTCTGATATGATTGAAATTATTTTACAATCAGCTTCCATATCAGAATATCCTAAAAATTCTGTCGGTTCTATTTTAGAAGTTATTTCAAACCAAATGCTTTCATCCGCAATATCTCCAGTACCTTTCCAACTTTGTCTTGCCCTCTCCTTTTGATCTAACATTTTTTGTTCAAATGTTTTTATATCGACTTCAATATTTTTACTTTTCAAATAATCCTGGGTTAAATCTAAAGGAAATCCATAGGTATCATATAATTTAAATGCTACTTCTCCATTAAATATATTTGTTGAGTTAGAAATCTCATCATCTAAAATTTTTATTCCTTTTTCAACAGTTTCCTTGAATTTAGTTTCTTCATTCATCAATGTATTCGTAATAAGATCTTTTGCCCTATCTAATTCAGGATATGAATTTTTAATTCCATCTAAAAAAATAGGAAAAAGTTTATGAAATATAGGTTCTTTGTTACCTAATGAATGAGCGTGTCGCATCCCCCTTCTCATTATTCTTCTTAAAACGTATCCTCTACCTTCATTAGAAGGCATTACACCATCAGCAATTAAAAAAGAGGAAGATTTTAAATGATCTGCAATTACTCTATGACTAGGATTTGTTATTGAGCTTTCATTTCCGCATAATTTTGTTGATTCATTTATAATTGGTTGAAATAAATCTGTTGAATAATTATCATTAGAACCATCTAAAAGAGCTGTCATTCTTTCTAATCCCATACCAGTATCAATAGAAGGTTTTGGAAGATTAATTCTCTCAGACTTAGATATTTGTTCATATTGCATAAATACCAAATTCCATATTTCTATAAATCTATCACCATCTTCATTCGGGGAACCCGGAGGACCTCCTTCATATTTATCACCATGATCATAAAATATTTCAGAACATGGACCACAAGGACCTGTTTCACCCATTGACCAAAAATTATCAGATGTACTAATTTTAATAATTTTATTTTCTGGTAATCCAGCTATTTTTTTCCATAAATCAAATGCTTCCCGATCTTCTGAATAAACTGTTACTAAAAGCTTATCTTTATTTATTGAATATTCTTTAGTAATTAGATTCCATGCTAGTTCTATGGCTTGTTCTTTAAAATAATCCCCAAAAGAAAAATTGCCCAACATTTCAAAAAAAGTATGGTGTCTTGTCGTATATCCCACATTTTCCAAATCGTTGTGTTTACCACCTGCTCTTACACATTTTTGCGCAGTAGTTGCTCTATTATAATCTCTTTTCTCCTTACCTGTAAAAATATTTTTAAATTGGACCATTCCTGAATTTGCAAACATCAGAGAAGGATCATTATCTGGTACTAAAGAACTAGAATGAATAATCTCATGTCCATTTTTTTTAAAATAATTGAGAAATGTTGACCTAATCTGATTTGAATTCATGCAAAGGTATTATAACTTGAAAACTATATTGTCTAAATAAAAAAGCGCCTATTTTGAAATAGGCGCTAATCAAAAAATTATTATTTTTATTCTTTTACTTCTTCATTTTCTTTTTCTTTTTCTTTATTCTCTACTTTTCCTTCCATCATAGCTTTTTCAACTATTCCGGCATTTTGAAGAATTTGATTTTCAATTTCTTTAGCTATTTCAGGATTATCATTAAGATAGTTTTTAACATTTTCTCTACCCTGTCCTATTTTGGTATTTTTGTAAGAAAACCAAGATCCTGATTTATCAATGATTTCTGCTTTAACACCTAAATCAACTAGTTCACCCAATTTAGATATACCTTCTCCATACATAATGTCAAATTCAACAACTTTGAATGGAGGTGCAACTTTATTTTTTACTATTTTTACCCTAGTTTGATTTCCAATGATCTCATCTTTATCCTTTATTGCACCAATTCTTCTGATATCCATTCTAACTGAAGAATAAAATTTTAGAGCATTACCGCCTGTAGTTGTCTCAGGACTACCAAACATAACGCCTATTTTCATTCTTAGTTGATTTATGAATACAACTAGAGTGTTTGATTGTGCAATAGAACTTGTAAGTTTTCTTAAAGCCTGACTCATTAATCTTGCTTGCAAGCCAGGTAAAGAATCCCCCATATCACCTTCTAGTTCAGCTCTTGGAACAAGTGCAGCAACAGAGTCAATAATTAACACATCAATACCACCTGATTTAATTAAAGAGTCGGCAATCTCTAAGCCTTGTTCTCCTGTATCAGGTTGAGAAATTAGTAGTTCTTCTAAATTTACACCTAGTTTCTTAGCATATGCTGGGTCTAGGGCATGCTCCGCATCTATAAATGCACAATTACCACCTTTTTTTTGAGATTCGGCTACAATATGCGTTGCTAGGGTTGTTTTACCTGAGCTTTCAGGGCCATAAATTTCAATAATTCTTCCTTTAGGTACTCCTCCTATACCAAGAGCTATATCTAATCCTAATGATCCAGTAGAAATAGCCTCAATATCTACATTTGTTTTTGAGCCCAATTTCATTATTGAGCCTTTACCGTAATTTTTCTCTATTAAGCTTACTGCGGCTTCTAGAGATTTACTTCTATTTTCTTTATCCATTAAATTCTCGTTATTTACTACTTTTAATTTAGCTTGAGACATTACATTTCTCCATTATTTTCCTATGTTTTTATTAAGATTCTTGCAAATCATGATTACTTGTACACGTTTTGTTCTATTTTTGAAAGTTCTATTTTTGTTCTTTTATAAAAAAAAGACAACTAATTGAAAAATATATATTTTTTTTAAAAAATAAAATTTTAATATTGCTTGAATAAATATTAACATTTGTTAAATCAGCCAATTTTAAAATTTATGTCTAAATTGCCAAAAAATTATAAACCAACTCAAAAAGAAAAGTTTATGAATGCTAAAATGAGAGAGTACTTTAGATTGAAGTTAATTAATTGGAAGAATGAACTTTTAAAAGAATCTTCACAAACATTGAATAATCTTCAAACTGAAAACGAGGCAAAACCTGACATTACAGATAGAGCTTCAGAAGAAATAGACAGATCATTTGAGTTAAGAACAAGAGATAGAGAAAGAAAACTTATAAATAAAATAGATGCTGCACTTCAGAGAATTGAGGATGGATCTTATGGCTATTGTGATGAAACTGGTGATCCAATAAGTATTAAAAGGCTTGAAGCAAGGCCAGTAGCAACATTGAGTCTTGAAGCTCAAGAGATGCACGAAAAAGCTGAAAAAAGAATTAACTAAACAATTTAAATATGTCTAATATCTATGTTGGTGATCTAAGTCCAGGCACGTTTGTAATAAATGTGAGTAAAGAGAAAGAATGGGGAATTGGTCAAGTTCAGTCCTCAATAGATGATAAAATTACTATTAATTTTGAAAATGTAGGAAAAAAAACTATTAACGCTAAAGAAGTTGAATTAAAAATAATAGATATAAATGGAACTTATTGATCAATTTTTAAGAAAAGTAAATTATTTGAGAGTATCTGTTACAGATAGGTGTGACCTGAGATGTGTATATTGTATGAAAGAAAAAATGCAATTTCTTCCAAGAAAAGACATACTAACTTTAGAAGAAATTGAAAGATTATGTGACAACTTTATAGAACTTGGTGTTGAAAAAATTAGATTAACTGGAGGAGAACCTTTGGTAAGAAATGATATTCTTAAATTAATTGAAAAACTTAATACTAAAAAAGAGAAAACAAATTTAAAGGAGATTACACTTACAACAAATGGGACACTATTAAAAAAATATGCAAAACAACTTAAGCTAAATGGTGTTAATAGGATTAATGTTTCTTTAGATACAATTAATCCTGAAAAATATAATAAAATAACAAGATTTGGAAATATTGAAAAAGTATTTGATGGAATTAATGAAGCAATTAATTCAAATATAAAAATTAAAATTAATACGGTAGTAATTAAAGATTTTAATGAAAATGAAATCGAAGATTTAATTTATTGGACTAATAGTAATAAAATCGATCTTACATTTATTGAGGTAATGCCAATGGAAGAAACAGATATCTCTAGAGAATATCAGTTTGTATCATTATCTGATACTTTTAAAAAACTTGATAAAATATATAATTTTTCTAAGATTAACTACAGTACTGGAGGTCCAGCTAGATTTTATACTAGTAATTTATTATCCAATAAAATTGGTTTTATAAGTCCTTTAACAAATAATTTTTGTGCTTCTTGCAATAGGGTAAGGATATCAAGCACTGGTAAACTTTTTATGTGCCTTGGTCAGAATGACTTTGTTGATTTTAGAGAAATAATGAGAAAAGATTATAGTGATGATTATATAAAAGAAAAAATTAAGTTTGCTCTTAATATAAAACCAAAACAACATGATTTTATGATTGGAGAAAAGATTAATAAATATATGAAAAGACACATGAATGTAACAGGCGGATAATGAAATTTCATTTTTTATCATCAAACAATCCTGAGGCAAAAAATACAGAAAAAAAACTAACAGGATTATATGGACAAAATTCTGTTGAAGATGCCGACTACATTATTCCAATTGGTGGAGATGGATTGCTATTAAAATCACTTCATAATTTCAATAAACTTAACAAACCATTTTTTGGAATAAACTTTGGTTCAATTGGTTTTTTAATGAATAATCTTAGTAATGAAAATTTAAATGATATGATTGATAATGCTAAAAAATCTACTTTTAAACCGTTAAAAATGTCTGCTCAAAGTGTAAATAATGAAATATTTGAAGCATATGCTTATAATGAAGTATCTCTTATGAGACAAACTCATTTAGCATCAAAAATTAGAATTAAAATAAATGAACAAGTAAAAATGGAAGAGCTGATATGTGATGGTGTTTTGTTGTCTACATCTGCTGGAAGTACAGCATATAATCTATCTGCACACGGCAGCATACTACCTTTAGACTCAAATATACTTGCGTTAACTCCAATTAGTGCTTTTAGACCAAGAAGATGGAGAGGCGCTTTGCTATCTGAAATTAGTAAAATTGAATTTGAAGTGTTAAACAATAATGAACGTTCATCTAGTGTAACTGCGGATAATGTAGAATTTAGAGATATAAGTAAAGTTAATATTGTTTCTTCAAATGAAAATAAATGTACTGTGTTGTTTGATAGTAAGCATTCTATTGAGGATAAAATTTTGAATGAGCAATTTAATTATTAAAATCAAATTTTTTTAAATACACATATCTTGTTACCATCTAAATCTCTTAAATATGCATAGTAATCTTTACCATGTCTAGGTCCAGGCATGCCTTCATCTTTTGCTCCAAGTTTAATTCCAATTTTGTAAAATTCATTAACAGTTTTTTTTGAATTAGCCTTAAAGGTAATCATTGTACCATTTCCTATGGTTGCTTTTTTTTTATTATGAGGTCTAATCAAGTATAGTTCTATTTTTTTTGGAGTTTCTTTTTTAGCATAACCAAAATAACGATTATGAGTTAATACCTTTTTAATTTTTAGAGGTTTTAAAATTTCACTGTAAAATTCAGAAGATTTTTTTAAATTATTTGTTCCAAGAGTAATAAAAGCAAACATAATTTAGAAATTGGTAGCCTCGGCCGGACTTGAACCGGCACTCCCAAAAGGGCAAGGATTTTAAGTCCTTTGTGTCTACCATTCCACCACGAGGCCAATCAAAGCTTATTATCAAACTATTGAACTTTTTCCACCATTTAATTTAATCATATTTACAATATCATCTACAACAGGTTGAATTGAAGACATATCCCATGAAGATACTACAATATTAACTCCACCAGTCTTTGCTACTAAATTAAAATAAGGATAACTTCCAATAGAACAATTTTTAAATTTATCTTGAATATCATTTAAAAAAATTGCTATTTTACTCTCATAGAGATTTGTATTTATAGTTATTACAAGTTTAGGTTTGCCTTTTTTTAATTTCTTAATTAACTCTATAAACATAATTTGCATTATCTCTGGAACGCCTGGCAATACATACACATTATTAATTTTAAATCCTGGTGCAGCAGTCATTGGATTCAAAATTAATTCAGACCCAACTGGCATCTTAGCCATTCTTTGCCTACTCTCATTAAATTCACCTTTAGGATAGTATTTATCTAATATATCAAAAGCCTTTTTGTTTATGGAGTATTCTAGGTTAAATGCTTCAGATATACTTTCTGAAGTAATATCATCATGGGTTGGGCCTATTCCCCCTGTTGTAAAAACATATGAGTATTGGCTACTATAATTAATCACTTTATCAATAATGGTTTTTTTATCATCTTTGATTACAACTACCTCTTCAAGTCTTATCCCTTCATTAAGTAAAGTCTTGGCTATATAATTTGAGTTTGAGTCTTGTGTTCTTCCAGATAAAATTTCATCTCCAATAACAATAATACCAGCTGTATATGATTTCATAAGATTAATTGATATTTTGTATATATTATTTATTAGTTAAAAATAATTATTTTTTTTAAATGAGACATAACAATATTCCAATTTACCCAAAAAAAGATTTTGAAAATATGAGAGAAGCAGGTTCTTTAGCAGCTCATGTTCTGGATTGCCTTTATGAAAAAATCAATCCAGGAATCAGTACATTAGAAATTAATGATTTTTGTCATCAAATTATTATTGATAATAATGCAATTCCGGCACCTCTTAATTATAGAGGATTTCCAAAATCTGTTTGCACCTCTGTTAATCATGTTGTTTGCCATGGTATACCCTCCGAAAGAAAAATATTAGAAGATGGTGATATGGTAAATGTTGATGTTACAGTTATTTTAAATGGTTGGTATGGAGACAGTTCAAGAATGTTTGTTGCAGGAAAAACAAACAAAAAAAATTATAAATTTTTAAAATTAACTTATGAAACTCTTCTTGCTGGAATTGAAGAAGCTAAACCTGGCAACCATATTGGAGATATAGGAAATAAAATTCAAAATTTAGCTGAGAATAATGGTTATTCTGTTGTAAGAGATTTTTGTGGTCATGGTATAGGCAAAGAATTTCATACGCCACCAAGTGTCCTACATTTTGGGGAACCCGGCGAAGGACCAAGATTAGAACCAGGTATGTTCTTAACTATTGAACCAATGATAAATATAGGAGGTTGGCAAACAAAAATACTAAATGATGGATGGACTGCTGTTACTAAAGACAAATCCTTATCAGCTCAATTTGAACATACAATAGGGATAACTGAAAATGGAAATGAAATATTTACTTTATCTAAAAACAATACTGATTTTCCAATAAAGGATGTATAAGTAAAAAATGATACCGCGTTACAACAGACCTGTTATTGAAGAAATATGGTCTTTGGAAAATAAATTTAAAATATGGACAGAAATTGAATGCTTGATTGCTGAAAAACAATCTATGCTTGGCATTATTCCAAAAAAATCAGCAAAAGAAATTAGAAAAAAAGCTAAGTTTAATGTTAAAGAAATTGAAAAAATTGAAAAAGAGACAAAGCATGATGTTGTTGCCTACATTAATAATGTAAGTAAATATATTGGAGATTCTTCTAAATATTTTCATTTTGGTGTTACATCAAGTGATATTATTGATACATCCTTTTCAGTACAACTCAAACAAACCGCAGAAATTATTAGGTATAATCTTAAAGAATGTATAAAAAATCTTAAAATAAAATCTAGAAAATATAAAAATACAATAATGATTGGAAGAAGTCATGGAATTCATGCAGAACCGATTACATTTGGATTAAAATTGGCTTCTTTTTATTTTGAATTTAAAAGAAATTTAGAAAGGTTTGACCATGCAATTAAAGGTATATCTATTTGTGCCATATCAGGACCAGTAGGTACTTTTAACTCTATTGATCCTAGTGTCCAGGATTATGTTGCCAAAAAATTAAAACTTTACTCTGAAGATATTTCAACGCAAATAATACCAAGAGATAGACATGCTTATTTTTTTTCAATTTTAGGAATTATAGCATCCTCGATAGAAAGATTCTCAGTTGAGATTAGAAATTTACAAAAAACAGAAGTTTTAGAAGTTGAAGAAAATTTTTCAAAAAGTCAGAAAGGTTCATCAGCAATGCCTCACAAAAGAAACCCTATTTTAAGTGAGAACCTTACAGGCTTATCCAGGTACATTAGAAGTGCAGTACTGCCTTCATTAGAAAATATTGTGCTTTGGCATGAAAGAGATATAAGCCATTCTAGTGTAGAAAGAATAATGGCTCCAGATATTACAATAGCAACTGATTTTGCAATTTCTCGACTAAATGGAATTATTAAAGGCCTAAAAGTCTATCCAAAAAATATGAAAAAAAACCTAAATATGTTAGGAGGTTTGCATAATACTCATAATATCATGTTAAGATTTATCGAAAAAGGTTTAAGCAGACAATTAGCGTACAAAATTGTTCAAGAAAGTGCTATGGAAACGTGGAACAATAAAAAAATATTTTCTGAAGTTTTAGTTAGAAATAAAAAATTGAATAGTTTACTTTCTAAGAAAGAGATAGAAATTATTACCAAAGATAGTAATAACCTTAAAAATATTGATTGGATTTACAAAAATAAGATTAAATAGTCTTTATTTTTTCTAGTAACTAAACTATTTAATATATATGCCAATGTCAGAAGAACAGATAAAACAATTTATTATTGATGCTATTCCTGACGCAAATGTTGAAATTGTAGATTTAAAAGGTGATGGAGATCATTACAGCGCAACAGTAAAATCAAAGTCTTTTTATGGAAAAACTAGAGTAGAACAACATAAAATGGTATATGATGCATTTAAAGGGCAAATGGGTAGCGAGTTACACGCTCTCAAACTTAAAACAATATCGGAGTAATTAATGAACAATGCAGACCATGTATCTCAAAATATAGAAAATGAAATAAATACTAATGATGTTATTCTTTTTATGAAAGGAACACCAGTTTTCCCTATGTGTGGCTTCTCAGCAAGAGTGGTAGAAATTCTAAATAAAGTTGGCGTAAAATTTGGAAGCGTAAATGTTTTAGAAAGTGATGAGATGAGAGAAGGTATAAAAAAATATTCAAATTGGCCTACAATACCACAACTATATGTAAAAAAAGAATTTGTTGGAGGTTGTGATATTATTACAGAAATGTTTGAAAGTGGTGAGCTTTTAGAAATGTTTAATACTAAAGGTATAGAAATAAATCCATCATAAATTGTTTAATAGCAGTCTCTCAAAAGGCATATTTTTTACATGCATAGCATCAATTTTCTGGGGCTTACCACAACCATTATTCTTTAATGAATTAAATCATATAAACACTCTTGAAGTAGTTTTACATAGAGGTTTCTGGTCTTTTATATTTTTGTTTGTAATACTTTTTTCAATTTCAAATATTTCCGAGTTTATAAATATCTTTAAATCACCTTATAAATTATTTATTTTAAGTATTACAGCAACTTTAATAGCGTCTAACTGGGGAGGCTTTATTTTTGCAGTAGGTGCAGAGAGAGTTCAAGATGCATCAATGGGATATTTTATTACTCCAATGATTAGTATTATTTTAGGATATTTATTTTTAAATGAAAGAATAAGTAAACTAAAATTAATTGCAGTAATTCTAATGTTTTTAGCGATAAGTTTATTATTTTTTTATATGAATAGAGTGCCTTATTTAGTAATTGCCATAGGCACTACCTGGGCTATATATGGTCTGTTAAGAAAACAAATAAATGTAAGTCCTTCAATTGGGTTACTTTATGAATCATTCATAATTACTCTAATTTCAATACCCTATTTATTTTATCTATATCAAAATGGTACAAGTAGTTTTTTAACCATTGATAATAAAACTACTTTATTTTTAATATTTACTGGAGCTGTTACAATTTTTCCATTATTTTTTTTTAATTTAGGTTTAAAATTTATACAATTGGGACTTGCAGGTGTAATATTTTATTTAGCACCATCCTTTCATTTTATTACATCAGTTTTTATTTTAGGAGAAGAAATTCTTATTCCTAAACTTATTTCTTTTATAATTATATGGGTTGGTATTGTATTATATATTTATGATAGTTTAAACAAACGTACTAACGTGAATAATATTCAATAACAAGATTTGGTTCCATGGTTACTGGGTAAGGTACATCATGTATTAATGGAGCTCTTAGAAAACGGCCTTTTAATTCTTTAACGTCAACTTCTAAGTATTCTGGTATTTCCCTTTCCTGTGAACTTATTGATTCTACTATTAAATTAATTTCTTTACTTTTATCTTTGATCGAAATTTCATCACCATCACTAACACTAAAAGATGGAATATTAACTCTTTTACCATTAACTTTGACATGGCCATGATTTACCAATTGTCTGGCAGCAAAAATTGTGGGCACAAACTTCATTCTATAAACAGTAGCATCTAATCTTCTTTCTAAAAGTTCAATTAGAATTTGACTAGTATCACCTTTTGTATTTGAAGCCTTTTTAAAAATATTTCTAAATTGACGCTCAGTTAAATCTCCGTAATAAAATTTTAGTTTCTGTTTAGCAAATAATTGATTACCAAAGTCAGATAGTTTTTTTCTTTGCCCTTGAACACCATGTTGACCTGGTTTTGAGTTTCTTCTATTAAATGGGCTTTTTGGCCTACCCCAAAGGTTGACTCCCAATCTTCTGTCAATTTTATATTTAGCGTTATGTCTTTTTGTCATTAATATCAGGCGTATATAGTGATTTAGAAATGTATGTCAAATTTAATATACCTTAAATTTGGCTTATTTTATGAGTTTTTTTGTAATTCCCCATAAAGTCTGTAATTCTTTCTTAGTCAACGCTAATTTTGTAAAGATTGCGTAAATATTATTTTTCATATTCTCTTTTTTTTCTATTGGGGTAAAAAATTTCTTCTTATCTAAATTTTTTATTAGAAAATTAAAAAATTTTGATAATTGATGTTTATTAATATTATCTTTTTCAATTTCTATATTTTCAAGAGATTTTGAATTATTTAACTCAAATAATTTATAGCACATAACTGTAACAGCATGAGAGAGATTTAATGAATTACTCTGACTATTTGTTTTAATTGTGAAAATGATATCTGATAATCTTAAGTCTTCATTTGATAATCCCGAATTCTCTGGACCAAATAGAATTCCCAGTTTTTTATTGGAAATAATTTTTTTCTTAATAAATATAAAATCATTTTTGGATTTTTTCTCTAAGAATCTTTTTCTATTAGTAGTTGCAACTACATAAGTAAAATTTTTTAAAGCTGTCTCTAAATTTTTATAAACTTTTATATTTTTTAGAATTTTATCTGCCTTTTTTGCAGAATTGATCGATTTAGTATTTAACCAATTATCCCTAGGTGAAACTATGATTAAATCTTTCAGTCCAAAATTATGCATTACCCGAGCAACCATCCCAATATTTTCTGGAAGTTGAGGCCTAACCAAAATTATGCTTGGATTTTTAAAAGTCAATTGTTTATCTTTAAATCATTAAATAACTTAAAAGTAATACTATCATAAATTGCACTATAAGAAGCATCTATTATGTTTGGTGATACACCAATAGTTGTCCAATGAGTATTTGTTGAGTCAGATGACTCAATCAAAACTCTAGTTATTGCACCAGTACCTTTTTCAGATGAAAGTATCATTACTTTATAATCAGTTAATTTTAAATCTTTTAAAGTTGGGTAATAATCAATAAGGGCTTTTCTTATTGCACTATCAATTGCATTTACAGGGCCATTTCCAGTGCCAACTGTCATCATATTTGAATCTTTTACTTTTAAGAATATTGTTGCTTCTGCTTCTGTAACAATTTCTCCTTTAGCATTCCATCTTCGTTCATCAGTAACTCTAAATTTTTCTAAATTATAAAAATCTTTAAAATGCCCTAAGTGCCGTCTTACTAATATTTCAAAGCTTGCTAGAGCAGTATCAAAAGAATAACCTTCAGATTCTTTTTCCTTAATTATTTCTAAAATATTATTGATCTCATTTTTTGGTAATTCAATATTAATTTTATTTAATTGATTTAATATATTTGATCTTCCTGATTGATTAGAAATTACAACATTTCTAGAATTACCGACTATTTCAGGTTCAATATGTTCATAAGTTGATGAATTTTTTTCTACAGCGGATGCATGCAATCCCCCTTTGTGAGAAAAAGCATGTTGACCAACATAAGGTGCATTTTTTCTTGATGGCATATTTAAAATATCATTTAAAGATCTAGAAACATGCATTAAATTCTTTAATTTTTCTTTTGAAATATTTGTTTTGTATTTTGTTTTTAAAACTAAAGATGGGATTAAAGAAATTAAATTTGTGTTTCCACATCTTTCTCCTAAGCCATTAATAGTTCCCTGTATTTGTCTTGCTCCAGCGTTAACAGCAGCTAATGCATTTGCAACAGCATTATCAGTATCATTATGAGCATGGATACCAACATTTTGACCAGGAATAATCTTAACCACTTCTGATACAATATCATATATTTCATTTGGTAATGTGCCTCCATTTGTATCACAAAGTACTACCCATCTGGCTCCAGATTCATAGGCTGATTTAATACAATTTAGTGCAAAATCTCTATTTTCCTTAAACCCATCAAAAAAATGCTCTGCATCAAAAATTGGTTCTTTGTGTTTACTTTTTATGGAATGAATACTTTCACTGATCATTTTTATATTTTCATCCTCAGATATTTCTAGTGCATTTTTTACATGAAATAATGATGATTTACCTACGATACAAACACAACTTGCACTTGAATTAATTAGAGCATTTAAACCTGGATCATTGTCAGCACTTCTACCTGGTCGTCTGGTCATACCAAAAGCTGTTAACTTACTTTTTTCAAATTTAGTCTTTCTTGAAAAAAAATCATTATCTGTAGGATTTGCACCAGGCCATCCACCTTCAATATAATCAATTCCTAAATCGTCAAGTTGTTGGGATATAGTCATTTTATCACTAACAGAAAAATTAACTCCTGTAGTTTGCTGTCCATCTCTTAGAGTGGTGTCAAATAAATATACTTTATCTTCCATAATTATAGAGAGCTAATAAAGAATAAATTAAAATTTACTAGATTTTTCCAAGTTTTTGCAAAATTCCGTTTCTATTGAACAGTGGGAGTAGATATTTTAGTTCAGGTCCGTGAGATTTTCCTGTTAAAATTAACCGTAAGGGCATAAATAAATTCTTTCCTTTTAGGCCAGTTTTATTATTAATTTTAGATGTCCAAGTATCCCAAGTATTTTCATCAAAAGGATCTTCAGGTAATTCATCGATTGCAGTATTGATAAAGCTATCATCAATATCAAAATCATTAGGATTATTTATTTTAGTTATTACTTGCTCCCAATCTTTAGACTCTTTCATAAATGAGATATTGTTTTTAATAAAATGCCAAAAAATCTCTTTCTTAAAACTAGGATCTATATTGTATAACTTTTGACTAGCTTCATTAAAACTAAACAACTTTATAGTATTTTCATTTAGATTTTTTAGAGATTCAACTGAAAATTTTGCAGAAGATTTAGATAAATTTTGAATGTCAAATTTATTTATTATCTCATTTATATCCTTAATTGGATTAATGTTACTGCTCGAACCAAGAAAAAGAAAGTAATTCAATAAAGTAATATTTTCATATCCTTCATTTCTAAAATTTTCAATTGATAAGCTCCCAAGCCTTTTGCTAAAACCTTTGCCAGTTTCATCAACTAAGAACGGATGATGAGCAAATAAAGGAATTGATGCTTCAAGTGCTTTAAAGATTTGAATGTGATAAGCAGTATTAGCTATATGATCTTCACCTCTAATTATATGTGTAATCTGTTCTTCTATATCATCTATTACTGATGGCAAATGATATAACAAAGTTCCATCAGCTCTAATTAAAACAGGGTCACTTAAATTTTTAGAATCAAATGATACATCCCCTTTAATAATATCGTGCCAATTAATCGTTTCATCTTCTAATTTAAATCTCCAATAAGGCTTGGCTCCAGATTTGATTTTTTGTTCTATATCTTGAGCAGTCAAACTTAATGATGATCTGTCATAAATAGGTGGCTTGCCTGACGAGAGTAATGCTTTTTTCTTTAAAGCAAGTTCTTCCTCTGTTTCAAAACAAGGATAAAGTCTTTTTTTATCTTTTAAAATTTGAATTTTTTTATTGTAAATAGTATTTCTAGTAGACTGATTAAATGAATAATCCCAATTTAAACCAATCCACTCAAGATCATTTTTAATGCTTAACTCAAATTCTTTTGAACTTCTTATACTATCAGTATCATCAATTCTTAATACAAATTCACCATTGTTTTTTTTGCAATATATCCAATTCAATATTGCTGATCTAGCATTACCAATATGAATTTTTCCTGTAGGGCTGGGTGCAAACCTACACTTCATTTTATTCTTTTGGAAATTCACAAACTGGAATGGGTTTCATCTTATGGAGGTTAGGTTTGCGAATTTCTTCATATTTTTTGTAGTATTTACTTGTTTTATTTTCCATTGCTTCTTCTAATTGTTTATATGATAATCCAAGTTGGCTTTCATCATTTCTACTATCATCCCATAAACCATCTGTTGGAGCTGCGCTAATAATATCTTTTATAACACCAATTTCTTTAGCTAATTCCCAAACTTCAGACTTTGTGCAATCAGCAATTGGGGAAATATCTACTCCTCCGTCACCGTACTTAGTATAAAATCCAACACCAAAGTCTTCAACTTTATTTCCAGTACCAACAACTAATCCATTGTTACTTTGAGCTATTTGATAAAGAGTTACCATCCTAAGTCTAGATCTTGAGTTTGCAAAAGCTAGTTCGCTATCAAAATTTTCCATTGTATCTTGAAAAATTTTGAAAACATTATCTAACTCAACTATTTTTGTTTCTACATTTGGGAAATTTTTCTTTAAAAAATCTAAGTGCCTTAAGCTTAAATCATGTTGTGAAGAATTTTGTTTTATAGGCATTGAAATGGCAATGGTTTTTAAGCCTGTTTTCGCACATAGTGTACTTGTAAGAGCTGAGTCTACACCACCTGAAACACCAATTACAAGTGTAACCGGTTTATTGTTTATAGATAACGCATAATTTTTGATCCAATCAACAATAAATAAAATTTTATTCTTAGTATTCATAATTATTATATAAATATAAATTTACAAATTTGAAGATTGCTTTGAAAGTAATTTTTCTTCCTTTAAATAATCTGATAATAAAAAAGCCAATTCTAATGCCTGAGAGGCATTTAGTCTCGGATCACAATAAGTATGATATCTGTTTTTAAGATCTTCATCAGTTATCTCTTGCAATCCTCCCATGCACTCCGTAACATCTTGACCAGTCATTTCAAGATGCACTCCACCTGGGTAAGTATCTTGACTTTTATGAATTTGAAAAAACTGCTGAATTTCAGAAATTATATCTTTTAAAGGTCTAGTTTTAAATCCTGTACTAGATTTAATTGTATTTCCATGCATCGGATCACAAGTCCATACAACATTTTTACCTTCCTTTTTTACTGATTTAATTATTTTAGGAAGTATGCTACTTACTTTTTCATGACCCATTCTGCATATTAATGTTATTCTACCTGCGTGATTATCTGGGTTTAATACATCTAAAATTTTAAGAAGTTCGTCAGTTTTAGTGGTTGGACCTACTTTAATGCCTAAAGGGTTTTCGATACCTTTCAAAAATTCAATATGAGCTCCATCTAAATGTCTTGTTCTATCACCAACCCATAACATGTGAGCGGAAACATCATACCATTTACCAGTAGTGCTATCAACTCTTGTTAGCGCCTCTTCATATTGTAAGAGCAGTGCTTCATGGCTTGTAAAAAAATCTGTTTCATTAAGCTGTCTAACACTATCACCATTAATGCCGCAAGCTTCCATGAAGGATAAACATTCATCAATTCTTGAAGAAATTTCTTGAAATTTAACAGCATTTTCATCCTTAACAAAATTTAAGTTCCATTGGTGAATCTTATTTAAATTTGCAAAACCACCTTGAGAAAATGCTCTTAATAGATTTAATGTTGAAGCTGATTGATTGTAGGCTTTTATAAGTCTGTTTGGATCAGGATTTCTATCTCTTTCATTGAAATCTATCCCATTAATTATATCACCTTTGTAAGATTCTAATTCAATATTATTAAAAACTTCTGTAGGTGCAGACCTTGGTTTTGCAAATTGACCCGCTATCCTTCCAACTTTTACAACAGGACAAGAAGCTCCAAATGTCAACACTACTGCCATTTGTAGTATAACCTTAAATGTATCTCTTATGTTATTAGGATGAAAATCTGCAAAACTTTCTGCGCAATCACCGCCTTGTAATAAAAATGCATTACCATTCGATACTTCTGCTAATTTCTCTTTAAGCAATCTTGCTTCACCAGCAAAAACTAGAGGTGGAAATTTAGAAATCTCCTTCAGAGTTTTATTTAAAAGAGGCTCATCAAGATATTTAGGCATATGAGATGCCTCTTTTTTTCTCCAACTAGATGGTGACCAACTCTTTTTCATAAGTAAAAAAGCTAATAAACTCTAAGTTAATTAGACACAAGATATATATTATTATCGTCTTTTATTCCTTATTATTTTAAGATCTGATCGTTCTAAAGCTAATGATTCTTTTGGTACATTTTTAGTAATTACACTACCTGCACCTATTATAGATTTTGATTGAATTACTAATGGAGCAATTAATGAGGTATTCGAACCCACAAAAACCTTATCTTTTATTATAGTTTTGTACTTATTTTTTCCATCAAAATTGCATGTAATTGAACCAGCTCCGATATTAACATTGTTCCCAACTAAAGCATCACCAACATATGATAAATGTGCAATTGATACTTTTTTTCCAATTTTAGAGTTTTTAATTTCAACAAAATTTCCAATTTTAGTATTTTCACCTATTGTAGATTTTGGTCTTATTCTAGCATTTGGTCCAATAGTGCAATTTTCTTTTATAGTTACTCCTTCTAAATAAGAATTACTTTTAATTATCACTCCTTTTTTTATTACTGTTTTTTCTTTTATTGTAACATTGCTTTCAATCAATACTGATGGCTCAATCTTAGTATCGTAACTTAAATAACAAGTCTCAGGTTTTAAAAAATTTACACCATTATTTATAAACTTTTCAATATATTTTTTCTGAAGAATCTTATTAACTTTATCATAATCTTGAAGAGTATTTATGCCAAGCATTTCGTTTTCAGAACATTCTATAAAGTTAGTATGAATTTTATTTTCATAAAGTATTTTTAAAAGATCAGGTAGATATCTCTCTTTTTTAGTATTGTTTTTTTTAATTTTTTTTAAATTATCAAATAATATTTTTTTGTTAGCTATTAAAATCCCAGAATTACATAAATTTATTTTCTTTTGAAATGATTTAAGATTAATTTGTTCAATTATTTCAATAAGTTGATTCTTATTAGTTATAATCCTTCCATATCCAAAAGGATTTGGTGTTCTAAAGGCAATTAGTGAAGATTTTGCTTTTGAAGAAGAATATTTTCTTATTAATTTTTTTAAACTTATTACACTAATAAGTGGTACATCGCCAAATAATATTAACACATTACTTGTATCAATTTTATTTTTTGATTTTTCTATAGCATCTGCAGTACCATTTTGTTTATCTTGGATTACAAATTTACAATCACTATGAATAGATTTAATTTCATTAATATTTTTGTTATTGCATACAAAAACAATTTTCTTTCCTGATATTTTTTTTGCTACTGAATATACGTGAGATATAATCGGCAATCCACAAAGAGGATATAAAAGTTTTGATTTCTGAGCTTTAAAACGTGTACTGTTACCGGCAGCAAGTATAACAGTAGTAATATCAGACATTAAATTAAAAATTCCTTAGAATTTCATTACCTATATTAATTATTTCTTTTGCTGCATCAGAAGTAACACTAATATCAACGACGCCTCTGCCTACAGAGAAAGTTTCAGCAAAAATAACTTTACTAGATAATCTTGATCGAGCAATTTTAGCTCCAGCGTATCTTAATCTTAAAATCATTGCATCTGTAAGCTTTGCTCTAGGCATTACTCTATTAAGAATGATTATCGGATTTTTTCTTTCTTGTTTAGCTATTTTTAAAAATGGCAATGTTGCCATTAAATCAACAGGGCTTGGTTGAACAGGAACAAAAACACGATCAGATGCTTTAACTACTTGCATGGTTTCAAATGTTATTGAGGGTGGACTATCTATTATAATAAAATCATATTTTCTTTTAATTAATTTTATTTCATCAATTAAATTTCTAATATCAAAATTAAGCTGTGTTATACCAATATCATCTTCGCCATAATAACTTTTCCTTGCATTTAACCAGTATGTTAAGCTTTGCTGGGCATCTGCATCTATAACTGCTACTTTATATCCACTATTACTCCATAAGACTGATAAGTTAGCAGATAATGTAGATTTACCAGAACCACCTTTTTGATTTGAAAATGCTATTACTTTACCCATAATAATAATTGATATTAACTATTTTGTAGATAATGGGAAGAAATTATAAAAAAATATGACCAAAAACAAGATTGAAAATGCGAAAAAGTTATTGCGTAGTGGAGAACTTGTAATTTTTCCTACAGAAACTGTTTATGGATTGGGTGGCAATGCTTGTGATCAAAATGCAATTAAAAAAATTTATAATATTAAAAAAAGACCTGCTAATAATCCTATTATTTGCCATTTTGCAAATATCAAAGATATTATGGAAAATTTTCATTTAAATGAACTCGAGAAATCATTAGCAAATAAATTATGGCCTGGTCCAATCACTCTAATATTAAAGAAAAAAAATATTTCAAAAATTTCAAGTTTAGTATCAAATCAATCAACTTATGTTGGTTGTAGAATACCAAAAAATGAGATTGCTTTAAAAATATTAAAAGGCTTAAATTTCCCAGTAGCTGCTCCAAGTGCAAATTTTTCAGAAAGAACGTCAGTCACAAAATTTGAAGATTTAGATGAAAAATTAATTAAAAAAGTTTTTACAATTAAAGGAAAGCAATCAAAATTCGGTTTAGAGTCCACTGTTATAAAAGTTAAAAAAAATAATATTGAAGTATTACGATTTGGGAGTATTGCACCAGATTTAATTTTGAAAGTAGCTAATAAATCAAAGATTAAATTTATTACAAAGTCTAAAATTGCTCCTGGTAATTTAAAAAAACACTACGCAACAAAGAAAAAAATAAGAATAAATATTAAAAGAGTTAAAGATGGTGAAGGTTTAATCAATTTTGGTAAAAATAATTTGAAGTCGAAAATTATAAATTTAAATTTAAGTAAAAATGGCAATTTAAAAGAAGCTAGTAGAAATCTATTTCATTTTTTGCATAGATTAGATCAAAGCAAATGTAAAAAAATAGCTATTGCTCCAATTCCAAATATTGATCTTGGGCTAACAATAAATGACAGAATTAAAAGAGCGAGTAAAAAATAAAATTATAATCTATTTAAAAAATCAATAGCCCTATAATAAATTATTGCTGAAGAATAAATTGGCCTTCTTAAAATATTTCCACCTGGAATTTTTATATGTTTTATTTGATCAAACATATCAAAACGATTTGATTTATCTAATATTTTTTCAGATATGATCTTACCAGCCATAACACTCATTGCCAATCCGTGTCCTGAATATGCATGAGAGTAAATAAGTTTTTTATTCATTAAATAACCTAAAATTGGGAGTCGATTGATAGATATTGCCAATGTACCACCCCATGAAAATTCTATTTTATATTTTTGTATTTCAGGAAACACTTTGTACATTCTCTTTGATACAAAATTTTTAGCATCTTTAACAAATTTTGAAGTAATTGTTTCTGGTCCTCCAAATAATAATCTATAATCTTCAGAAAACCTGTAGTAATCAATCATAAACCTGGAGTCAATTACTCCACAATTTCTTTTAATAAGTTTTTTGGCTAAAGCTTCTCCAATTGGCTCTGTAGCAATTATATAGTTGTTTATTGGCATAAAATAATTTCTTGTAGATCCTAAAAGATCATCAAGATATCCATTACAAGCTACAATAATCTTTTTTGACTTAATGATTTGATTGTTTGTGTGGATATGAACTTCAGAATTTTTATCTACAATTTTCTCCACTGGAGAATTTTCAAAAATTTTTATTTCATTCTTCAGACAGACTTCTGCTAAACCATAAGTTAATTTGAGGGGGTTAAGATGATAACTATCTTTCGATAAAATTCCTGAGTGATATCTGTCACTAGCAACTTCATCTCTGATATTTTTAGAGTCAAAATACTCATAGTTACTATAATCATATTTTTTTTCCATATGATTTATCTCTTCAACAAAATATTTGTAGTCTCTTTTTGTATTACCAACATGCATAATGCCCTGTCTTAATGCACAATCAATTTCATACTTTTTAATCAAATTAGTTACAGTCTGCACAGCTTCTAATCCAATATTCCAAAAAAATTTTGCTCTTTCAAAACCAAATTTTTTCTCTAAAAAAAATTGATCCTTACGCATACCTATTCCTAGCTGGCCACCATTTCTGCCAGAAGCTCCTGCACCAACTTTATTTGCTTCCAAAATTGTTATTTTTAGACCTTTATTCATTAAATGTAGAGCTGATGAAATACCTGTTAAACCCGCGCCAATAATGCAAATATCAGTTGAAAAACTCTCTGTTATTTTGTTTTGATTAGGTAGTTTTTTTGCAGAAAATTTATAAAAACTATCTTTTTCATTATCATGTTGCTTATAGGTTCTTTTTTTTGTAAAAATCATTTTCTATTCAATAATGGTTTAATAACAAATAGTAAACAAACACTCTCAATATGATTGAAAAATTTAAAACGTGGTTAGATGATAATTCTATTACTGAAGTAGAGTGTCTAGTTCCTGATTTGGGAGGAATTGCTAGAGGAAAAATATTGCCTACAAATAAATTTTTAAAAGGATTAGAAGATGATAGTCATAGACTTCCTCAATCTACCTTTATTCAAACAATATCAGGCGATTATGCATATGAGGATTCTACAGGTACATTGCCAAAAAGTATTTATAATCCAACAGATGTAGATGTTATTTTAAAACCTGATTTTAATTCAATGAGAGTTGTTCCGTGGTATGAAGATCCAACAGCTCAAGTAATATGTGATACAGTGAATTTAAATGGTGATGAAGTTATTAATTCAAGTAGAAATGCATTAAAAAATATATTAAAATTATTTAAAAAAGAAAACTTAGTACCCATTGTTTCTCCAGAATTAGAATTTTATCTAGTCAAACCCAATCCTGATTCTGATTATCCACTAGAAGTTCCAGTAGGTCAATCTGGAAGACAAGAAACAGGTAAACAAGCACTAGGAATTGATGCTGTTAATGAATTTGATAATCTTTTTGAAGATTTATATAACTACTGTGAGTCCCAACATATCGAGATTGACACTATCAATCATGAGTCAGGTTCTGCACAAATGGAAATTAATTTTCAACATGGCGATCCTTTAGAATTAGCGGATCAAGTTTTTTTATTTAAGAGAACGTTAAGGCAGTCAGCACTTAAACATAAGCTTTATGCAACATTTATGGCCAAACCAATGGAACACCAACCTGGTAGTGCTATGCACATCCATCAATCTATTTATGATAAAAATAATAAAAATATTTTTTTTAATAAAAAATCTGGTTTATCAAAAAAAATGAAGAATTATATTGGTGGCCTTCAGGAATATACCCCTCTGTTAATGCCAATTTATGCACCCAATATAAATTCATTTAGAAGATTATTTGCTACTTGGGGCACGCCAAAAAATATCAAGTGGGGTATCGGAAATAGAAGTTGTGGATTTAGAATTCCGTCTATTGAAGAAAAAAATATGCGAATTGAAAATAGAATCCCTGGATCAGATACAAACCCATACTTAGTTTTTGCTGCAAATCTTGCCTCTGGTTATCTTGGTATTAAAAACAATCTCAAGCCTTCAGGTGAAACTAAAGATAGCGCCTTCCATGATAAATTTTCTAATTTACCCAAAACTATTGATGAGTCTCTATCTTTGTTTGAAAATAATGAGGAAATTAAAAATATTTTTAATGATAAGTTTATTAGAAGTATTGCCGCTATTAGAAGGGTTGAATATCAAGCATATTTATCAGTTATAAGTTCTTGGGAAAGAGAGTATTTATTACTTAATGTTTAAATTTTTTATTAAAATAAAAATATATTATTCCAATTAATAGTAAAGCCAGCATTAATATAGCTGATAAAGCATTAACTTCAGGACTTAAACCTAAACGAACTTTAGAGAACACAACTATTGGTAATGTGTTTGCTCCAGGACCTGTAGTAAAGCTTGCAACAACCAGATCATCTAATGAAATTGTAAATGCTAATAGCCAACCAGCAATTATAGATGGTAATATTATTGGTAAAGTTATCTTATAAAGCACCTTAGTGTAATTATAACCAAGATCCATTGCAGCTTCTTCAATATTTTTGTTAAAATCAGTTAATCTAGCTTGAATTATTATTGCTACAAAAGCGATACAAAAAGTTACATGTGATATAAATATTGTTAATTGCCCCCTTGAAGATGGGAAGCCAATTACATTATTTAAACTTATAAAAAATAGTAACATAGAAAGTCCTAAAATTAATTCTGGCAAAACTAATGGTGTTGAAGAAAGAAAAATATAAAATGCCTTAAAAGGAATTTTTCTTATTCTAACGAGTGAATATCCAATCATAACCCCAAGTATTGTTGAAAAAGTCGCTGATAATGCTGCAATTTTTATACTAACTATAAACGCTTCAATTATTTGTTCATTCTTAAATAGCTCATTATACCATTTAAAAGAAAATCCCTTCCATACCATAACTCTCTTATTTTCATTAAATGAGTAAAAAATTAAAATCAAAATTGGAAAATATAAAAAAAATAAACCAGAAAAAATGATAAAACTCTTAATAATATTAGATTTCATTTTTTTCACTCCAACGTGAATAAATTATTTGAAAAAAAACAATGGGTAAAACTAAAATAATTATTCCAGTAAAAGCTAAGGCACTAGCACCAGGCCAATTTCTATTTACAAAAAATTCTTCCCATAATATTTTGCCATAGTACAATCTGTCACTGCCACCTAACATCTCAGGTATAATAAATTCACCCACAACCGGTATAAAAACTAAAAGAGAGCCAGCTATAATTCCTGGAATAGACAATGGTAAAATAACTTTAATAAAAGTTTTAACCCGATTTAATCCTAAATCTTTTGAAGCATCAATTAAATTTAAATCAAATTTATTCAGATATCCATAAAGAGGCAAAATCATAAGAGGCAGATAAGTATAAACTATTCCCATAATCACTGCATATTGGTTATATAATAGTTGAAGAGGCTCTGACGTAATACCAAGATTCAAAAGAATAAGATTTAAAATGCCATTATTTTGTAAAATTATTTTCCACGCATACACTCTTAATAAAAATGAAGACCAGAATGGAATAACAACTAAAACTAATAGAATATTTCTTAACCTTACATTAGAAGTAGCAATATAAAATGCTAATGGATAACCAATAAGCAAACAAAAAAAAGTTGAAATCAATGCTAAAATTAATGAGTTTATAAAAGATCCAATATAATAAAAGTCTCTAAAAATATAAATATAATTTTCGAAAGTAGCATTAAATTTAAATTGATTTTCAAAAATAAATAACTCTTGGTATGGAGGCATTCCCCACTCAGAAACTGAGATTGAAATTTTGAAAATTATAGCAAGTGGAATAAAAAAAAATAAAACTAACCAAAAATATGGTGTAAAAATGAAATATTTCTCAAATAATTTATTTTTCAATTAATCCTCCAAAATTTTTAATGATTCTTTTTCCCAACTACACAGAACTCTTTCTCCAATTGGAAAATTGTAATTAGAATTAGAATTGTAATTTTGATCTAGAACTGAAATTATTTTATTACCTGATTTAACCTCGTAACGTGTAAAACTCCCTAAATATGATTTTTCTAAAACTACTCCTTCAAAAGAATTAACTAAATTAATTTTAACATCTTTTGCTGATTTAATTTTTATTTTCTCTGGTCTGAGCAGAATATTAGTTTTTTGTTTCTTTGCTTCATGCTCTAATTCTAAATTTATATTTAATTCATTGGAAAAATAATGATTACTTTTTTTGTAAACTTCTATTGTATTTGCAATTCCTATAAAATTAGCAGTATAAAAAGATTTTGGATTCTCGTAGACTTCTTCGGGGCTAGAGCATTCTAAAATTTTTCCTTCTCTCATAATCGCCATTCTATCTGATAAAGACATTGCTTCCTCTTGGTCATGAGTAACAAAGACAAATGTAACTTTTAATTGTTTTTGCAAGCTAGTTAATTCTAATTGAGTTTTTGATCTTAATTTTTTGTCTAGTGCTGCTAGAGGCTCATCTAATAATAGCAATTTAGGTTTTTTTATAAGACATCTTCCAAGCGCAACTCTTTGCTGCTCCCCACCTGATAATTGTTTAATTCTTCTATTTAAAAGATTATCAATTGATAATAGCTCAGAAATATCTTTAACCTCTGAATTGATTTCATTTTTATTAAATTTTTCTCTTATTCCAAATGCAAGATTGTCAAATACATTTAAATGTGGAAATAATGCGTAAGATTGGAACATATAATTTAATGGCCTATCAAAAGGTTCTAGATTTGTTATATCAACTCCTTCAAGAAAAATTCTTCCAGAATCTGGTTTTTCAAAACCACCTAAAATTCTCAATAAAGTTGTTTTGCCTGATCCAGAAGAACCTAAAAGACCAAAAAATTCAGATTTTGAAATATCTAAATTAATATTTTCTAAAACTTTATTTTTACCAAAAGATTTAGAAATATTTTCGATTACCAGAAAATTTTTATTCATCTTAAATCAGCACTAATATTAATATATTAGTGCTGAAATTAAGTATATTTTTTTAATTTGATTTAAATTTATTAAAATATTTAGTTGATAACTGAGCTTTTTTAGGTGAGTCAGCGGTATCAGCAAAAAGCAAACTTAAAGTAGCTTCGTCTGGATATATAGCTGGATCTCCAATAATCTCTGGATCAACTAGCTCATTAGCTGCTTTATTTGGGTTAGAATACCAAACATAATTTGTAATATCTGCAGCAACCTCAGGACGCAAAATATAATTTATAAACTTATGTGCGTTTAAAACATTTTTTGCATCAGCAGGAATTGCCATCATGTCAAACCAAATTACTGTTCCCTCTGAGGGTATTGAATACCATACTGGCTCAATTTCTTCATAAGCAGCGATGAAAACATCACCTGACCATCCCATAGCTAAACAAATTTCACCATTAGCTAGATCATCAATATATTGAGAGGAATCAAAGTACCTTATGTAAGGTCTAATTTCCTGCAACATAGAAAGAGCAACCTTATAGTCATCTTCATTTTCAGTGTTAGGATCTTTACCTACATACTTTAATGCAATTTCCATTACTTCAGATGGTGCATCTAACATTGCTATGCCACAATCTTCATATTTAGCTGCAATAGCTGGATCAAATAAAACACTCCAACTAGTTACTTCATCCTCATCAACCTTATCAGTATTGTAACCAATACCAGTTGTACCATACATGTAGTTTACTGAATATTGACCCCCTGGATCATGTGCATCTATCTTTGATAGAACTTCAGGATCTAGGTTTCCTAAATTTGATAATTCGGATTTATCAAGTTGTTGAAAAACTCCAGCCTTGATTTGGTTTTCTAAAAAAGAACCTGAAGGCACAACAATATCATAGCCAGAACCACCTGCTAAAAGTTTAGCTTCAAGAACCTCATTTGAATCGAAAACATCATAAGTGACATCAATGCCAAATTCATTTTCGAAATTTTCAATTGTATCTTCAGCAATATAATCAGACCAATTGTAAATAAATAATTCTTCCTTAGCCTGAGCTGAAAAAGAAATTAAAATTAATAGAGATATAAAATACTTAAGCATTATTCCCCTCCTAAATAAAACTTACATTAAATAAAATAAATTAAAAATCGAGAATTTTTTTATATAGATCAGGCCTTCTATCTCTAAAGTTACCCCATAATTTTCTATATTCTCTTGAAATTAACAAATCTAAAGTCGCAGTTATTATGCCCTCATCTTTGTCATTCATCTGATTTATTATATTTCCAAGATGATCCAAAATAAATGAATTACCATAAAAATTTAATTCAATATTAGCCTCGGTCTCCTTCCCTATTCTATTTGAAGCTATTATGGGAATTTGATTTGCAGCAGCGTGTCCAACCATTGTGTTAATCCAATGATCCTTTGAATTTAATTCAGGCATATGCGGTTCAGAACCAATTGCTGATGGATATAAAATTAAATCTGCACCCTTCAAGGTTAATATTCTTGCACATTCGGGGAACCACTGATCCCAACATATTGCACAACCAACTTTTGCATTCGGTGTATCAAAAACCATAAAACCTGTATTGCCCTTTTCAAAATAATACTTCTCATTATATCCAGGTCCTTCAGGGATATGTGATTTATTATATACTTCACTTTTTTTACCCAAAGAATCAATCATCACTAAAGAATTAAAAAACTTATTTTCTTTCTTTTGAAAAAAACTAATTGGTAATGAAATTTTTTTTTCTTTACAAATATTAGATAATTTTTCAAACATTGGATTAGATGGATAATCAATTGCAAGATTAAAAAATTTATCATTTTTTGTTGAACAAAAATAATAATCTTGAAACAATTCTTGCAAAAGTAAAATATCAACATTATCCTTAGACGCTTTTTCAACTAAACTAATTGCTTTATTTAAATTAGCATCAAAATCTCCCTTAACAGCTTTAAATTGTGATGTTGCTACTTTTACTTTCATATTTTTGGAACATTCATCGTGATACAATGAATATTTCCTCCACCATAATTTATATTTTCAGTTTGCAACATCATAATTTCTCGATTTGGGAATAATTTTTCAAAAATTATTTTAACCTCGGTGTCTTCCTTAACATTGAATTTAGGTAAGATAATTTTATTTTTACTAAAATAGAAATTTATATATGAGCTAATAATATTTTTATTATTAATCTTCTTTCTTGTAGGCAAAGGAATTTCAATTAAATCAAATGTTTGAGAAGTAGCATTAAAAAAATTAATAAGATCAGCTTTGTTTTTTTCTAATCTTTCATAATTAGGATCTGCTTTGTGAGTTATTGCGATTAAATATTTATTTTTACCAATAGGGCATAATAAATTATCTACATGGCCATCAGTATCATCCCCCTTTAGTCCATTTTCAAACAAAAAAATATGATTTAAATCAAACAAGAGTTTTAATTCTTTTATAATATATTCACTACTATGTTTTTGTTTTCTATTTTTATTAAATATTACACTTTTGGTGCTAAATAAATTGTTTTTATCATCATAAGTGATAGCTCCACCCTCAATGACTAAGTCAGAACTTTTTGTTGGAATATTTAAATAGTTAGAAATAAATTTTGATATTTTATTATCATTAAAATAATCTGGATACTTTCCATAACCATTAAATTCAAAATTGATTGATTTTAATTTTTTATCTTCATAATAAAATATTGGTGCTATATCTCGCATCCAAGAATCATCTAATTTACATTCTACAATATCTATATTTTTATTATCAGTTTTATTTTGAATTTCATTAATGTCTTCTTTATTTGATAAGATAATAACATGTTCATTTTTTGCAATTTCATTAACCACATTAGCAACTTCATCTCTGGCTTTTTTAATAACTTTACCGTAAAGGTCTTTATTACAAGGCCAAGCAATAAGACAATATTGGTGCTCATACCATTCAGGAATTAGTTTCATATTATTTGAAAATATGTATAATTAGAAGATGACCAAAGATGAAGTAAAATTCACTGAAATGAAACATGGCGATAAAGAAGATTATGAACTTCTGGCAAATTTTGAGGATAAATTCATAGAAGGTACTGCGGATAGGATAGTAAGAGTTTTAGAAGGCCTAGACAAATCTCTTGGTGGTTATCAGGTTTCAAGATTAGAACATTCACTTCAAACTGCATCTAGAGCTTTAAGAGAGAAAGCGTCTGAAGAAATGGTAGTTGCATCTTTATTGCATGATATTGGAGATGAGATAGCGCCTTTAAACCATTCAGAGCTTGCAGCAGCAGTTTTAAAACCGTTTGTCTCTGAAAAAACAAGATGGATAGTCGAGCAACACGGTTTATTTCAAGCATATTACTATAATCATCATTATGGCAAAGACAGAAATCTTAGAGATAAATTTAAAGGACATGAACACTTTCAAGACACAATCAATTTTTGTGAAAGATGGGATCAAGCATCTTTTGATCCAAACTACGATACAATACCATTAAAAGAATTTGTTCCAATGGTTCAAAGAATTTTTAATAGAACTCCTTATAGAAATTTATAATTATTTTTTTAATTTATGAATTAAGGCTAAATTACCTGGATCAAAACTACTTTTATTATTTTCAATAAAATTAACTATTCTGCTTTGCTTTTCTTGTTCTATTTCTACTACTTTCCTAATATTTAGATCTACATACAATGAGCATACTTCTGTTGTTGCAGCTCTATAGCCTTCCTCTTTATGAGTCATTTCTAACTTGTAAATTAATCTTTTTTTATCTCTATCTAAAAATAATAAGTTTATATCTACCTCATCACCTTCTTTTACTTCTTTATCATAGGTTGTATGTGACTCCACTGCAAAGGTTGTTTTTTTTTCTTTTTTTGCAGAGTCTTCACCCATATTAAATTTCTGAAGAAGCACCTCCCAACCTGCATCAAATAAATGAATATAAAAAGCTAAATTCATGTGGCCATTATAATCAGTCCATTCTTTTTTAACTTTTCCAGAATTTAAATATATTTTCATAATTTTCTTTTATAATTATAAATATACTAGTAGATTAAAAAAATGAATAATGAAGTAATAATTTCTTGCGCTGTTACTGGTTCTGGTGACACAGCAAATAAACACCCAGAATTACCTATAACGCCTAAACAAATAGCAGATGCTTCTATTGATGCTGCAAAAGCTGGTGCTGCAATAGCTCATATTCATGTAAGAGAGTCAGATGGTAAACCATCAAGAAAATTAGAATATTATAAAGAAGTTGCTGATCGCATAAGATCTTCAGATACAGATGTAATTCTAAACTTTACTACAGGAATGGGTGGAGATTTTGAAGTTGGAACAGAAAAAGACCCTCTGAATCCTGTCGGTCCAAATACAGATATGATTGATGCTTTAAGTAGGTTGGAGCATGTAGAAGAATTGCTCCCTGAAATATGTACTTTAGATTGTGGAACACTCAACTTTGGTGATTCAAATATGACTTTCGTTCATACTCCAATGCAACTTCGATCTGCAGCAAAAAAAATGCAAGAGCTTGGGGTTAAACCAGAAATGGAAGCTTTTGAAATGGGTCACTTATGGTTTGCAAATCAACTTTATAAAGAAGGTTTAATTGATGGGCCTCCTTTGTATCAAATATGTCTTGGAATCCCCTGGGGATCTCCTGCTACAACAACCGCAATGAAAGCAATGGCTGACATGGTTCCTAAAGAAGGCTTCTGGGCTGGATTTGGTATTGGAAGAACACAAATGCCGATGGCAGCACAGGCAGTTATTTTAGGTGGAAATGTAAGAGTAGGACTAGAAGATAATCTTTATCTTAAAAAAGGTGTTTTTGCTTCTAATGCTCAACTTGTTGAAAAAGCTAGATGCATTGTTGAAGACTTAGGATCATCTATACTTAATCCAGAACAAGTTAGAGAAAAATTAAAATTAAAAAAACATTTTTAGTTTGAAAAATATCAAAAATATTTCTGTAATAGGAACTGGGGTTATAGGTACTGGTTGGATATTGCGTTTTTTAGCATGTAATAAAAAAGTTACAGCTTTTGATAAAAATAAAAAACAAATAGAATATCTTAAAAAAGAAATAGTTAGGACTAAACCAATTATTCAAAAATTATATAAAAGAAAAATTAACTTAAAAAATCTTAATATTGCAAATAATTTAGATGAAGCAGTAAAGGATTCAGATCTAATTCAAGAAAATATTCCTGAAAGATTACAATTAAAAAAACTAGTTATCAAAAATATTAGTAAATTTGCACCAAAACAATCAATTATAGCTTCAAGTTCTTCTGGATTGTTACCTTCAAAATTGCAATCAGAATGTATTAATCCGCAAAGGTTTATTATTGCGCACCCCTTTAATCCTGTTTATATTTTGCCTTTAGTTGAAATAGTTAAAAGCAATAAGACCAGTAATATTTATTTTAAGAGAGCAAATACATTTTATAAAAATATTAAAATGAAAACTCTTTTGTTGGAAAAAGAGCTACCGGGATTTCTATCTGATAGATTGCAAGAGGCATTATGGAGAGAGGGATTGCATATAATAAATGATGGCTATGGCACAACAGAGGATTTAGATGATGCGATCACTTACGGACCTGGTATGCGTTGGGCCTTAATGGGTACATTTCTTACATTTCATTTAGCTGGTGGTGAATTAGGTATGAAACATATGTTAGATCAGTTTGGACCAGCTTTAAAGCTTCCTTGGACAAAATTAAAATCACCTAAATTAAGTAAGGAATTAAAACAAAAAATAATTAATGGCACTGCTATACAATCTAAAAAATTATCTATTAATAAACTAAGTAATTTAAGAGATAACTTTTTAATTGATTTGATTGAATTAAAGAAAAAATATAAATTATAAATATGACAAAAACTTGTAAATATGTTGCTTTAAAAAACTATATTCCCCAAGGATTACCATCAGAAGATGATTTTGAAATAAAAACAAAAGAAATTAAATTAAATAACAAAAATAATATTCACGTTATAAATTCTTGGATTTCTGTTGATCCTTATATGAGAGCGAGAATGACAGAGAGAAAAAATTATAAACCGCCATTTAAATTAGGTGAAGAAATGGAAGGTTATGCAATTGGTTCAGTTCAAGAGTCAGATGATGATAATTTTAAAATAGGTGATACAGTTTTTAGTAATTTTGGAATGAGAGATAATTTTGTTTGTAATAGTAGTCAATTAAAAAAAATTCATTCTACAGATTTGCCTATTCAATCTTACTTAGGTCCACTAGGTATGACAGGACAAACAGCTTACATAGGTCTATTTAATTATGGGAAATTAAAATCTGGACAATCCGTGCTTGTTTCATCAGCTGGTGGTAGTGTTGGATCGACAGTATGTCAGATTGCTAAAAATTTAGGTTGTACTGTTTATGCAAGCACTGGGTCTGATGAAAAAGTTAAATGGTTAAAAAATGAACTCCACGTAGATCATGCATTTAATTATAATAAAGTTGAAAATCTTGTTCTACATTTTAAAGAGATATGTCCAGAAGGTTTTGATCTATATTTTGATAATGTTGGTGGTGATTTTTTAGAGTCTGCAATATTCAGAATGAAAAACTTTGGAAGAATTGTCATTTGTGGAAGAATATCTCAGATGAATGTAACAACACCCCCAAGTGGTTTAAAAAATATGGCTCATGTGCTTGTGAAAAGATTAACCATAAAAGGCTTTTTAATATTTGATCATGAAAATGATAAT
Source organism: uncultured Alphaproteobacteria bacterium (assembly GCA_902577945.1). Lineage (GTDB taxonomy): Bacteria > Pseudomonadota > Alphaproteobacteria > HIMB59 > CACPNW01. The sequence goes on from CACHBB010000005.1 coordinate 64,161, forward strand.
GAGCCATTTGAAACCGATATGAAAGATTGGTTAAAAAATAATAAAATAAAATTTAAAGAGACAGTTTACGAGGGTTTAGAAAACGCCCCTAAAGCATTTATTGATTTACTTAATGGAAAAAATATAGGGAAGATGTTAGTTAAGATCTAAATTGTTACATATGGAGATGTCCCCCGATATTTGATATCAAGCTTCAACTCTTTATCGATTGGTGGAAATGCTCTTTGTTGACATTCAACCCTTGGACATATTCTACAAGAAACACCAATTGGCATTTGTAATTTCTTGTTTGTAAGATCTATTCCTTCAGAATAAACCAAATCTTTTGCATATTTCATGTCACACCCTAGACCAATAGAAACAAAACTTTTTGGCATGCCATGTTTTTCAATCCCCTTTTCAAATGCTCTTGCTATACAAAAATATACTTTTCCATCAGGCATTTTTGAAATTTGCGGGTGAATTTTTCCTGGATTTAAGAAAGCAGTATAAACATTCCATCTTGGACATGATCCTCCGTGTCTGGGAATATGAATTCCTGAAAGAGAAAATCTTTTTGAAACATTACCTGCAATATCTGTTTTTAAAAAATGAAATGGAACACCAGCATTGCCTGGTCTCTGTAGATTTGTTAGTCTATGTGTAACTTGCTCAAAGCTACAAGCATAATGGTGCATTAAAATTTCTACATCATATCTATGAAGTTTTGCACTTTTTAAAAAATCATCATAAGGCATCATAAATGCTGCTGCATAGTAATTTAATAATGAAAGTTTAAGCAAAGGAACAACCTCCTCCGACTCAATATTATTTTCTTTGATTATCTTGTCTATTACATCAGTAGCTTCTAAATAAGCAACTTGAGAAGCTAAATGAAAGTTTCTTGAAGTGTATGTTAGCATTTCAGACAAATAATAAGTTTTACTTTTTTCATCATAGCGTTTGACTATTTTTTCATCTTGATCAATTGTTACTATTTTGACTTTGATACCGTGCTTTGATTGAAGATACTGAGTTAATTTTGAACCAGATCCAATATTCGGACCTATTTTAAGCCCTATTTCTTTTCTTAATTTTTCTGAACTTATTTCTAGATCATGAAAATAGTTTTTATTCTCTTGTAAAATATCTGAAACTATTTCAACAGGTAGTCTCGTTGGTTTTTCTATTGTACCAGAATTAACATCCATAGTTTCAAGACGATTCTGCATATCCTCTTTAAAACTTTTAAATGAATCATTTATCGTTAGTAGTGCTTTTGCAATGTTCGGATTGGATCCAATAAAATTACTAGTATCATGGTTGGTAATTTTAAGATCATCAAAAATTTCATTACTCAAAACATCCATTACATCAGAAAGTAGTCGTCTATTCGATTCTGCAGAGAAATCCTTAATTGATAAATCTAATTCCTCCGAAGCTTTTATTAACAGCGAAAGTGGTATTTTTCGTTTACCACTTTCTATTAAATTTAAATAACTTGGCGATATTCCAATTGATTTGGATAATTTAGCTTGGGAGAAACCCTTGCTAATCCTTTGTTTTTTTAATCTTGGACCTAGGTTTATATCAGCTTCTATATTCATTTACAAAATTTACAAATTTAAATTTGATCAAGTAATTATCTTTACACTAAAAATGACTTATTCTCTAGTTTTTTTTATAATTTTTCTGTAAATGTAAATATTGTAAATTATGAATAGTAAATTAACAGAAAATATCAAAAACCAAAAAGAAGGTTTAGAGAAGAATTCTATTGAGAGAAAGGTCCTAGAGGGATCTATAGACTCTAACTACGATCTTAACTTAGCTGAGGGAATTGAAGCTTATTACAGTGAAAGATACGGTTGGACTCTCAGAAGAAAATCTATCTAATTCTTTAGCATTACTAAGGTTTATTACCACCTTATTATAATGCGTTTCCTGCCTTTAAGCACATATAACAAATCAATACTTAGGCTAGAAACGGCCTAAGCTATTGTTAATCTAGCAAAAAATCAGCAGCTCTTTCTGCCATCATTACTATACTTGCATTTAAATTTGCGCTAACAATATCAGGCATAATTGATGCATCTATCACTCTTAACTTCTCAATGCCGTGTACTTTTGTTTTTTGATCAACAACTGAATAATCATCGTTACCCATTTTATTAGTACACGAAGGGTGATATGCCGACTCCGAAGTATTTCTGATAACTTCATCTAATTCTTCATTAGATTTAATATCAGTTCCTGGTCTTATTTCGTAATCTACATAATCTGAAAGTGATTTCTGAGCACAAATTTTTTTTGCAATTTTTACACTTTCTCTCATTTGAATTAAATCTTCTTGATTTTGCAAGTAATTAAATTGAATTTGAGGCGATATATTAAAATCGTTTGATTTTATTTTAACAAACCCTCTACTCTTTGGTCTATTAGGGCATGCATGGAATTGAAAAGCATCAAATTCAGGATTTGTTAATCCATGATTGATAACTAATGATGGAAAAAAATGAAATTGCAAATTTGGATGTAAATAATTATTATTTGTTTTTACAAAACCACCTAACTCTAAATGTGAATGAGCTAATTTACCTTTCTTAAGGGTAAACCATTTACTTCCTTCAATAGCTTGAGACACAAAATTGGTTGATAAGTCATACAA
>CACHBB010000006.1 GCA_902577945.1 uncultured Alphaproteobacteria bacterium
TTTTATAAATAGTTTCACCGATTTCATTTTCAAAATCCTTAGATGAAGTTATATTTTTTGGCTCTGAAAAGTCTTTGAAATATGTTCCAACAATTTCTGGCCATTTTGAATTTATAATAAATTCAATTTTAGCTAATTTAGATGGAAATTTTCTGTTTATTTTTCTTAGGGCATTTCCAATTGTCTGTGGAATAAAGGATCTTTTTTTCTTATTATTTTTATTATCCATATATATAATTATTTATAGTACCTAATTATGAAAGCAATATGTTTAATGAAGAAAATCAAGTAAAAAAATATTTACTAAAATGGTATTCTAAAAATGCTAGAATATTGCCTTGGAGAAATAAATATAGAAATAATTTGCCAAACCCATATTTCGTTTTTGTTAGTGAGTATATGCTTCAACAAACTACTGTTAACACGGTTAAAAATAAATTTCAAAATTTCGTAATCAAGTGGCCAAATCTTGATAAACTAGCTCAAATAAATGAACCTCAAATATTAAAATTTTGGTCAGGTCTTGGATATTATTCTAGAGCAAGAAATTTATTAAAATCTGCAAAAATAATAAATAAAAAATTTAATAATAAAATACCATGCTCTTACGATGAACTTATTGATCTTCCAGGAGTAGGAAATTATACAGCAAATGCAATTTTAGGAATTGCATTCAATAAATCTGTAATGCCTCTAGATGCTAATATAGAAAGAATTTTAGTCAGATTACATGCAATTGATAAACCTATAATAAAGGTAAAAAAAGATCTTAGATATTTAGCTGATAAATTTAAATCAAAAAATTTTTCATCAGATTTAATTCAGTCTTTTATGGATTATGGCTCAGAAATCTGTTTGCCAAGAAATCCAAAGTGTGAAAATTGCAGTATTAATAAATTTTGTCAGTCCTATAAGAAAAATTTACAATACAAAATTCCAAATAAATCAAAAAATAAAATTTTAAAAACTATTAAATATACCCGTGCTTATGTAATCGTTAATGAAAATAATGAAATCCTTGTTAGAAACAGACCAAGTAAAGGAATGTTAGCTTCAATGCTTGAAGTACCAAATGATAATTGGGTTAAAAATAAAAATTTACTATCAACTGATCAAATAGTTAAAAAACTAAAAACTAACTTAAAACTCAAAGGGTCATTTGAATACTCATTTAGTCACTTCGATTTAGAAACTGAAATTTTCTATGGCAACATCAAGAAAGCACAATTATCAAATGCTAATTGGATTAAAATATCAACTTATAACAAATCAGGATTGCCTACAGTTATGAAAAAAATTGTAGAAATAGCCGTATAATTTATTTGAAGTAATTTTTTGCATTTACAAAAATTTTATAACCGTCTCCATATTTTTTAAATATATCGTTTTGCCAATTAGGCACATGATAATGATAGAGAGCCCTTTCTGGATGAGGCATCATAGCAAGAACGTTTCCATATTTATTAGTTAAGGCAGCTATATCATTTTGTGACCCATTTGGATTATATGGAAATTTGCCTTTAGCTAGCCGTTTATTATTAATATACTGTAAACCAATATAATTATTATTAATGTTATTTGGTATCATGAATTTTCCTTCTTGATGAGCTACAGGCAAATGTAATGTTGTAATATTACTAAGCCAAGGCGATGATTTATTAGTAACTTTTACATCTACCCATCTACATTCATAATTCCCAGTATTATTTTCAATTAAAGCTACTTCAGGTTCTTTGGTACTAGTTTCTGGAATTATTCCAAGATTAATTAGAATTTGACATCCATTACAAATTCCTATCATCAATTTATCTTTTGAAATAAAATTAAGTAATTGATCATATAGATTTATCATTATTTTTTTTGCCATAGCATTACCTGAACCAGTATCATCTCCAAATGAAAAACCACCAGGGATAGCAAAAACTTGATAATTATCTAATTGTTTTGGATTTAAAATTAAGTCATTAATATGCACAATACTACCTCTAAAACCAACTACTTCAAATGCATGTAAAGTTTCATCCTCACAGTTGATTCCATAACCTGATAAAACTATTACTCTCATAAGCCTTTAATTCTTTGCTTATAGGATTTTTCAAAATCTGAAATTTTACCTATCATTATCTTTTTTTCATTTTTAAATTCAATTGTATTTGAGCCAGTACACTTACCAATGAACGTATAATTTGAGTTATTAAATATTTTTTTAAATTTAGAAACATTATTTTTTTTTATTGATACCAATATCCTGCTTTGTGTTTCAGAAAATAAAAATTCGTTGATGCTAATTTTTTTTTGAGATTTTAAATCAATAAATAATCCTTGTTTAGAAGCTATTGCCATTTTTGAAATGGCAATGCCTAAACCACCTATATCAATTCCAATTGCTGAATTAATTAGTTGCAATTTATTTGCCTTTGCAAAATTTTTATAAGTTTTTAGTGCGAGTTTTGCATCCACATTAGGACTTTTTGTTTTTTCTGAACCTATAATTTTTTTATATACGCTATCTTCTAACTCATTATATGTATTTCCTAACACTATAAGTATATCACCTTTTTCTGGTGTTATTTTTGTTAAATGGGATATCTTATCTACTATTCCTATAGAAGAAATTAATAATGTTGGTGGGATTGAAATTTTAATAGATTTTCCACTTCTGTTGAACCCTTTAAAATCATTAAACATACTATCTTTGCCAGAAATAAAGGGTGTTTTGTATGCAACAGAGTAATCATAACAAGCCTTAGCAGCTTCTTTTAATTGGTACAATCTTTCCGGATCATCAGAACTGCACCAACAAAAGTTATCTAAAATTGCAATTTTTTTTAAATTGGCACCACTTACAATTAAATTTTTGAAAGCTGTATCTATGGAACTAGCAGCCATTTGATAAGGATTTGTTTCAGCATATTGAGGATAAGCAGCTTGAGATAAGGCTATAGATTTTTCGTCATTAAATAAAGGTTTGATTGCAGTAGCATTTCCAAAAACTCTACCTTCACCTTGTAGTGGTTTAATAATTGAAGTAGCCTGTACTTCATGATCATATTGGGTTGCAACAAATTCTTTTGATACGATATTTGGACTAGATAACAATTTATGCAACTTTTCTATCAAAGAAATATTTTTGATTATTTTTTTTATCTTTTTCTTCTTCTTTGGAAATGAAGTTTTTAAATTTAATTTAGGATATCCCTCATGCAGAAACTCCATATCTAAATTTAGAATTTCAGTTTTGTTATATTTTACTATAGCCTTTTCTTTTCTAATGAATTTTCCAATTATTGTTGCCTCAACACCTCTTGAATTAAATCGCTTTATAACTTTTTTAACATTAGCTGGCGGTATTGCTAGTGTCATTCTTTCTTGAGACTCAGAAACCCAAATTTCCCATGGGTATAATCCATCATACTTAAGTGGGACCTTTTCAAGATCAACTATAAAACCTCCACTTTCTTTAGCCATCTCACCAATTGATGACGATAATCCTCCAGCTCCATTATCAGTTATGCTTGAATAAAGATTTTCATCTCGTAATTCTCTAATAATTACATCAGACATTTTCTTTTGAGTTATTGGATCACCAATTTGTACAGCAGAAACTGGACTATTGGGATCTAGTTCTTCAGATGAAAAGGTTGCACCGTGTATGCCATCTTTACCAACTCGGCCTCCTACCATAACTATAATATCTCCAGGATTAGCTTTTTTCTTATGAGCTAATTTCCCCTTTATTTTTCTTGGAATTAAACCAACTGTTCCACAAAATACTAATGGCTTTCCTGCAAATCTATCATCAAAATATATGTTTCCTTGAGGTGTTGGTATACCTGAGCAGTTTCCTCCAACTCTTACACCACTAATTATGCCTTTAGCTATAAAATCTGCTGGTAGCATAGGATCTTTATTATTTTTTTGCCGATAAAGTTGATATTTTTTAGATGGATGAGCTAGATAATATGCATATGTGTTGGCTATAGGTTTTGCACCCTTTCCAAATCCAAGGCAATCTCTGTTAACACCAACAATACCAGTTATTGCACCACCAAATGGATCTAAGGCGGAAGGAGTATTATGTGTTTCAACTTTATGACAGACTATCCAATTTTTATTAAATTCGATACCACCAGCATTATCAGTGAAAAGAGAGACGCAAAAATTATCTTTTCGTAATTGAATTATTTTTTCAGTAGCTCCTTTAATATATTTTTTAAATATACCTTCTTTAATATTATCTATTTTTGCTGAAAATATTTTATGTTTACAATGTTCAGACCAAGTTTGTGCTAATGTTTCAATTTCTACATCAGTAGGTTTTCGTTTTACACTATAAAAATAATTTCTGATTGTTTTCAATGATTCTAGATCTAAACCTAATGTCCCTCTCCTTGACTTATCATTTTCTTTAATACCAAGTTTACCAATTAGATTAAGATTATAATCAGAAATACTTAAATCTATTTCTTTTTTTATATATTTTTTTTTAGGCAATTTTACTTTTTCTAATGTAAATGTATTTTTTTTAAAATTATCTAAATATTTTTTGTATGGATAAATTTTTATTGTTTGAATTAAAGGATTAGCTTCATTGTTTGATATTTTGGTGATATCTTTTTTACTTCCTTTAACTAAAATAATTTTTGTTGATCCTAATTGAAAGTTTTTAAAACTATTTTTTAGATTATCAGTGATTATTTCTTTTACTGTTGTGGCAATATTATCGGTAACACCTGGTAAAAATTTGATTTCTATCACCCAATTAAATTTACTATATTTAGATAAAATATTATTTACATTTTTTTTTGTTAATATTTTTTGAGAAACCTGATTTGAAATAAGTTTACTTATTTTTTTAAACTTTTTATCATCTAATTTTTTTGAGAAAAAATATCCGTCTAAAATTTTGATTGAATTATTGTTGTATTCTTTTTGTAAAGAACTTTCTTTGCCTGTTTTTTCTAAGGAAACAATTTGAATTGTATTTGTCATTATGAGTACGAATCAATTAAATTTAATATATTAATAGTTTACTGGGTAAAGATTCGTTTAAAACTAATTAAATATGACAACATATAAAGACGCAGGGGTTAATATTGAAAATACTGATGCTTTAGTTCGAGATATATCTGAACTTAGTAAATCAACTTACCGAAAGGGAAATTTTGATAAAATTGGTGGATTTGGAGGAATTTTTGACCTTAAGCAATGCGGCTATGACGATCCTTTATTAGTGTCAGGAACAGATGGCATAGGAACAAAAATATTACTAGGCATTGAAACTGATATTTTAGATGGTTTGGGTCATGATCTTGTTGGTATGTGTCTTAATGATATTCTTTGCCATGGTGCTGAACCATTATTTTTTTTAGATTACTATGCTTCCTCTAAAATTGATAAAAATTCATTTTTAAAAATTATGAAAAGTATCACTGAAGCTTGCAAAATAAATGACTGCTCTCTCATTGGAGGTGAAACAGCAGAAATGCCAGGACTGTATAAAAAAGATGATTTTGATTTTGCAGGATTTTGTATTGGTGCTGTTGAGAGAAAAAAAATCCTACCTAATAAAGATCTAATGAAAGAGGATGATTTACTTTATGGTATTAAGTCTTCTGGTTTTCATTCTAATGGTTACTCTTTGATTAGAAAAGTTTTAAAAGATAAAAATATTAACTTAAATAAAAAAACTGAATTTAATTCACCTTACGAATCAAATGCTTCAGCATTAATGGCTCCAACAAGATTATATTATCCCTTTTTAAAGAAAATTTTAAAAACAAATCTTATTAATGGTATTTCACATATAACAGGTGGTGGTGTTATTGGAAATGTACCAAGGATGCTTTCTGAAAATTTATCAGCCACAATTGATAAAAAATTTATTTTTATTGATGAAATTTTTAAGTGGTTTCAGGACTTAGCTAATATTTCAGATGAAGAAATGCTGAAGACATTTAATTGTGGGTTGGGCTTAGTTATGACTATTTCAAAAAACAATTACATAGAATTTGAACAATTAATTAAAAATGAAAGTTTAGATATTTTTGAAATTGGAAAAATAGAATTAAATAAATCAAAAAGGTGTACAATTAGTTGAAAAAATTACAAGTTGCTGTTTTCATATCAGGAAGAGGTTCAAATTTAGAATCATTAATTCAATCATCATTTAAAAAACAAAGTTTGGTAGAAGTTCAATTAGTGATATCCAATAATTCTAAGGCAAAAGGTTTAGTAATTGCAAAAAAAAATAAAATTCCAGCGATACATTTTATTTCCAGAAAAAACTTTGAAACCAAAGTTAGTCAGTATTTACAAAATATAGATATTATTTGTTTAGCTGGTTTTATGCAAGTTTTGGGTACAAAATTTGTAAGAAACTGGAGATTGCGATTAATCAATGTTCATCCATCATATCTGCCTGCTTTTAAGGGCTTGAATGCTCAGGATCAGGCAATAAAGGCTAAAGCAAGCTATTCTGGTTGTAGTGTTCATTACGTAACCTCTAAAATTGACTCAGGTCAGATTATATTGCAAAAAAAAGTAAAGATTTTGAAGAAAGATAATACCGAATCACTCTCAAAGAAAATATTGATAGAAGAGCATAAGATTTATCCAAGAGCATTACAGATGGTAGCAAAAAGACTTATTGTTAAAAAAAAATAAAATGAATAAACGATTAAATTTCATAAAAAAATTTGAGGTTCATCAATCGCATTTTCCAAGATTTAATGAGGAATGCGGTGTTTTTGGTATAAGTGGTTCAAAAGATGCTGCAGCTTTAACCGCTCTTGGTCTGCATGCTTTACAGCATCGTGGTCAAGAAGGTTGCGGAATTGTAAGTTATGACGGCAATTCTTATCATTCAGAAAGAAAATTTGGTTTAGTTGGTGATAATTTTACAAAAAAACAATCCTTAGAAAAACTAAAAGGCAAGATTGCAATTGGACACAATCGGTATTCAACAACTGGTGGTGAAACAATTAGAAATATCCAACCTTTTTATGCTGATCTTCATGGTGGAGCAATTAGTGTTGCACATAATGGTAATTTAACAAATGCACTATTACTAAGGGAGCAAATGGTTCGTGAAGGAGCAATATTTCAAACAACATCAGACACTGAAACTATTGTTCAACTTGTAGCTCGTTCAAAAAAGAAAGACATCATAAACAAGATTATTGATGCTTTATTACAAATTCAAGGAGGGTATGCTTTATCAATAATTGCTAATGGCACATTGATTGGTGCAAGAGATCCTTTAGGTATTAGACCTCTTGTTTTAGGTAAATTGAAAAATGCATTCATTCTTGCTTCCGAAACTTGTGCTTTAGATATTATTGGAGCAAAATTTATCCGTGAAATTGAAAATGGTGAAGTTGTTACCATCAAAGATAATAAACTTGAGAGTAGACGACCATTTCCAAAACAACAAATAAAGCCATGTGTCTTTGAATATATTTATTTCTCTCGACCAGACAGCATTTTAAATAATAAAACTGCATATGAATATAGAAAAAATTTAGGAACATATTTAGCTAAAGAAACTGATATTAAACCTGATGTAGTTGTGCCAGTACCTGATTCTGGTGTTCCTGCGGCTCTTGGTTTTAGTCAAGAGTCTGGCATTACTTTTGAGTTAGGATTAATACGGAATCACTATGTAGGAAGAACATTTATTGAGCCAACTCAGCAAATAAGAAGTTTAGGTGTAAAGTTAAAACTAAATCCTAATCAAAGTTCTATTAAAAAAAAGAAAGTTGTTTTAATTGATGATTCATTAGTTCGAGGAACAACATCCACTAAGATAATAAAAATGCTTTATGATTTTGGAGCAAAAGAAGTCCATATGCGTATTGCTTCACCCGCAATTAAATATCCAGATTTTTATGGAGTTGATACTCCGACCCAAGAAGAATTATTGGCGGCAAATAAAAATTTAGAGGAAATGTGTAAGTACATTGGAGCAAAATCATTAAAATTTTTATCATTAGATGGTCTTTATCAAGCTCTTGGTTATGAACATAGAGATAATGATAACCCTCAATTCACTGATCATTATTTTACTGGAGAGTATCCAGTCAGACCTTTAGATTACTTGAATGACGAAAGCTTAAAAAAACTATCATTTTTAAGTCTTGCTTCAAATAACTAATTAATGAGTTATTTTTTTTCATGAACGTTCTTGTCATTGGTAATGGTGGAAGAGAGCACGCATTATGTTATGGTATTAAACAATCCTCTAATTGTTCTAACTTATATTGTATTCCTGGCAGTGATAGTATCAGTGAAATTGCTTCTTCGATTATTATAGATGTTGATGATCATGATGCTATTCTTCAATTTTGTATAGAAAGTAAAATTGATCTAGTGGTGATAGGTCCAGAATTGCCTTTAACTAAAGGATTATCAAACCTTTTAATGAACAATTCTATATTAGTTTTTGGTCCTGATCAGATGGGAGCTGAGTTAGAAAAATCAAAAAAGTTTACAAAAGATATTTGTAAAAAATTAAATATTGCAACAGCTGCCTATGACGTATTTGACAACTATGATGATGCCTTAAATTTTTGTCAAAACCAATCCTATCCTCTTGTTATCAAAGCTGATGGTTTAGCAGCAGGAAAAGGAGTTATTATTTGTCAAAAAAAGGAGGACGCAAAAGATGCGCTGATTAAATGTTTTAAAGATAATTCTTTTGGTGATGCTGGTTCAGTTGTTGTTATTGAAGAATTTTTAGTTGGTGAAGAGGTAAGCCTATTTTCACTTGTTGATAAAAATGGATTTGTGTTGCCACTTACAACAGCACAAGATCATAAAAAAATCTTAGAAGGAGAAAAAGGGTTAAACACTGGTGGTATGGGAGCCTACACACCTGTTCCTTCTATTTCATCAAATAAAATGAATGAATTATCCAAAACATTTGTTGAGCCTATCATTCAACATCTTGCTGAACAAGGCATCAAGTATCAAGGAATGTTTTATGCAGGATTAATTCTAACAGATAAGGGTCCAAATTTACTCGAAATTAATGTTCGTTTTGGTGATCCGGAAACCCAAGCAATTATTCCACTCTTAGAAACAGATTTATTAGAACTCCTTCATGCATCAGCGATAGGTACCTTAAATGAAATAAAAAAAATTAAGTGGAAAAATGATTATGCCATGACAGTAGTAATGGCTGCTCATGGTTATCCAGAGGAATATAAAAAATTCACATCAATTAATAATTTGGAAAATCTTACTTTAACATCAGATGACTATCTCTTTCATGCAGGAACAATGTTTAAAGAAAACAAATGGCTATCTAATGGTGGGCGCGTCTTAAATATCTCTAATACGGGTAAAGATTTAAAAACTATTAGAGAAAATATTCACAATATAATTAATCAAATTAATTGGGCTGAAGGGTATTATCGAAAAGATATTGGTTGGAGATATATTGATGAGTAATTCTTTTTTAGTTGAAGGAAAAACAAAAATTATTGAGAAAACAAATGATCAAAATATCATTCGAATTGTAACAAAAGATTTTTTAACAGGCGGGGATGCAGCGAAGAAAGAGGAAATTAAAGATATTGGAATACAAAAGACAAAACAAACATGTAATGTTTTTACTATGCTAACCAAGGCAGGTATTGCAACTTCATTTATTGAACAAGATTCGCCAAATAGTCTTTTAAGTCATAACTGTAATATGCTTCCTTTGGAATTTGTAGTAAGACGCTATGCGTGGGGAAGTTATTTAAGTAGAAACACTCAATTTGCAAAAGATAAAAGCAATCCTCATCAATTTGAAAACTTAGTTTGGGAAATATTTCATAAACAAGCTGTTGTTATCCCTCCGCATGTTTCAGAACCTGTTCAAATGGATGAGAGTGAAGCGAGAAGACAATTTTTGAAAGATGGAAAATGGGAAGAGGGTGTATTTACGGATCCATTTGTAAAAACTGGAGAAGAATGGGAGTTATTTTCAGCCAAACAACCTATTACAAGCAAAAGCTTAATGAAAACCAAAAAATTATTGTCTGATCAAGAATTAGAAATAGCTATTAATGGAATTATTCTTCCAAGTTTCGAGCTTATAGAAGACGAATGGAAAACTATTGAGACAATTGATGGTCCTATTCATTTGGTAGATATTAAGTTTGAGCTTGGTTTTAAAGTATCGGATAACTCGTTAGTTTTATCTGATGTTGTTGATAATGATAGTTGGCGAATATGGCCTGGCGGAGATCCATCTAAACAATTAGATAAACAATCTTTTCGTGAAGGAGAAGATTTAGTAAATGTTGCTAATAAATATCAACTGGTAACACAACTAACTGATCAATTTAATTTAAGTTAATAATTTATTTTTCAATAATCGTTATATGACCCATTTTTCTTTTATGTTTAATTTCTGTTTTTAAATAGTCATAAAAAAATTCATTATCCTTAAATTTTTTATTTCGATACGGTGTTATTTCATCACCAATTAAATTAATCATTTTGGCATTATACAATTTTTTTGTCTCAATTTTTTCTAAGCCACATACTGCTCGTACATGATTTTCAAATTGACTAATATTATGAGAATTCATTGTCAGATGTCCAGAATTATGAACGCGAGGAGCAATTTCGTTAGCATATAAATTATCATCAGTATCAATAAAAATCTCTACACACAACGTTCCAATATAATCTAGTTTTTCTACAACTTGTTTTGCCCACTCAATTGATTTTATTCGTATGTCGTCAGAGATATCACTTGGTATTTTTGAATATTTTAAAATTTGTTCTTCATGAACATTCTCGATAGGATCATAGATCTCATAACTATTTTGATCATAACGAGTAATAACGACTGAAATTTCTTTTTTAAGATGAATGAGTCTTTCTAAAATGTATTCTTTTGTAAAATCAATTTTGTTCGTAACATCATCTACAGTGTTTAATTTATACTGACCTTTACCATCGTATCCTAATGTTGTTGTTTTCAACAAACCAGGAAGCAAGTCTAGATTTTCACTCAAATCTTTTCCATTTTTGATAGCTACATATTTTGTTGTTGTTATATTATTGTCATTGAGAAATTTTTTTTCCGTTTCTCGGTGTTGAATGAGTTGATTAATTTCAGGTTTTGGTAAAACTTTTTTCTTTTCATTAATTTTTTTTAATATTGCGAAGGGTATATTTTCAAATTCATATGTAACAAGATCAACTGCATTAATAAAATTATTTACCGTTGTATCATCATCATACTGACCAAAAATAAATTTAGTCGCAAAGTGTTTCCCGGGTGCATCAGGATCATCACTTAATATGACGGTTTGTATATCTATTTTTTTTTGCAGCATCTGCTAAAAGACTTCCTAATTGTCCACCACCGATAATGCCAAGTGTGGGTGTATTCATGACTTATGGTTTTTGTTTAACAGCTTTTGATTGTTTACTTCGATAATTTTTTAGATTTTTCTTAATTTCTTTATTCGTAATAGCAATAATGGAAGCTGCATATAAACCGGCATTCATTGCGCCGTCCTCACCAATTGCAACACTACCAACAGGAATACCTTTGGGCATTTGTACTATTGATAATAAACTATCCAATCCTTTTAATTTACGACTTTCTACTGGTACACCGATTACAGGTATAGTTGTCAATGATGCAATCATTCCTGGTAAATGTGCAGAACCTCCTGCACCGGCAATAATGACAGAAATATTATTGTCTTCAGCTGCTTTGGCAAATTTAAACATTCTCTCTGGTGTGCGGTGTGCAGAAACAATTTTAGTTTCAAACTTAACTTTCAGTAATTTTAAAATTTTTTCACAATTTTTCATGGTAGCATAATCAGATTTACTACCCATCACAATTGATACTTTATATTTTGTTGATGCTGAAACCATTCTTATTTTATTGTATCAATTCAATGATGATTCGATACATTATTACATAATGATATCGTGGACATTACTTTCACGGGCTCCTGCTTTTGAAATAAAGACAAATTTACAGTTGCCCTGCATTTTCTTTATCGTTTTATGACCAGTGTACCCCATAGAAGATTTTAAACCACCAACAAGTTGATAGGCTACATCTTCTATTTTACCTTTATATGGAACCATACCTTCCACACCTTCTGCCACTAATTTTTTTTCATTCTTTGTTTCTTCTTGGGAGTATCGATCAAAAGACCCTTTTTGCATTGCTCCTACAGAACCCATACCTCTATATGATTTAAATTTTTTACCTTTAATCGTTAATAATTTTCCTGGTGACTCTTTAGTGCCAGCAAATAAAGAGCCTATCATGCAAGCACTTGCGCCACCTGCTATAGCTTTTGCAATATCACCTGATGTTTTTATTCCTCCATCCGCAATCACAGGAATTTTAAATTTTTTGGCCACTTGAAATGTATCCATTACAGCTGAGAGTTGAGGAATACCAACACCAGTTACAACTCTTGTAGTACAAATTGATCCTGGTCCAATACCTACTTTGATAGCATCAACACCAGCACTAATTAAATCTGATGCAGCTTTTTTTGTAGCAATGTTTCCAACTATAAGAGGGGTTTTCTTTAAAACTTTTTTTGCCTTTTCAATAAACTGTAAAGTTGTATTTGTATGTGCATGAGCAACATCAATAAAGACTATATCAACGCCGACTTTTAATAATTCTAATAGTCGTAAGTAAGCATTATTTTCAACACCGATTGCAGCACCTACTGCTATTTGTTTGTTAGAATTAATTACAGCATTTTGAAATTTTTTAACGTTAACTTTAAAACTATGAACTTTTTTGACTTCACTTGCTTGTTTATCAATTGGCATATTACGGTGAATAACACCAAGACCACCATTAAGTGCTAGATTGATAGCCATTTTATTCTCTGTTACAGTATCCATAGCAGCAGATAGTATGGGAATATGTAATTTTACTTTTCCAATGGTAATAGATGTATCCACATCTTTTGGTTTTATCTCCGAATACGCAGGTGAAAGCAGAACATCATCAAAAGTAACGGAATAATTGGTATTTATATGATAAACCATTTCTGAATTTATGAATTTTTCCTCGATTTGTTAAGTAAATAGTGCAAAATTATAAATTAAAAATAATGCTTATTATTTTTTTAAATATAGTTATAAATAATTGTGCGATTAATAACTCTCCTATTTGTCCTTTTATTTTCTACAAATTTGTTTGCTAGTGATGAACAAAAAGTCAAACAAGGATTAGTTGAAAGATTTACCTCTGGATTATCTGAAGCTATAGAAAATATATTAGATGGTGAAGGTGATACCCAGGTTCGCATTGATATGGGAGAGGATTACAAGCCTGAGTTTTCTATTGTTACTGTAAGACCAATAGCCATACACCACAGTGTTGATGCAACATTTATCCAGTTACAATTAAGTGATCACAAAATAAGAGGTGATAGCAGATTAGCCGGAAATATTGGCGTTGGATACAGAAAATTATCAGATAGTAAAAATTCCATGACAGGTGCAAATGTTTTCTTTGATTATGATGAAGAAGGAAATGCAAGATCGAGTGTTGGAGTAGAGCTAAGATCATCTGCTTTTGAAGTATTAGGTAATTACTATTCTGGAATTAGTGGTGCAAAAACTGTTGGTAGTTTTACTGAAAGAACACTTGATGGATATGATATTAGCGTTGTTGGTCAAGTTCCTTATATTCCATGGGTTAATGTAATCGGGAATTCTTATAATTGGGAAGCTGATAAGAATTCTAAAGACTCTAAAGGTGAAAAATTTAGTTTAGAAATGGCCTTAACTCCAAATTTAATAGCCGAAGTAGGTTTTGATGACAATAATATTTCTGGAACTGATAATTTTGCAAAAATTACTTTTATCTATCCTCCAAGAGAAACACCAACTGCTTCAACAGAATTTGTAAGTGAAAAAGCTTTTGTTCAGTTTGATATGAGCACTGAATTATTAAGTATCGTTAGAAGAACTAATAAACAAATAATTGAGTCTGAAGGATCAGGTGTAGTAATGGCAAGGTCAAATTAATGAAAAATTTTCTAATAGTTTTTTGTTCATTTATATTAATTTCTTTTAAACTTTTTGGAGCTTCTGGTTCTGCAGATACTTACACTGTTACTATGCTAAAAGTAGAACTGTGTGGAGAAGTGACATGTGCTTCGCCAACTGAAGTAGCTTCAGGTTCGCAGAGTGTTAATATTGCAAATCTGTCAGCAGGTGCTGAAGCAGCAAAATTTGGATCAACATCTGGATTACCAATGGGACAAACTTTCAGTCATTTGAGAGTTACTCTTGATAGAACATTTACAATAAGCGGAACTGTTACTGATGGATCAAATGGAACATGTACTACTGACGGAAGTACAGAGGCTAGTGCAACAGCTATGCATGTAGGAACAAAAGATGATACCTCGGGTAAAACTACTACAACTTTTGAAATAGTTGATGCCGGTAATTATGGCTCTGGAGGCAATATTCAAATTGCCTATTCTAGTCCAAGTTCAGCAGTGTCTATGAGCGTGGGATCACCATCAGCTACTCAAATGCAATTAATTTACGCCTTAACTAGTAGTTATACAGTTGGTCTTATATCTCCAAAAATAAAAGTATCCTTTGATGTATCGACAGCAGTAGGTGGCGCAGTTGATGCAGGTGGAACTTGTAGAATGTGGCCGAATGAACCAACAGTCAGTATTGCTTTAACAGACTAATTACTTTTAAATTTTATACTCAAAATTTTGTGTTGTTGGATTAATTTTTATTAATCGTGCTCCATTACGAATATGATAATGGGTAGCAACCGGAGTTAAAGGCGAAATAGTAATGATACTTTCAAACTGCTCTTTTGATTTGATATATTTTTGCAATTCTTTCATAATTTTTTTCCCTGCCCCTTTTTTAAATGACCATAACGTATAGGCAATTGGTATGGTTGCTTGATCTTCTTCAACACTCATCAAATCCATTTCTTTAATGGTTGCTGGTATTTCATTTGTAAAGGCAAAGCAAGCAATACCCTCAATATCATCCTTATATTTGAGCCCAAAAATTTTTCTTCCTTTTGACGTACGAAAGTCATTATCAAGTTCTGGGCGCACTGGATCATCAGTTGGATTAACACCATCTAGTTCTACTAGCTCAGTTTTTTTGATCCAACTAAAGAAATCAAACTCGTATTTATATCTGCCAATTTTCATTTAAAGTTTGTAAAGCATTATAAGATTTTATTAATAAAGATAGTGAATAATTTGTTACTTTAGTGATTGGATAAATAGTTTATTATCAAATTTTACTAATATAAAATCTAATTATTTATAATGCCCTCTAAATCTTCTATCAAAAATATAATTAAACTTTCTATTCCAATATTTTTTGCAAACTTAGCTATTCCTTTAGTTGCCATTGTTGACACAGGACTAATGGGCAATCTTGATAATGCTAGTTACTTGGTTGCTACCAGTATTGCAGCAAGTGTTTTTTCGATGATTTTCTGGAGTTTTGGCTTCCTGCGCATGGGTACGGTCGGCATGGTAGCTCAAGCTTATGGATCAAAAGATTATCAGGAAATTATAAATATATTTTTACGAAATATTTCTTTTGTAATTATTATTTCCTTACTACTTATTATTTTTCAGAGATATATATTTCAAATATCATTATCTATATTTGAACTATCATTAGAAACAAAAAAATATTTTAAAGACTATTTTAATCTTCGTATTTATTCCTCATTTGGAGAGCTTACTGTTTTTGTTATTACAGGATTGTTTATTGGTTTACAGAAAACAAAAACATCAAGTATAATTATTGGTTTCTTTTCTATTACAAATATACTCTTTAGCTTATTTTTTGTTTTATATTTAAATTTGAATGTTCAGGGTGTTGCTCTTGGTACTTTAGTCTCTTCTTCTCTGACTACAATTATTTTTTTATTTTATACTTTTTTTGATTTAAATAAGTTTGCTCAGTTAGAATATAATACGCAAAAGATTTTTAACTTTAAAAAAATTAAAAATATTTTTAATATTAATTTTAATATTTTTATCCGATCTATTCTTCTTACATTTGCTTTCTTATATTTTACCTATCTTGGCAATTCTATTAGTGAGGAGACGGTTGCCGCAAACACAATATTGCTTAATCTAACGATGCTATCTGCGTTTATTCTTGATGCCTATGCATTTTCAACAGAGGGTATTGTTGGATATTCTATTGGCTCTAAAAATTTACGTTTATTAAAAGACGTTGTTAAAAATTCTTTTATTTTAAGTGCTTCTACAGCTTTATTTATATGTGTTATTTTTTTCTTTGGTAATCATTTCTTTATTATTGCCATGACAGATTTAACTGAGATTAGAAACATTTGTTTTTCTTATGCATATTGGATTGTTATTATTCCTTTTATTTCCTCTTTCTGTTTTCAATTTGATGGTATCTTTGTTGGAGCCTCCCAAACAACGGAACTGCGAAATGCGATGATCGTCTCTGTCGCCATCTATATTGTTGTCTCTTTCTTTTTAATAGCAAGTTTTGGGAATACAGGATTATGGTTATCTCTCTGCCTTTTCTTTATTGCAAGAGCATTCACTTTATTTGTCTACATGCCTAGAATTTATGGCCGCATCCAAGAATAATCCTATTAAATTTTCGAAAAATACGTAAAAAGACAAAGAGTTTTTCAAATAGGTCGGCCACTAGCCCTATTTTAAAATAAAAAAGGCCATACGTTATTAAAAGATTTTATGTTTGTAAGCTTGGTCAAAATAAAAAAATATTTAATTTACCTTTTCTTATTTTTATTTTTTAATTGTATTTATATTGGCCCTATTATGGCAGCTGACACGTCATACGATAATATCTATTATGATGTACCTACAGGAAAGGCACAATATATAAGAGGCATAACTTTCAATAACGATGGAACTAAAATGTTCATAACTGGCGGGAAAGTAGCTCAATTTACTTTATCAACTGGATTTGATTTATCATCAACAATTGGGACAAGTTTAGATAGCTTTAATGCCGGAAGTGCTCCTCAAGATATTAGATTTAATAATGATGGTACAAAAATGTTCCTTGCGCCTCACAGCAGTGGTGATTTGAGACAGTATTCTCTAAGTACAGCTTTCGATGTTACAACAGCATCCAGTGATAATGTTGATTATGATTTACCAAATCGTAATGATACTAATCCAGGTTCTGTGGGTTTAGCATTTAACACTGATGGTACTAAAATGTTTACTACTGATTCTGCTAATGGAGGTGAGATTGATGAATACAGTTTATCAACTGGATTTGATTTATCATCAGTCACATATGTGCGTACTTTATCTATTTCAAGCAATACTGGCGGTAATCCAAGATCATTGATATTTAGTCCTGATGGAACGACAATGTTCATTTTGGATAGTGAGGAAATAGATGAATATGTCTTAACTACAGGTTATGATCTTTCAACTGCTAAATATGCAGATACTTTTGCAGCAGGTACTACGAAAGCTTGGAGTATTGCATTAAATGATGATGGAACAAAATTGTTTACTGCTGAAAACAATCAAGGTAGGGTTAAACAGTATTCATTGCCTGCAGCCTATAATTTAACAACACCAACTTTAAGCTCTTCAGTACCAGCAGACAATGCTACAGGAGTTTTAATAGATGCTAATATAGTACTTACTTTTAGCGAAGCTATGGATGTAGAAAGTGGTAATATAGAAATTTATAAAACATCTGATAACTCTCTTGTTGAAACAATTGACGTCACTAGTAGTCAAGTTACTGGTACTGGAACAACTGCTATAACAATTAATCCAAGCTCAGATTTTGAATATAATGTTGAGTATTATGTTTTAATTGATGCTACAGCTTTTGATGACGGAAGTGATGCTTCTTATGCTGGTATAACATCAACAACGGCTTTAAGTTTTACTGTTAGCGATGATAGGTTGGATCCAACAACAATTAAAGATGTTATAGGCTCCATAGATGCGCAAAGTGAATTGGCAAAAAACTATATTAGTCAGTCTATTGATACTGTCTCAAATCGTTTACGATTTTTAAGACAAAATAGATTAAGTGATTCTTTATCGAGCCAAGGTTTACAATTAGATATTGGTAATACCATTCTTGCCTCATTAGCAAATGATAATATAGAAAAAAATGCCAATTCCATTATGCCAGGTAATTGGTCTGCATGGACATCTGGATCAACTTATGTATCAAAAATTGGTGATAGTATAAATTCATCAAAACAAGAAACTGAAGGTCAAGCAGTAGCATTAGGATTTGATAAAAAATTAAGTGATAGTGATTTTCTTGGTTTTGCTATTCAGTATGGTGAAAGTGATACGGATATTGGAACAAATGGAACAAGTGTTGATAGTGAAAATATAAATTTCTCTATTTACCGAGCAAGGCCACTTGATAATAATAATTTTATCGAAACACTATTAGGCATAGGGTTAATAGAAAGTGATTTGAAAAGAGTCCATAATTCTAATGTATTAACTGGGACGCGGGATGGAACACAAATATTTGGCTCTATCAATTATGGTAAAACAATTGATAAAGGTGATTTTAATATAACACCAATTGGACGTCTTGATTTAGGTTATACTAAACTTGATGACTACAAGGAGACTGGATTAAATGCGTTGTATTATGCAAGTCAGAGAATTGAGAGTGGATTAGCTTCATTTGGTTTTGAAGTTAGCGATAATATTCAGTTTAATGAAAATAAATTTCAACCATTTGGATCGCTTAAAGTTATTACTGATTTTAGTAACAAATCTGATGCCAAGATCAATTATGTAACAGACACTTCAACAATTTATACTTATACGCAAGAAGCTAATTCAGATCATTTAATCAGCTCTATGATTGGGTTAACATTTATTGCTGGAGATTATTTAAATATTAACTCTAGCTATAGTAGGGTTCAAGGTAACAGGAGTGAACGTAGAGACACTATAGACTTTGCTATTAACTTTATATCAAATCGTGAGACACAATACAGTCTGTCATTAGCTGGTGATGAAAATGCAGAGGCTAAACTTGGTATATCAAAAAATATACATGGTTTTAATTTAGGATTTAATGCCAGTGAGTTTTTTAGCGCTAATCCAAATCAAGAGGCGGAATTAATACTGACGTACAATTTTTAGAAATACTAATTAAGGTTTAAATTTATTGGTTTGATTTTAAATTTTTTATCTGGAAAAAAATATCTTCATTTTCTACAAATTTACACAAACCCATAGGAAACATTTCCCTTGTTGTAAAGCCTCCCCCTGTCATCGCCCATACATCAACTCTTAGAGTATTTAGTTCAATAGAGTAGACTCTATCCCTAATATTATTTTCATTTTGGAATATATTAATAAATGATAGATCCAAATCTGTATCATAGAAATATTCATTAATTGAAGTTTTCTTATTTAAATCTGTTTCAATTACTTTTACTCTATTAGAAGAAATAAATTCAACTCCCCATAATAATTTAGGACACAGTAATTGTTTATTTGTTAAATCTTTATTAGTTAAAGTTAGAGCAGGTAATGAAAAAAAATATGAAATTATAATAATAAGTAATATTTTATTCATATTATTTATAATTAATTATTTTTTAATTCTTCCCACTTAAGAATACTAATTAATTTTATCTTTACGGTAAATAGATCGTATTTCATCTATTAGGATTGATTTAGACTTATCTTTCACATGCCAAAAATCCCATCCATTGCAACTTGGAAGTCCTTGAATTTTAGCTCCCATTTGATGAATGGAACCTGATAGATCTTTTATTTTAAGTGTGCCATCAATACTGACAGTTGCTTTAAAACGTTCTTTTTTATCTGTTAATACTGCACCTGGTGGAATAATTCCTTGCTCGACTAATTCACCAAATGGAACTTTTGGTAATTCTTTTCTGCTCTTTGCAATAGTGACAACATCTTCTTTTAGTACTTTTGTTTTCTTCAATCGTTCTTTTGAAAGTTTGACGTAATCTTTGTCTTTTTCTATTCCAATAAAATTACGTTGTAATTTTTTTGCAACAACAGCAGTTGTTCCACTTCCAGAAAATGGATCAAGAACAAGATCGCCTTTGTTTGTCGACGCTAATAAAATTCGGTAAAGTAAAGCTTCTGGTTTTTGTGTTGGGTGAGAACGTTGGTTATTATCTTTTCGCAGTCTTTCTTTTCCTGAACAAATAGGAATATACCAGTCACTGCGCATTTGTTTTCCTTCATTCAATTCTTTAAGATTTTGATAATTAAATGTGTATTTAGTTTCCCTTGATGTTGTGCACCATAAAAGTGTTTCATGTGCATTTGTAAAACGTGTACCACGAAAATTAGGCATTGGATTTGTTTTATGCCAAATAATATCATTTAAAATCCATAGACCTTTATCTTGTATTGTGGATCCAACGCGAAGAATATTATGATAACTTCCAATAACCCAAAGGGCACCACCTTTTTTTAATACTCTCATACATTCACTAAGCCAAGCATTTGTAAATTTATCGTATTCTTGATAGGTATTAAATTTATCCCATTCTTGGGTAACTGCTTCAACCGTTGTCTGATCTGGACGGTATAATGTATCTTTTAATTGAAGATTATAGGGTGGATCAGCAAAAATAAGATCAACAGAATGATCTTTTATTTTTTTCATTTCCTTAATGGAGTTACCTAAAATTATTTGATTTTTCTTCATAATTGATAAAAAGAATCTTTAAGCAGATATGGAATCAGGTCAATTGAGTTATCAACAGTGAGAATCTTTTCTTAGGGATAAGCTTTTAAATAATCAATATTTAAAAGAAAAAGGGGCCAAAAGGCCCCCTATAAACTTTCATCAATTGGGAGGAATGATGAAATTAAACTATACATAGTATTTGTCGCATCTTTTTGTAGCATAATATAATGATAATTATTATGCATTATTTGCATATTAATTTTTGTGACTTAATTTTTTTCTGACAAAGATTTTATGGGTTCAAAAGATTTACGATGATGAATAGTTACGCCACTTTGCAAAATAGCATTGATATGTTGCTTGGTACCATATCCAGAATTATTTTTCCATCCGTATTCACTAAACTTATTATCATAATAACTCATCAGTCTATCTCGATGAACTTTTGCAATAATAGAAGAAGCGGCAATAGATATAGATAATTTATCACCTCCAATTATAGATCTTTCATTTATATTCTTATAGTTTAGTGAAAAGTTTCCATCAATTATAATACTCACATGAGGTTTGTTAAATTTATCGATTACTCTTTTCATAGATAACTTAGTCGCTTCCAAAATATTTAATTCATCAATTTCTTTTACACTTGCAAAACCAAGGTGAAACTCAAGTATTTTATCCTTTTGTAACTTTTTAAATAATGAAAATAATTTTTTTCTTTGTTTAGGAGTGTGTTTCTTTGAATCTTTAATTTGAATATTGGAGGGCAAACTTTCATAACTATTAAATAAACAACCACAACTCACTACAGGTCCTGCTAGAGGACCTCTACCAACTTCATCTAAGCCTATAACAGGTCCTTTAATAGTTTTTTCTGTAAAAAAATTAGTCACTATTTTTCATTTAGACGAGGCATGATTTCAACAAAATTACATGGTTTATGTCTAATATCTAATTGGAATTTTAGAATTTCATCCCAACCATCTCTACAAGCTCCTGGAGAACCAGGTAAACAAAAAACATAAGTAGTATTTATTAGTGCAGCAACGGCTCTTGATTGAATAGCCGATGTTCCAATTTTATTATAACTAATCTGTCTAAATAATTCTCCAAAACCATCAATATGTTTACTTGCAATCTCTTTAACAGCTTCTGGTGTTGTATCTCTTCCTGTTAAACCTGTTCCCCCAGTTGTAATGATACAATCTATTTCCCTCTCTAATGAAATTGTTTTTAAAGTTTCCTTAATTTGTTTTACATCATCTGCAACTATTACTCTTTTAACCAATCTGTGCCCAGAATCAGTAATACGCTTCTCTAGAATATCACCAGAGGTATCATTTTTTTTTGTCCTTGTATCTGAAATAGTAATAACTGCGATATTAATAGGAGTAAAATCTAAAGATGTATCAATAGGCATGATTTATTAATAAAGTGGATCATTACCATTAGCTAGCATTTTTAATGATCTCATTTCTTTTCCATTTTTATTTTGATAAATCCAATATTTTGCAAGAATTTTTTCTATAAACCATCTTGTTTCCCTAGACGGAATACTTTCCATAAAAAATAGAGGATCATCCATATAATTAGTTTCTTTTTTCCATTTTTGAAGATTTCCTGGACCACCGTTATAAGCTGCTGCTAAAAAAATTAAGTTTCTAGATACAACCTCTAGATCCAGTAGGTATATCAGGTATTCTTGTCCAACCTCCATATTAATTTCAGGATTCTTCAAAATATTACTATTATTTCTTTTCACATCTTTACTTTTTGAAATAAATTTAGCAGTAGATGGTAGAACCTGCATTAAACCCATGGCACCATCTTTACTTTTCGCTTTTGTATTGAACATAGATTCTTGATGCATAAATGCATGAATTAATTCTTTTTCTAATTTATATCCATTACGTGGTTTCCAAACAGTAGTTGGATAATATAAATGAATAGGCACATCCATTCCAAACTGTTCTAATTTATTTACTATTTTAAGCTGTGTGTAAGCTAGATCAAAATTTTCAGCAATACTTATAGACTCTTGAGCTATTTCTCGATTTAGAACAGAATTTATAAATACAATTTCCTTTTCCAATTCTTCGGCAAAACCAACTTGAATAAGTGATTGCAACCTCCTTCCAGCTGGTAGATTAAGAAGTTTGCTATTATTTTTATTTAAAGTTTTGTGTTTGATCCATTCTATTTTTTTTTCGACACCTAATATTTCTAATGATAACATTCCATAGAAACTATTTGGGTTATTGGATGCTCTTTTTAACCAAAAATTAATATCATTATATTGTCCAAGTTTTGCATATGCTCTTGCAGTCCAAAAACTTCCAGAAGTTTGATGCCATGCATCGTCTTTTAAACTTATAGAAAACAATGAGAAAAAATTAGCTGCGTCTTTATATTTTTCTAATCGCCAAGAAGATAAACCAGCTGTCCAAGCAGCATAGGGAACGAATTTCGCTGAGTTTACTAAAGCCTCGGATGCATATTGTATTGCAAGCTTGTTTTTATTTGCAAGAAAATAACCTTTAGCAATTAATTCTTTTTGTTGATCAATTTCCACTTGGTCAAGTAATAGATTTACATCACGTTGATTTAACAATTGTACCGCACCAGTTGGCCATCCTTTGTTAACTCTTGATTTAATTCCGTTAATTAGTTTTCTTTTTTCACTACGTTGGCTACTAGAGAGTTTTTTTGTACTTTTATATTTATTAATTTTTTTGTTATTTACTTTCTCAGCCTCAATACCTAATGGAAGAGAAGGTTTAGTTGGACTTTTGTATCCTTGCGGCATTCTTCTTATAGCTAATTTGTATATTCTTTTAGCTTGAGGATGATCACTATATTTTTTAAGCCAATAGTAGAGTTCTAAATATTTTGATTTATAGCAGTTAGGATGTAAAAATTTTTGAGCATAAATGTGCCCAAGTAATGTTTTATCTTGTATTTTAAGAATGAATCTATTTGCGCTTTTCCATTTGCATTTTTCTTGAAAATAATAAGCTTGTTGATAATTATAAACATCTTCATCACTTAAAACTTTAGAAGAAAATATATTGCTATACTTATTCGCTATATCTAGTTGAAATGCGCTAGCACTAGGTATTATAAAAATAAAATTAATAAATATAATTGAAATAAAACTTATTATTTTATTTTTCATCATTCATTCTTTTTTGTAACATTTTTAGATCTTCCCAAGATGCTTTTTTAAATTGTGGTGAACGTAGTAAAAAAGCTGGGTGGTAAGATGCAATCGTGTATATTTTTTTGTTTAACTTCAGAGATTTATATTCATGCCATTTACCTCTTAATTTTCCTAGAGCTAGTGGTGTTGATAAAATAGCTTTTGCTGCTACACCACCTAACAAAAAAATATATTTAGGTTCAACAATGTCAATTTGTTGTTGCAAATAAGGTAAAAATTCTAGAATTTCTTCATCGGTTGGTGTTCGATTATTAGGCGGTCTCCAATTAACAACATTAGTTATATATACTTCTTCTCTTTTAATATTTATTGCAGCAAGCATTTTATTGAGAAGTTGTCCTGCTTTGCCTACAAATGGAGTACCCAGTTTATCTTCTTCTTGTCCCGGAGCTTCTCCAATAAACATAACTTTTGCATCTAATGTACCATCATAAACAACTAAATTATTTGCAGATTTTTTAAGAGATGTTTCGTGATTTTTTATACTTTCAATTACTTTTTTTATCTCTAATATTTTCTTATTATCCTCAATTATTTCATTCAAATTTTCACTACTTTTACTATTTTCAAACCAAATTCTTGGAGAATCTTGAAGAAAGTAGCTTATGCCAGAATTCTTTATAAATTCTAAATTTTTCTTATCCGATTGATTCATTATAATTTAAGATTATCTATTTGTATTGTAACTAATTAGCTTTTTAAATAATTAATTTTATGAAAAAACTCTTATTTTATATTTTAATTACTCTATTTTCATCGCCTTTATTGGCATTTAATAGTTCATCCTTTCTTATTTCTCAAATAGCATTCAAAAATCACGATTATCCTACAAGTTTGGATTATTTTAATTCTAATCAGGGTAATTTTTCCACAAACGAACTTTTAGACAAATTAATTGCGGCCGTTATAACTGAAGACTTACTTATAGCTTATGAAATTGCTAATGAATTAACGATTAAAGATAAAAGCAATCAAGAAGCATATATTGTTAAATTAGTATATTTATTTTCAAATAAAAAATTCAAAGAAATAAATAAATTACATAAAGAATTAGAAGGTAATAATGAATTAATTGATTTTATTTTTTTTAATAATAATCAATTAAAAGATAAATCTACAATAAGTAATTCATTAATTGATATTGTTACTTCATCATTCTCAAGTACAGATCAAAGAACATTAAATTATAATTTTCTTTTATTTTATACTTCTCTTTCAAAAATTATTGATAAAAATAACCATAAAGCAACTCTGATAAAAGGCGAATTATTTCAAAGTGTTGATCAATTTTCCCTTGCAAGAGATATTTTTGAATTAATACAACCTTCAAGCCCTTATTACTTGGATGCTCAGAGAAGCTTAGCAATTAATTATTCTTTTAATACCAATTACAAAGAAGCTTTAGAAAAAATTAAAACAATATTAAAAAATAATAATAATAACTATTTTATAAAAAAAATTCTTGCAGATTTTTATCGTTTTAAAAAAAAATACGACCTAGCAATTCCAATTTATAATGAAATGATAAAAGAAAATCGTGAAGATTTATGGAATATCTTTTATATGCGAGGAATTTGTTATGAACGTCTTAATGATTGGGAAAAAGCAGAAAATGATTTTTTAACATCACTTGATATAAAACCTGATTCCCCTAATGTATTAAATTATTTAGCGTATGGATGGGTTGAAAGAGAAATGAGACTTGATCAATCACTCCAAATGTTAAAAGCTGCATACAATGCTAATCCAGAAAGTTATTACATTATTGATAGTCTTGCTTGGGCATATTTCAAAAAAAATGATTTAGATGAAGCTGCTAGGTTAATGGAAAAAGTAATTGATCTTGCTCCAGGTGAAGCAATATCACTAGACCATCTTGGCGATATCTATTATGCTATGAATAGAAAAAGAGAAGCAATTCATTTATGGCAACAAGCGCTTGAATTAGCTGAGCCAGAAGATGAAATTGATGAAAGTGTTCGAAGTAAATTAAACAAATTCAATAATGCTGGATAAAATAGTTGAAAAATCACCTGCAAAAATAAATTTATTTTTAAAAATAATAAATAAACGAAAAGATGGTTTTCACAATATTAGAACTGGGGCAACTTTTGTAAATCTATATGATCAAATAACAGTCCAGCCGAATAATAAATTTGAAGTTAATTATACAGGATTATTCTCTCCAAAAAATAATCAATTTGATGATTGTATTATTCACAGATTGTTTACTTATATTAAAATAGAAAAACCTAAGCTACTCTTTACAGTATCAAAGAACTTTCCATACGAAGCTGGACTTGGTTCTGCATCTTCGAATGTTGCTACTGTTATAAAAATATTAGAAAATTTAGAGATAATAAAAAAAAGAAATATATTTGATTATGTTAATCTTGGTTCTGATGTGCCTTTTTTTTTAAATCAAAAAGATGCCCTCATAAGAGGAAAAGGCGATTTAATCAGAAATATGCATTTTCCAAAATATTACTTCTTGCTAATCAAACCATCATTTAAATGCTCAACTAAAATAATGTATGAGACATTTAAACCATCAGATTTAGATTATATTTCAGATTATGACTTGGAAGAAATTAACGAACAAGATACAGGAAATGATTTTGAAAAAATTCTAAAAAAAAATGAACCCGAATTTCTATCTATTATTAATTATTTAGATAATTTCGAAGATATTGTATTTTCTAGACTGACTGGAAGTGGATCTTGTATTTTTAGTGTATTTGAAAAAAAAGAACATGCAGAAAAAATACAAAAAAAATTTGCTGAAAAATTTTCTACTTTGTGGACATTTGTTACTGAAAATAATCAGACTAATTTATTTTAAATTCATTCTTGAATTCTTCAATTGTGAGAACTTCATTAATTGGTTTGTCCCACCTAATTCTATTAATACGAGGAAAACGCATAGCTACACCTGATTTATGTCTTGTACTAGGAAACACATCATCAAAAGCTACTTCTAAGATAATTTCTTTTTTTATTTCTCTCACTGGTCCAAATTTGTTTATTGTATTATTTCTGATAAATTTATCTAAAACTAACAGCTCTTTGTCAGTATAACCTGAATATGCTTTTCCTATAGGCACCAATTCATTTTTGTTCCAAACACCGAAGGTAAAATCTGAATAGTATGATGATCTTTTACCATGACCTCGTTGAGCATACATAAGAATAGCATCAACTAGTTTGGGATTTTTTTTCCATTTGTACCAATACCCCCTTTTTCTTCCCGGTAAATATTCACTATTTTTGAGTTTGATCATTACGCCTTCATTTAAATCATCATGAAAATTATTTTTATATTTAGTTAATTCTTTCCAAGTTGAAAAATTAATGATGGAAGATAAATCAATTTGATTTCTTTTATTTTCTTTTTGAAATTTTTCTAAATATTTTCTTCTCTCAAAAAGATATAATTTTCTAAGATCTTTTCCTTTATAAAAAAGGATATCATAAGCTCGTATAAAAACAGGAAACTTTTTTTGAAGATCTTTTGGTGCTTTTTTTCTATTTAACCTTTGTTGTAGATCATTAAAACCTGAGGGCTTAAAATTTCTCCCTACAAGTAATTCCCCGTCAATAACCGCATCACCTTTAGTAGTTTCAATTATTTCTGGGAATGTAGATGATATATTATCACCAGTTCTTGAGTATAATGAAACACTTTTTGATGAAACCATAAGCTGAACTCTAATTCCATCCCATTTATATTCCGCTTGAAATTCATTTGCGTCCAATCTTTTAAAATCTTTTTCCTCATCAATAGGATTAGCAAGCATCATAGGATGAAATAATTTTTTAAAATCTATTTTTGGTTTTGATGTTTCATTTTTTAACCATTGAAATAAATTTTCATATGGAAACTCTAAACCATGCCAAATTTCTTCAATTTCATTTATAGATTTGTTATACAGATCAGCTAAGGCCGTTTTTACTAATCTTTCCGAGACTCCAATTCGCAACCCACCCGTGCAAATTTTAATTAAAGTCCACCTTTCGTTATTAGATAGTCCGCTCAAAATTTTACTAAACTCTGTATTAATTTCAGACTTTTTAATTTTTCTTATATTTTCTATTAAGGTAGATAAATTTTGTGACTTACCCTCTTTTTTTATTGGCCAAATTAATGATATTGTTTCTGCTAAATCCCCAACATAGTCATAAGAGTAATCAAATAAATGTTGATCCACTTGTTCATAGACAAGCTCTCTCAGTTTAGA
Organism: uncultured Alphaproteobacteria bacterium; assembly: GCA_902577945.1. GTDB lineage: Bacteria > Pseudomonadota > Alphaproteobacteria > HIMB59 > CACPNW01. Next base: position 28,159 of record CACHBB010000006.1, read on the forward strand.
TGCTTTAATAAATTGAAATGAAAGTTGGTCTGATAAAATTGCAAGCGCATATGAACGGTTGACATCAAGAATTTTAAAATAATCTTGAAGTAATTTAATTTTGGTATTTCGACTTGGTGTTAAAATCAAATTGTGAAGTAAGGAAGAAAATTTTTTCATTCTATTTCTTCATCACTTCTTCCTTGGATGGAAAGGGGCTTTGAAACAAGATTTTGTTTCTTACAAAAATAAACCAATGCATCTTCCTGACCATGCGTAATAAGAATATTTTTCGCTTTTGATTTTTTAATTGTATCTAGTAATTCATTCCAATCGCTATGATCACTAATAACTAACGGTAATTCAATACCTTGTTGTTTTGCTCTTTGCTTAACTGTCATCCATCCACTTGCCATGCAAATAATAGGATTAGGAAATCGTCTTGACCAACGATCCTTTAATGCTGAAGGAGGGGCAATAATTATTTTACCCTCATAAAAGCTTCTATCCTTTGAGGAGACTTTTTCAAACTTTCCAATATTAATTTTTTCTTTTGAATAATATTGGCATAACTTTTCTAGAGAGCCGTGAATATAAATTGTCTCATTATATTTTTGCTGTCGTAAAAGGTTCATTACTCTTTGCGCTTTGCCAAGTGCATACGCACCAACAATATGACAATTATTTTTATTTATCTTTACAGAACGTATGAGTTTTTGTATTTCATCTGTGGGATCTGGATGTTGAAATATGGGTAAGCCAAACGTTGCTTCGGTAATTAAAGTATCACATTTTACAAGTTTGAAATTTTTACATGTTTCATCTTTTCCTACTTTATAATCACCTGTGATGACTAAACGATGATCATCATTCTCAATTAAAACCTGAGCACTCCCCAAAATATGTCCTGCAGGGTAAAGAGTAAAATCATAGTTTTTAATTGAATATTTTTGCCCGTATCTAAGAGGAGTAAATTTCTTCGCACATTTATCTCCGTAGCGAATTTTCATTATATCTATTGTTTGCCTAGTAGCAATAACATGATCATGTCCAAATCTGGCATGATCTGCGTGACCATGTGTAATAATTGCTGTTTTTTTTGGCAATATTGGATCTATATGTACATTTATATCTTTGATAAATAGTTGATGGTTAATGAAATCCATATGAATATAAATAAATCGAATCCCTTATTATTACACCCCCTAAACAAGTGGATGAAGAAAAAAAAATGGTCATGGTTTCCCCATCAAATTGAAACATTTCGACATGTTCAAAGTGGATCTGATGTTGTTGTATTTGCTCCAACTGGTGCTGGCAAAACGTTAACAGGATTTATTAATCCAATAGATGATTTAATAAAATTAAACAAATTTAAAGGCCTTCATACCCTCTATATTTCTCCATTAAAATCTCTTGCAAACGATATTGTAAGAAATTTAGAGAAACCTATTAAAGAACTTGATTTAAATATTTCATTTCAAGTGAGAACTGGCGATACAACACCATATAAAAAACAAAAACAAAAGCAAAAACCTCCTAATATTCTTATTACAACTCCAGAGTCACTTGCATTGTTAAATTCGTATGAGAATGCGAAAGAATTTTTTCAAAATTTAAAGTACATAATTATCGATGAGATTCATACTTTTTTGGATAATAAAAGAGCGGATCTTCTCAGTTTAAATATTGAAAGACTACAAACTTTTTCTCCAAACTTACAACGAATAGGTTTGTCTGCAACTCTCAAAAATAAACAAGATGCCAAAAAATGGCTTTGTCGCAAAAAATCAAAAATAGTTTCTTATGAGAATTCAGTTTTACCTAAAATTACAATACTACAATCAAAAGAACGTATTCCTTGGTCTGGTCATATGGCTACATATTCTATTAATGAAATCTATAAAGAAATAATGAAATCAAAATTAACAATTATTTTTGTTAATACAAGGGCACAAGCTGAATATATGTTTAAAAACTTATGGCTAATTAATAAGAAAAAATTAAAAATTGCTGTTCACCATGGTTCATTAGAAAAAAACTTACGTTTAAAAGTTGAAAATAATCTTAGCAAAGGATTAGTTGACTGTGTTGTTGCGACTTCTTCTTTAGAGCTTGGATTAGATTATGGAGATGTAGAAAAAATTATTCAAGTTGGAGCACCTAAAGGAATTAATAGATTATTACAGCGCGTGGGAAGATCAAATCATAATTTAAACACTCCTTCAAAAGCAATTTTAGTACCCACTAATCGTTTTGAGTTTATTGAAGCAAAGGCTGCTATTGAAGAAATAAAAAAAAATAACTTAGATAAAATTGATTTAAAAGAGGGAAGTTTTGATGTTGTAGCTCAACATATTTTTGCAACGGCTTGTGCGGGGCAATTTGATATTAATGATCTCTACGTAGAAATTATAAAAGCATATCCATATAAAAATTTAAATTTTAATGATTTCAAGGCATTGATCAATCTCATACAAGATGGTGGATATATTTTAAAAAATTATGATCAATTTAAGAGAATCTTCCAATTGAGAGAGGATAAAAATATTTATAAGCTAGTAAATAGAAGAGAAACACGAAAATACCGCATGAATGTTGGAACAATAATTGAAAATCCGATGTTAAAAATAAAACTTGGAACAAAAACGTTAGGGAATATAGAAGAAGTTTTTATTCAAAATCTTTCTCAAGGCGATTCATTTATATTTGCTGGTCAAGTATTAGAATTTCAATCAATGAAAAATAATTTAGTACAAGTTAAAAGAAGTAAATCTTTAATTTCAAAAATTCCATCATACTCTGGGGGAAGAATGCCCTTATCAACAAATTTAGCAAACTCAGTTAGGGCTTTATTGGCAAAAAGTAATATGTGGGATTTATATCCAGAGCAAATTACTGAATGGTTAAAAAGACAAAAAAATATATCTAAAATTCCAAAAAAAGATGAATATCTAGTGGAACAATTCCCCCGAAAAAAAAATTTTTATACTGTGATCTATACTTTTGCAGGATGGCATGCCAATCAAACACTAGGATTTTTATTGCTTAGATGCTTTAAGGAATTTAACTATAAACCTCTAGGTTTTGTCGCAAATGATTATGCTATTGTTTTATGGTCTTTAAAAGAAGTTAAAGAAATTAAAACAATTCTAAATTTAGGATTGTTAGATAAACATTTAGATAATTATCTTGAAGAAACTTCAATAGTCAAAAGATACTTTAGAGATAATGCCATTATATCTTGTTTAATAGAAAGAAGGTTGCCAGGAATGGAAAAAACTGGGAAGCAAGTTTTATTTAGTTCTGATCTAATTTATACAGTTCTCAAAAAAAATGAACCAGATCACATTCTTCTAAAATCATCATATGAAGACGCAAAAAAGAATATGATTGATTATGATAGACTCAGAGAAATCTTAAAAAAAATAGATAAAAAAATTATATTAAAGAAACTCACAAGTATATCACCATTGGCTGTTCCAATTATTCTTGAAATAAATAGAGAAAATTTATCAAAAAAGGAAACTGATGAATATATTTTAGAGGATTTAGAACATGAAATATTAAAAGAGGCTAATGTACTATCAATTAATTAATTTTGGTAATGAAGAATTTCATGCTTACCCAAATAAATCTCTTTATTGGAAAAGATTAAATACCCTGATCGTATCAGATTTGCATATTGGCAAATCTATTAGTTATGCAAAAAATAAGCAATTCTTACCTCCATATGATACCAAAGAAATATTAAACAAACTTTATGTTTGTTTAGATAAGATTAAGCCAAGTAATTTAATTATAGTTGGTGATTTATTACACGATGTTTTTTCAACTTTGAGTTTAAAAGATCAAGATCATAAAAATCTTAGTAAATATATGAAAAATACTGATTTCATATGGATCAAGGGTAATCATGATAAAAATATACAAATTGAAGGTTTTAAAAATTTTACAAATTACAAAATTGATAAATTTTTATTTACACACATACCTATCGAAACATCTTTATTTCAAATTTGTGGTCACTATCATCCAAAGGTAAAAATTTCACACAGAGGAAAAACTATTTTTAAAACAACTTTTGTACATAATGAAAAAATATTCATTTTACCAAGTTTTGGAATTTTAACAGGTGGATTGGATATCAATTCTAAAAAAATAAGTGATGTATTAGGTATGAAAAATTTGAGTATTTATCCAGTAGGGCAAGATAAGGTTTATAAATTATAATTAAAATAATTTAAAATTATTATACTAAGTAAAATTATGAAATTTAATATAAATAGTAATACTGAAAGTAGGTGCATATATTTAAAACTTGAAGATGCTTTTTGATCGCCTTCTAATTCTTTATCTCTAAAATCATTAATTTTAGGTGTTAAATAATTTCTATTAATAATAAAACTTATTGCCACTACTATTAATAAAATAGAATTTAAAATATTACCTGAAATATAACAAAGGATTAAAGATAAAACAGTTATTATAAATCCAAATAAAAACATTCTAGGAAAAATTGTTCTTAAAAATTTACTGCTAGCGTTAGTACTTAATGTGACAAAGACTGAGGGAGAAACAACAGCCATAAAAAAGATCATAGACCCTATTAGGATTGTTAATAAAAAATTAAGAGTATAAATTATCATCAGTTAAAATTGCTCTTAATAAAGAGCAATTGTTATATTTATGAATTATCAATTGCTGTTTTTAATTTTCTATATTCCATAGAGTTGGTTCCAGCTATTGTTTCTAATTTTAATAACATTTCATTAGCTTTATTCATGTTGCCAAGAGTGATGTAAAGTTCTCCAAGATATTCATGTGCTCCTAAATGTTCCGGATTTGCGTCTAAAGCAATTCTATATGCTTCAAAGGCTTTATCGAGATCTGGTTCACTGTGCTTTCTGTAACTAAAACCAAGTAGGTTATATACATCAGCTTTTTTCTCACCCAGGTCTTTACGCTTAGCAATTTTTTCCAGTAATTTAATAGATTTATCAAATTTCTTATAATAGACTAATTCATAAGCTTTATCGTATAGTTTTGTAACTTGTTCACTAGGTGAAATGCTAGTTTCACTATCATCTGAACTAGTACTAGCAGCAAATGATGATGAACTTATAAATAATAATGTAAGTAATATTCTAATCATCAGAAAGAGATATGCGGGTTTAAACCAATTTCAATATTAATTTGTGAATTATTTGAATTAATGGCAGGCGATATTATATTTTTTTAACCTATAGTAATTATATGGCCATGGTGTTAAAAACCCTACTAAAAGCATTATAGGTACTATCCACCATACCAATTTTGCCTCTCCTAAAATTAGCCAATCTACAGTGTTCATTGCAATTTCCATGGCTAGCATAGAAATAAAACTCATTGTTAATGCTGTTTGAAAAGCAATTTTAATGGTCATTTGTCTTGATAAAATTATTGTTTCTAAAATAATACTAGTGATTAGGCCGTTTATGATAGCTAAAATCATTATTGATAGAGTGGACCAATTTATTGCATTTAGTTGAAAATATAGGATTGTTCCAAAATCACCAATTGAGCATCCAAGTAAACACCAAAGTGTATTTTTAGCACTTCTTCTCCACGTATGTTTACATTTCCAATGAAAACGTGGAGCTGGTTTTTTTAATGTTTCGGCAACAGACATTTAATTATATTCCTTGTTTAAATTCAAATGTATTATTCATATCATTAATTTCATAAATATCAATTGTACCATTAGTCCATTTAATTGATATATTTTTAATTACTTCACCAGGACGTAAACCGTAATGTGCTATTGGTTCCATTTGACATAAATATCCTGAGCCAGCATCAATAGTCTTTGCATGATCTCTTAAATTCGTATGTAAGGTAACAGTGGCACCTCTTGCAGGAGCACCAAAACTGTTTAGAGGTTTGATTCTAATATAATTAGTATTTGAGACATTTGCCTTGAATAAACTCAGAGGTTGAGCTCCAGATTCACCATGAGAAATAAGTAATTCTAAAATTCCATCTCCATCAATATCGGCAACAGCAGCACCAGTTCCTAGACCTTGTGCTTCAAGTGCTTCATTTAATTTAATTTCTTCAAGGTTTCCTTCATCAATAATACGAAAGAGCTTATTTGGTTGGCCAATATTATTTAAAAAAATTTCATCATAACCATCATTATCAAAATCAGCTGATATAACTGTTCGTATTCTACTTGGTGATCTAAATTCTAATGATGACATATCGAGAAATGATTCTTTTTGTTTTACAAAAATACGATGATAACCTTCCCAGTTACTTGTTATAATATCAAGTTCGCCTCTATACAAAAAATCTGTTAAAGCAGTTCCTCGACCATTTTGAAAGGTATCTTGGACATTTTTTTCAATCGCAATATCATTAAAATTACCATTATTATTTTTATATAAAAAATTTGGACCTCTCTCATTAGCTGCAAATATATCCATATTATCAGAAACTATATGTCCTGAGATAGCGGCTCTTCCTCCAGTTATTTGATCAATTCCTAGAATTGGCGCTAAGTCCTCAACTTTATTTTCTTGAACTTCATAAAATCTAGTAGGACCTCCATAATTAGCCACATATATACCATATTTCCCTGACCCATTTCTGTCTACACAAACAACTGATCTACCTGCAGTCAAATTTAAATTTTTTAAATTTTTTTCTAACTCAAAATAATCAAAAATATTATTATTGTTGTTATCCAACAATCTATCAGAGTATTTTTTTTCTCCACTATACGTATCAGTATTTAAAAAATAAATTTCTTCAAAACCATCCTGATCTATATCACAAGACGATACACCTATAGTACTCCTATCTTTATCAATGAATAAAGGATCTTGTATTGTATTAATTAGTTTTCCATTTTTATAACTAAGAGCTAGATTAGAGTAACCAAAACCAGCAACAATAAATTCATAATTTCCATCTTTATCAAAGTCAGTTACTGAAATTCCGTAACTTAATCTATCATTATTATTATCTATGATATCTGAAATATTTGAGAAAAATTCTGCCTTAGCCATAGTGGATATTAATATAATAAATGTAAAAATTACCTTACTCATTTCAAGTATTTTTAATTTGCCAATCTAATAAAAATGTCACCCATACCAAAATTTAGCTCTTCAAGAGGCATACTATTTCGAGCTTCACACATAGGTCCGGTTATTTGATCATTTCTTATATAATCTATATCGTAAGCATCACATTTTTTTGCATTATGTAAAAGACCGATAACAAGTTTATTATCTACTGAGAAAGTATATTCTTCATTTAATTTATTTCCTTCGCAAAAATAATTTCGGTTAACAAGCTCAGGAAAATCACTTTTATTACAAGGATTATCAATAACAATTGCATAAATATCTTTTGATTGATCTTTAAAATCTATGTTTATTTTTTTTGTTTCTGAATATTTCATTACATCACATAAACAAGGCCAACAACACTTGTAATATTGACCACAAATTTTTTCATTATTTTCAACATTTGTTAGAAAAATCTCATCTGGTTGAGCATCAGGGGGTATAGTGGAACCTGATACAGCACAGTATAATTTATTAAATTGTATGAATTCTTCGTATTCTAAGTCTTGATCTAATATATATTTAAAGAACCTTGGCCCTGCTGCATTTCTATTTCTATCAGGGAAAATAGTTGACCAATCATTAACAAGTTTTTCATACAATTTTTCTACATTCGTATTGGCTTCAGCTAAAAATGAAAATATTGAAAAGAAAGTGATTAAAGCTAAAAATCTTCTCATAAAAACTAGATAGTTTTAGCTTTACAAATGTAAATCCCTTTGCGTTGAAACTCTTCAACAAATACGTATTACTTTATCAATTTTTTGATCATTATTTATGGTATTGAGGCATTGAAGAATTTGACATATTTTGTCCTAAATACTAGAGAGTAATAGTTAATTTGGGGCGTCGCCAAGCGGTAAGGCACCGGTTTTTGGAGTCGGCATTCGTAGGTTCGAATCCTACCGCCCCAGCCAATTTTTCTAATAATATATTTTTTAATTTTACTCTTGGCACACTCTTGTCACTCTTGGCAATCTTTTTAAAGTTGAAGTTGAGTGCATTACCCGCCTAAATAAACCTGATATTTATCTACTCCCACCAATATTTATGTCCCACTTATGTCCCTAAGGAATTACAATTAAGTTATTTTTTCTTAATCGGTGGTACAATTATTTTAATGAATATAAATGAACCTTTGAGAAGAAAAGAATTATTTAAAAAAAATTCAATCACAAAAGAATGGTTGCATCAAGCCAAGATTTTTAAAAGAAAATAATATTATCTCCCAATCAAAATATTATGATACTACCTAATTTTAATGGTAAATATAAGTTATTAAGAAAAACTAATTATAATTATTTAAAAATATTAATATTTAAATTTGTAATATTTATTTCGTATTTTTTTTATAAATATTTTTTAATGTTAAAAAATATTTTTTTGGCCTCCTATCCTAAATCTGGCAATACATGGATAAGAGCTATAATTGGAAACCTTTATAATTTTGATAAAGATTTTAGTCTAAAAACCTTGAAGTCAATACCATTTTTGTCGATTAAAAAAAACTTTAATGAATTTGAAAACAAATTTTTTTCTGACAATAATTTTTTGCATTTTGACTGGGTATCACAAAATATAATCGAGTGCCAAAAAATACTAAATAACAAATCAAATCATTTAAATATATTTAAAACCCATAGTGTCAGACATAAAAAATTTACAAATGAAACTGTAAACGCAGGTTTTATATATATTGTAAGAGATCCAAGAGACATTGTTGTTTCTTTTAAAAATTTTTCTGGAAAAGAATTTGATGAAATAATTAATGAATTAATTTTTCAAAAAAAATTAATGATAAATACTAATGGGGCTAAGGAACTACTTTCAACATGGGATCTTCATGTTCAATCATGGCTAAACTATAATACTGTACCAAGATTGATTATAAAGTATGAAGATTTGAAATTAAATCCAAAGGAAGTTGTATTAAACATAAAGGAGTTTTTAAACAAAATACACAAATTAAAAATAGATTTAAGTGACCAGCATATTGATAAAATAATAGAAAATACAAATTTTAATAATCTAAGTAAACTAGAAAACCAAAATGGTTTTGATGAGGCTACAAAATATTCCAAATTTTTTAGATCAGGAAAGTCAAATCAATGGAAAGATATTTTATCGAAGACACAGGTTCAGCTTATAGAAAATAATTTACAGACTTCAATGAAGTATTTTAATTATATTTAAGAAATAATAGAGGAGGTAGGGAGGCTCGAACTAACGAATACGTCAAATTCTATTTCTCTTAAGCTTTCTCATCAGCACTACATCGGCATCTCAGAAAAAAAAATATAAAACTGATAGGATAATGTGTTATCGATTACTTATGATTGTGGTGATCAAGTTCGTACTCGGCAACTTTTCCAAGGTTGAAGTAGGGAGTTTATTTTTGGCACTCTCTTGACACTCTTTGAACCGCTTTTTTTAATTTTTAAAAAAAATATTTAAAGAATTCTGCGGAAAATTCGTCGCCAAGCGGTAAGGCACCGGTTTTTGGAGTCGGCATTCGTAGGTTCGAATCCTACCGCCCCAGCCAAAAAATTACAAAGCATTCTAAGTTTTAGAACTTGATCTCATTTTAATTTATTAAAAATATTATCTAAATTGTTTAAAGATAACCAATATAAATCTGTAAACTTTTGAAATAAATTAAGGTTGAATTCTTCATTTAAATCAACACCCCATAAATAATTTTTTTGTATCCATCCTTTATTTTTTTTAAATGAAATTAGGCACCAACTTATTTTGCACTTTTCTAACTTAACAATTATATCTGTATAAATTTCTCCAATAATTTTCCCATCAGCAGAATTGTATATTTTTACAGGATTTTTTTCATTGTGGTTAATTATTATACCGTTTCTCTCACCTTTAATTAGGCTTTTATGAATCCAACCAGTATTTCCTTGAGAATCTTTTATTTTTCTCCAATCATCATATTCGTCATCAATAATTATTGGATAATTTTCAACTACGTACTTAATCACAATTGGATAATTTATACTTGGTCCTATTCTAACATTCGCATCATTTGATTTTATTGAAACATACCTTGGTATTTTTAAACCAGTTTCACTTCCATACTCGAGTGAGAAACTCTTAAATGAAATAAATATGATAATAATAAATACTATCTTCATTGTTAATTATTGCGAAGAGTAGCACACTTTAACATTAAAGTGTATAAGAAGATTAATGCGCCCGTAGCTCAATTGGATAGAGCGCATGACTACGGATCAGAATTATACGATCTCTCTAGACTTTGATCTACTTGTCATAGCTACTAAGAATGTTTTAATTTCTTAACTTTTTTCATTTTTCTTTTATCACGAATACTATTCGTTTGGAAACTTGGTGGTACCATGGTGGTACCATGCAATAGGGACGTATTATGAAACTAACAAATAAAATAGTTGAACAACATATTTAAAAGCTACATATCTCTTTTTTAACAATCTTCCATTGACCATCTAACTTGCCAGTTTTTTTATTACACCAATTATTTTTAAAAGGAAAAACTAAGAAAAGATAATCTTTATTATTTTGATTTATTTTACCAAAATATAAATTTTTGTCTAAATTAGAAGGTAATTTATCCTTTGATTTTACTTTTTCTCCACTTAATCTTAGAATATGGGTAAGTAGTTTATAATCATCTTCATTATAATTCTCAAATTCTTGTAATTGCCAGGTGAATTTCTTTAGATCAATTATTTTATTAAAATTGGTTATTCTACTTAAAGAACTCTCTGAGCTTTCTAATAGTAAATTTGCATAAATATAAAATTTATTTTTACCCAAAGCGATGAAAGATGGATTATTTGTATTATCCCATTGTCTATTAGTTGTTTTTTTATTTCCTCCACCAACTATTTTAAAAACATTATTAGTTTTTTGAATAATATAGAGTCCACGTGGGTATGCCTTTTCATCATCTTTAACAATAATAGAAAGGATATATTTATTATTTTCTATATCATTAATTTTTATAGCAGGATTTTTATTAAATATGTCAATTTGAGAATTTATTATTCCTTTTTTAGATAAAAAACATTGAGTATTTAATCCCATATGCTGACTATTTGCTTCTTCTAGAAAAGACAAAGGAAAATATTTTGATAGTTTTGTTACATTTTCATGATTTGGAAAACGTGAAGCATAAGCATAAAACCAAAGCATACGGCTACCATATCCATTTATTACTTGATTATAATAAGTTAAATCTTTCCAATTTTGAGTGCGACCCTCTTGTCCAATTAATTCTTTAGCATAGTTGAACATTAAATTTTTATCTGACAATGCATCAGCAAAGAATTTTACGGCATCATGAATATTTTTATTATTTTTTTTTGATTTATAGGAATAAAGATCATAACCTTGAATATAATACGCTTCAGCTATTCCAATTATATCATTTAAATTATGAGCATAATACTTCCAAGAATGTGACCCTCGCACCGCTTCTTTCCATAATGCTCCATCTTTTTTTAAATCATCAATTATAAATTTATAATATTTAGAACCATCAATAAAATCGTTATTATTGTTTTTTAATATTGAATAAAGAGTTTTTACTTGAATACCTGAAGAAGTATGATTTTGACATCCACCGTGCTCTTTTTTTTCTATGAATTTATCATTATGTATACATTGTTTAGTATTCATAGTTTTATGAGATCTATAGGGCTTATATACTTTATCTATCCATTTTAATATTTTATCAAAATCACTACTATTAATTTGATTATTAATTTTTAAAACAGACAAAGAATATAAAATAATATCTAAATTATCTTTTGTATTCAAAAGCGTGTTCATAAAGTAAACATCATTTTTATTCTTAGTTTTTGTCATATAATTATTTTTTGCTAAATGCAAAATTGCTTCTTTAATATTTTTTGCATCTAAATCACTTTGAGTTTGATAATATTTTGACATGTATGAAAAAAGACTGAATGGAATAAAATTCCATTCTTTTATATTTTCATCATCTGTGTTTTTTGGAATCTTCTTATTTAAAAATTGATTAATAGAAATTGTATTTTTGTTTCTAGATACACAAAGGCTTTTAATTATTTCTTTATTATTTATTTCACTAAACCTTTCATCAATTGATGGAACTAATTTATATGGTTTATTAATTATATAATCATCAGCATATAATTTTAGTGAAAAAAAAATAATTAATAAATAAAAGATATTTTTCATTAAATAATTTTTAGAACAAAAAAAAATTAAATTATTATTACAAAATTGTAGTTATATATTTTACCAACAATAAAAAGTCCTGTTGAAACGGAAAACACTATTCCAATAGCATAAATTAAAGTCCCTATTCCTACTTCACTAAGCTCTAGAGAAGTTCTAATTAAAGCAAAATTTATCACTTTTGAATAATACCGTCAGTTACCTGAAATGCTCTTATAAATTCTTTATCATTAAGCTTTGATAAGCCAGGCATTACAACAACAGCGTAAGTAAAAATAAATCCAGTAACTAAACTACAGGTTAAAATTGAAAAAATTAATGAAATATCTAGGATGTTCATTTTATATCATTACTTTCATAAATTTTATTTTAGTTTTTCTTTTATAGTCTATTAATTGTCTACTCGTTTTAAATTAGTTTAAGTTGATAACATAGGGTTGTTTTATTTGTTTTTATTCAGTAGTTTAATTAATAATTTTGAATATTCTCTGGCATCATCTATGGCTTTATGTGTATGTTTTGTATTATCATGCAATTCTAGAGAGTAATCATCTCTACCTATGTCTTTATAATCTTTTTGCAGCACAGCAGCAGCATAGGATTTGATATCAAAGGCTGCTTGTCCATTCTTATCAAAAAAAGGCATAGAGAAAGGAATTTTTTCTAATCGTTCTGTAAGAAAAGTTTGAATATACCAATTGATCCACATAAAATCTAATGGAGCTGGATGAGCAGCCATAACTCGTGGGGTTGGTAACGTGAGAAGCCAATCACCAAATTTATTCATTCCTTCTTTGGGTGAGACTTGATGGTGTTGAGTATGTTTTAAAGCTTCTGGCGCTTCTGTTGTAAACCAATGCATAGTAGCGGGGTGAGGTTTGGCATTTTTTAGTGGCAAGAAATTAATTTCACATTCTCCAAAATTTTCTCCTTCTTTATTAACGGCTACAGCACCAAGGCTTATCATAGAATGTGGTCCAGGAATAGGTCCGTCTGCTTCTATGTCACAAACAACATAAGTAGTCATAGTTGAATTATTACCACTAACCACGGAGATTGTTAAGTGATATGATTATCCAAAAGATTTCATACACGTATAATTGACATTTTAATATAACTATATTACTAGTTATATCATTATGAAAAAAATTGATTTAATAGCTAAGGGATTTAAGGCTATTGGTTCCACTCCACGTTTAGCTGTTTTTTTAGAACTCGTAAAAGCTGGGAACACCGGATTATCGGTTGGAGAAATACAAGAGCAGCTAGATATTCCTCTTTCCACGCTTGCTCATCATCTACGATTTTTGGAGAATGCTGAACTCATCCATCAAGAAAAAAAAGGACGATCCATTTTTACTTACGCAAATTTTCATCAAGCAGAATTACTTGCAAGCTATGTATTAAAGGAATGTTGTCGTAATGAAAAACAAACTCCAAAAAGAAAAACTGCATGAACTACGCAAACTTCATCTCAGCTAATTTTTTTCATTCAAATTATAAAAAAATCAAATCAGTCTGGTTGATTACCTTATCTATTGTTTTGATTATTGGCATCATGGATATAAGTAATTTGCCGTCCATCATCACCAAAGCATTATCTGCTCTAATGGGAACTATTCCTTTTATCTTGATTGCTATTTTATTAATTGCTTCTCTTAAAGCATCGGGTGCTGAACGTATTATTTCCAAATCGTTTCAAGGAAGAGAAATTAATATGATTTTTTTGGCCACTATAGTTGGCGGGCTTGCCCCTTTTTGTTCTTGTGAAGTTATTCCATTTATTGCCAGTATGTTAGCATTAGGTGTACCTCTCTCAGCGGTTATGGCATTTTGGTTGTCATCTCCTTTAATAGACCCGCCTGCATTATTAATCACTGCCTCTGCGCTTGGCTGGGAATTCGCAATAGCCAAAACTCTCTCAGCTCTCTTTCTAGGTTTATTAGGAGGTTTTGGTATTTTTATATTTTCAAAAATGGGATTATTTAGCTCTCCATTAAAAGTAATGAATAATGCACAAAGTTGCTGTTCGGTAAAACCTTTTACGAACAAAACTATTTGGAAGTTTTGGCAAGACAAACAACGCATGCAATTTTTCTGGTCTGAGTTTTCCTCAAATGGAATATTTCTACTTAAATGGTTAACACTAGCCTATCTGCTTGAAGCAATCATGATTATTTATATTCCCACACAACTAATCGGAAGTATCGTGGGAGGAGATGGATTATTTTCTATTGTTGTCGGAGCATTCATCGGTGTTCCCGCCTACCTGAATTCCTATGCAGCTCCCGCTGTAGTATCAGGATTGCTAGAACAAGGATTAAGTGCAGGTGGGGCATTAGCCTTTCTTGTGGGAGGTGCTATTTCTAGTATACCAGCTATGACTGCTGTTTGGTCACTGGTCAATAGAGCAACTTTTACGGCATATTTATTTTTTGGTTTAGGAGGCGCTATAATGTGCGGTATATTTTTTCAAATATATGCTGTTACTTTTTAGTTCTAAAACCAACCAAGGAGATTGTTTAGTTCTAATCAGTTTAAAACCATCTATAATATGCTAAAATAAATAAATGGTGGTACCATGGTGGTACCATGAACATTGAATGTTCAATAGTAAGTTGATAAAGGATTGAAAAATAAGAAGCGCCTGTAGCTCAATTGGATAGAGCGTATGACTACGGATCATGAGGTTAGGAGTTCGACTCTTCTCGGGCGCGCCAAAAAAAAATATTTACAAATTGCTTATATCTTTGTGAAGTAATATATTTATAATAATTAAACTTATTTTTAAAATGTTAGAAAATATTAGTTCCAACCAAATTAAAACGGATACAAAAATCAGTAATTCTTTTAAGAACGCTAGTTTCAAAAATTTTAGTATAAGCTGCAATATATATAAGGGCGACTATTTTCTTGATTCTTTCAATTATTTTCCAATAACCGAAGATTATAAAACATTTTCAAATCTTTTTATGAGAGATCAAAATTTAAGTTATGAGCATTTTTTTACTGATAAATTCTTTATTAGTTTCAAGGAAAATATAGAGAATTACAAAAAATTTAATGATGTATTTCTTCTTGGATCAAGTGCTGCAAATAATTATTATTCAAATTTAATACAATTTCTTCCAAGAATTTTTTTTAATAATAACAATAATAAAATAATAATTCATAGAAACTCTTCAAATAAATTTAGAAAATTTATTGAAATTATTCTAAAAGACTTAAAGATCAATTCATCCTTTCTTTTTTTAGATGATAATTTTTATAAATTTACTAATTCAGAAATACCACAATTTTTTAATTTAAATAACTCTATTAAAATCTTAAGAAATTTTCTAATGCCTAAAGTTGGAAATGCTAAAGACAAAAAAATTTATGTAACACGAGAAGATTCTTCATACAGAAAAATTATTAATGAGTCAGATTTGATTACCATTTTAAGATCTAATGGTTACAAGGTTATAAATCCCCAACTTTATGAAATTCATGAGCAAATTAAATTATTTGCAGAAGCAGACAAAATAATTTCGCCATATGGTTCTAATTTAGCTAATATAGCTTTCTGTAAAGAAGGAGCAAAAATTTATGAAATAGGACCTAGGTTTGATAACGTTTATGAAAAAATTTTTGAGCAAAGATATACGTCAATAGCAAAAATTAATAAACTAGATTACCAAAGAGTTGTTTCAGACACAGTTGACGTAGAGAAACATGATGAAACCGCAAAAAAATATATTAATAAAAAAGTTCTTGAAAATAGTAATTATTATAAAAATTTAATAGTAAAAATAAGTGATATTGAGAAAATTCTAGACTAACAATTTTTGAAATATCCCGGCAAAATTGTGACAAAATTAGAATTTAATTTGTTGCAAATTAAATTTGAATTAAATTTTAACAAATTTAAAAAATATCTTTCAAAAATATTATTATTTTCAACATTTTCAACAACTTTATAATTAGAATAATTTTCTTCTTTTATTATTTTTTTTATTAGAATGTCGTAACTAATTATATCATCAATTAAGTAATTATCTTTCGCTTGATAGCCTGTATAAATTAATGCACCAATTTTATTTTTTAAATTATCTTTTTCTATTTTTCTATTCTTGGAAATAGTATTTAAAAAGTCATCATAAATTTCATCTATCATTTTTTGTAAATGACTAAGTTCTTTTGATGTCGGTTTTCTAAAGGGATTAAACAAATCTTTTGACTCTCCAGAATTTTGATTAAATACTTCTATTCCATTTTCAGTGTTGATTGTATTACCAAAAAGTCCAGAAGAAATAGATAGCGGCTTGTTATAATAATACCAACTTGGTCCGCTGACTCCAATGCTACCTACTATTGAGCCGTATGTTGCAAATATTTTATCACCAGTAGTAGCAACCCAATATGCACCTGAGGTTAAAATTTGGTTTGTAAAAAAATAAACTTTAATTTGAGAATTTTTTTTAAAATCTAAAATTAATTTTTCAATTTCAGCTGATGCTGACACTGTGCCTCCTGGAGAATTTATTTTAATAATAAGTATTTTTGGTTTTAGCTTGATTAAGCTATTTATTTTTTTTTTAACATCTATTGGATCAACCACTCCATAAATATTTCCTTCAAGCAACAAGTTTGTATTATCAATAATTGGCCCATTCAGATTCAACTTTGCTATTACATTAGACGAGTTTCTGTCTCCCTCTGTAAATTTAAAATCTGCTTCGATATTTTTAGGTAAAATGAAAAAGATTATATTTAATATTAGAATGAAAATAACTAAAGCAGTTAAAAAACCTAATGTTCTGAAAAAAACGTTGAAAAAAAGCATTTTTTTAATGATATCATAAATTTTAAATTTTTTATAAATTCTTTATTTCATACTTGAATAGATTTTATTAATGATTAAATAATTAGCACTCTTATTGTTAGAGTGCTAATTAAAAATTGTTATTTACCAATAACTTAATAAAAGAGGAAATATGAAATTTAGACCGCTACATGACAGAGTCTTAGTAAAAAGGGTAGATTCTGATCAAAAAACAGCTGGAGGAATTATAATTCCAGATACTGCTCAAGAAAAACCCATGGAAGGTGAAGTTCTTGAAATTGGTTCTGGAGCCAGAGATGAGACAGGAAAGCTTGTACCACTTGATGTAAAAAAAGGTGATAAAATACTTTTTGGTAAATGGTCTGGCACCGAAGTGAAAATGAATGGTGAAGATTATCTTATTATGAAAGAGTCTGACATAATGGGCATAATTACAACTGGTAAAAAAAAATAATAAAAAATTAGGAGAGGATTTAAAATGTCTGCAAAAAATATATTTTTCGGATCAGACGCTAGATCAAAAATGTTGACTGGTGTAAATAAACTTGCTGATGCCGTTAAGGTAACATTAGGACCAAAAGGCAGGAATGTTGTTATGGATAAATCTTTTGGCGCTCCAAGAATTACTAAAGATGGAGTTAGTGTGGCCAAAGAAATCGAGCTTAAAGATAAGTTTGAAAATATGGGCGCTCAAATGGTTAGAGACGTTGCTAGCAAAACTAATGATATTGCCGGTGATGGAACTACTACAGCAACTGTATTAACTCAAGCTATTGCCACAGAAGGCATGAAGGCTGTAGCCGCTGGTATGAATCCTATGGATTTAAAAAGGGGTGTTGATTTAGCTGTAGATTCAGTAGTTAACGAAATAAGAAAAAAATCAAAGGTAATAAAAACTGATAAAGAGGTTGCACAAGTTGGAACTATTGCTTCAAATGGTGACTCAGAAGTTGGTAAAATGATTTCTAGTGCAATGCAAAAAGTAGGTAAAGAAGGCGTTATTACAGTTGAAGAAGCAAAAAGTCTTGATACCGAACTTGATGTAGTTGAGGGTATGATGTTTGATAGGGGTTACTTATCTCCATATTTTGTAACAAACGCTGAAAAGATGATAACTGAACTTGGTGATTGTCATGTTTTGTTACATGAAAAAAAATTATCAAGTCTTCAACCAATGTTACCACTGTTAGAATCAATAGTTCAATCTACAAAACCACTATTAATTATAGCTGAAGATATTGAAGGTGAAGCACTAGCTACTTTGGTAGTAAATAAGCTCAGAGGTGGTTTAAAAATTGCTGCAGTAAAAGCTCCAGGTTTTGGTGATAGAAGAAAAGCGATGCTAGAAGATATTGCTATTCTAACTGGTGGACAGGTAATTAGTGAAGATCTTGGAATAAAACTAGAAAATGTTACTCTCGAAATGCTAGGTACTGCTAAAAGAGTTGTAGTTGATAAAGAAAATACAACTATTGTTCAAGGAGCTGGTAAAAAGAAAGATATAGAGGGCAGGTGTAATCAAATTAGAGCTCAAATAGAAGAGACAACATCTGATTATGATAGAGAAAAACTTCAAGAGAGACTTGCTAAATTAGCTGGAGGTGTTGCAGTTATCAGAGTTGGTGGTGCTACAGAAGTTGAAGTTAAAGAAAAGAAAGATAGAGTAGAGGATGCAATGCATGCAACTAGGGCTGCTGTGGAAGAAGGAATAGTCCCTGGTGGTGGATCAGCATTAGCATATGCAACTAAAGCTTTAAATTCAGTTAAAACTGCCAATGATGATCAGAAGATCGGCGTTGATATTGTTCGAAGAGCATTATTCAATCCTTTAAGACAAATTGCAGAAAACGCTGGTGTTGATGGAGCTGTAGTAGCTGGAAAAATTCGTGAAAGCAAAGACCATAATATAGGTTATGATGCTCAAATGGATAAGTACACTAATATGGTAAATGCTGGAATTATTGACCCAACCAAAGTTGTAAGAACTGCTCTTCAAGATGCAGCATCTGTAGCTGGATTATTAATTACAACTGAAGCAATGGTAGCTGATGCACCTGAAGATAAACCTGCACCTGCTATGCCTGACATGGGCGGCGGCATGGGTGGCATGGGCGGCATGGGCGGCATGGGCGGCATGATGTAATAAGATATAAAAAATTATTTTTAAGAAAAGGGCAATTATTGCCCTTTTTTTTTAAATTAATTTGTCGATTTGTTTTTTAATTTTTGAGCTATCAGGTTTTGTCATTGATGACCACATATCAACTAATTCTCCATTTCTATCAAACAGAAATTTAAAAAAATTCCATTTTGGTGATTTATCGTATTCGTTATTTATCCAAGAATAAATAGGATGTACATTGTTACCTTTAACATTCATAGGTGAAGAAGTTACAAATCCTACTCCATAATTAACCAAACAGATTTTTTTAATATCATCCGTGTTCTGATATTCCTGAGAAAATGAGTTGCTGGTTGTCGCAATAATCGTCAAGTCACTGTCTTTGTATTCTAGAAAAAGATTTTGAAGATTTTTATACTGAGGTGTAAATCCACATCTAGACGCAGTATTTACAATTAGAATAGGCTTACCTGTAAATTTATTTAAATTTACATTATTACCATCAATATCTTCAAAAGAAAAATCGTAAAGATTCATGCTTTCATTAGCTATTAAACTATTCTTTATTGCAAACATAACCAAAAAAACAAGTAAAAATCTAATTTTCATGTTAGTGTAGTTTAGATATATTTCTTATGGAAACATTCAATAGCTTTAATGATCTTTTTTTAGATGTATGGAACAATGGTGTTTTTGGTATAAATGCAACAGATATAATAATCAGTTTAATAATTTTTTTACTCTTTTATTTACTAAGAAGATTAATAGCGAGATTTATTTTAAATCGACTTTCAAGAATTGTAACAAGAACAACAACAAAAATTGATGATGCTATAATTCAAGTTCTAGATGGTCCTTTAAAATTTTTTCCAGTTGTTGTAGGTTTTTTTATTGCTTCATCATATTTAGATTTATCAAATGAAAACCAAAATTTTATTGATTTACTAAATAGATCTTTAATAACTATTTTTATATTTTGGCTTCTTCATCAACTGATCATTCCTTTTTCGTTTGTTATAAAAAACTTTGAAGCAAAAATATCAAAACCATTAGTTGATTGGACACTTAAAGGTCTCAGGATTTTAGTGCTTGTTCTTGGTACTGTAGCAATATTAGAATTATGGGGAATCAGAGTTGGGCCAGTAATTGCTGGTTTAGGTTTATTTGGTGTTGCAGTTGCGTTAGGTGCTCAAGACTTATTTAAAAATTTAATAAGTGGAATAATGATATTAATGGAAAAAAGATTTACAGTGGGTGATGTTATTTTAGTTTCTGGAGAAGTTGAAGGAGTTGTTGAGCAAATTGGTTTTAGATCAACACTTGTAAGAAGATTTGACTCAACTCCAGTTATGGTTCCTAATTATAAGTTCGCAGAACAATCAGTAACTAATTATACTAGAAGACATCATAGAAGAATTAGATGGTTAGTTGGACTGGAATATAGAACAACTATTGATCAATTGAGAAATATAAGAAATGAAATAAATACACTAATTGAAAATGAAGAAGATTTTGCAAAAAATGAAAATGCTAGTTTTTATGTAAGAATTGATAGTTTTTCTGAAAGTTCAATTGATATATTAGTTCAAGTATTTACAGTCACTAATGATTGGGGAGAATTTTTAAAAATAAAAGAAAGTCTTGCTGTTAAAATTATTGAAATTGTTGAAAGAAATAACTCTGGATTTGCTTTTCCAAGTCAGTCATTATATGTTGAAAGTTTTCCAAATGATAAGCCTGAAATTTTTAACCCAAAATCTAATATTTAATTTATGAATGAAAATAATAGAGTAATCTCTGGGTCTCTTTTTATACTAGCTAGCATAGCCGTAGCATTTATTTTAAATTTTACTCAACCTATTATGGTTCCATTTGTTCTTGCCTTACTTTTAAGAATATTAATTGATCCAATTACAGGTATAAAGTTCAAAATAAAAGTTAAAGATCCAAATATAAATGCTAA
>CACHBB010000007.1 GCA_902577945.1 uncultured Alphaproteobacteria bacterium
AATGTAGGAAATTTTGTTTTAATCTTTATTTCACTAGCAAAATCTAAATGTGGGGAAGAAGGCATACCTTGAGTTGGTATTACTTTAGTTAGTGATGCATCAGTATCAATATGTCCGCGAATTATATTTAAAAAATCTATGTTGTTTGTTGATATCAATTTATTTGCTATCCACAATCCATCTTCTTTTGATAAACCTTTGTCCCAGTCTTCATCGGCCACCATCCTCACACCTATAATAAAATCATTGCCTACAGATTTCCTAATTTCTTCTATAACATTTAAAGAAAACCTTATTCTATTATCTAAACTTCCACCATATTCATCATTACGCTTATTTGTTGCAGGAGACCAAAATGAATCTAAAAAATGTCCATAAGCTTCAATTTCAATTCCGTCCATATTAGCTTCCTTCATTCTTGAAGCTGCTTCTCCATATTTTTTTATTATTCTTGTAATATCCCAATCCTCTGCTTCTTTTGGAAAAGCGCGATGAGCTGACTCTCTAATATGTGAAGCAGAAAGAATTGGAAGCCAATCAGAATGGTTCCAATTTGTTCTTCTTCCTAAATGAGTTATTTGTATCATTACCTTAGATCCATAATCATGACACTCTGTTGTTAACTGTTTAAGCCATGGTATTATTTCATCTTTGTAGGCATGCAAATTTCCGAAAGTGGAAGGTGAATCAGGAGATACAACTGCACTTCCTGCTGTCATAGTTAAACCTAATCCACCCTTTGCTCTCTCAACATGATACGACTTATATCTTTCTTTAGGTAACCCATCTTCAGCATAAGAAGGCTCATGAGCAGAAGTCATTAATCTATTTTTAATTTCTAGATTTTTAATTTTATACGGGGTTAGAAGTGGATCATTATTCATTAACTTAAATTTTTATATTATTTTATTATTAATTTATTATTTACATTCATTTTATTCAAATCAATATAATTTAGATTTTAGAAAATGACCAGAGCGCTCCCTTTATAAAAACGGCATAATTAACATGATATCTTAAAATAATAATTGCTAAAGAAAAGTGGTGCCCAAGGGCGGAATCGAACCACCGACACGAGGATTTTCAGTCCTCTGCTCTACCAACTGAGCTACCTGGGCACAAAACATCAGATAAAGTATTTATAATTTAATGCAATTAAAAATAGAATATTTTAATCAGTTTTTATTTCCAAACCGTGCTCATCATTAAGCCATTTCATAAGATCAAGATTTGCACATTTTTTTGAGCAAAAAGGGATGAACGGTTCCCTGGAAACTTTTTTACATGTTGGACACTTTGATTTTTTTTTAAGAGAAATAATATTATTTTTTTTTGTTTTTTTTACTTCCATCTAAAAGTAATTCTACCTTTTGTTAAATCATAAGGTGTCATTTCTACTGTAACTTTATCACCAGCTAATACCCTTATTCTGTTTTTTCTCATCTTTCCAGATGAATGAGCTAGAATTTCATGATCATTTTCTAATTTTACTTTAAACATTGCATTTGGGAGAAGCTCTAAAACAACTCCTTGAAATTCAATCGATCCTTCTTTTGGCATAAAACTAATAAGCTTATAGTAAAATTTATTTCTTTTGTCTAATTCTTACTGATAATTTGTGTCCATCTAAACCTTCAAGTCCAGACAATTTTTGAGTATCATCTGAAAACATATTATAAGATTTTTCATTCATCTCAACGACAGAGTTTCTTTTCATAAAGTCTAAAACACCTAATCCTGATGAAAATTTAGCTGCTCCAGATGTAGGTAATACATGGTTGGTTCCAACAATATAATCGCCAAAAGCTTCAGCAGAATATTCACCTAAAAAAATACCACCAGCGTTATTTATCTTTGATAATAATCCTTTATAATTAGAAATATGTAAATGTAGATGCTCTGGTGCAAAAAAATTTATAATTTCTGCAGCAAGTTCTATTTTGTCAACTAAAACAATAATTCCATTGTTTTTTAAGCTTTTTTCAATTATTTTCTTTTTTGTTAAATTTTTTTTAATTTTTCTAATTGAATTAATAACTCTAGTAGCAAAATTTTTATCATCCGTAATTAAAATTGACTGTGCATTTTCATCATGTTCTGCTTGCGCTATAAGATCAGATGCAACCCAATTTGGATTATTGTCCTTATTAGCAACAACAACTATTTCTGATGGCCCTGCCAACAAATCAATTCCAACTTTCCCATATAATTGTTTTTTTGCTTCTGATACATAAGCATTGCCAGGACCAAAAATTTTGTTAACTGGTTTAATTGTTTTAGTGCCAAATGTTAGTGCACTAATTGCTTGAGCCCCTCCTACAAAGTACGTTTCTTTAATACCTAATTCTTTAATTAATTTTATAAAATATGGATTAATAGATTTGGTTGGAGGTGTTATACATACAATTCTTTTTATTCCAGCTATAATTGCCGGTACTGCATTCATAATTAAAGAGGATGGGTAGAACGCTTTTCCTCCAGGAACGTATAAACCGACTGAGTCTATTGGCTTCCATTCAGATTTTAATGTTATTCCATTATTTTTATAAATAATATTTTTAGGTAATTGTCTTTTATGAAAAGATGAGATGTTTTTTATTGCTTTTTTAAAACTATTAAAAATTTGAGGATCAATTTTTGATTTAGAGTTTGTTTTAGACAGATCAAATGAAAGATCTTTTTTACTAATTTTAACTTTATCAAATTTTGCAGCATATTTAATCAGTGCTTTATCGCCATTTTTTTTAACATCATAAATAATTTTTTTTACATCATCTTGTATTTGTTTATTTGATGATGAATTTCTTTTTTCAATTTTTATTTGAAGTTGATTATAAATATTTTTATTAAACTTTATTATTTTCATTAAACAAAAGTACCTATCTCATTAATAATTTTTGAAACCTCTTTCATATTTGTTTTGTAAGCAGAGCGGTTTACAATTAATTTAGATTGGATATTCATTATTTCTTCAATTTCAGTCAAACCATTTTCCTTTAATGTTTTCCCAGTAGACACTAAATCTACAATTCTCCTACACATATTTAAAGAAGGTGCTAGTTCCATTGAACCACTCAATTTTATAATTTCAACTTGTATCCCCTTGTTATAAAAAAATTTTTTAGTAATATTTGGATATTTTGTAGCAATTCTTATATTACTCCAAGTTTCTGGATCTTCTTTTTTTAATAATGATTTAAGAGCAGCTACAGAAATCCGACAATGACCGATATTTAAATTAAGTGGGGCATATATTTCAGAGTAATCAAATTCATTAATTACATCCTCACCAGCTATACCTATTTGTGCTGCACCAAATGCGACAAAAGTACATGCATCAAAAGCCCTAACTTTTATATATTCAATGTTCCTTTTTTTTGATTTAAAAGTTAATTTTCTTGTATGCTTATCAAATAATAAGGGGTCAGGAGCAAAACTTGTTTTTAACAACAAGTTTTTACATTCTTTCGTAATTCTTCCTCTTGGTACCGCAATTATAATTTTGCTCATAAATGGCAGGCTTTTATATTGTGATTAAAGAAAAAACTAGGAAAAGTTAATTTTTCTTTCTTTTTATTTTTACACCCAAACTACTTAATGTTTTTTCGATATTTTCGTATCCTCTATCAAGATGATAGACTCGGTTTAATGTTGTTTGACCATTTGCATTCATAGCAGCTAGTACTAAACTGATACTAGCTCGTAAATCACTAGCCATCACCTGAGCCCCTTTAAATTTTTGATTTCCTAAAATGGTAGCTGTATCTTTTTCTACTGTAATATTTGCTCCTAATCGATTTAATTCAGGCACATGCATAAATCTATTTTCAAAAATAGTTTCTTTGATTTTTGATTTGCCATTAGATAAACACATCAATGACATTAATTGAGCCTGTAAATCAGTTGGAAACCCAGGATATGGGCTAGTTGATACACTAGTAGATTTTAGTTTTGGACCTTTTAAAACTTTTATAGAATTTTCATTTATTTTTAAATTTGCACCCATTTTTTTTAAAATATTAATTAAAGATTTTAAATATAATGTATTAAATTTTTTTATTTCTAGGTTCGAATTTAATATTAAGGCTGCAATAATAAAAGTACCTGCTACTATCCGATCAGAAATTATCTGATGTTGTGCTTTCTTTAGTGTTGTAACACCTTGAACATAAATAGTATTTGATCCCTGCCCCTCAATTTTTGCTCCCATTTTTATAAGACAATTTGATAAATCTTCAATTTCTGGTTCTCTTGCAGCATTTATAATTTTTGTTTCACCTTTTGCTAAAACAGAAGCCATTAATATATTTTCAGTTGCCCCAACACTTGGAAAGGGTAATTTAATTTTATTTCCTACTAATTTAGATTTAACACTTCCAACGACAAAACCATTTTGGATTTCAAAATTAGCTCCGAGCTTTGATAATCCTGAAAGATGAATATCTATTGGTCTAGTTCCTATTGCACATCCACCTGGCAAAGATATTCTAGCTTCTCCAAATCGAGAAAGTAGAGGTCCTAGGATTAAAATAGATGCTCTCATTTTTCTTACGACATCATAATCAGCCGATAAGTTATTAATTTTTTCAGGATTGATTTGAAGTTTATTTTTATTATGTGCAATTTTAACACCATAATTTTTTAGTAGTTTAATTAAATTTAGTACGTCAACAACATTAGGTACATTTGAAAGATATAAAGATTTTTCAGATAAAAGAGAGGATACAATTATGGGTAATGCAGAATTTTTTGACCCATGAACATTAACTGATCCAGAAATTTTAGAATTTCCACTTATTATTAACTTATCCATTTTTATTAATAGCTTTCTTTCTTTTTAAAATATTTGATTTGAGTTGTTTTTCTAACCTTTTTAATCTTGCTGAACGTAAATTTTTTTTAGAATCATCTTTTAAATGATTAGAATTATTTTCTTTATTTAATTTATTTGTCACAAATAAGAATCAATTTTTATTATTATTATTATTTTTTATTCCGCTTTTAGAACATTTCTTAGAACAATATAAAACATTTTTCCAATCTCTTTCCCATTTTTTTCTCCAAGAGAAAGGTTTATTACAAACAACGCATATTTTATAGGGTAAATTTTTATCCAAGATTCTACTCAAATAAAAAGAAATATCCATATGCAACAACCAGCGCAGGTACTGCGCTATAAAGAGTGGCTAAAATGGCTGCTTTTGGAGCAAGAGCTATAGCTGGGAATAAGGCGTCTCCATCATTTGAAATTGCATTTCCAAGTTCTGCAGAAAGAGGAATAAATCCATTTAGATAAAATGTGGCTACCACAACTTGTGGTCCACAACCAGGTAAGAAACCAAATAATATTGCTACTAATGGAACAAATGGAAGCCATAAATCAAAAAATATTTTTAAATCCAAGCTCGTAAAGTACATAAAAATTTCAAATACAAGAAAGCCACTAATTACCCAAGTCGTCACAAAATTTGTAGTATCTACTACCCTAGACAGATATCCCCTACTTTTATCAGTTGAACATTGAAAATCACTTAAAGGATTCAAAGACCACATAAATATTGAGAGAATTGCACCTGCAGATGCTATGAATACTAAAAATGTTTTATAAATGTTTGAATCAAATTCAATCTGAAATGCAACAAGGATACCTAATATAAAACCAGGAATAAATAAAAAAAGCCAAAAATAATTGAAATTAGATACGAAAGTTTTGTTTATTTTTTCAAATTCAACTTTTATTTTTGTCTCAGATTGCATAAAATTTCTGCCATGAACAAAATCAATAATATAGCCTGAGAATGAACCTACAATAATACCTATCCCGAAAATTAAAAAACCAGTTGAGGGTTCAATAGCAAGTATAAGAAATGCTGCATCACCCATTGTTGCAGTTAATACCGCTACCAAGGATCCAAACGAAATACGACCTTGAATATATTGAGTAACAACTATTATGGCCCCGCCACATCCTGGAATTGCTCCTAAAAATGCAGCTATACCAACGTGAAATTTTTGTGTTTTATTTAAAAAATTTTTTACATTAAATTTTGTCAAACTATCTAATCCAATAAAAACAAATAGAGTAAATCCAACAAAAACAGATACTTGAATATATGCATCAATAATTGAAGATCTGATTACCTCCCCAAACTCACCTCCTTGAAAAACAAGTGAGAGAAGTAAAAGACCAAAAAAAGATTTTTTTAATAGTCTTCCATCATTTTGAAGAATGATTTTAGTTTTTTCATTTATAGCATTAATTAAAGCATTCATTAATATTATCTATATAGCTAAAAAATATAGCTATGGCTATATTTTGTATTAATTTTTTTCGTTTTTTGTGTTAAACAAGCTAATGTCATTTAGCAAAGTCCGAAATGCTCATAAAACTGAAAATACTGAAGATTACTTAGAACTTATAGCAGAGCTGCTAAATTCTAAGGGAGAAGCTCGTATTGTAGATATCGCTGATAATTTAGGTATAGCTCAAGCTACAGCTAATAAAACAATACAAAGATTACAAACACAAGGTTATATAAAGAGAGAGCCTTATCGCTCTATTTTTTTAACATTTAAGGGTCAAAAAATAGCTAGTGAATCAAAAAAGAGGCATAATATAGTTTTTAATTTTTTAGTAAATCTTGGATTAGATAAGAAGACAGCCTCTGAAGATGCCGAAGGAATAGAGCATCATGTAAGTGAGAAGACATTAAGAAAGATGGATATTTTTAACTCAAAAAAATAAATTTTTTAGCAAATCAATTAAAAATAGTTTATAAAAAAAGAAGGGACACGGCGATATACCCCTTCTTTTTAAGAATATAGCTTATTTTAATAATAAACTTATTTATCTTCTACCCGATTCTCTTTTTAGTAACAAATCTTATAACAATTAAATAACGAAATTAACATTTTTGTAATAAAACAATTCGTATTTTTATTTTATTTTTAAAATCTTTATTCAATGGCAAATAATTATAAGGTCTTGAAATATTTAAAATTTTAAAATCTTTTGAAAATTTTTGTAATATTTTATCAAAATCCTGATTGAGCCATAAATCTAATCGGTGGGAAAATATAAAAATACCCTTTTTTTTTAAATAAAATTTAACATTCTCAAATAATTTATCAAAATTTTTACAATAAGTCATTGAGCCTATCATTGAGACTAGATCAAATTTTATTTGATAAATATGTTTATTTTCAAAATTATATTTTTCTAAATTATCATAAATTTTTTTTTGTTTTGCAATTTGAATACTTTTATAAGAAATATCAGATCCATAAATTTTTGATTTTTGATATATTTTTTTTAATTCAATACCAAAAAGCCCAGTTCCACATGCTAAATCAAGAATATAATCTGGCTTAATTTTAATTTCTTGTTTTAATAAAAAAGAACTCTTTTTAGGTGCTTGATATTTCCACTGATCCAGAGTTTGATCATATTTTTCTGACCAGTCATCATAATATTTTTTAGTTATAGAAATGCTTCCTATTCCGTCTAACAAAGATTTAGGCTTAGTCATAATTAAGTGATGGTATTTTTTTTCTAGCTTCAGATACTTCAGATAAATTAATTTTAGTATTGAGAATTTTTGGTTTACTGTAACATTTACTCAATATTTTTCCCCATGGATTTATAAGAAGTGAGTGGCCATAAGTTTTTCTACGAGTATGGTGAATTCCACACATATTAGTAGCAACTATAAATGTACTATTTTCTATTGCTCTAGCTCTCACTAAAATTTCCCAATGATCCCTGCCAGTTGGTACTGTAAATGCGGCAGGCATTAAGATTATTTGAGCCCCTTTTTTTGCTAATTTTCTAAATAAAGATGGGAAACGTAAGTCATAACAAATTGTGAAGCCAAACGTAATATCTTTAATTTTGTTTATAATTATTTTATTTCCAGGCTGAAAAGAATCAGATTCTTTGTGATTTTCTTTATTATTAATTTTAACATCGAACATATGAATTTTATCATATGAAACTTTTACGTTACCATTTGCTCCTATAAAAAATGATCTATTAACTAATTTTTTTTGATTTTGTTCTCTTAATAAAAGTGAGCCAATATTTATAAAAATTTTATTTTTATATGCAAATTCTTTAGACATATTTAATATGGGACAATCTTCCTCATAATTTGTAAATTTTAATAAATGTTTTTTATCGTTTGTAATGATATTAGAACATTCAGGAGTACATATTAAATCAGGTTTATAATTTAGGCTTTTTTTATAATAATTATATAATTGATCACAATTTTCTTGAGGTGTCGCCTTAGCTTCAAACTGTATTTGGGAAATTCTCAAATTTTTCATTAAGATTACTTATAATAAAACTTCAGATACAAAGAAATTAAATTTTTAATTTTATTTTACTATTCTATTATTTTTACAAAAGTATATAGATCCATTCAATGAATAATTTACTTAACCTTTGGGAAGCAGATAAAGCAGTAATTAATGCTTGGTTATCAATACCTAATTCATTTACAGCTGAAGCTTTTGGAAAAATGGGATGGGATTGTGTTACAATTGATCTACAACATGGTCAAAGCGACTATCAATCAAGTATATCAATGCTTCAAGCACTATCAGATAGTCAATCAGTTCCAATGGTTCGTGTTCCTTGGAATGAACCAGGCATCATTATGAAAATGTTAGATTTAGGTGTTATGGGTATCATTGCACCAATGATTAACACAAAAGAAGATTGTGAAAAATTTGTTTCATATTGCTATTATCCTCCTAATGGACAAAGAAGTTTTGGGCCAATGAGGGCTCAACTGTTACATGGTTCAAATTATTTTAAAGATGCAAATAAAAATATTCTTAGTTTTGCTATGATAGAAACGAGACAAGCAGTTGAAAATCTTGACAAAATTCTTTCTGTTCCAAATCTTACTGGTGTTTATATTGGTCCTGCAGATATGAGTTCGTCTTATGGTTTACCACCTAAGTTTGATGTTAGGGAAGATCCAGTATTTTCAAACATAAAGCTAATTGCAAAAAAAGCAAAAGAATATGGTAAAATAGCTGGAATACATAATGGTTCTACTAAGTACGCAAAAGAAATGATAAATATCGGATACAAGTTAGTAACTATACTCTCAGATTTCAGAGTTATGAGTTCTAGTGCACAAAAAATAGTTGATGATATGAAGAATAAAGATACTGATCAGTCCGGTTCTTCATCTTATTAATATTTTATTATTTTTTTATAAAAAAAGGTATTAGAAAAACTATACATGCAATAAAAAAAAATAAACTGCCTGCCATTGACCAAAAATTGCCAATACTAGAAATTATAAAGCAAATTGAAGAAATAATAAAAAGTATCCATCCAAAAAAATTTATATTATTCTTCATTACTTTTTTTTAATTTTTCTTCTATTTCTAAAACTTCTAACCATCTTTCTTCTTTTAAAGTCAATTCTTTATTTAAATTTTCCATTTTTTTAATTACTTCAGTGTATCTTTCATAATTTTCTAAATATAGGTTTGATTCTTTCAATTCTTTTTTAAGTTGATTTAAACCATTTTGAATAACATCAATTTCTTTTGGAAGTTGTGTTAATTCAAATTGGTATTTATAAGAGAGTTTCAAAACCTTATTTTCTTTTTTATTTTTTTTAGCTCTATTAGATTTTTTTTCTGAAATAATATTATTTTGATTTTTTAAAAAATCAGTATAGCCACCAAAGAATAAAGAAACGAGACCATTTGTATCAAAATAAAGAATTTTATTCACTGTCTGGTCTAAAAAATCTCTGTCATGTGAAACAATTAGTAAAGTCCCTTTATAATTTGAGAGCATTTCAGTTAATAAGTCTAGAGTTTCTAGATCTAAATCATTTGTTGGTTCATCTAAAATTAAACCAGTCTTAGGATTTGCTAATACTTTAGCAAGAAGTAATCTATTTTGCTCACCTCCTGATAATGTTTGAATTGTGTGATTCACATTTTTAGGATCAAATTGAAAATCTTTTACATAGCTACAAACATGTCGTTCTTTATCTTGTACTTGCAAATAATCTCCACCAGACGGAACCAAAATATCTTTTATTGATTTTCTTCCATTTAAATCATTTCTCATTTGATCAAAATAAGAAAATTCTAAATTTTTTTTTAATTTTATTTTTCCGCTATATATTGGCATTTCCTTTAATAATGTTTTTAAAAAAGTAGATTTTCCAGTTCCATTTTTGCCTAAAATTCCAATTCTGTCATTTTTTGCAATTTTAATTGAGAGATTTTCAAAAAGATTTTTTCTTTGCTCTGGATACCTAACACTAACATTGTTAAATTCAGCTATAAACCTTGATTGATCTATTGCTTTTTTAGCAATTTGAGGTTTTAATGATTTAACTGCACTTCGATATGATGCCTCATCTTTTTCTAACTGTAATTTTAGAAGTTTTGCTCTTTTCAAACGCTTTTCATTTCTTTTTACTCTAGCCTTAACACCCTTATTTGCCCATTCTAATTCAAGATTAACAAATTGTTTTCTATTTTTTAATTCTCTGTATTCTTGATCTAAAAGTTCTTCAGACCATTGATCAAAATTTTTAAATCCACTTGGGCTAATTCTTAAACTGCCCCTATCTAGCCAAAACACTTTATTTGTAAAATTACTTAAAAATGTTCTATCATGACTTACACAAATAACTGTCTTGTTTAAATTTCTTAAATAATTTTCTAACCATTGGATGCATTCTAAATCTAAGTGATTGGTCGGCTCATCAAGCAACAAAACATCTGAGTCTTTTAATAGAGAGCGTACCAAATAAACTTTTCTTATTTGCCCTCCCGACAAACTATTTATTTTTGAACTTTTATCTAAATTTAATTTTTCACAATAAATATCAATATAATGTTGATTTTTTTCATCAATTAAATCAGCAAAATTTTCCAAAATTGTCAAATTTTCCAATTTAACAAATTTTTGATTAAAATAACTTACTTTAAGATTTGGAAAATTCCAAATTGTTCCATAATCAATTTCTTGTTCTCCATTAATTGTTTTCATTAAAGTACTCTTACCTACTCCATTCTTTCCAACCAAAGCGATCATATCGCCTTTATGAAGATTAAGATCTAAATTTTGAAAAATAGTTTTCTTTCCAAATTTAATTTCAACCTCTCTTAAAGAAAAAATTAAATTACTAACCACTATTTTTAAAATTTATAATAAAGAAAAATAAAATCTAAAATTCCAAATATAATAAAAAGAACAATAACTCTAGTTATAGACCATTGACCTTTGGGAAAAATATAATTAAACATTTTCATCATCTTTTTTATTTTATTTAAGTTACTTTAAATTCAATAATAATAATTTAAAGATTAATTAAAATATTTCTACTAATTATTAACAATTATCTAATACTATCTTAAGCATAAATAAATAATGTGCTTTTAATAATTAAATCTGACTTGAGTTTTAAAAAAGTTATTAGGTAAACAATTAATAAATATTAGTGGAGTAAATCCACTAATATTAATACATAAATCTATCTACCTGCTGTAAAAGTAAAAGGCTACAGTAAAGAGTGCAGTTAAAACAACATTAATATATGGTGTTGCACCAGCAATAGCTCCTGTTATTATGTGAAATAAAATTATAGCAGTAAATAATAAACCACCGAGAGCAAATAACATTCCAATTGATTTTAGGTTTTCACTTGCAATATCGGGGAATCTCCAACTCCAAATTCCATTTACAAGTAACACAACACCTACAAATTGACCAAAAGTTATTAAATCTGGGGTTGACTCCCATCCAGTACCTTGAGAAATCCATAAAGAGCCTAGAAAAAGGGATCCTAATCCATTTATAATAAGTACAATACCTTGTGCTTTAAAAATTACATTTAAATTCATATAAACTCCAATAAAATTAAACAATACAATAAGATTCTACTAAAAAAGAGATTTTTTATAATAATATTTTTAAAATATTGTTTTCTATAATTATTTTTGTTCAGTTTAGTAAATTTAAACTTAAAATAGTTATTGATATATTGAAATTTTCGTATTAAATTTTTTCAATGCAATTAAGTAGAGAAGATTTATTAAAAGCATACAAAGGTATGTGTGAAATTAGAGAATTTGATGATGCAGTTCACTATGAATTCGCTGCAGATGCAATGCCTGGTTTCGTTCATTTATATGTTGGTGAAGAAGCATCTGCTATGGGTATATGTATGCATCTTAATGAAAAAGATACAATAGCAAGTACACATAGGGGGCATGGTCATTGTATTGCCAAAGGTTGTGACATTACAGATATGATGAAAGAGTTATATGGAAAAAAAGATGGAATATGCGGAGGTAAAGGCGGCTCAATGCATATAGCAGATCTTTCAAAGGGAATGCTTGGAGCAAATGGCATAGTAGGTGGTGGACCTCCTATAGTTCTGGGTGCAGCTTTAACATATAAAACAAAAAAGACGGGTAATGTATCAGTTGGTTTCTTTGGTGATGGCGCATCTAATCAGGGATCAATATCTGAGTCAATGAATATGGCTACAGTTCTTCAACTTCCTGCAATATTTGTATGTGAAGATAATGGTTATGCTGAATCAACAGCAAAAGAATATGCTGTAGGCGGAAGTATATTAGATAGAGGAAAAGCATTTGGATTAGATTCACATGAAGTTGATGGAAATGATTTTTTTGCAGTTCATGATGCGGCAAAACATGTAATTGATAACGCAAGAAATGGTAAAGGTCCTGCTTTGCTACATATAAAAACAAGTAAAGTGTACGGACATTTTGAGGGGGATGCAATTTCTTACAGAACTAAAGAAGAAAATGAAAAAATTAAAAATGAAGAAGATCCCCTAAAAATTTTTAAAAAGAAAGTAACTGAATCTGGTCTTTTAGAATTATCTCAATTAGAAAAATTAGAAAGTGATGCAAAAGAACAAGTAAAAATTGCTGTTGAAGAATCTAAGAAAGCAGATTTTCCAACTGAAAAAGATTTATTAACAGACGTTTATATAAAATATTAATAAAAGGAAAAATTATGTCAGTAAAATCATATAGAGATGCAATTAATGAAGCTCTTCTGCAAGAGATGAAAAAAGATGAGAATGTAGTTGTAATGGGTGAAGATGTTGCTGGAGGTGCAGGTACAAATGGTGAGCAAGATGCTTGGGGAGGAGTTCTAGGAGTTACAAAGGGTTTATTAGGACATTATGGAAGAGAAAGAGTAATTGATACTCCTATTACAGAAACAGCAATACTAGGCATGGCTTCCGGTGCTGCGTTAACAGGATTACGTCCAGTTGCTGAATTAATGTTTGTAGATTTTATGGGTGTATGCTTTGATCAAATACTAAACCAAACTGCTAAATTTAGATATATGTTTGGAGGTAAGGCTGTTACTCCTGTAACTATAAGAACAATGTATGGTGGTGGTTTAAGAGCTGCAAGTCAGCATAGTCAATGTTTATATCCTATGTTTACTCATGTGCCAGGAATAAAAGTAGTAGTACCTTCTTGCGCATATGATGCCAAGGGTTTGTTAATACAATCAATTAGAGATGATGACCCAGTTATTTATATGGAACATAAAAATTTATATGACGTAACTCAAGAAGTTCCAGATGAGTCTTATACTATACCTTTTGGTGAAGCTAATTTTACAAGAGAAGGAAAAGATATAACATTTATTGGAATGGGCCAAACTGTTGGAATTTGTAATAAAGTTGCAGACAAATTAAAAAGTGAGGGAAAATCAGCAACAGTCCTTGATTTGCGAACTCTCTCACCTCTTGATGAAGATTCGGTTTTGGAAGCAGCTGAAGAGACGGGCAAGGTTGTTATAGTTGATGAGTCTTACCCAAGATGTAATATGGCTACTGATTTATCAGCACTTATATGCCAAGAATCTTTTTCATCTCTGAAAGCTCCTATAAAAATGGTCACTCCACCTCACACTCCTGTGCCATTTTCTCCTCCTTTGGAAGATTTATATCTCCCAAGTGAGGAAAAAGTTTATAACGCAGCTAAAGAAATACTATAAACATAAAATGTCTGAAAGTTTAATTGCCATAACTATGCCTAAGTGGGGCTTAGCAATGAAAGAGGGGGCAATTTTACAATGGCTTAAAAATGAGGGTGATGAAGTAAAAAAAGGTGAAACATTAGTAGAAATAGAAACAGATAAAGTTGTTAACGAAATGGAATCTCCAGAAGATGGTAAATTATTAAAAAAATGTATAGAAACTGACATCAGAGTTCCTGTAGGTTCTTTAATTGCTGTTTATGGCAATGAAAGTATTTCTGATGAGGAGATTGAAAAATTTATTTCTGAATTTAATGAAAATTTTGTAGTTGAAGATGATGAAGCCGCGGGAGAGGCGAATAAGTATGAAAAGATCATGTTAGGTGATATTGAAATTAATTTTAGCAATATAGGGGAAGAAAAAGAAAAAAATATTTTATTTATTCATGGTTTCGGTGGTGATTTGAATAATTGGATGTTTAATCAGGAGGAGCTATCTAAAGATTATAATACCTTTGCCATAGACTTACCAGGTCATGGACAATCATCTAAAAATGTAACAGATGGTTCACTAAAAAATATGGCAAAAATTATTAATGATTTTTGCTCAAAAAATAATATTAGCAAAATAAATTTAGTTGGTCACTCTTATGGAGCTGGAATAGCAATACAAGCAGCATGTGATTTTAAAGACTTAATAGAATCTCTTACATTAATTAGCCCCATAGGTCTTGGAAAAGAAATAGATGACTCTTATCTTGAAGATTTTATCACTTCTGAGTCAAGAAGAGATTTAAAGCCAGTATTGGAAAAACTTTATGCTAATAGTGAAATTATTACACGTGATATGGTTAATGAAGTTTTAAGTTATAAAAGAATTGATGGCGTTGAAAATTCTTTAAAAATTATGAAAGATCAAATATCAAAATCAAATACTCAACATAATGAACTAAAAGATCAACTAAATGCTTTAGAAATTCCTGTAAGTATAATTTGGGGTAAAAATGATAATATAATTCCTTCAAATCATACAGAAAAGCTAAATGAAAAAATTTCAATTCAAATTATTGAAAACTGTGGGCATATGGCACATACAGAATACGCCTCCAAAGTGAATGAAATAATTAAAAGTACAAATTAGACTTAAAGTGTTTTAATCCATTTAATACAATCTTCTAATCTATCATCACCCCAAAACACTTCTTTTTGATAAATAAAAGTTGGGCTACCAAAAACACCACTTTTATATGCTTTATCTGTATTAGTTAAATATTGATCATTAATTTTAGATGACTTTGCTTTGTTAAGAGTATCTTCTTTATCTAAATTTAATTCCTGAAGTATTTCTGAAAGATTAGGTTCTGTTGCAGGTTCTTTTCCTTCTTGAAACCATTTTTTATAAGTTAAAGTTACATAATCTATGCCCCAACCCTCTTCCATTCCTAAAATTGCCAATTGGTTTGCCAAATCAAATTCCTTCAAAGGATAGGGTGCTGGTACTTTTGCAAAAAATCCATAAAATTTTGCTCTTCTCTCTATATCTCTCCACATATAATCTGATTTAATTTTTTTTGATGGTGGCGTAAAAGGAATATTATCCATATCCATCATAATCTTTCTAACACTGAAAGGATACCAATTAAACTTAATGTTATCTTTTTGAGAAACATCGGCTAGCCTGTTAACAGAAAGATAAGTATAAGTACTTCCAATTGAAAACCAAAAATCTACTTCTTTCATAAAAACTACATATATATTATTTGTAAAAAATTGTATCAATAAATTTATTATTAGAAAACAATGATAATTATTAATTGGAGAATCTAAGAGAAATGCAATCTGAATTTAAAAATGAAATACTTACATGTTTTGGTGGAGCATTTTTAATCATGTTTATGATTGGTATTTACTTTGTTTACCTTCCTTGGAATATGGAAAGATTAAATATTTCTGAGACTCAACTCGGTGTCTCTATTTGTGCTTTTGGTTTTGCAAATCTTTTTGCTAATCAACTTGGTGCCAGAATAATCGTCCCAAAAATTGGAACTTCATACACAATCATAGCAGGAACAATAATATTTGCTTATATCCCAATGATAATTGCAAGTGTTCCAAATTACTTCTATTTTACATTATTTTTTATCCCAATAGGAATTGGTGCGGGATTAATTTTTCCAGTTTTAAATTCACAAATGGCAATAATTGAACAAAAAACAAATAAAATATTAATTCCTTTTACCCAAGCTTGCTTTTCAGCGGGCTCATTATGTGGTGCTTTAGGTGCTGGTTTTTTTATTAAATTAATCCCAGATCCAAGGATAACTTTCTTAATTGTTGGTACTTTATTTTTATTTTACTCTGCTTGTTTTTATTTCTTTGGTCTCAAGAAAAAATATGAGAATGATGAAAAAGTAGATCAATTTAAATTACCTGAGAGCAATATTCTAATTTATGGATTTTTGTTAATGATGAACTTTGCAACATTAGGAATTATAATTGATTGGTCTCCAGTATGGTTGACTAAAGATTTAGGTGCCCCTTTATTTTTAGGAGGATTAATTATTATTTTCTTTAATGGTGGAGAAATATTTGCAAGAGTTTCAGCAAGTAATTTAATTAAAAAATTTGGTGACATAATTGTTGGAAGTTATTTTAGTATAATTTCTTGTACCATTTTATTTTTATCGATTTTAACATCAAATCTATATATAATTTTGTTTGGAATCATAATATTTGGCTTTGGGACAGCAAATTTTGTTGCTGTAGTTTTAAGACAGGCAATTAGTGAAACAAAAGAGTCGATTGGTCTTACAGTTTCAAATTTATTAACATTAGGCTTTGCAGGTTTTATTTTTGGCCCGGCTATAGTTGGATATTTAGCAGAATTAGTAAGCTTAACATTTAATATGTATTTGTTGTCAGTAATTTGGGCTTTTAATGGGTTGGCACTTTTATACTTAATCAATAAAAATAAATTAAAAAAAAATAATTTATGATATTATATTATTTTCAGGCCGCAGTAACTCAGGGGTAGAGTAACTCATTGGTAATGAGTAAGCCGGCAGTTCGAATCTGCCCTGTGGCACCAGCTATCAAAAAAGATTAATATTTTTCAGATGTTCTGAATTTAGGCAAACTAGGATCAATTTTATAATAATCTAACTTATCTTTAATAAATATATTTGAATGCGTTTTAAGTTTAGTTGGATTAGTAAACATACCTGCTGAAATACTTATATTATCACTTTTTTTAATTTTATAAAATACACTAGCTCCACATTTAGAGCAAAAACCTCTCTTTGCAAAATTTGAAGAATCATACCACCGTAAAGTACTTTTACTAATGTACGTGATATTCGCTTCAAGGCTGTTAGTGTAAGCGGCAAAATTGCCATGTGTTTTCATACATTGAGAGCAATGACAATTAATCACTTGTCGAAGTTTACCAACAATCTTAATTTTGATACCTCCACAAAGACATTTGGCAATTTTAGAAGAAGATTTCTTTTTCATATTACAATTTATTATAACTTCTAAAAATTAATATACCCGAAAAAAGTGCAATGATCGTAAAAAGATATGCATTTGTTGTAATAATTTCAATTTTTGTTTCTCCAGGACTATCTGTAATAACATATCTCCAAAAATTGACAGCACAAGCTATTTGAAAAACAAAAATTGACAGAAAAATTGGTAATTGTTTTTCAACATTTCTAAATAAAATAATTATTAAACCAATCACAAAAGTTAAAAATATTATTCCTAATATTTCTGATAAACCTGCTATAGCATGATTAAAAAAACCAAGATTTGCTAGTGCAAATTCATTTGTAAATACTAGAAGTTGAATTGAATAATAGCTAAAAAAAAATATATTCATAATGATAATTAATATATCTATTTTTTTAGTCATTTTTATATATGGTAACATTTATTAATCATTCGTAACATGAAAATAACTCTATATTATTTTAAAATTCCATTTTGGAGAGCAGAAGTTACCCGGCTATCTTTATATATAGGCAATATTCCTTTTGAAGATTATAGAATTGAAGGTGAAGACTATGATAAATTTAAGAAAACAGGTGAATTACCAAATAAAAAAATTGCTCCTTTCAAACAACTACCAGTTATAGATGTTGATGGCAAAATTTTTGCACAAACTGGTGCCATAGCAAGATTTTGCGGCAAGCTTTCAGGATTGTACCCAAAAAATGATGACTATAAGGCTGCTTTGATTGATCAGATTATCGAAGGAGCTCAAGATATAAATTATCTTGTAACTCTTTCTGGTAGAGATAAGGATGCAGAGAAAAAAAAGGTAGCAAGAGATATACTTGCTACTAGACATCTTCCCAAGTGGTTCCAATTTTTAGAGGATCTATTAAAACAAAATACTAAATCTGTTTATTTTGTAGAAAGCGATTTAACTATAGCTGACTTAGCTATATGGAGATTACTTGGTTGGTTAAAATCTGGGATGTTAGATGGAATTCCTACAACCATATTAGATAATTATCAAAATCTCAATGCACTTAGAGAAGAAATTTATAAAAATCCAAAAGTAATAAAATGGATGGATGAGGTATACGGTAAAATCATTTAACAACATGACAGCTTTAAGTGTTAATATTAATAAATTTGCTTTAGTGCGTAATGCTAGAGGAGCCGATATGCCTAATATAATTAGTATTAGTGAGAAGTGCCTTCAATATGGAGCAGATGGAATAACTGTTCATCCAAGACCAGATGAAAGACACGCTAAATTTTCAGATTTGTCACCTTTGCAAGAACTAGTCTCAAAATATCAAAATAAAGAATTCAATATCGAAGGTTATCCCTCTGAGAATTTTATTGAAAAAGTAATTAATGTAAAACCTCACCAAGTTACACTTGTTCCGGATCCTCCTGGTGCATTAACATCATCTTTTGGATGGGATTGTGAAAAAAATAAAAATTTTTTATCTGATGTTATTAAAGAATTTCATAATAATCAAATAAGAGTTTCAGTTTTTGTTAATCCTTCTAAAGAGACATTAGAAAATTTAGATATTATTGCTACAGACAGAGTAGAACTTTATACCTACGAATACGCTCATAATTATTTAGCAAATAAATCTGAAGCTATTAAATCTTATATTGAGGTATCTCAATTTATAAAAAATGAGTTTCCAAAAATAGAATTTAATGCTGGACATGATCTGAACTTAGAAAATTTGGAGTATTTTTTAAGATCAATAAAAAACATTAAAGAAGTATCAATTGGACATGCATTAATTTGTGATACTTTTGAATTTGGATTAGAAAAAACAATAAAGAAATATTTAGACATTTCCTCTAAATTATGACTTTAATATTTTGGTTTCAGTTCGCTGCAGTGTGTATTGCTGGCGCTATGTCTCCTGGTCCTAGTTTAGCATTAATTATTAGGAATAGTTCTAAATATAATAGACTTGGTGGAATACTAAGTGCTGTGGGCCATGGACTAGGCATGGGTGTGTATGCAATTTTTGCTGTTACTGGTTTAAGCATTATTATTTTGACTAATATTTATATTTTCAAGTTAATACAGATAGTTGGCATAGCATTTCTATTTGTCTTTGGTATTTTATTCATTTTTCAAAAAAATGAAAAAATTGATTTTAATGTTTCTCAAAATAAGCTGAATTCTTTTTTACAAGGTTTCTCAATATCAATACTTAATCCTAAGATTTTAATTTGGTTTTCGGCTGTTTTTTCTCAATTTGTAAAAAATGAATCTACTTTTTTAACAAATTCTATTTTAGTTATAACTGCTTCTGCAATTGATTGTATTTGGTATATTTTGGTAGCATTAATTGTAACTAGCTATGGTTTAAAAGATTTTTTTCAAAAAAGAATAAATGCGATTCAAAAAATATCTGGAACAGTTTTAGTCATAATTTCAATTTTACTAATAATTAATTTCTTCTAATACTCTTAAAATATTTTTACCCATAACTTTTTCTATTTCTTCTTGCTTATATCCCCTGCTTTCTAACCCTTCAGCTATTTTAATGTGATCTCTGCAGTCATTCCAGCCTTTAGGTAAACAATCAAGTCCATCATAATCACTCCCAACTCCTACATAATCGATACCTATAAGCTTTATGATGTATTCCATATGATCAAGGAATATATCTATATCGGGGCATATACTAACCAATTCTTTTTGAAAAAAATGCTGTTTAGCTAACCATTGAGATGATTTTTTAGCAAATTGTACTTCAATTGATTTTATTTTTTCTTTATGCTTATTTCTTACTTTTAGCTCTCTTTCTTTAAATGTTGGGTCAATAAAAAATGGGTAAGGATTTATTCCTATAAGACCTTTTTTATTTTTAATCGCAATTATCTGATCATTATGTAAATTCCTGAAATGTGGGCAAATTTTATAAACACTTGAATGAGAGGCAATAAATGGTTTGTGAGAAATCTTTTCTATGTCCCAGAAACTTGCTTCACCAATATGGGAAACATCAATTAATACTTTATTTTCTTGGCATATATTTATTACTTCTTTTCCAAATTCACTTAACCCAATAGTTTTAATTTTATCTTTATTATATTTTTCATCATAATTTGAAGAGACCCAATCGAGTGAATGATTCCATGTAGGGCCTAAATAAAATAAACCTCTGTTAATAAAATGGTACAAGTATTCTAGATTGTTTTCTATTGCCTCACCACCCTCCATTGATATGGGTAGAAGAAGTTTATTATTTTTAATACCATCTAAAATATCTTGTAAATTTTTAGGAATTACAACATTCTTGTTTTTTGATAATTTTTCAAGCTCATCATACATCATATTTGCTTTATTAAAAAAATTAGGTTCGGCTGATTTACTTGATACCCAAATTATTAATATTTGAAGATTGATACAAGACTCTCTAAGCCTGGGTATATCAGAGTGACCATGAGATGTGTGCTTAGTAACATCTTCACCTTCAATTATTCTTTGCACAAGATCATTGTGCAAATCTGCAACAAACATTTAATTAATCAATAATTTCCATTTTGATAATTTTATCAGGATCAGCAGGTGGTTCTCCTCTTTTAATGCTGTCAACATATTCCATTCCTTCTATAACTTTTCCCCACACACTATATTGTCCATCTAAAAAAGAACAGTCGTTAAAGCAGATAAAAAATTGACTGTTTGCACTGTTTGGATCTTGTGCTCTTGCCATTGATACAGCACCACGACCATGATTAACATCTGAAAATTCAGCTTGTATATTTGGTAAAGAAGATCCACCCGTTCCGGCTCTTGAAATATTAAAAGCATTATTTGAAGAATTGCCAAACTCTACGTCACCTGTCTGCGCCATGAAACCATCAATTACTCTATGAAAAACGACACCATCGTATTGTCCATCACTTATTAACTTTTTAATTTGTTCAACATGCTTTGGCGCTACATCTGGTCTTGTCTCTATTACAACCGAACCATCTTTAAGTGTCATCTGAATTTTATCTCTTTTATCATCAGCCATTAATTTACTCCCTAATAATATTGTTGAGACAAATAGGCTTAAAAAAATAATTTTATTTAATTTAATCATATTTGTTTTCTTTACCTTAGCTAAAATTGTTTTATATATACCTTAATGCACATGTTTGAAGAAAATATCAACAAATTAGGCATAGAAATACCTGATATGCCATCTCCACTTGCAAATTATGTGCCTTATAAAGTTTCAGATAGTGTTGTTTATGTATCTGGTCAAGCTCCTGTTAAAAATGGCGAACTAATATTTAAAGGCAAAGTTGGTGAAGATATTACCATAGATGATGGAATTAAGGCTGCTGAACTATGCTGTATTAATATTGTTGCTGCTCTTAAAAAGAGTATTAATGGCGACTGGAATAAACTAGACAGTTTTTTAAAACTTGGTGGATTCGTTAATTGTAATGATAATTTCTATGATCAACCAAAAATTATTAATGGAGCATCAGATCTATTAGTAAAAATATTTGGTGATCAAGGAAGACATGCTAGGTTTGCAGTTGGGTCAAATACTTTACCAATGAATATATCTGTTGAAATAGACGCTATTATAAAAATAAAATAAATATATTCTATGAGTGAATTTTTTTTTTGCTCTTCATTAAATTTAATTGATAAAAATAAGTGGAATACATGTATTGGTAACGATCATCCATTTCTTCAATATGAATTTTTAAATGCTCTTGAAAAAAGTGGTAGTGCAACAACTAAAACTGGTTGGCAACCATACCACTACATTGAAAAGAAGAATGGAGAGATAATTGCAATATGTCCCCTTTATATCAAAAATCATTCATTTGGTGAGTATATTTTTGATCACTCTTGGGCAGATGCGTACCATCGATATGGACTAAATTATTACCCTAAATTACAATCTGCAATTCCATTTACACCAGTAAGTGGCGATAGAATAATAATTAATAAAAAATATAAAGAAAAAAATGGATTAGAAAATAATGTAGTTAAAAATATAATTGCTGAAGCAAAAAAATTAAATGTATCTTCATTACATTTTAATTTCATAAGAAATCCATCTCAATGGGAAAATAATAAAAATTTAATGCTAAGGTCTGGAATTCAATTTCATTGGAAAAACAATAATTATAAAAATTTTAATGAATTTCTTGAGAGTTTGTCTTCAAGAAAAAGAAAAATAATTAAAAAAGAAAGGCTTTGTATTACTAATAATAATTTAAGAGTAGAATTGTTAAATGGTGATTTAATCAAAGAGGAACATATTCAGTTTTTTTATGATTGTTACTTAGATACAACTGGCAAAAAATGGGGGTCTACTTATTTATCTAAAAATTTTTTTTATGAATTACTCTTAAACTTCAAAGATAAAATTTTATTAATATTGGCCCTTCAAGGAAACAAAAAAGTTGCTTCAGCTATAAATTTTTTAAGTAAGTCTCACTTATATGGAAGGTTATGGGGAGCAAAATATGAAATTCCATTTTTACATTTTGAAATATGTTATTATCAAGCAATAGATTATGCAATTAAAAATAATATAAAAATTGTGGAAGCTGGTGCTCAAGGTGAGCATAAATTACAAAGAGGATATATTCCAACAAAAACATGGAGTGCTCACTGGATTAAGGATAAGGAGTTTAGCAATGCAATTAAGAGTTTTTTAAATAAGGAGGGTGAACTAATTGACAGTCAAAAAAATGACCTTGATATTTTGTCACCTTATAAAAGTTAGACTAATTGTTTTTTCTCTTCTTGTTTATTTGAAAAGTTAAATAATATCTCTTTATTTTTTAATGAAATTTCTACATGGCCACCTTTAGATAACTTGCCAAAAATTAATTCTTCAGCCATGGGTTTTTTTACTTTTTCCTGAATTACCCTTCCCAATTCTCTTGCTCCATAAACTTCATCATACCCTTCATTTGCTAAATATTCTTTAGCATCTTTATCAATTGACAAAGAAACACCTTTATCTTCAAGTTGAGCTTCTATTTCAATTATGAATTTATCGACAA
The DNA here is from genome assembly GCA_902577945.1 of uncultured Alphaproteobacteria bacterium. GTDB lineage: Bacteria > Pseudomonadota > Alphaproteobacteria > HIMB59 > CACPNW01. Next base: position 23,546 of record CACHBB010000007.1, read on the forward strand.
TAGAAAGAACTACTTTTTTAGATAAGTGATTGAAATGGATTATCGAATCAATTCTATTTCTAAACTCTGGAGAGAATATTCTATTTATGCTGTCAGAACTATCATCACTTGATCTTACTGAGTTAAAACCAATTCTTTTTTTCGATACATCGATGGCTCCTGCATTTGTAGTCATAATAAGAATAACATTTCTAAAATCTACAGACTTGCCATTATGGTCAGTTAATTTACCATAATCCATCACTTGTAATAATATATTAAAGAGATCGTAATGTGCTTTTTCAATCTCATCTAATAATAGAACACAATGAGGGTTTTGATCAATACCATCTGTTAATAACCCACCTTGATCAAATCCTACATAACCTGGAGGAGCACCAATTAGTCTACTTACAGTATGACGTTCCATATATTCAGACATATCAAATCTTAAAAGCTGGATACCTAATGTTTTACTGAGTTGTCTTGCAACTTCGGTTTTTCCAACTCCTGTAGGACCTGAAAAAAGATATGATCCAATTGGTTTTCCATCATCTCTTAAACCAGCTCTTGCTAATTTTATGGATGATGCAAGTTCCGTAATTGCCTTGTCTTGACCAAATACAAAATTTTTGAGATCTCTCTCTAAATTTTTTAGTCCATCTTTATCACTTTGATTAACTGACTTAGTGGGAATTCTTGCCATTAGTGCAATTACAGTTTCAATATCTTTAGAGAGAATGATTTTTTTTCTTTTTGTTTCTGGAAGTAGGTATTGTGAAGCTCCTGCTTCATCAATTACATCAATCGCTTTGTCAGGAAGTTTTCGATCTCCAATATACTTGCTGGATAATTCTACTGCACTTATAATTGCTTCAGGAGAATATTTAATGTTATGATGTTCTTCATAATATGTTTTCAGACCTTCTAATATTTTAATTGTCTCATCCTTAGAGGGTTCTTTAACGTCAATTTTTTGAAACCTTCTAACTAAAGCCCTATCCTTTTCAAAATAGTTTTTAAATTCTTTATAGGTAGTTGACCCAATACATCTTAAAGATCCATTACCTAATGAAGGTTTTAATAAATTACTTGCATCCATTGAACCTCCACTAGTGGCGCCAGCCCCAATAACAGTATGAATTTCATCAATGAACAAAATTGCTTTTTCTTCCTTTTGTAGATCCTTGAGTACTGCTTTTAACCTTTCTTCAAAATCTCCTCTATATCGAGTACCAGCAAGAAGTGATCCCATATCTAATGAATAAATAGTTGCATCTTCCATTATTTGAGGAACTGTTTTTTCAATAATTCTTTTAGCCAACCCTTCTGCTATTGCAGTTTTGCCAACACCTGGATCTCCAACAAACAAGGGGTTATTTTTTTGTCTTCTACATAAAATTTGAATAGTTCTATCTAATTCAGCACTTCTACCAATTAATTTATCTATTTTTCCATCTTGAGCTTTTTTGTTTAAATTAATGCAAAATTGATCCAAAGCTCTTTTTGAATTTTTTGATTGGCTATTTTCATCTATGTTATCTCTTGAGATATCATCAGTTTCCAAATCATCATTGGATTTTGAGATACCATGTGAAATGTATTGAACTGCATCAAGTCTACTCATATTTTGCTGATGCAAAAAATATACTGCGTGGCTTTCTTTTTCAGAAAATAAAGCCACTATCATGTTTGCACCTGTAACACTTTCTCTTCCACTTGATTGAACATGAATGGCGGCTCTTTGCAGAACTCTTTGAAAACCGTTTGTTAATTTTGGTTCACCTGTAAAATTTTCTTTTAAGTTATCTAAATCTTTTGAAATAAAGTTCTCAATATTTACTTTTAAAGAATTTGTATCTACTGCACATGCTTTAAGAACGCTCAACGCATCCTTGTCATTAAGGAGAGATAAAAGAAGATGTTCAAGTGTAACATATTCATGTTGTTTAGTTGTTGCTAATTGATAGGTGTCTCTTAATGTTTTTTCTAAATTTGGAGAGAGCATTATGATTTTTCCATAGTACACTGCAAAGGGTGCTCATTTTTTTTTGCTAAATCTAAAACCGCCTTACATTTAGACTCAGCAACTTCATAAGTAAAAGTACCACATACACCAATTCCATTTTTATGAACATGCAGCATTATTTGAGTTGCTTCATCAGATTTTTTATTAAAAACTTTTTCCAAAACCATAACAACAAATTCCATAGGAGTATAATCATCATTCATTAGCAAAACATTATACATTGATGGTTTTTTAGTTTTTGGTTTTGATTCTAAAAGCAGGCCTCTTTGTATATCATTTTGATCATTATTGTTATTTTGGCTTAAATACATACAGTTTAAATAATATCTTTTTTTATATTTTAAAGCATTTTTTATGTTTGTAAGGAGCGAAAAGGATATGTTATTGAAATAATAGTGAAAAAAATTGTTACAATAAATATAGCATTATCTACATTCATTGTATTATTTTTTTCATTTAATGTCTTAGCTAAAAAAGCTGCTATCGTTGTTGATTTTGATACTAAAGAAGTATTATTTGAAAAAAATGCCGATACAAAAAATTACCCTGCTTCACTCACGAAAATAATGACTTTATACATAGTTTTTGATTACATTGAAAAAGGTATATTGGAATATGATGATGATATGTATGTGTCAGAAATAGCAGCTTCTAGATCACCAAGTAAACTATACTTAGAACAAGGTAGCACTATTAAAGTTAAAGATGCTATTAATGCTCTAATTATAAAATCTGCAAACGATGTAGCGACAGTTGTATCTGAGAAAATAAGTGGATCGGAAAGAGAATTTGCAAAGTTAATGACAAAATATGCAAAAGATCTTGGAATGGATAGTACTACTTTTAAAAATGCTTCTGGTCTTCCAAATAGAGCTCAATTAACTACAGCAAGAGATATCTATAAATTATCTAATGCATTAATAACAAATTTTCCTCAGGAATATAAATTATTTAGTAATACATCATTTGAATGGAAGGGAAAAGTTTACAAAACCCACAACAAATTAATGTTAAGCTATGATGGAGCTGATGGAATAAAAACTGGATATATAAAAGCTTCAGGTTTCCAATTAGCTTTTTCTGCAGTTAGAAAAAACAGAAGGATCATTGGTATATACTTTGGTGGAGATACTGGCAAGCAAAGAAATGACCGGCTTAAATTTTATATGAATAGTGCTTTCAATAAATTAAATATTGAAAAACCTATTATTACAAAAAAATTAAATACAACAGATACAAAAAAACAAATTACTGTTGACAAAAATAAATATTCAATTGTTGTTGGAACATTTAAGTATAGAAAAAATGCTGAAAAACAAATAAAATTAATTAAAAGCAAATATCCCGTTACTACAACTAACAAAAAATCAATCATTGTATTTATAGAAGTTTCAGGAAAAAAACTTTATGAATCAAGGTTTACAGATTTTAGTAAAAAAGATGCATATCAAGCATGTAAAAGATTAGCAAAATACGGTAGAGATTGTTTTGTTAGATTGTAAATTTGAAATTTACATTGCTTAAATTAAGTTGACTTTCTACCACGCTTATTAGCTTTTTTAATCCAATTGCAGAAGTTGATTCAACCCTACAAGTAAGTTGATTTTGGGTGTTGCTAGCTCGCATAAGAAACCAACCATCTTCTGTTTCTACTCTTATACCATCTATGTCTATAATTTTACCTTTAAAATTTTTAAGTCTATCTTTGATTTCATCAATAATTTTAAATTTTTTTGATTCATCAACGTCAAATCTGATTTCAGGTGTAGAAAAAGTTTTAGGATATTGATCTATTATTTTGTTCAAGTTTTTATTTTTATTACTTAAAATTCTCAAAAGTCTTAAACCTACATACATAGCATCATCATACCCATAAAAATCATCGCCATAACAAACATGCCCACTCATCTCTCCAGATAATGGTGATTTTATTTCTTTCATTTTTTCTTTTATTGGTGAATGTCCAGTTCTTTCCATTACTGGTTGGCATCCTAGTTTTTTTGCTTCATCAAAAAATACTTTACTGCATTTTACATCCATTATAATTTTAGGATTTTTATATAGATTAGTAATTTCTGAACATAAAACTAACATAAATTGATCAGCCCAAACAATATTACCCATATTATCTACCACACCAAGCCTGTCTCCATCACCATCAAAAGCTAAACCAATATCACATTCATTTTCTTGAACAGATTTAATAAGTTGTTGCATATTTTTTGGTACAGTTGGATCCGGATGGTGACTTGGAAAATTTCCATCTACATCTTGATTTAATAATATGTTTTCCGTGTTTTTAAGTTTTGATATTAATTTATTAATTATTACTCCCATTGCCCCATTACCTATATCCCAACTTATTTTTAATTTCTTTTGAATAGAAATATTTTTAAGAATTCTTTCTACATAAGCATCAGTTATATCTATTGTTTCAATTTTACCTTCTTTTTTTATCAGTTTATTATTCTGCAGTAGCGTTTTAAATTCTTGGATTTTTTCACTGAAAAAACTATGTTTATCCAATACCATTTTGAATCCATTGTACTCTGATGGATTATGAGAGCCAGTAATCATTAGAGCTGCATCAGTTTGGAGATAATAATCAGCGAAGTACAACATTGGCGTTGGACAAATACCTATGCTTTTAACATTTGCACCTGAATGTTTTAATCCAATACTTAATGCCTTATATAATTTTGGGGAAGTTAGGCGACCATCATAACCGAGGGAAATATTATTTGATTTTAATTTTTCATATACAACATGGCCAAATAATCTGCCTATAGTATATGCAGTATTTTCTGTTATGTTTTTGTCTACTACGCCCCTAATATCATATTCCCTTAAAACCTCAGGGTCAAATTTTTCGAGTTTATAACTATTTTCCAGTACCATAATATTCAAAACCTAATTTTTCTAATTCTGATGCATCATAAATATTTCTTAAATCAAATATTTTTTTTACTTTAACTATTTTACCAATCTTAGAAAAATTAAGAGCTCTGAATTCATTCCATTCTGTCCCAATAACGATTGCATCGGCATTCTGACAAGATTCGAAAGCAGAATTGAAATATTTAAATTCAGTAAAAAGTTTTTTAGCGCTATCAATAGCAATTGGATCGAAACAATTAATCTTATATCCTTTTTTAATAAAATAGATGCTAATTTTATAGATGTTGACTCACGAATATCATCAGTGTTTGGTTTAAAACTTAAACCTAGAAATGACAAAACAGAATTTTTACTTGTATTTTTGATAATTTTATTTGCTATTTTTTTTATTCTGTTTTGATTTGAAAGATGCACTGCGTCAACAATTGATAAATCTACATTAAATTTTTTTGCTGTTAATGAAAATGCCTTTACATCTTTAGGAAAGCAAGAACCTCCATAGCCAGGACCAGGATTTAGAAATTTTGATCCAATTCTTTGATCAATTCCCATGGCCTTAGAAACATCTTGTACGTTAGCGCCAACTGCTTCACACAAATCGGCTACTTCATTGATAAATCCAATTTTTGTTGCTAAAAAACTATTAGAGGCATATTTAATAATTTCTGCAGTCTCAATAGATGTTGAAACCATAGGAGTTTCTCTAAGAAATAGTGGCCTATATAAATCTCTCATAATTTTTTCTGATTTACTATTTTCAGTACCAACTACAACCCTATCAGGCCTCATAAAATCATCGATAGCTGAACCTTCTCTTAAAAATTCTGGATTTGATACTACATCAAATTTATCTTTAGGCGCTATTTTGGCAATAACATTTTTAATTTCTTTTGATGTGCCAACAGGAACTGTTGATTTTGTAACTACCAAACAGTATTTGTTAATATTTTTACCAATTTCATTTGCAGCTGACCAGACGTGCGTTAGATCGGCATCATCATCTAATCTTTTACTTGGAGTTCCAACAGTTATAAAGATGATATCAGCATCGATCATTGACTCTGAGAGGGAGTTAGAAAAAGATAATAATTTTGTGTTTCGCAAATGCTTAAACAATAAATTATCCATACCAGGTTCATAAAAAGGACATTTACCTGATTTAAGTGACTCAATTCTTCTAATATCTTTATCTACACAAACAGTTTCATACCCAAACTCCGCAAAACATGCTCCAGAAACTAAACCAACATATCCTGTGCCAACTATAGCTAATTTCATTGTGTCCCTATAAACCTGATTACGATTGAATTAAATGAGAATTATGAATAAAAATTCATAATTCCGATTATTTGCAAATATGCACTGATCCTCTTTCTATAATTTTAACCTTAGCAAGAAAATTTTCTATTTTATACTTATTTTTATTTCTATTTATTAGAATATTTATGGCTTTTTTACCCAATTCTTTGACAGGAAAAGAAACCGCTGTAATTGGCGGTGTGCTTAAGTCTCTTACTAAAGGCCCATCAAATGTGATTATAGATATATCTTTACCAATCTTTAATTTTAAAAAATTACATGCTTTTATTGCACTTAGTGCAGAAAATTCAGTTGAGCAAATAATTGCAGAAATTTTTTTATTTTTTAATAACATACGTTTTATAATTTCAAAACTTTTCTCAGGTTCTTCAAGTTTAACTGAAGCATAATAATTTTTGTTAAAATTAATTTTATTTTTTTTTAAAACTTTTAAAAAAGAGTTCTTCCTCTCACTTGCAAAATTATATTTTTCAGAAATATTAATATAAGCAATATGTTTATGATTTTTTTTAATTAAATAATCAACAATGATTTCTATTGCTCCAGCATTATCTAAATCAACCCATGAGAAATTATTTTCAGATTTAGTTTTTCCCCATGCAACATAATTTACTTTATATTTGTTTAAGAGTTTAATTCTTAAATCATTTGTTTTGATGTTTTGAAGAACTATGTTTTCAATTTTTTGCTCCAAAATTAATTTTTTATAGGCTTTTATTTCTTCGTCCTCACTTCTTGCAAATAAAATTTGTAATTGAATGCTTTCTGAAAATAACTCATCAGACATTCCTGATATAAATTGAAAAAAATTTCCTTGATTTAGGACACTATTATTTGTACCATAAATTGGAAGAACATATCCAACAGTTTTGGTTTTGCCTGTAGCCAAAACACTGGCATATGGATTTGGACTGTAATTATATTTAGTAGCAAATTTTTTAACTCTTTGACGAGTTTTTTCGCTAACATCTGAATAACCACCAAGTGCTCTTGAGATTGTTGTTATTGAAAGATCTAACTTTTTTGCTAATTCTTTGATATTCATAGGTTCATTTGAATAAATTATTCACCATAAACAAGCAATAATAAATTGACAACCAAAACGTTTTGGTAAAATATATGGTATATTTATAAATATGGAGGAATTAATGAATAAATTAATTAAAATTTTATTAGCTACTTTCTCATCATTTTTCATAAGCTTCTCTGCATTTGCAGGGGGACACTATACTGGGCCAGATTTAACTGGTCAAAAAGTAGTGATGTTTGGTCCTTGGTTATCGCCAGAACAAGAAACAATGAGAGAAGTAGGTGCTATATTTGAAAAAGCTACTGGAGCAACTTTTGAATATGGTGGTTCAGATAGTTTTGAACAGCAAGTTATGATTGATCTAAAAGCAGGAAGTGCTGCAGATTTAGTTGTGTTTCCACAGCCAGGTCTAGCTGCAAACGCAGCAGCAATGGGAGGATTGGTTCCTCTAGGTGATGACATAAAACAAATGGTTTTAGACAACTATGCTGCTGGTCAATCATGGGTTGATCTTTCAACATATGCGGATGAAAATGGTAATGACCAGTTCAATGCAATTTTCTTCAGAACAAATGTTAAAAGTTTAGTTTGGTATTCACCAGATAACTTCGAAGACAATGGTTATGAAGTACCAGGAACAATGGAAGAATTAATTGCACTAACAAGACAAATGGCTTCTGATGGAAATACTCCATGGTGTATTGGTCTTGGTTCAGGTGCAGCAACTGGATGGCCTGCAACTGACTGGATGGAAGATATCATGCTTAGAACACATACGCCTGATGTTTATGATATGTGGGTATCAAATGAAATGCCATTCAATGATCCAAGAGTTATTGAAGCAATGAATTTCTTTGGAACTTTTGCATTGAACGACAAGTTTGTTAATGGTGGATCTAAAGCAGTAGCAACTACTGATTTTAGAGATGCTCCAAATGGGCTTTTCACTTCTCCTGCAGAGTGCATGATGCATAGACAAGCAAGCTTTATACCTGCATTTTTTCCAGAAGGTGTAGAAGCTGGTGTTGACTATGATTTCTTTTATTTCCCAGCATATGCAACTAAAGATTTAGGTACTCCTGTACTTGGAGCTGGAACATTAGTAGCTGCTACTAATGATAACCAAGCAACAATAGAGTTCATTAAATTTTTAATGCATCCTGAAGCTCATGAATATTGGATGGCTAAAGGTGGCTTCCTAACTCCACATAAAGGTGTTGATGGAAGCAAATATGCTAGTGAAACTTTTAGAAAACTAGGTGAAATCTTAACAGGAGCTACAACCTTTAGATTTGATGCATCTGATTTAATGCCAGGTGCTATAGGCGCTGGTACTTTCTGGACTGGTATGGTTGATTATACCAACGGAAAATCAGCTCAAGATGTAGCTGACGCGATCCAAGATAGTTGGGACGCTATTAAATAATTCCTCTTGTTGAAACAGGCGAACAATTAACTTGTTCGCCTGTCTTTTTTATATATTTAATCACTAATGACTATCCTGAATTTAGTATTTATCGTTTTTTTAGGAATATTATTTTTTATAGCGTACTTTCATATTTCAAATTATATTTTAGATATTTATGGTAACAAATCTCTAAAAAAATATAATTTAGAAAATTCTATAAGAGTTGTAGTTTTTATAGCACCTGCATTTATAGTTTTATTTATATTTATTTTGTACCCTGTCTTTGAAACTATCAGGCTCAGTTTTTATGATAAGTTTGGAAGAGAATTTGTTGGTCTTTACAACTATAAATGGGCAGTAAATGATCCTGAATTTAGAAGAAGTATATTTAATAATTTAGTATGGTTGCTTGTTGTTCCTACTTTAAGTACCTTTTTTGGATTAGTCATTGCTAACTTAGCTGATAGAATTTGGTGGGGCTCAATTGCAAAATCTATAATATTTATGCCCATGGCAATATCATTCGTAGGAGCAGGAGTAATTTGGAAATTTATTTATGAATATAGAGGGCCAGAAAATACACAAATAGGATTACTTAATGCAATTATAGTTTCACTAGGTTATGAACCACAAGCATGGTTAACAATACCAATGTGGAATAATTTCTTTTTGATGGCTATAATGATTTGGATACAGACTGGACTAGCTCTGGTTATTTTTAGTGCTGCATTAAGAAGTATACCAAAAGAAATGCTTGAAGCAGCAAGAATTGACGGTGCCAGTGAATTTAAAATATTTTTTTCAATTATTATTCCGTATTTAGAACAAACAATCCTCGTTATTTGGACCTTAATTACAATAATTGTTTTAAGAATATTTGATATTATTTTTGCGATGACAAATGGAGAATGGCAAACAGGGGTTTTAGCTAACTTAATGTATGATTGGATGTTTAGAGGTGGTGGGGACTCTGGGAGAGGAAGTGTTTTAGCAATTGTTATTATGATTGGTGTAATACCAATCTTAGCGTGGAATTTATATAAACATAGACAGGAACAAAAAATTTAATGAAGAAATTTTCTATGTCATCTCTTTTATCTCAATTATTATTGCTTTTATTTGTGATTATATGGATCATTCCTACATTTGGCCTCTTTATTAGCTCTTTAAGAGATAAAGATTTACTAGCCATAAGTGGATGGTGGACATCCTTAACTACAACAGAAGTAAATGAAATTTATAGAATGTCAGGAATGGAAAGCCAAATTGAAGAAGATGGTTATTTTAAAATTAAAGGTAAGTTATTTGAAGATAATTCAGGAAAAAAAATAGAAAGTTTTGGAATAACCTCAAAGAATATTAATGAGTTTAATATTGGTGATGTTGCAATATTTAAAGATGAGAGTGAAGTGTTTCTAGATGAAAATGGAAATTATGAATGGAGATCAAAATCTGAATTTAAAAAGAAAAAAGGGAAAAGATTATTTACCACATCATTAAGTCCCCCTTCGTTTACTTTTGAAAATTATAGAGAAGTTTTATTTAAAGAAGGTATTGGTAGAGCTTTTGTTAATACAATGGCTGTTGCTTTACCCTCAACACTAATACCACTAATAATTTGCTCTTTTTTTGCATATTCATTAACCTGGATGAAATTTTATGGAAGAGATACCCTCTTAGCAATAATAATAGCATCACTTGTTGTTCCTCTTCAAATGTCTTTGATACCAATTCTGACTATATATAATGATTTTGGGGCATTTTTTGGAGTTGCTGCTAAATCTTACCCTGGTGTTTGGATGGCACATACTGGTTTTGGATTAGCGTCAACTACTTTTCTATTAAGAAATTTTTTAAAAAGCTTGCCCAACGAAATGATGGAAGCAGCAAAAGTAGATGGTGCCTCACACTATGATATTTTTATTAGAATAATAATACCACTTTCAATACCGGCTTTTGCTTCAATATTTATTTTACAATTTTTATGGTGTTGGAATGACTTACTAGTTGGGCTAGTATTTTTAGATCAGGTTCCAAGTGAAATTATCTTAACAGCAAAATTAAAAGAATTACTTGGCTCAAGAGGAGAAAACTGGGAAATTTTAACAACTGGTGCTTTTGTCTCAATGACAGTCCCTCTTTTTATATTTTTTGCTCTTCAAAGATACTTTATAAGAGGTCTAGTTGCAGGATCAGTAAAAGGTTAAAAACCAATTTTTTTGACTTTAAAATTATAATATTCAATTATATAATTATCTTATGGAACAAGTTGTTAAGCAAACTCAACCAAGAAAATCATCTAAAAAGTGGTTTAGGGCCGAAATTGATAAAAATGTTTTCAAAGAATTAACTAAAACTAGTGATCTGCCCGGTTGGAAACATATAATCATATTTGCAATTACATTATCTACTCTAGGATACTTATGTGGTTTGTCCTGGGGTTCATGGTACTTTATACCAATTTATCTTGTATACTGTACATTTTGGGGTGGCGCAGATGCTATCTGGCATGAGTGTGGTCATAGAACTGCTTTTAAATCAAGAAAACTGAATGACTTCTTTTATTATATTGCTAGTTTTATGAATAATTTCGAACCAATTAGATGGAGATGGTCACATAAACAACATCACAACTATACAGCTTCAATTGACCCTCATGATTTTGAAGTTGAAGAAAGTATATTTTCTAGACCAACACTAACCAGCTTTATACTCAGATTTATTCCAGGAATAGGTTTTTTTAAATTAAATAATTCTTTATATAAAGAAATTCTTCAACACGCATTTGGTATTGAAACAAAAGTTATTAAGGAATGTATACCTAAAGATCAGAAAAACTTATGTTTTCTAGTTTCTAGAATTTTTGTTTTTCTTTGGATAACCATAATAATATTTTCAATTTATATAAATTCTTTACTACCTATTTTTTTATTTTTAATACCTAAATTTTTTACATCATTAAACGCAGTTTGGGGCTTAACTCAGCATATGGGTTTAAAAGAAGATACTAAAGATCATAGAGAGTCTACTAGATCAGTTCGTTTAAATCCAATCTTTAGTTTTATTTATTGGAAGATGGAATATCACATCGAGCATCATATGTTTCCAACGATACCGTCTTACAATTTGCCAAAATTGCACGAACATATTAAAGATCAGCTTCCAAAGCCACAAACACTTTATGAAGCATATAAAGACATAATACCTGCAGTAATTAAAAAATCTAAAAACCCGGATTATTATATTCCAGTAAAAATTCCTGCTTAAATAAAGATATTTATATTAAACTTAAAAACTTTTCGGACCATTCCATTGATCCCTCGGTATCAAAATCACACTCTTGCCTATCTAAAATTCTGTTTGCTCCAAGTTCTTTAAGCTTATCATCAATAATCTTACCTGCATTGCAGAAGTCATAGTGAGATGAGTCACCAAGAGCCAGTACACCGTATTTTAAGTTAGAAAGATTTAATTTAGTCAAACTAGACAAATTTTCCCAAAAAGTTAATCCATTGTCAGGAACTTCTCCATCACCAGTTGTGGAAGTTACAATCATAAGTTTGCTAATTTCTTGAAGTTTATCCATACTAATATCGTCAAGTTCAAAAACTTGGCAACTTACCCCTTTATCTTTTGTCAATTTTTCAATATCAAAAGCTAATTCCTCAGCAGTACCTGTTTGAGTGCCGTAAACTATATGCAAAATACCTGACATATTTATTAAATAATAAGATTAATATTATTTCAAGTAGTGTTTTATTGCTATTGTTTTAACAAATTTGTAATTATAATGAAGATTTTATTGATTATAAGTCGTTTAAATATTACCTTTTTTTTTATATAAATGGAAAATAGAAACTTTATTAATGGAAATTTTATTGACTCAATTTCAAATAAGAGTGTCGATGTAATTAATCCAGCAAATCAATCTTTAGTTGGTAGCATAAATGAAGCAATGGACGATGAGATAGATCTAGCAATAGATTCTGCAAAAAATGCTTTTCAAAAAAGAATTCTTCAAGACATGGATGCAAAAGTTAAATCAAAAATGATGAGAGCAATAGGTGCTAAACTTCGAGAATATAGTGTTGAAGGAGGTAAACTTTTAAGTTTAGAAAATGGAAAAACTATAAGTCAATGTGTTGGTGAATTTAAAGGTGCTGCAGACACATTTGATTTTTATGCAGGCATGACAGATAAAATAGAAAACAAACTTATACCTTCTGGTAAAGATACTTTTAATTACGTAGTACTAGAACCTTTTGGTGTTAGTTTACAAATCATTCCATGGAATTATCCTGTATCCATTTTCTCTGGCATGGTGGCACAAAATTTAATTGTTGGAAATACAATTGTTATTAAGCCCCCAGAATTATGTCCACTCTCAACAAATTTTTATGGAAGAATATTTAAAGAAGTTGGCGTCCCAGAAGGCATAATAAATATTGTTCATGGTCGTGGAGAAGTTACAGGAAGAAAATTAGTCAAACACAATGGAATAGATTATATTGTATTTACAGGATCTCCTGAGGTAGCTTCTGAAATTCTAAAAGAAACAGCCGATAGAATTATTCCATGTCATTTTGAATTAGGGGGTAAGTCTGCAGCAATTATATATCCTGATGCTGATATAGATAAAGCTGTTGATAGTACGGTAAAAGGCATCTTTAAGCCAAATGCTGGCCAAATATGTGTTGCTATGTCAAGAGTGATTGTGCACCCTAAAATTAAAGATGAGTACATGTCAAAATTAATTTCTAAAACAAAAAAACTCAAAATAGGTTCAGGTGCGGATGCTGATACGGATGTTACACCTCTGATTTCAAAAGATCAAATACAAAGGGTATCTAATTATGTTAAGTCAGGCATTCAGTCAGGAGCTGAATTAACACTTGGTGGCAATGAACATGATAATAAATTAGGTAATTTTTATGAGCCAACAATTTTTAATAATGTTTCAACTGACTCTACTATTGCTCAAGAAGAAATATTTGGACCTGTAACATCTGTATTCGATTTCGAAGATGAGGAACAGGCAATTGACATAGTAAATTCTACAAACTATGGGTTAGCATCTGGTGTATTTACAGCTGATGATCAAAAGGCTAAATGGACTGCTGAAAGAATTCAAGCAGGTATTATTTGGCATAACGATTGGTTTGTAGATGGAACTAACTTACCAGGTGGTGGTTATAAAAAATCAGGTTATGGAAGAGATGGTGGAATGGATGGAATCTATAGCCATGGCCAAACAAAAAGAGTAAGTAAAAGACTCTACTAATTCAATTATGAAAAAATTAACCGTTAAAGATATTTTGGAATGCAAAGGAGTAAGAAAACTCTCAGAAGTTTACACTCATAATCCTCTAGAAGCAGAAGCTTGTGAACTTGCTGGAATAGAAATGATTGTTTCATCAGAAGTAAATGATATCAAAGGTATTAGAGAGGCAGCTAAAAATACTTTTTTGACTGTAGGTCTCCCATATGGAACATACACAAATAATAATGATATTGTTAAAAGATCATTTGAATTAATTAAATTAGGCGCTGATGCAATTTACTGCCCACAAGGACTAAATCTTATAAAAGCAATAACAGATGAAGGAATTCCAGTTGTAGGGCATTCAGGATTCATTCCTTATAAGTCAACATTGTATGGTGGCTTTAAAGCATATGGAAAAACATCAATGGAAGCTCAAAAAATTTATGATCAGTGTCTAATGTTGCGTGACGCTGGAGTGTTTGCTATTGAAATAGAGATAGTCCCATTTAAGGTTGCAGATTTAATATCTAAAAATATAGATATTTTTATGATTGGTATGGGAAGTGGTACTGGATGTGATGCTCAATATTTATTTGCAGAAGATATCTTAGGGTATAATACAGGTCACATACCAAGACATGCAAAAATATATTCTGATATTGGTGAGGATTATAAAAGAATTAAAAATAAATCTATAGAAGCATTCAAAAAGTTTAAAAAAGATGTTGATGAGAAAAAATACCCGTCTAAAGAACACGATATAAATATATCTGATACAGAATTTAATATTTTTACAAAAAAATTTGAGCTTAACAAATAATATATTTTTAAATTAATTTACTATTTATAATCTTTTACTTGACTTCCAAAACGTTTCGGATTTAATTTTATTATTATTAAATTTTTTTAATTCTGGGAGGAAAAATGAAAATTTTAAAAATTATTTTGGCTTCTATTTTTTTTATACCAATTTCGTATCAATCAATAGCAGCCCCAACTGGGCAAGATTTAGGTGATAAATGGTGTTCAAATGTAAAAATGCATTTTTACGCTGGTGGACCTGAAGCAGGTGGTTTTGCAGGTATTGTTGCAGCTGGTGCCATGAATGCTATTAGAGATACTGGTGCTGATGCAGAAATCATTTATTCAGAATGGGATTTTGAGAAAATGGTTCGTCAATTAAGAGAGTCTGTAGGACTAGGAGTTGATGCTATCGCAATGATGGGTCATCCTGGTGATGAAGCTTTAATGCCTTTAGCTAGACAAGCTGCAGAAAACGGAATTTTAATGACTTATCAAAATGTTGACCCATCAGGTGTAAGAGCAAAATATGGCGGTGGTTACGTTGGTGCCAATCTCGCTACTCAAGGTAAAGCATTAGCTAGAGAGGCAATTAGACAATTTGGATTTCAAGCAGGAGATCATGCTATAGTTATGGTACCAATAGGTGACTATGCTAGAGCTCAAAGAGAAGATGGTGCAAGAATTATCTTTGAAGAACATGGTATGACAGTCACTGTTTTAGATGGGGATCCAAAATATGCTTCAGATCCTAATATGACTATTCCAATTTTTTCAGCAGCATTAAATGCTAATCCTGAAACTAAAGTAATTGTTCATTCTGGAAGCGATATTATGAATGTTGCAGAAGGAATTGCTAAAGCTGCTGGTTATGGACCAAATGAATTACTTCAAATTGGTTTTGATACAAGCCCACAAATTATGTCATCATTTGAGAAAGGTTACGTTCACTTAACTTCTGATCAACAACCATTCTTGCAGGGATATTTGCCTGTATTGTCTTTATGTCAAACAGCTGTACTTGGAACTGGTGCCATTAATCAAGATACTGGTGCGGGTTTTGTAGACACAAATAATTATCAAGCTGTAAAAGCACTTGCAGACGCAGGTTTAAGATAATATTAAATTCAACATTAACTGACTCATTGAAAATGAGTCAGTTATTTTAATAAAAATGGAAAATATAATTCAACTTAATCAAGTAACCAAAAAATTTGGAGGTATAACTGCTTTAAATAAAGCATCACTCCATGTAAAAAAGGGAGAGGTTGTTGGATTAATTGGAGACAATGGAGCAGGTAAATCAACATTGATAAAGACATTGGTAGGTGTTTATAGTCCTGATGAAGGTGAAATTCTTATCAGAGGGAATAAAACTAGTAGCTGGAATGCATTAAAAGCTAGAGAGGCCGGTATAGAAACTGTCTTCCAAGACCGGGCTTTAACACCTCAACAATCTATAGTTAAAAATATTTTCATGGGCAAAGAATTAAGGTACCCCTTTGGTTTTATTAGAGAAAAAGAACAAATTAATGAAGCAAATAGATTGATTAGAGAAATAGGTTTTACATCAAAATTAATAAATGCAGAGTCACCTGTTGGAAATTTATCTGGAGGTGAGAGACAGGGTGTTGCAATAGCAAGAGCTATATATAACAAAGCAGAATTAATAGTGCTCGACGAGCCAACAAATAATTTATCTTTAAACGAAACTCAAAAAGTTTTTGATTTTGTATTAAATGTAAAGAAATCAAATAGATCTGTTCTATTTATCGGTCATAATATTTATCACGTTTATGATATTTCTGATAGATTTGTAATATTGGACAGAGGGGAAGTTGTTCACGAGTTAAATAAAGAAGATATATCTACTCCTGAGGAATTGATGAAGATAATGAGAGAAACAATAATCAAGCATTAAAAATGAGTAATAAAAACTTAATAAATAATGCGTTTCATAAAAATGGACGTGCACTTGGAAGTATTGGTTATTTTATTTTATTAATGGCAATATTTTTTATTGGAGCACCAGAGGCCTGGATAAGACCTAATTTACATCAATCAGTATTTGTGATGATGCCAACATTAATTTTTTTAACTATCCCACTTGTTTTTTTAGTTGCATCAGGTGAAATAGATTTATCTTTTGCATCAACATATGCTGTTGCAGCATATGTATTTGCATTGTTGGTTAAAAATGGTGTGGATCCAGCAATTTGTTTTGTAGCAGGTGTTTTCACTGGAGCCGCAATAGGGGCACTAGTCGGAACATTGATAGTTGTTTTTCGGCTATCATCTTTAGTTGCTTCACTTGGTGTTTTATTTTTGTTAAGAGGTGTAATACTACTTTTAACAAAAAGTAGATCAATAACAATTATGGAAGTAGAGAATCATTGGATTTATCCACTACTTGTTGGAAAATTTTACGGTTTTCCAATGCAAATATTTTGGGCAGCAATATTCATAATTTTTTGTTACTATTTTTTCAATAAACATGTTTTTGGTATTCATATCCAACATGTTGGAGATAATTCAGTAAGTGCAGAGCAAATGGGTATAAATGTCAACGCTGTTAAGATTAAAGCATTTATGTTTGTTGGTGTTGGTGCAGCGCTTGGAGGGATATTTACTACACTTATAACCTACACCTTTTTTCCTACACAGGGCTTTGGATATTTGTTACTTGCCCTTGCAGCAGTTTTTGTAGGCGGAACTCCTTATTGGGGAGGTTTAGGCACAATTGTTGGGGCAGTATTTGGAGTAGGAGTAATTGCATATATGGAAGTTGGTATAATTGCAATTGGTTGGAGTGGAGAATGGAGACAATTTTTCAATGGTCTAATAATCTTACTTGCCCTTCTTGGTCATAGATTGCATGGAGAAAGAGTAAGGTAATAACTTTGATATGACAAATATAATTGTTTGGAATGAAAATATTCATGAAAGAGAAAATCAAGAAGTTAAAAATATTTATCCAAAAGGAATACATAACTGTATCAAAGATTTTTTATCAAACGAAAAATCTTTTAATATTCAAACTGCAACTTTAGAACAAGATAATAACGGACTTAATGAAGAAAATTTAAGTAAATGTAATGTTCTAATATGGTGGGGGCACAAAGCCCATTCAAAAGTTTTAGATAAAACAGTTGATTTAGTACAAAGGCGAGTACTCGAAGGAATGGGTTTAATAGTGTTACATTCAGGGCATCATTCTAAAATTTTCCAAAGACTAATGGGAACAAATTGTAATCTTACATGGCGCGAATATGGAGAAAGAGAAAGATTATGGATCTGTAATCCCGCACATCCAATTTGCCAAGGACTTGATCCATATATCGAAATAGAAATGGAAGAAATGTATGGTGAACCATTTCAAGTTCCATCACCTGATGAAACACTTTTTACAAGTTGGTTTGAAGGTGGAGAAACATTTCGATCAGGGCTTTTATATAAAAGAGGCAATGGTCAAATTTTTTATTTTCGCCCCGGTCACGAAGCTTATCCAACCTACCATAATCTTAATATTCAGAAAATTATTAAAAACGCTATAAATTTTGTAAAACCTAAAAATAATAACATATGGGAAGATATTCATTCACCTGTTCCTAAAAGTAACAGACCTAAACCTATTGAGGATATTAAAAAAAGAGGTATTTCAGTTGGGCATCCTACTGACAAGTAAATAAAATGAAAATTGGCATAGTTGGAACAGGAAATATATCAACACGACATTTAGAGGAATTTAATAAAATAGATAATGTTAGAGTTGAAGCTGTTTGTGATACCAATAAAGCTAATTTGGACAGATTTTTATCTCTAAACAAAAGAAATGAAATAAGAGGTTATTCTAATTTAGATGAAATGCTTGAAAAAGAAAAAAACTTTGATGGTATAAGCAATACTACACCGGATAGATTTCACAAAGATACAACCCTGCAGATTTTAGGTAATGGATATAATGTTTTCTGTGAAAAACCATTAGCAGAAAATTATAAAGATGCAAAAGCAATGGTTGATGCTGCTATACGATCTAAAAATATAAATATGGTAAATTTTACTTACAGAGAATCTAGTGCCTACCAAAAACTTGTTGAAATAATTCAATCAGGTGTAATTGGTTTGCCCAGACACGTAAATGCTTGTTATTATCAATCTTGGTTAACTAGCAATAAATGGGGAAATTGGAGAGATGAAGATAAATGGCTGTGGAGACTTTCAACTAAACATGGGAGTAATGGTGCTTTAGGAGATACAGGCGTTCATATATTTGATTTTGCTGTAAACGCTGTAGGAAATATCAAACAAATTTTTGCAGACTTAAAAACATATCATGACAAAGGAGAAAAAATTAGAGATTATGTATTAGATGCTAACGATGGTTTTAATTCTTTGGTACGATTTGAAAACGGTGCGATAGGAACAATAACTAATTCTAGATATGCAACTGGTCATGCAAATACATTAATTTTAGAGGTTTTTTGTACTAAGGGTAGTATTAAAGTGGAACTTGATGAAGAGAGAAGAAAGTGGTCAACTCTGCATATTTGTGAAAAAGAAAATGTTAATGAAATGTCCTGGGAGACATTAGAATGTCCAAAAACCCCAAATAATTATCAAAATTTTATCAAATCAATACAAAATAACAAAAATATGCAGCCAGATTTTGTTCAAGGTGCAAAAATCCAAAAAATTATTGATTCTTGCATCAAAAGTAATGACAATAATTCCTGGATTGATATAAATAACTAATTTTGAACTTATGTAAGTTCATCACTTGAAAGATCGCTCAAAGGAGGATGAAGTGGCAGATATAAATATAAATACAGTTAATAAATATTTTGGTGATGTACATGTAATTAAGGACATATCACTGGATATTAAAAGTCAATCATTTACAGTTTTAGTAGGACCAAGTGGATGTGGTAAATCTACAATGTTAAGAATGATTGCAGGTTTAGAAGATATAAACTCAGGAACAATTTCAATTGATGGTCAAGTTGTAAATGATCTTCCACCTAAGCAAAGAAATATTGCTATGGTTTTTCAATCATATGCACTTTATCCTCATATGACAGTTTTTGATAATATGGCCTTTGGTTTAAAATTAGAAAAAAGATCAAAAGATGAAATTAATGATAGAGTTAATGAGGCAGCAAGAATATTACAAATTGAAGATTATCTCAAAAGAAAACCAAAACAACTTTCTGGTGGTCAAAGACAAAGAGTTGCAATAGGAAGAGCAATTACAAGAAAACCAAAAGTATTTCTTTTTGATGAGCCTCTATCTAATTTAGATGCTGCTTTAAGAGTACAAATGAGGGTTGAATTAGCTAAACTACATAATGAGTTAGAAGCTACAATGATATACGTTACGCATGATCAAACTGAAGCGATGACACTTGCAGATGATATTGTTGTATTAGATACTGGTATAGTTTCTCAAAAAGGATCTCCTCTACAGCTTTATGACAAGCCAAATAATATGTTTGTTGGAGGTTTTATTGGCTCACCTAAAATGAATTTTATTTCAACAAAAATTACTTCTAAAAGTGGAGACTCTACTGAAGTTGATTTAATGGGTATGTCAAAAATTGCAGTGCCAAAAATATCAGCATCATCTTCAGAAGGTGACTCTGTTACTCTTGGTATTAGGCCTGAACATCTACTTGTTAATCAAGATTCTGATGGAAGCTGGGAAAGTAAAGTTTTTGTAGTAGAGAAATTAGGATCAGGTACTTTTTTATATTTAGAAAAAGATGGTGAGCCCTTAGTTGCTGAAACAGAAGGTCATTCTAATATTAAAGTTGGTGATACCGTGAAAGTCGGATTTCCATCTAATAGGTGTCATTTATTTGACAGCTCAAATCAAGCATTCAAATAAAAGAATCGTTTATTTTTTTGCCCCTTATTTAAGGGGCAATATATGATTTTTTTAAGAAATATTAGTACTTATCTGAATATTTAACTAAAATTATATTGGGCAGAGAGTTAGCATATTATTTCCTCCGATAAGAAGTATTCCTCTTATAAACTATCTGCCCTTTTACCAAAACGTTTTGGTTTAAATAGAACCTAAATAATTTACCAATTAGATTTGCAAATAAGTTTTTAAAGTACTTTTGTATCAGTCCAATTCTTAGAATTTTTTATTGGAAGAAATGGTTTCAACGAACTCATTACTTTTTCTGACAACTTTCTATAAGTTGTTAACTTACCACCATAAATACTTAATAAAGGCGTATTTTTATTTTTTGTATTTAAGTCAAAAGCATAATCTCTTGTTACTTTAGATGCTTCTTTAAAATCCTCAATTAACGGTCTGATTCCAGAATAAGTATCAATTATATCTTTTTTATTCACTTGTTTTTTTAAAAAATGATTAACTGTTTTTATTAAATAATCAATTTCATCTTTATCAATTTTTGGATTATCTGGAGAAAATACTTCTTTTTCAGTAGTGCCTATTAATGTATATTTTTTTTTGTAAGGTATCACAAATACAATTCTGTTATCATTATTTTGGAGAGTAAGAGCGTAGTCTTCTTTATATAATTTATTAGTAATAATGTGGCTTCCTTTAACTAATCTAATAGATTTTTTATTCTTTAATTTAATAATATTTTTAAGGACATCATTTATCCATGGACCTGTTGCATTAATTAAAATTTTTGAATTTAAAATAGTATTATTTTCAAGTTTTATTGACCAAGTTTCTGATTGCCTAAATACTTCTTTTACTTTTTTATTCTCTATAATTGTTGCGCCTCTTTTTTTGGCATCATTTATATTTAATTCAACTAATTTTTTATCATCCACTTGAAGGTCATAATATTTAAAACCAATTTTAAAATTATCTTTCAAAATATTTGGTATTTCAGAACTAATACTTATTTTTTTAGACTTGGGTATGGAAGACTTACCTCCAAGCAAATCATATAGAAATAAACCAAATTTTATAATCCATATTGATCTTTGAGAAGGTGTATGCGGTATTATAAAAGGAATAGGCTTTACAATATCTTTTGCTATTTTTTTTATGATTTCACGTTCTTTTAAAGATTCTCTTACTAGTCTGAATTCATAATTCTCTAGATATCTTAGACCACCATGAATTAATTTAGTTGACCATGAAGATGTAGCTGAGCCAATATCATTTTGCTCAACAACACAAACTTTTAAATTCCTTCCAGAAGCGTCTCTTGCTATACCTGCACCATTAATGCCAGCGCCAATAATTAAGATATCATAAAGGTCACTCATAAAAAAAATTAATGTTAAATATAAAATTTAATTTTGTCTCTTATTAATTCAGGCTTATCTAAATGTATAGTTTTAAAATTAAGTTTTTTTGCAGCTTCTATATTTTCTATTTTATCATCAATAAAGACTGTTTGTTCAGGATCAAGATTAAATCTATTAATTGCTAGCAAGTAAATTTCTTTATCTGGTTTAATCATTTGTTCTTTACCTGAAATAATAAGACCATCAAATAAGTTTAAAAATGGATATTCTTTTTCCATATTTTGAAATGTCTCCCAAGACCAATTAGAAAGAACATAGCATTCAATATTTTTAGATTTTAAAAACTCTAGTACTTTTACTGATTGAGCAAATATTTTTTTAAACATTTTTCTATGATTTTTATAATATAATTTTATTTCATAAGAAAATTTTGGGAATTTAGATACTAATTCGTTTTCTGCATCTTTTATTAGTCTTCCCTTATCTTGTTTTATGTTCCAATCATTATTGCAGATCTTGGTAAGAAACATATTTCTTTCATCATC